>UQBG01000001.1 GCA_900539185.1 uncultured Clostridium sp.
ATTGTAACGTCTTTTGCGTTACAAGTCAATCTATGAAATATATTTTCGATGCGATAGCTTCACATTGTTTTGATTAACCATTGCATATCTGAGCGTTGTATCTATTTGCTCATGTCCCAGAATTTTCTGTACCTGTTCAATCGGCATACCTTTCTCAATTGCTCTGGTGGCCATAGTCCTTCTGAACTTATGTGGGTGTACCTTTTCTACACCTAACTTCTTCCCCATTTCTCGTAATCGTAACTCCACACCGCTTTCAGTAAGTCTACTGTGTGGTTTGTTTAACGACACAAATAACGCTATATTATTATCTGTCCTTGATTCAATATAATTCAACAAATGAATTTTGGTCTTAGCACCAAAAGAATTTCTATTTTTTATCTGCATAATTTTTTACTTTTACTTTCCGTTCCTGCTCATTCACATCTATCAAAGTACATACATTCTGACCATACATATACCAGATTCTGAGTGACCATATCTTTTCGGGAACTTTGACACTTTAATCAAAATTAAATATATTCAATCCGATTTCTTCATCATAGCTTCGGTCAACACTTCCATCTATGATATCAATTACCATCTCGCAGGTAGCACTTACCATAGCTTTATTCAGATGTCCCCCGAATACTTCTCCTTTGTCATTTCCGGCACTCATATGAATGTGTGTATAAAACTCACCGTTCATCGTATTTATCGTTCCGGTTAAGGAAACGATTTCATAGCTTCCCTTGAATTCATTTGCATAGTACTTCTTTTCATCCACATTATATACACCTACCGTGAAATCATTGGTCGCTCCCAAAGCACTGATTCCGGCCAGCTTTATATTCTCCTTTAATGCAATTTCCTTCACCTTTTCAAGAATCTCTTCCCCTCGATCAATTCTTGCTATGATCTTATTGCCAAACCTTCTATAATCCATGTTCATCTCCTCCTTAAATCAAAGACAGTTCAAAAGTAAACCCTATATTCAGTTTACCATATTCCTTATATTCTGTGTTATACAGTTTTTGAAATTATTTATTGATTTACCCCCGGAAACATGAGATGATAACCCTATTATGAGTGAACATTACAAATTTTTTCAAAACAAAAAATGTGAATATTTTCCATGCCATAAGGGAATCCCGGAAGAAGACTTTAACTGTCTGTTTTGCTACTGTCCTCTTTATACGCTCGGAAAATCCTGTGGCGGAAACTGTGAATTTTTAGAAAACGGAATCAAATCCTGTATGAACTGCGGATTTCCGCATCAACGCAACAACTATGATAAAATCACAAGTCGTTTTCAGGAAATTGCAGCTGTTATGGCCGCTTCAGAAAAGGAGGATCCCTCTCATGAAATGTAAACTTTTTCCGAAGCTGTCCGCAGATGATTGGACAGACTTTTGCAGTCGCTTTCACTTTCCGACAGCTGATCTTCCATACATACAGGCAATTTACACGGCACTCCTTCCACTGGTGGAGTCCTATGCATATTACTCTCTGAATCAGGATTTGAATGCGGTTTCTCTCCCCCACTATGCCTATGGATTCGTAACGCTTGGAGATGGAATCGATGAGCTATCGGAATTATACCTGAATCATGAGAAGATTCAGGAAGCCTATATCGTGGATTGTATCAGTCTCATGCTCTTGACAAAGGCATATGAAGCATTTGCACAGGAAGTGGAAACACAAAGCGGTTTACACCTTGTGGAACTGTCCTTTCTGGGTGATACCTATGCCCTCGAACTGCTTCCGCAGATCTATAAAACTCTTGCACCGGATACCATTCGGCTTACGGATGGTCAAATGCTTCGACCGCTTAAAACCACAACTTTGATCCTCCATCTGGATACAAAAAAACACGCAACGATCAAACAAACCTGTAACACCTGTGCCACCTGTAAAAACATTTCCTGCCCTCACAGAAAGGTTGCTGCTACAACTCTGCCGCCTACCTATGGTGCTATGCAGATATTCAATTTAAAATGATAGCCTTATCCGTACACCGGGATAAGGCTACCTTCCAATGGCTATATACCTGCAATAATAAGTAAGACTGAAAATAACAAAAATCCTACACCAAGCACTCCGACGATTTTGCCGCCGCATTTCTTCACTGTCAGTAAAATAATGGCTGCAACAATCGGATTCAAAAGCAGACACCACTTCGGAACTGCAAGTGCTCCTGTCACGATTGCGATTGCTATGATAATCGTTCCGCCAAGCCAGAGCGTCAGAAAGCCGAGTGCCATTGGTCCATACATCAGCGGATCCATTGACTTCATAACCTCAAGACTCTCGTCATCGGACATTTTCTTGCAAAGCTTCTGGTACAAAAGCGGCTTTATACAATAAATAATATGGCATACAAGACCGACATAACATCCGATAAATGTATTGATTCTTAATGCCAGTGCCAACGCTTCATTTTCGTTTGCAATCAGGTCTGCCAGAAGCCATAAGACAACGTAGCCGCCCGGCTGTCCCAGAAATGAAAGCCAGAATGATACATTAAACCGTTTTGCTGTCACATCCGCCCACCATGGATTCACCCCGTTTACAGCCGCTTTTTCATTCGGATCCGGCTTTCCCGGCTTCACCAGCGGCACATCCGCCATCGCTGCTAAAATACTGCTTATGATTCCAACAATTCCAAAAACTACATAGATATTCAACGTATTATCCTCCTAACCCCATTCATTTATAACGCCATCAGTATAAAAGAATGGATATCCGTTGTCAAGGAGAGCACTCCCGTACTACAGCATATTCTCAATGAATATCCCATATCCTTTGGTCGGATCATTCACAAATACATGTGTGACTGCACCTACCAGTTTCCCGTTCTGTAGAATCGGACTTCCGCTCATTCCCTGTATGATGCCTCCCGTCAGATTCATCAGCTCCGGATCTGTCACCTGCAGTTCCATCCCCTTTGTCGTATGGGATTCACCGATATGAATCTCTGTGATCCGGATCTCATAGTCCTTCATCTCACCGGATATATCCGATCGCAGATAGGCAGTCCCGGTCGTCACCTCCTGCTTCAGAGCGATCGGAACCTTTGTTCTGGCGACATCGATCGGGAGCTTCTCGAGCTGATCAAGGCTGCCGGTGATTCCACACTCCGAGTTTGTCTGAATCTCCCCCAGATATCCCTCCTCCGTATAATCAACGATTCCGGTTACAGATCCGGGCGTTCCGCTGGTTCCCTTTATCACGCCCAACACGGATGCCTTTCTCAGATCTCCGCTGTCTAAGTCAACCAGTTTTCCTGTATCCATATCATTGACACCATGTCCCAAAGCTGCAAAGGTATCCTCTGTTGCATATGTGAGTGTACCGATTCCCTGCATATCATCCCGTACCCAGATTCCTGCCTTGTAGCCTCCATCCCCCGTACTGATCGGAATAATCTGCACCTGAATCACATTCTCATTTCTCTGCACGGTCAGGATCATAGGCTCTCCCTGGGACTTCTGGATTGCCTCTATCAATTGTTCTTTTTCCTCTATGATAACTCCGTCAACCATCTGGATGTAATCACCGGACTGAAGAATCGTATCTGCCGGGCGGCGGACATTTCCTTCTGCATCTGTAACCTCCCCGGTATCAATC
Organism: uncultured Clostridium sp.; assembly: GCA_900539185.1. GTDB lineage: Bacteria > Bacillota > Clostridia > Lachnospirales > Lachnospiraceae > CAG-632. The sequence continues at coordinate 3,610 of UQBG01000001.1, forward strand.
ACCATAACCCCCTGTGTTTCCAGATAGATTCCGACCGGACAGCCACAGGGAATCACATACGTTTCCTCAACCGCCTGCACCTGTACTGTTTTTAACGGAATCACTCCGAATAATCGTACCTTCATCTCATAGGATCCGGTATTCCATGCAGTCATGGTAAACGGCTGCTGCAGATTCCAGCTTCGGTCTGCTTCCTCTACCTGTGCACTGGCCGGAATCGCAAAATCAAAATCTGCCCGGTCACCCGCGATCACCTGGATCTGATTCGGAATACAGCTTCGGTAGTACTCAAACCAGCCGGCTCCGGACAGCGGTATCAGTCCCATGAGCAGTATATAGAACCATCGTCTTCCTTTCATTGACTGTCACACTCCTTCTTTAAAATTGAAAAGACACCAAGAACATTTTCTGTTCTTAGTGTCTGCATTTCTGTTTGAAACCTCTTAGTATAATTTTGTACGTTTTGCCATTTCCTTCATCTCGGCTGCACTGGTTTTTACGGTATCCGTGATTTCTACACCGCCTAACATTCTGGCTATTTCCGTGATGGATGCTTCTTCGGACAGCTTCCAGATACTGGTAATTGTCTTATTTTCTTCCACCTTTTTTTCGATTTTATAATGTGCATCCGCCATAGCCGCGATCTGAGGCAAATGACTGATACAGATCACCTGATGCTCCCTTCCCAGTACCGATAGCTGTTCGGATACCTTCTGTGCCGTTCTTCCGCTGATACCCACATCGATCTCATCAAATATCAACGTATCGATCGCATCCTCCTGAGCAAGGCATGACTTGATCGCCAGCATGATTCTGGACAGTTCTCCACCGGAAGCAACCTCCCACAGTGGTTTCATGGATTCACCTACATTCGTAGACAGAACAAACCATGCATCGTCGATTCCGTCCCGCGTTGGATGCTCCAGCTCCTGAAACTCCATCCGGAACTGCACATCCAAAAAGTTTAGTTCCATCATGGCAGTCTGGATCTGTGCTGTTAACTGCTTCGCCGCTGTTTTCCGAAGTGCACTCAACTGTCTCGCCGCCTGCTGATACTGTTCCTCCGCCTGCTGATATTTCTGCATCAGCTGTTGTTTTCTTCCTTCGTAATCTTCATACTCTGCATATTCCTGCTGCTTCTGATCCAGATATTCCAATACCTGTGGTATCGTCTTTCCGTATTTTGACTCCAGCGTATGAATCTGATCCAGCCGGGTCTGTGTCTTAACATAGTCCTGTTCCTCAAAGGTCAGGCTGCTCATGTAGTCCGACAGTTCCCGATTAAAATCATTTACCAGGCTATCGATCGTACCCAACTGCTCCTGCAAGTCCTTAAGCCCTTCATCATACTCCGATACCCGTCCCAATGTATCCAACGCCTGTCCCAGTTGATTGCCTGCACTGGCAGTCGCATCATATCCGGTATAGGCATGTACCTGTGACACCGCCTCCATGATCTTACGACTGTTTTCCATACGCCGATATCTGCGTTCCAGTTCTTCTTCCTCTTCCGGCTGCAGATTTGCCTCCTGTATCTCATGGATCTCATAAGCAATAAAGTCCATCTGACGCTTCCGTGTCTCCTCATCCATCTCCATAGCAGAAAGCTGTGCCTTACACTGACTATAAGCATCATACTGTTGCTGTACCAGTTCCTTCCCCTCTGCTATCCGATCGTGTGCAAATCGGTCCAGAATCGCCAGATGATTAGCCTTCTTCAGCAGTGACTGATGTTCATGCTGTGAATGAATATCGATCAGAAGTCCCGCCACCTCGCGCAGACGGCTAACCGTCACGGTCTCATCATTGATACGGTTTATCGTTCGGTTCGGGTAGATTCGTCGACTGATAATCAGTACCCGTTCTTCCGATAACGGCAGCTCCAGTTTCTGTAAGGCTGCCAGTGTTTCATCCTTATCGATTTCAAATAAAAGCTCTACCAGACCATACTCTGCTCCATCCCGGAGCATTTCCTTTCCGGTTCGTCCACCCAGTGCCGTCGTTATAGAACCCAGTATAATGGACTTTCCCGCACCGGTTTCACCCGTCATAATATTCAGCCCTTCTTCAAAGCTTACTTCCAGTTCATCGATCAGAGCCATATTCTTAATATGGACATTTCGTAACATATCATTCCTCCGTATCCGTAATTCCTAGAATTCACTGTATGCGGCTTTTTCGATATTAGCAATGACCTTTTCCGACATTTCCTTTGATCTTGCCACAGCGATGATCGTATCATCTCCCGCTATGCACCCCATAAGACCACTGATGTCCAGATTATCCAGTGCCGCAGCGACCGCCATCGCTACACCGGATACTGTCTTTATCACAATCAGATTCTCTGATGTTTCCATCGTCAGGATTCCTGCCGCCAGCACCTGTCGATACTTCTTCCAGATGTCTGTATCCTGTGGTGGCTGCTGTGCATACTTCGGCTTACCGGACGGCGTTGTGATCTTTGTCAGCTTCAGCTCCCGGATATCTCTGGATATGGTTGCCTGAGTATTTGGATAACCGGCCTGTGCAAGCAGCTCTGACAGTTCCTCCTGTGTCATAACATCATACTCTTCGATTAATTCAATTATCTTTGACTGTCTGGCCGATTTCACTGATTCATCGCCCCCATTTTACTTCTTAATATATCATAAAAGCTGGTTGTATCGATCTTGACCAGACGTGTACGTTCCTCTGAACGACACACACGAATCCGATCGCCCGGCTGCAGTTTTTCATAACCACTGCCATCATAGGTCACCATCGCTTCCTCCGGCTGGCTCTTCCGCTTCGGCACGATCTCAACCTCAATCACATCCTCGGCAGAGAATACAACACTCTTGCTCATCAGGGAATGCGGAGATACCGGTGTCACCAGTATCAGACTGGTGTCCGGGCTAACAATCGGCCCGCCTGCCGACAGATTATATGCCGTAGATCCCGTCGGTGTCGCCAGGATCACACCATCCGCCTCATAGACATCCAGCAGTTCGCCGTTTACATAGATTTTTAAGCATATGATCCGGGAATATCCGGAACGTGCAACTACGATATCGTTTAAAGCTGTACTGGAACCGATCTCCTGTCCATCATGGTAGATCGTACCGGTCAGCTTCATACGTTCCTCGATCCGGTAATGATCATGCAGCAAACACTCCAGGGCATCCTCCATGTTGCCCGGATCCACATCCGCCATAAATCCCATGGTACCGAGATTAATTCCGATCATCGGGATGTTCTGGGTTGCCAGAAACCGGGATGCACGCAGCATCGTTCCGTCTCCGCCTAAAACGATTGCACAATCCGCCTGACTATCCGGCTTTATGTTCTCTGCATCCACACAGATCTGCGCATGTCCTTCATGCAGTTCGATATAGTCGCGCACCTGACCCGCCAGTATCAGATTTTCATCCTTCATGGAGTTTGCTACGATTAAAAACTCTTTCATACTGAAATCCTTTCCTATGAACGTCTTATCCCAGCTCCTGATGGGAACGATCGACTACAGTGGCTGCATCCGGTGACTCAGAGGCTTCTGCCGCCTTTTCTACCGATTCCGCCTTTCTCATATGCAGGAGATACTCGATATTTCCCTCCGGTCCCTTGATCGGGGAATAATCCAGATGTAACAGTGCAAACCCAATCGAAGCCGCATAGGACATTACCATCTCGATCACTTCCTGATGAACCTGTCGATCCCGGACAACACCTTTTTTTCCTACCTTTTCTCTACCCGCTTCAAACTGTGGTTTGATCAGGCAGACAACCTCTCCGCCCGGCTGCAGCAGTTCCCGCACCGGTCCTAACACCTTTGTCAGAGATATAAAGGACACATCGATCGATACAAAGGACGGTTGTTCCTCTATATCGTCTGTTGTGACATAGCGGATGTTCGTCTTTTCCATGCAGACAACTCTTTCATCGTTTCGCAGCTTCCAGTCCAACTGTCCATGTCCGACATCGACCGAGTATACCTTAACTGCACCGTTCTGTAGCATACAGTCCGTAAATCCTCCTGTTGAGGCTCCGACATCCATGCACACCTTTCCTGCCAGTTGAATTCCAAACTGCTTCATTGCCTTCTCCAGCTTCAGTCCACCACGACTGACATACGGAAGTGTATGTCCCTTTACCTCCAGCTTCACCTTCTCACTGTCAAAGGTAGAACCTGCCTTATCCTCTCGCTGCCCGTCCACAAATACGATTCCGGACATTATGATTGCTTTTGCTTTCTCTCTGGATGGTGCATATCCCTGTTCCACCAGCATAACATCTAATCTCTGTTTCATTTGCTCATTCCTGTTCCGTTATCACTTTTATTATACGATCTGCTACACTTTTTCCGTCTATATGAAGCATTTTTCTTAATTCCTGAACACTTCCATGCTCTACGAACTGATCCTGAATCGCAATCGGCAGGAAGGTTATATCCAGCCCTTCCTCCTTCAGATAGGCTCCTACAGCCTCTCCATAGCCGCCCTGATAGACATTTTCCTCCATAGTACACAGAACCCTGTGCGTCGTACACAGCTCCCGGATCCCGGCTTTATCCAGTGGCTTTACGAATCTTGCGTTTACTAAGGTCACATCTTTGCCCCGCTCCCGCAGTCGGTCACAGGCAACCTGAGCCTCCGTCAGCATATTTCCGACTGCCAGTATTGCAATCTCTTCTCCCGCATGCAGGATCTCACTTTTTCCATATTCGATCGGTGCCTGCTGATCCCGCCACAGCTCACAGGCAGTTCCACGCGGATATCGGATGGCTACCGGCCCCTCACACGCAAAGGCATAGTCAAACACCTGCTCCAGCTCATACCGGTTCTTCGGAGCCAGAATCGTCATATTCGGTATCTCAGACAGATAGCTGATATCAAAGATTCCCTGATGGGTATCTCCATCTGCTCCTACCAGACCGGATCGATCAATGGCAAACACCACATGCAGATTCTGTAAGCACACATCATGCAGAATCTGGTCATACGCCCGTTGTAAAAAAGAAGAATACACTGCTACCACCGGATGCATACCGGCTGCCGCCAGTCCGGCCGCAAAGGTCACTGCATGCTGCTCTGCGATACCGACATCAAAGAACCGATCCGGATATGTCTCACGAAATCGCTTCAGTCCGGTGCCCTCTGCCATCGCAGCCGTAATCGCAATCAGCTTCTGATCCTTTTCTGCCTGATTCAATATCTTTCTTGCAAATATATCCGTATAGGCCGGTTTTTCCTTTTTCTCCAGAACCTTTCCGGTTTCCAGATCAAATGGTGCAATTCCATGAAAGTAACACGGATGCTTCTCCGCATACCGATAGCCTTTTCCTTTTATCGTTTTTACATGAACCACAACCGGTCGTTGCAGTTCGATCGCTGATACCAGACTCTCCACCATCTGCTGTATATCATGTCCGTCAATCGGACCGATATAGGTAATTCCCATATCTTCAAAAAACATTCCCGGAACCAACAGATGCTTAATACTGTCCTTCGACCGTTTCACCGACAGTGCCAGTGTATGTCCGGCAATCGGCAGATTCAGAATACTCTTTTCCACGCCTGCCTTAAAGTCATTGTAGGCCTGACCGGAACGGATCTTATTTAAGTACTTGGACATACCTCCTACATTCTCGGATATCGACATTTCATTATCATTCAGTACAACCACCATGCTGGACTTTAAGCGTGCCATATTATTCAGTGCTTCATATGCCAGTCCACCCGATAGGGCACCATCCCCGATTACGGCTACCACAGACTCATCGGTTCCCATGATCTCCTTTGCTTCCGCAAATCCGAGGGCCGCTGAGATAGATGTGGAACTATGTCCGGTATTAAAGCAGTCACAGGCACTCTCCTCCATCTTCGGAAACCCGCTCATACCGCCGTATTCGCGAAGATGCCGGAACTCCTCCTTCCGTCCGGTCAGAATCTTATGTGTATAAGACTGATGCCCGACATCCCAGATCAGCTTATCAACCGGAAAGTCCAGCACCAGATGCAGTGCCATCGTCAGCTCAACGGTTCCCAGATTCGATGCCAGATGTCCACCGGTCTGACTGACATTCTGCAGGATAAAGTCACGGATCTCCTGTGCAAGAACCGGATACTCTTCTTTACTCAGCCGTTTTATATCATTGGGCTTTGTTATTTTATCTAAAATACTCATACAATGCCTCTCTCACATGTGTATCTATTTTCTACGATGAACCAATGCCAGAATCAGCTCTCTTAAAAATGGATTCTCCTCCGGAAAACTATCCAGAATACGGACTGCTTCCTGCGACAGATTCTCTACTTCTGCCTTTGCCTGTATCATACCATGCAGGGTGACATAGGTTACCTTGCCGTTTTCCTCATCACTGTGTAATGGTTTTCCGAGTTCTGCTTCATTTCCCTCGATATCCAGAATATCATCCTGGATCTGGAACGCCCGTCCGACGATTCCCGCCAGGCGCTCGATCTCCTTAACGGCATCCATAGATGCACCCGCAAGGATCGCTCCGATCATCATAGATGCTTCGATCAGAGCTCCTGTTTTATTCTCATATATGTACTCCAGTACCTCTTCGGTTAACGGCTGCCCGGTCAGTTCTACATCCGCAGTCTGACCACCAATCATGCCATAGATTCCCGGCTTCTGTGTCAGTACAGTATATGCCTTCACTGCCGACTCCAGATCATTTGTCATGGTAAATGCCTTTGCCGCCGTTTCGTATGCATAGTTTAAGAGAGCATCACCGGCCAGAATCGCCATCGCTTCCCCATAGACGATATGCGCGGTCTTTCTGCCTCTCCGGTAGTCATCGTTATCCAAAGCCGGCAGATCATCATGTACCAGTGAATACGTGTGAATCATCTCGATTGCCGCCATAAATGGCTCAATCACGGTTTCCGTTCCGCCAAACATCCGATAGGTCTCCTGCATCAGCATAGGCCGCAGACGCTTTCCTCCCGCATCAACTGTATAGTTCATAGCGGATAACACCGTCTTTGCATAGCCCTCCGGTTCCGGCATATACTTATGAATCACTGCCTCTATTTCCTGAACTCTCTCATTCATTCGCTCCATCTGGTACCTCTCCTTCCTCTGTTAACGTAATCAGCTCCGTCTCCACCTGATCTAATGTGGTTTTACACTGTTGTAACAGTCCTACCCCTGTTCGATATAGCTCCATGGATTTTTCCAGCGTAATCTCCGGTGACTCCATCTGTTCCACAATATCCGACAGCTTTGCAAATGCCTCCTCGATCGGCATCTGATTCTCCGCCGTTTCCTCTTTTTCTATCTTCATGCTATACTTCCTTCTCTTCACGATCTCTTATCTGCTCTGCAGGCTCTGTTTCCGTAACGGTTGCCTGTATCCTTCCGTCATGAACGGTAATCTGCAGCGTATCCCCCGGCTTCACCTGTTCTCGTCCTGTGACCGGTTTCCCATCCCGCTCGATATAGCCATAACCATGTACCAGCCGGGCCGTCGGTGAACTTCCATGCAGCCGTTCGGTCAGCAAAGCAAGCTGATGCCTGTATGTCTGCAGTTTCTGCTGCATCTGTGCATCCATCTGATCCCGCAGTTGATCCATATACTGCTTCTGCTGTTCCAGTCGTGTCACCGGATTCAGATGCTGCATCCGTAGCCGGTATTCCAGATATTTCTGCTGAATCTGATCCAGCTTCCGGCGCATCTCCCGCTCCATCCGCTGTGCCAGCTGTGCGGTCTGACTCACGATCCCCATATAGTCCGGAATCGCCAGTTCACAGGCAGCAGACGGTGTCGGTGCCCGAAGATCTGCCGCATAGTCGGCGATCGTCGTATCAACCTCATGACCGGTACCGGATATGATCGGTGTCCTTGCTTCATAAATGGCGCGTGCAACACATTCCTCATTAAACGCCCAGAGATCCTCCAGTGAACCACCGCCTCGACCTACAATGATAACATCCACATTTTTCTGATCCAGACACCGGATTCCTTTCACGATCGTTGCTGCCGCTCCTTCGCCCTGCACCTTTGCAGGATATAGGATCAGCTGCACATATGGATTCCTTCGTCTGGCGATGTTGCAGATATCCTGTATGGCAGCTCCCGTTGCTGCTGTTACAATCCCTACCCGTTTCGGATACTTCGGGATCGGCTTCTTATGTTCGAATTCAAACAGACCTTCTTCATACAGTCTCTGCTTTAGCTGTTCATACTGCTCATATAATGACCCGGTACCATCCTGTGTAATCTCTCTGGCATACATCTGGCACTGTCCGTTCCGATATACCTTTATCGATCCCCGCACGATAACCGACTGGCCATCCTGCATCCGAAACTTCAGTCCGGCAGAACGATCTCCCAGGAACATGACACAGCTCATAGTACCGGTCTCATCCTTGAGCGAAAAATATATATGGCCGGAGGAATGATACTTACAGTTTGATACTTCCCCCTTCATATATAAGCCGGATAACAAATAATCTTCCTTGAAAATCAGATTAATATACTGATTAATCTGACCCACTGTATATATGCGTTTCTGCTTTGGCATATCTGATTATACTTCCTTTGCCAGCTTTCCCAGTACGGCATTTACAAAGCCGCCCGCTTCTTCATCACAATATCGCTTCGTCAACTCCACTGCTTCATTGATAGCAACGCCCTGCGGTACATCCGGATCAAACTTCATCTCATATACTGCCAGTCTGAGGATTGCCAGCTCCGCTTTTCCGATTCGGCTGATAGCCCAGCCCTCCGTATGCCGTTCAATCTCAGCATCCACTTCAGCGGTATGATCATAGATATCCTGTGTCTTTTTTCGGATATACTCGATGTCTTCCTCACTTACAGATGGCCCTGTCTCTTCTGTTACACTCTGCTCCATCAACTCCTGCAGATGATATTCCAACTGCTCAGACCATTCCTGCTGTCCATTAAACTCTATCCGAAATAATGCCTTAAATATACTTTCCCGCAACTGCCGTCTTGTCATAATGTTCCTCCATATACACACATTGAGGACACATCTGCAAAGCAGATCTGTCCCCATGTCTCTTTACACTGTTCTGTATTCCTACTTTCTCACCACATGAACAGTTCGCTGGGACTTCTGTGGCTTCTGTGCCTTCTGAGGCTTATCAACTGCCACGCCTACGATTCTCACATTTACCCGCTCTACTGTCAGTCCTGTCATACTCTCGATTGCACTCTTTACCCGCTCCTGTACCTGTTCGGACACCTTAGGGATACTGTATCCATACTTCATTTCCAGTGCCAGATCGATCATAACACTCTCCGGTGATACTTCTACCTTTACACCTTTTGACAGGTTCTTCATGCCAAGCTTACTAACCAGTTCGTTCGGCACATTTCCGCTCATCTTTGCAACGCCCTCTACTTCCAGTGCTGCCAGACCGGAAATAATAGCAACTACCTCATCTGCGATCTGAACCTCGCCAAAGATACCGGAATCCTGTAATTTATATCCATCCTGTTGTTCCATAGCCATATTATGCCCTCCTAACCGTACTTTTACCTATAACATTTCCTCTATTATATCAAATTTATACACTTTTGCAACTAACATTTCTTATTCTACCGTTGTAATCACGATCTGTGAAACATCGCATCCGGCCTTTCTCGTAACAATATCCTCGATCTGTGCTTTTTCGATATCGGTCAGTGAACTTTTATTTACCGTTACATCCACACAGTCCTCACTGATCAGCACCACACATTCGTCGAAGCCCTTCGCCATAAGCTGCTGTTCACACACAGACTCGCGCTCTACAATATCTGTCATTGCAAGCAGTTCGTCGGTTGCCTGTTGTTTTGCTTCCTGATCCAGACTTTCATTATTGATGATCTGCATCAGTACATCCTGAGACTTTGACCGTGCCTGTTCCCGATTCAGTTTTGCATTCACGATCGCATCCGCAGTCACCCCGGCAGTTCCTGCACTGGTAAGAACGGCTTCTCCGATCGCATCATTAACCGGAGCACTCACCTGTGCATCATCCTCATTGCCCTGCGCACCTTCTGCGGCCGGTTCTGCATCCGAGGTACCGGCTGCACTCACATCCTCACCGGTGGCATCTCCGGTGGCCTCTGTCTGCAGGGTTTCCTGTACATCCTCTCCGGCAGCCAGATCCACCTTGTTTCCATTCTCGTCAATAATGCTGACTTCCTTGCTTGTAAAGCTTAAGTACCCCGCCACCGCTATCATTACTGCCAGAACCGTAATGATAATCTGATTCTTTTTTACGATTTTTTTCATTCTATACCTCCGAATCATTCTGTCATTTTACATACTTTGATTTTATGAGCCGCAATGGGGAATAATGCCTGTGCTGTCTCCATAATCTCCTGTCGTACCTGCGGCGTATCCGCCCCTTGCGCCACGACTGCCACACCTTCAACCTGAGTTCCGTCTCCTGTGACAGTGATCATAACCTCTACCTTTCCCACTCCCTGAATCTGTTCCAGCATACCTTTCAACCGTTCCTCCAGGGGATCGATCTCTGTCGTTACCTGTGTTTCTTCTTTGATTCCCTCCCTGTCACTTCCTTTTTTTGAGCCGGTTGGAATGCATATGACCAGCAAAAATACACCGATCAATAAACATATCACCAGTTTGTCTGCACCCATTCCTTTTAGCTTTTCCCAGGAAAGCCTTTCTTTCATACTTCCACCCGCCTTATTTATGTATATTACCTCTGTTTCCAAACTAGAAGTCAAAACGCAAATACCGGAACAGTTTTTCCAAGCAGACTGCCCACCGCATCCATAATCATACAGATATAAATTAATCCGATCGTAAATCTGGCGTAGTTTCGATACTTTTTTTCCGGCAGTAAATGCGTACAGAAAGCTGCCAGCACTGAAAATGTTACCATATTCCGTACCAGTTCCTGAATCGCGGCTACCCAATCCATCCTCTCACCTACCCTGCATAATAGCTTACATTCGTAGAAACGGCTACAATCGCTATCATCAGCAGAAACAACACAATCACTGTCAGAACTGCTGTTACCAGAAGCTGCCCGCCTTCGCTGATTCCCTGTATTCCGTTTACCATACGTTTGTCAGATATCGGCTGCAGGATCGCGGCCATAAAGCGATAACAGAGAATAAAGACCGTCATCTTCAGGACCGGAACACTGACCGCCGCTACCAGCAGAAGCATCCCTCCCACTCCGATCGCATTTTTAATCAATATACCGGAACCAATGACCACACCCGATACTGCATTGACAGCCTGCCCTCCGGGAATCGCTCCCAGTCCACGCTGGAGGGCGGTCGCCGTAACGGAATCTGCGGCAGGTGCCAAAAGACTCTTTACCGTATTCATTCCAACCACCAGTGCCAGCACGCTCTTCATCAGCCACTTCACTCCGGTTTGAAGCAGTTCGCCGAACTTTGAAAAATAATCCTCCTCTGTCAGATTATTGACCAGATTCAGCGTTACATAAAGCTGGATCACCGGCAGTGCTACCTTACGGATGCCCCAGGATACCGCTGTAATCCCCATCACCATGCCTTCCTGAAGGACAAGTGAAGAGGTAATGCCGGAGCTTACGCTGACCGCCATCATATAGGTGGGGATCAGTGCCTCCATAATCGTTAAGATATCATCGATTGCCTGATCTGCCACCTGATAAATCAGAGTAAAAGAGGACATCAAAAGTGCCGTCATCATCAGATACGTAATATAGAATCCATTTTCACTGATCAGTCCTTTTCCTACAGTTCCACCCAGATTCGTAAAGATCGCAGTTACGACCGCCAGAAGGAACAGTCGAATCAAGATTCCCCGGTTTTCATTCAGTTCTGACAGGAATATCTGATACAGATAACTCTTCCAGTCCCGTCCGTCACCGGTTACATCTCCCTGCATCAGTCCCTGAACCAGCTCCTCAAAGTTCATATCCTCCTGCCAATTCTGTCTGAAAAGATCATTCAATTCCCCGAAATCGTAGGCACTTAAAAGACGCTCCTGTGTCGCCTGAATATCCTCTGTCTCCGAACTTCCGGTCTCTTCGGTGGCATAGCTTTCCTCTGTAGAAGATATCTCATAGGTTTCTGCGGTTCCGCTGGTCACGATCTGCATAAGGCCCAGCCCCAGCAGCAATATCGGCAGATTCATAGTCGACTCCTCCCATCTTCTAGCCTAAGAAGTTCTGTATTGTATCCAGAATCGCCAGCATAACCGGCAGACTGATAACCATCATTGCTACCTTCCCTGCCATCTCGATCTGTCCCGATACCGCCTGATACCCGGCGTCCTTGCACAACCCGGACGCAAACTCACATACATATGCGATCCCGATCAGCTTCAACAAAACACCTACATAGCTTAGATGCATATAGCCTGCGATTTCCCGGACAAACAGCACCAGTTCATCAAATGCCTGTACCATAAAAAACATCAGCAGCAGGCAGATTCCCAGACTGATGATCACGCTCATCTCTGCACTCTTCGCCTTACATACCAGTGCCATGATCATTCCGATCACAGCCAACAGCACAACCTGTACGATCGATAGCGTCATATCCTTTCCCCCTATATCTGAAAGAGTGCCTGTATCATCGTGAACAGATCATATATGTAGGGCACCAGCCAGGTCAGGACGAGAATCAGTCCTGCCAGACTGACCAGATAGGCCTGCTCCTCTCTGCCGGAATGCTTAAGCACCTGATTTAACAGGGCTACCAGTATTCCGACCGCTGCTATTTTAAATATCAATCCCATTGTCATAGCCTGTCTCTCCCATTCTCCTGCTTTGTTTCAGAATCTTCCTTACACCAGCAGAATCGCCAGAAAGACTCCGCCCAGAACTCCTAACATGGTACCTGTCCGCATCTTTCCCGGTAGTTCTCCCACCAGAATCCGTTCTTTCTCTTCCAGTCCCTTCCGGTAGCGTTCTAACACTCCCAGTTGCGTATGGATGTCCGGATAGGACAGTTGATTCCCCAGCCGCCTTACTTCTTCGATATCGGCAGGGGAAAGTGCCGTCTGCTTTTCCAGAATCGCCAGTTCTTCTGCCCAGATACTCTGAAAGTCCTCTCCCTGCATCTGATTCAGGCGTTGTCCGGTCGCTTCCATCCACTGTCCGCATGTACCTCCCACCTGTGTTCCACAGGCAATAAATGCATCCGGCAGGATCTGACACTGGTATTCCAGCTCTCCCTTTAACAGTGCAAATACCTGTATCAGCTCCTGTAGCTGCCGGATCCGCAGCTGCAGTCGTCTCCTATACACCAGCCCCCAGCCCAGCGTTGCTATCAGGATCATGCTGATACCCAGTCCCTTGCAGACTATTTCCCTGTGCATCAAATATACGTTCAATTCGCCCGATTCCCCCTTTGTTATTCAGTACCACATAGCGTTCAAATATCCGCTCCTCAACCAGTCTCCGCAGAACCGGCTTGTTTCGGATATCTTCGATAGAATTTCCATGAACCGTAGCCAATATCGAACAGCCTGCATTTATCACATACTCGATTGCCTCGATGTCCTCCCGGCTTCCGATCTCATCAACCGCTACAACAGACGGTGACATCGACCGGATCAGCATCAACATTCCATAAGCCTTTGGGCAACAGTCCAGAATATCTGTCCGACGTCCCAGATCATTTTGCGGAATTCCCTGATAACAGGCACCGATTTCAGAGCGTTCATCTACAACGCCAACGGTTATTCCGGGATACTTCGCGGTTCCGTCTGATAACAGACGAATCAGATCCCTTAAAAGCGTCGTCTTACCACACCGCGGAGGCGATATGATCAGGGTGTGATGAACCCCGGTTTCATCTATGATATATGGCAGCAGGCCGGTTCCACAGCCCTTCACCTGATGAGACAGTCGAATGTTCAAAAACGAAATATGCCGGATCGTCCGGATTCCTCTGGCATCCATAACTACCTTACCTGCCATACCGACCCGATGTCCGCCCTGTATCGTGATAAATCCCTGTCGGATCTCATCCTCATAGGCATACAGGGAATACTTGCTGATAAAGTCCAATGTGCTCCGGATGTCCTCCGGTTTTACCAGATAGGTATCATTCATACTGGTATTCAGTTTCCCGTTTTCTCCCACAAAAAATTCCCGGTTATCATAGATCACCAGCAACGGTTCCCATACGCGCAACCGGATTTCCTGCAATCGTTCAAAATCTATCGTCATAGCGGTCAGTATTCTGCGCAGTTTCACCGAAAATACCTTCCATAACTCCTCTTTCTTGTCCATGCTCCCCCTCCTTTCTTCTAAATATATGAGACAGGAGGTGAAATAGAACAATAAAAAAGCACCTCACACATCCATCCAATCCGGATAGATACGTGAAGTGCCTGTTTTATTCTTTGTCTAAAACGAAAATCTGATTATACTCTGGATAAATACTCACCGGTTCTGGTATCAATCTTAATCACATCACCCTGATTTACAAATAACGGAACCATCAGTGTAGCACCGGTCTCAACGGTACATGGCTTTGTAGCACCGGTTGCGGTATCACCCTTAACACCCGGCTCACACTCTGTGATCTCCAGTTCTACGAACATCGGAGGCTCTACAGCGAAGATATCACCCTTGTGAGACTTCATCTTAACCATCTCATTTTCCTTTACGAACTTCAGAGAATCACCGATCTGGTCAGAACTTAATGCGATCTGGTCATAGGTCTCCATATCCATAAAGTTATATAAATCACCATCCTGATACAGATACTGCATATCCTTTGTATCGATCTGTGCATTCTCAAACTTCTCAGTTGGGCGGAAGGTCTTCTCTACCACACCACCGGTCTTAATATTCTTAATCTTTGTACGAACAAATGCTGCTCCCTTACCCGGCTTTACATGCTGGAACTCAATAATCTGATAAATATTACCCTCGAACTCAATTGTAAGGCCGTTTTTGAAATCGCCTGCTGTAACCATTATAAATAATCCTCCTTAACTCATGTAGAAATCTCTCATTTTTTAAGTGTACAATATTATGAACTTTTTTTCAACTATTTTATCAAGTTCTCCATCGCTTCCAGTGCCAGTTCATATCCCTGCAGTCCCAGTCCTACGATCTGTCCGTTACATGCCGGAGCCGTTACAGAGGTATGACGAAACTCCTCTCTCTGATGAATATTTGAGATATGCACCTCCAGCTTCGGCATCTGAATCGATGCCAAGGCGTCACGCAATGCATAGCTATAGTGCGTATAAGCCCCCGGATTAATAACGATACCTTCCGTTCCGTCTGTATAGGCTGCCTGAATCCGGTCGATCAGTCCACCCTCAGAGTTACTCTGGAAGATCTCCACCTGTACGCCCAGCTGCTCTGCCTTTTTTTGAATACGGGCGCACAGACTGTCATACGTTTCCTCTCCGTATATTCCTTTTTCCCGAATTCCCAGAAAGTTCAGATTCGGTCCATTGATTACTAATATCTTCATATCTTACCTCTCAGCTTCTATCTTTATGCTCCTGATCGATCATATGTGCAATCTCTTCCGGAGTCTTTCCATCGGTGTCAATCTCAACATGGGCCGCATGCTGATACAAGGCCTGTCGCTGATGAAACAGCTCCCGTATCCGTCCTCTCGGATCTTCACATGCCAGAAGTGGACGATCCTGACTGTCCTTTACCCGCTTCCAGATCTCTTCTTCACCGGTTCGAAGATAGTACACACGTCCCAGTTCCCGCAACAGTCTGGCATTTTCTCTTTGCAACGGAGTTCCGCCACCGGTCGCGATCAACTTATGTGACACCTTCCCCGCCAGTTCCCGAAGCACCTGTGTCTCCAATCTGCGGAAATAAGCTTCCCCATCCTCTTGAAAGATCTGTGAGATCTTTCTGCCTTCTTTTTCCTCGATATAGGCATCCGTATCCAGAAATTCATATCCGTATTTTTCCTGCAGGGCATGTCCGATCGTGGTTTTTCCGGATCCCATAAAACCTATCAGAATCACATTATCTCCGGATGGATGAATGGCCTCATACAACCGGTCATATACCGCTTCCGCCTGCTCCTCCGTGACGGAGATCTGATTCCACAGCTCGTAGGCGATGATTCCCTGATACAGAAGCATCTTCAGCCCGTTATAGCTTCTTCCGCCTGCTGCTTCTACCAGCTTCATAAAACGGGTCTGTGCAGGATTATAGATCAGATCCACACCTACCGAAACCTTCTGATAGAATTCCGGAGCTTCGATCACCACCTGCTCTGTATTTGGATACAGTCCAAGCGATGTACACTGGAATACGATCCAGCTTCCATCCAGCTTCTGCCAGGTCTGAAGATCTCCTGCCTTCATACGCTGCGACTGAAAGGCCTGATTCATACCGGCTGCTATGGCTTCTGCTTTGTCAACCGTCCGGTTTAACATATAAACTGACTGTGCCTCTTCCTGCATGCACATATAGGCAACTGCCTTTGACGCCCCACCGGCTCCCAGTATCATAACATTTTGTCCCTTCAGATCGATTCCTTCCGACCGAATCGCCCGAAGCAGTCCCGGCATATCTGTATTATATCCCTTATATCCTTGTTCCTGTCTGACCAGAGTATTCACGGCTCCGATGGTCTGAGCCACCGGATCTGTCTCTGTTACATATTGCATTACCTGATTTTTATGTGGAACCGTTACATTCATTCCCAGTACGTTCAGCTCATAAGCTCCCTTTACCGCCTGTTCCAGTCCCTCTGAAGTCACCTGAAATGGTGTATAGATCTGATTATAGTCTAACAGCTCACTCAATGTATTGTGAATCACCGGTGATAATGTGTGTCCGATCGGATTCCCGATCAGTCCGAGCAGCCGTGTATGTCCGTCTATCTGCCGCATATGATATTCCTTCTCTCTATCGATAGTCTTCCGGTATGTTCTCTTCATATCCTTCCCGGTTTGGACAGTTGCCCTTATACTGATGACTCTTCCGGAAAAAGAAGATACTGATTCGTTCCATAAGCCGCTTCAGCACGATACCAAATGTCTCCTTCCGTGCCACCGGTCCTACCAGAATGCTGTAATACTTCATCCGGTTTGCTCCGATGATATCTGTCAACAACTGATCCCCGATAAACAGGATCTTATCTTCCTCTACCTGCAAAAGCTCTGCCGCCCGGCGGTATCCCTTCTTAAACGGCTTTCCCGCATTACTGATATACTCCGCCTCCAATGCCTGTGCAAACGGAGCCACTCGTCTGGTATTATTATTCGATAGAAAACAGATCTTAAATCCGATATCCCGCAAATGATTGCACAGCTTCTTTGCACGCTCATCTGCCGGTGCTCCATGCGGAACTAATGTATTGTCAATATCAAATATAATGGCCCGATATCCCTTATTATAATATTCTTCGTATGGAATCTCATATGTAGAACCATATTCTTCCTTTGGATAAATCACCTTGTACCCTCCACATTTTTGTTACACTCAGCTATTGTATCATAAAACTAACCATGACACAACGAAAAAACACTCTGACTTTGGATTCTTTCCTTCCTGTCAGAGTGTTCCGTTTTTCCTTTGCTTTTCTCTATTTTTCTATAATCTTATTTCTGCTCTGTGCTACCCGCTTCTGTCGCTGTTGTCGCATCAGAACCGGTACTCTGCGTATTCTCCTGCGCTGTACTCTCCGTAGTACCGACTGCTGTAGTCGCTGTTGATGCGCCGGCATCCACACTTTCTGTAGTATTCTCTGTTGTTGTTTCAATATCCGGTGTTTCGGAAACCGTCTCCACAACCACTGCCGATGCATTCTCACTGGTACCTACATAACGATAAACTCTCACGTAACGCTTTCCATAGTTTAATGCTTCCTGATGGTTGGTAAAATAAATATCAATTCGATTCCCGCGAATCGCACCGCCGCGATCCTCTACCGTATATACCTTTCCGTTTATCACGATCTGTGTTCCAAACGGAAGGACTCCCGTATCTGCAGCAACCGTATGATTTGCCTTTGCCACACTTCCGTTCGCGGTTATACCATTGGTCTTGCCACAGCATCTGGCACATGGACAGTATCCGGTTGTCAGATACGTACCCAGACACTCATATCCATTCATGGAAGGATCTGCATATACCGGATTCACAGCTACCCCCTGGTAACTCTGTGCACTCTGTGCGACAACGGCTGTACTCTTTGCCTCAACTGCCGCCGCTACAGGTTCTACTTCACCGGCCTGTGCCAGTTCTGCCGCTACCAGCATATGATTCTGTATTGTATTATAGTCTTCTACCTGTGTATCTCCAAAAGCATAAGTCTCTTCCTGTGTACATTCGCTTAATGCCACCTGTTTGAAAGGCTGAACATTCTTAGCCGCTTCCCCATTCGCAGTAATTAACGCAGCACTTGCAAATGATACCGATACCACCAGGATCAGAATCCGTTTGCAGTATGTCTTCACGTTATTCAGTAATTGTACGAACTGCTTCTCCATTTCCAGCTTCCTTTCAAGTGTTAATGACTTGTTGCAAAATGTTACATAAATGTTACATCTGTGTTGCATTATATGCTGATTCCGGATAAAGGTCAAGCAAAATACCGTTTTTTCGCTCTTTTAAACAGAGTTTCTTAAGAATTTTGTTTAAATTTCAGAAGACTTTACAAAGAAAATGAAAAATGCTACAATGCCAGAGTGAGTCGGACAGATGGTCGCGGCTGCAAGTGCCGAAAGGCCGCAGGTGAGGAAAGTCCGGGCTTCATAGGGCAGGGTGCCGGATAACGTCCGGTGGAGGCGACTCCCAGACCAGTGCAACAGAAATAAACCGCCAGAGACCTCTCTGGTAAGGATGGAAAGGCGAGGTAAGAGCTCACCGCCTGACTGGTAACAGTCAGGGCACATGTAAACTCCACTCGAAGCAAGACCGAACAGAAAGCAATGCAGCGGCCCGCTGTGCTTTCGGGTAGGTCGCTTGAGCCGGTTGGTAACGACCGGCCTAGATAGATGACCATCTAATAACATAACCCGGCTTATCGTCCGACTCACATTTGATAAATGACGGATCTACCGGTCTTAAGCAACTATGAAACGATACAGAAAAAGGCTGCCACTCATTTTTCGGTCTGAGTGACAGCCTTCTCTTAGATACTTATACCCCCATATATACGAATATTAGATAGTACACGACTTTAACATCTGATGCTCATGCCAGTATACACTCTGACAGATCAATATCGATGACAGCTCCGGGAACATCACCAGCAGTTCGTCCTGCTTATGTACACCGGATTCCACTGCTTTCATCAGTGCCTGCAGCTCCTGAATCACTTCCAGTTGCATCTGTCTGCTCATGCAGTCTAAGATATGCCGGGTCTTCCGTGGTAAAAACGGCTGAATTGATCGATATACGGTATCACAATCCTGATTCGGATACCGGCTCATCAGTTCAAACATTGTTGTCTGCTCATCATATGGTATGGAAGCATGCCTGGCGGACAACCGCACACAGTCTTTTCCCAGATCTCTCGTATGAATCTGATACCCATTCAGTCCGAAATCATGAAAGCATTCCCGGAACATGTCCAGCTGGTGTCGCTGTGTATACTGTGATTCATCTTCGAACAACTGTATTAATTCGCTCGTCATCTTTGTGTATTTCTCATCCCAATAAATAAAGTTGTAGGTACTGTATACTGCCAGACACAGCATAAAATCATCTGCAAAATTACTATTATTGGCGAATGCAAACAGGGACTTTAGCTTGATTCCTAAACGTCTATAGTCATTTTCACTAAGTTCCAGATCACTCAGGGTACGTACATCTTGTACTTCACGTTCAAAATACAACTGCATCTCATGTAAATCGAATTTCGGTTCTTGAATTCCCATATACATTCCTCCTTATATAGTTTCACAGTATATCTTATGATGCACTTTTCCTTTCTATGACAAGTTCCATTAGATTCAGTATATACCTTTTCAACAATTTTTTCCACGTTTTTCGACATATCTCACATATTTTTCCCATTCTGTACAATTATTATCGGTTATTGTTCCCTATTTTGCTGATTTTTTGTGTATTTCTTCTAATTATTTATTAACTTTTTATAAATCACTTACAAAACAAGGTTGCAGTTTCTTGCTCTTTCCCCAAATCTATACTACAATACAGCTACAGACCAACATGAAGAATCCGAACAGGAAGGAGCCTGTATATGTCACAGCTGCCCGGCATTTCAACTGCATACAAAAAGGATGGAACTCCGTATTATCGTGCTTCCGTTACTTATAATCGAAAGCATATCAGCCTTGGAAGCTACCCTTCTGCTACAGACGGTTCTGCCGCTTATCAGGAAGCACTTCTGCTGCTTTCCGACCACAGAAGCGTATCCGACTATACCGAGGACTCCCCATTGACTTTTTCGAAATACGTGATTCTTGCAAACCTAAAAACAAACGGCATCTATTTTAAAACCCCGATTTACCTGTATCCGGACTATTTTTTATATCACATATCTCCGGAGCTGGCTCTGAAGTTTGATCGGGACGATCTCTTCTTCTATGCTTCCCATACAATTCAGCAAAAAGGCGGTTATCTGTTTGTCTGCCATTACGGCAGTCAGTATAGTATCCTGAGCCGCTACGGAATCCGCCGATTCGCCATAGAAGGACGGGACTACCTCTTTATGAACGGAGATCGTCATGACTATCGCTATCAGAATATCAAAGTAATAAACCACTATATGGGCGTAACAACGTCTCAAAGTCATGGAAAGACGACCTATACTGCAACGATTCATACAAACGGAAACTACATCGTCGGTCGTTACCAAACGGAAGAAGATGCCGCAATCGCTTATAATAAAGCGGCTGACTATCTGCAATCAAACGGCTACCGGAAACAATATATCCAGAACTATATCAGCAACATCTCCTCTATGGAATATGCCGACCGCTATCAGTCACTGGAGATATCTGACAAACTAAAGAATGTAATAAAACCGGGTACCGACTCATACACTAACACCAATGAACGCTAAAGGATCACCTATGCATTCCTATGATTTATCCTGTATGCGGTGTGCTACCGCAATCCTGCTCACCGCCGTCTGTTTCTACACCGCCATCTATTCCCGGCAACAGCATTCTGTTAACGAACCCTCTGTCTCCTCAGCTTCCATCTATGTAGCATCTGATCGTACCAGAGCAGAACTTCCCATATACTGTGTGCAGACAGAAAAGCCTGTCGTTGCCCTGACCTTTGATGCTGCCTGGGGCGATGAGGATCTCTCCGATATACTGTCCACCTTAGAAGCACATCAGGCAACCGCCACCTTCTTTGTATCCGGGGACTGGGTGGAAAAATATCCGGATGCCGTCCAAGCGATTCATGCTGCCGGTCACGAGCTGGCAAATCACGGAACCAACCACCGCCATATGCCTCAGTTAAGTGAAAAAGCCATGGCGGAAGAAATCATACAATGTCATGAGCGCGTCTACGCTCTTACTCATACAAATATGACTGCCTTTCGTGCTCCTTACAGTGACTGGAATGAAACCGTTGTAGCCGTAGCAAGGTCCTGTGGATATTCCAGTATCAATCAAAGCGTAGACTCGGTCGACTGGAAAGACTATGGCGTAGACAGCATTATTGAAACCGTTATGAATGATCCGGATCTGGATAACGGTGCTATTATCCTGCTTCATAATGGTGCCACTTATACGAGTGCCGCTCTGGATGCGCTTCTTACCCGTCTGGAATCAGATGGTTATTCCTTCGTTACAATCTCAGACCTTATTTATCTGGAAAATTATTCCATTGACCACACCGGAAAGCAGATACCGGATTCGGCCGTTCAAAACTGATAGGGATAAAATAAAAAGAATCAGACATACTAACTAGGCAGATTAAATCAAAAGTAAAGGAGTCTGATTATGAAAAATTTCAAAAAAATTCTAATCCTATGTTCCTGCTTTACCTTGATCTCCTGCACCTTTGTCGGCTGTGGTAAGAATAACAACGGTATGGATACCAATTCCAACAGTTCTTCAAACGGAAACAACGTTATAAATGATGCAGGAAATGCCGTAGACAATGTAGGAAATGATGTCGGCGATATCGTAGATGACGCAGGAAATGCGGTGAACGATGCAGCTCATGGCGCCGGTGATGTCATCCGTGATGTAACGGATGATGCTGACACCATGATAAACGACGCAACCGGCGGCACCGGAAGTTCAACCGAAACCAATCGGAACCGCTAGTCATTGACACCCTGACAAACCTGAAAATCCTCTGACTACGAAGATTTCTTCCCGCGTCAGAGGATTTTTCTACTTCTTCATTCGTCTGCGTCGTTCCATCTCGTCATACTGTTCATACATATACTGCACTCCATTTTCCAAAACATAATAATGAAGAATATACGGCACCAGAAGCACCAGTAACGCAATTAACAAAACTGCATACAGAAGCTGCGGGTTCCAGACCAGTACCAGACAGTCCAAGACCGTCACCAGAGCAAACAGGATCATAATCAGCTCATGCACAAGTCTCTCATGCATAAAGAACTGAATCTGTATCAAATGCTGCTGTTCCTCTTCTGCGTAATCCATTCCTTCCGGCGGATTCTCCAGAAGCTGATCGATTTCTTTTATGTAACTCTGTATTCGTTTTCTCATAGCCATTCCTCCATTTTTCTTCTCCTATGGATCCGTCTGTTGCAGGCCCTGAAAGGTACCGTACAGATTCAGAGTGCCATACCCCCACAGTGGATTTGGATACTGTTGATCCGGGCGTCTGTCAGCTCCGCGGATCAGATATCGTTTTATCTGAATACCACTCATCCGGGTAAACCGCCGGATCCTTACCCACTCCATCATCAGTGCAGCCGCGCCCGCCACATGAGCTGCAGCAATGCTGGTTCCGCTCTTCCGGACATAACCATAACTACCATCCGGCCGCATCAGTCCGGGGCCATATACTTCCACTCCGGGAGCCGCCAGATCCGGTTTGATCTGATTACTGATAGTATACCCCCTTCCTGCCTCCACGTACAGACTATCCGTCAAATGATTATACGCTGTAGCGGCGATCGGTCCCAGTGCCGTCGATGGTTCCGTCAGTGTCACAGCCGGATCCGGCCGCAAAAAAAAGGTATTGTCTGTTACAAAGTTGCGAATCGGCAGCCAGACATGGAATCGATTCTCCATGCTTCCACTCCCATATACCCGAAATCTCCAGATGCCTTCTGTCGGTTCTTGTATGCGGACATAGATCAACTGCTTTCCGGATAACGCTTCTACCAGCACATAGGTCACTTCTACAACTGTCCGTTCAAACAGGAATCGATAGGTCTCCTGTTTCTGAAAGCCCGGCGGAATCCGGCGTACGATCTCTCCGTAAGGAGACTCTATACCCAGCGCATAGGTATTGGGCACATCTCCCCAGATTTCCATGATAAATCCGGGGTCCTCCGCTCCCACATTCACCTCCACGACCTCGTAGGTATCATTTCCTGCCACACTACCGGAAAAATGATGTCTCGCATTTCCTTCATTTCCCACCGGAAGAGACACCAGCATCCCCGGCGATGTACAGATCCGATCCAGATACTGGTTCAGGATTCCCTGTCCGCTATGATCCCCGCTATTCGTACCGACTCCCAGATAAATACTGATCTGTTGATTCCGTTCGGTTGCCTGCTGCTGTAGATAATACACGGCCAGCATCAGATCTGTTTCCTGATATACCTCCGTCTCCTCAATGAAGTAAAAGTCCTTCAGATACTGCTTTGCCTGCTTCAGCTTCACAACCAGAATATCTGCATCCGGTGCAGCTCCGATAAACCCATTTGTCTCATCTTCATTCCCGGCTATAATCCCCGCCACAAAGGTTCCATGCCCATTGGTATCCTCAGACGGTACAATCTCCAGCGGATTCTCCGACTGCAGTGCCTGATTGATCCTGTCCTCTGTATACTCGCTTCCATAGCCTACACCTGCCGGTACTGTTCCGGTCTGTATCCCCTGATCCCAGATTGCCTTGATTCTGGTTGTTCCATCCGCCTTCCGAAACAACGGATTTTGATAATCAATCCCCGTATCTATAATTCCTACCAGAATTCCGGAACCACGCAGTTTCAGCACCGGCTGGTTCTGTATACGAATAATCCCACTTGCTTCCATACTGCTGGTATCCATCAACCCATAGCACTTCGGCAATGTATAATATAGATTTTCCAGTGCCCGCATCAGATCCGATTCTTCCTTCCGCACCGATACGACCGCCAGATGCATATCCAGAATCTTTAGACATTCTCCCTGAAAAAATGTACGCAACTCCTCTGCATTTCCATTATAGGATATTACATAGTCTGCATAATACTCACTCACGATTTGTTCCCTGCACTGATTTCGACCTTCGCCATTTTCGCTGCTGATATCCATACTCATAAGCCCTATCATTTTCTTTATATCAGAATATGCAAAAACCCGGATGAAATTCTTCCTTCACCCGGGTGTACTGTGTATTATTCAAATTCTACAGGAACGTAAAGCCTTCCTCTTCATCGTCATCATTGCCGATCAGCATACTCTCGTCAACCTTTGTCTCTACTTCACCGGCATATACTTCATCATCATCCTCTGCACCGGTATCTACGGCTGCGGCAGTCTGTACATCCTCTTTCTTTTCCTGCTCTGCTTCCTTTGCCACTGAGCTCCTCAGATCTGCAAAGATATCACGGAATCCGCCATTATTCACCGACTCTTCCTTCTTCTCCGGCTCTGCAAATATTGGATCCGGTGTATATTCCTTCTTTGTTTCTGCCACCGTCTCCTCGACCGGTGATGCCTCTGTCTTCACCGGTTCCGATTCAATATCTGCACCGGTCTTGATCAGATCATCTGTCAGCTTACTGATTCTTCTCTCAGCTGCCTCCAACTCCCGCTTCAGGGATGCATTTTCTTTTTTCAGAGACTCTGCTTCTGCATTTGTACGATCTGCCTTCTTCTGAGCCTCTGTTACTTCATTCTGCAGATTATACAGCTTTAATGCATTTTCACGGTTAGAATCCGACAGGGTATTATTCTGCTCCTTCAACACCTGAATCTGCAGCTGAAGTTCCTCATACGCGGAACTAACCTGACTCAGGTACATATATACTTCATTCTTGTTCAATCCGAGAATGGCTTTGCTAAACCGCTTCTCACTGGATACTACTATTTCGTTCATTCACTATCTCCCTTTCTGTAAAAAGTACCAAAATTCTTCTCGATTTTTAGATACTTTGATTATAGCAAAACAATTACGAAACTTCAATATCTTCTTTCTTAACATCCGGCTGCTCTTCCGGTTTTTCAAACTGTTGGGACCGTTTTCTTCGCAGCAGCACTACAATCACACCTACCACCAGTATCACCAGAGGAATTCCTGCAATTCCCAGTGTGCTGAAGATCAGCACCTGCCGGCTGGTATAGATATTCGAATCAAAGGTAATCTCCTTGCCGCGAATCGATATCTTATCAGCATCACCTACCAGATAATTGATTCCGTTCAGAAAGAAGTCCTCGTTATTACCGTTTACTACCGAATTCACATCATCCGTCATTGCATTTCCGGTAGCCAGAGCAATCACAGTTCCCTTGTTCTCTGTTTCAGACAAAGCTGCCAGATAGAACGGTCCCTGGATATCATCATCTTCTCTGGATAAATAATCCGAGTTCAGATTTACCTTTGAGTATGCATAGTCAGAGGTTTCTACCAGCCCTGTTACGGTATCATCCCCATTTGACTGAATCGTTAAGCCCTTTGTTACCGGGAAGAGAAGTGCCATACCCTTCTGATACAGCTCATGTGTAATCTCTGTATCTTCAATCGTCGGTATAATATAGCTCGGTGTCGATGTTCCGTCCGAGGTTGTATAAATCTTACTGCTATCCTGCTCCAGTACGATACCCTCTGTCACCTGAATTCCGTACTCGTCGAGCAGATCGTACAGATTCTCCGTATCCACGGTAGCTTCCATAATATAATACAGACAGCCTCCCCGATCCAGATACTCCCGCAGCTTTTGGCACTCATCCTCTGAGAAGTCATTCAGTGGTGCATTGATCAAAACGACCGAAGCATCCTCCGGAACCTCAGAAACAGTCAGTAACGAAAGATCCTCCAGTGAATAGTTGTCTTTCATAAGCCCATTCTGGAAGCTACTCGATAATGTCAGCTCATCATGGCCGGTCGTCTGATAGATCACCAGCGTTTCACCGTCATTTACCGTATTGATTGCAGACGTCAGCAGTCCCTCCAGTTCATAGGTGATCTCATAGGAGGAATAGGAACTGCCTGCTGATATATCCGTAAAGTCTGCAGAATCCAGGTATACGTTATTTTCCCCACACTCCACGATTATGCTATCCGTATTGATCGTCGTATCACTTGTATAATTCGAAGCAAATCCCGGATACAGATTCTGATCTCGGTATAAGATCTCTATATGCTTGCTATACTTCGTATACTGCTGCAGAATCTGTTTATAATCCGTCGGCACCGCATCCTCAGAATCCAGCACATACAGCGTCACATCCTGTTCCAGCCCTTTTAGTATACTCTTGGTCTGATCCGATATCGTATAGATGCTCTTGGGGGTCATATCCCATGAGACATTCAGCTTTCCGATCAGAATATTTGCAGCCACTGCAATTGCCAGAATCACTACTACCGATACAGAAGACCAAATCCCCAGCTTCAACTTCTTATCCTTCATATCCTCACCTCCTACTTCCATCTCCGCTTCTCGATCACACGGGTTGTCAGGAACAGACACACCGCTGTCACCGTAAGCAGATATACAACAGAAGACAGATTCACAATGCCATTTAAGAATTCCTCATATCGCGTCTCGATCGATAACCAGTTCAGACTATTTATCAGACCGTATACAAACCATTCTTTCTGCCAGAAGTAAAGTCCCGTTACCAGACCACCACCAAGCAGCATCACGATTGCTGCGATCTGTGGCTTCCGGGTGTCAATATAAAACAGCGCCGCAAGTGCTATGACCACCAGTCCAAAGAACAGGAAGGTCGGTATGACTCCATTCGGCAACAGAGATACCAGCATCTTAAAGAACAGAATGAACAGGGTAGCCACCGCCGTTACGATCACTGCAATCACCGGTTCCTCCGTGAGGCTCGAGATCAGGGTGCCAATTGAAATGATACACATTGCAAACAGGATCATTCCGATATATCCGCTCACCGTATTTGCTACCGGTATACTTCCGTTTAATGCAATAATAACCGGAAATACGGATATGATCAGCATGCCGGCAAAGAACACCGTTGCACATGCCAAAAACTTTCCAAGCACGATCTCCCACACAGACACCGGTGCCGTCAGCAGAAGCTGATCGGTCTTATGCTTCTTCTCCTCAGAAAACATACGCATCGTCAGAATCGGCACCGAAATCGCATACGCAAATATCATATAGCTGAAATTACTCAGTACATAAGATGAAAAGTCATTATACCCGTTGGCAATATTCAGTATTGCAAAGTATACCCCGGTGAATCCCACAAACAGTGCCAGGTATATGTATGCCTGCATGGATGTAAAATACGCCCGCAGCTCCCGTTTATAAATCGCTATCATGCCTCTTCCTCCTTTCCGGTCACCTTCAGGAATACATCCTCCAACGATAGTTGTTCTACATTTACGCTATATACGATCATCTGATTCTTTGCAAACAGTAGGAACAAATCATCCCGAATATCGGTATCCTCTGCCGCCATCACCTGAAACTCATAGACCTCCTTCTCAATCTCACCGACCAAAGAAAAGTCCTTGATCAGATCCGTTTCCCGCAAAAGTTCATGGATCTTCTTCTTATCTCCTTTAACGACCAGACGCAGTCTTCTGAGATTGGTATATTCTGCCTCCAGCTTCTTGACTTCATTTTCTGCCGTAACTGCTCCATGATCCAGAATAATAATATGATCACACACCGTTTCGATCTCTGACAGAATATGAGAGCTCAAAATCACCGTATGTTCACCGGTCAGTGACCGAATCAGCTCCCGCATCTCTATGATCTGACTCGGATCTAAGCCTACCATCGGTTCGTCCAGAATCAGAACCGGTGGATTTCCCATCAATGCCTGTGCCAGACCAACCCGTTGCTTATATCCCTTTGATAAATGGCGGATCAACATCTGCTCCCGCTCGGTCAGATTCATTTTTTCCATAACCGCTGTTGCTTCTGCAACGGCTTCTTTCTTTTTCATTCCCTTCAGTTCTCCCACGAACTGCAGATACTCCCGAACGGTCATTTTTTCATAAAGCGGTGGCTGTTCCGGCAAGTACCCCAGAAGCTTCTTCGCTTCCCTCGGCTGTTCAAGGATATCGATTCCCTGAATCTCTACTTCACCGGATGTATATGATAGATATCCGGTGATAATGTTCATCGTTGTAGACTTCCCGGCACCATTCTGCCCAAGCAATCCAACGATTTGCCCATCTTCTACCTGAAAGCTTATCCCCTTCAGTGCCTCATAACTGCCATAGCACTTAACCAGATCTTTCACAAGCAGCATACTCTGTTCCTCCTGTTTCTTTCCATGCTTTTTTATATAGCATACACGCAAATTACGTCCAAACTGTGTTTTTCTTAAAATAATTCAAACACTTCTGACAGCTCCGGATATTCCTCTATGTTACCAACCATGGTCACGCTCTTATATTCCGGAAGACAATAGGTATTCATATATTCCATAATCTGCTTTCCTGTCACCTTGTTTAACTCCGCCAGAATCTCCTCCATCGGAACGATTCTACCCATATAAATCAGATTTCTCGCATTATTATTCATCCGGTTATGGGTATTCTCACTCGCCAGTAATAACTCTGACCGAATCTGAGATAAACTCTGTCTGACCTCCTCCTCGGTCGGTCCCTGCCGGCGGAAGGTCTCCAGTGCTTCCTGAATTCCACTATATACCTTTGCAACATTTTCCTCACTCATTCCACAGTAGATCTGAAAGGTACCTGCCTGATGATAGGAGCTTCCATAGGAATACAGGCTATAGCACAGCCCCTTGTCTTCACGTATCTGCTGGAACAAACGGGAGCTGGAGCTTCCCCCGATGATATTATTTGCCACAGACAGCACATAGCTCTGTGGATGATCATAGGCGATTCCCGGATATCCGATACATAAATGTACCTGTTCCGTTTCCTTCTGAAACTGCAGCTTATCCGGAATATAAGACGGTGCTGCCGGTGCACTCCACGGTTCTCCTCCGGATATTCCTCCGAAGCAACGTTCCATGAGATCACAGACCGCATCCGGCTCCACATTTCCGGCCACGGATATTGTCATGCGATCTGCTACGTAATATTTCTTCCAGAACGCAACCAGCGCCTCTCTGCTGATCCGCTTTACATTTTCCTCCGTTCCTGAGATGATATATCCCAACGGATGGTCCTTCCATACCAGCTTCTGCAGCTGTTCCTGAACAAGATCCTCCGGCGAATCCTCATACATATCGATTTCATCCAGGATCACACCTTTCTCCTTTGCCAGTTCTTCCTCTTCAAACAGGGAATTGGACAGCATATCTCCCAATAGTTCCATCATAGTTTCCAAATGCTCGTCCAGAACTCTGGCATAGTAACAGGTCAACTCCTTTGCCGTATAGGCATTCATGTCATCTCCTAACAGTGCCGTCTCCTTTGCCAACTGTCTGGCTGATCGTTTCCCCGTTCCTTTAAACATCATATGTTCAATCATATGGGAAATTCCATTATTCTGTTCATTTTCATAGGCTGAACCGATTTCAACATAAATGCCCAATGCTACAGAACGTACATTGGGCACAGGTTCTATCACGGCTCTTATCCCATTGGATAAATGTCTGACTTCTATCATACTCTGATTCCTTTATTATAAACTCTTCTATATTATAAACTCTTTGCTCTCGGATGCGCCTGATCGTAGACCTCCTTCAGGCGAATTGCACTTTTCTTCATATAGATCTGTGTTGTAGAAATATCGGAATGTCCCAACATCTCCTGTACCGCCTTCAGATCTGCTCCGTTATCCACCAGATGGGTAGCAAAGGAATGTCGAATCATATGCGGCGTAATATCTTTATCAATCCCTGCCATAGCTGCATAATGCTTAATGATCTTCCAGAATCCCTGTCTGGTCATAGGTCCGCCCTGACAGTTTGTGAACACATACTCGGTCTCACCGCACAAATGCGGTCGCGCTTCTTTGAGATACTGTGTCAACGCAGTCTCTGCCGCCGTTTCGATCGGAATGATCCGTTCTTTTTCCCCATCCCGGCAGCAAATATATCCCATTGCCAGATTCACATCCCGCATGCGCAGTGCAACCAGCTCTGATACACGCATCCCCGTTGCATATAGCAGTTCCAACATTGCTTTGTCCCGCAGTTCCTTCGGCAGCTTCCCTCCCGGCTGTTCCAGAAGAAGACTCACTTCCGCTACTGTAAGTGTCTCCGGCAGCTTCTTCTCTACCTTTGGTGGTTTCAACTGTTCCGACGGATCCTGCTTGATCCGATCCTGCCGGAGCAGATATAGAAAAAATGCCCGAACCGATGCGATATTCCGCGATATCGTAGCAGTCGAAAGTCCCTGCCGTTCCAGATACAGTATGTAGGTTGTCAGATTCGTAGCCGTAATCTCATCAACGGAACTCTTCCCCTGTTCTTTCATGAAGTTTTCAAGCTTAGCCAGATCTCTACCATATGCCGCAACTGTATTCTTACTGGAACGTTTTACAGTACGCAGATAGTCCTCAAAGGCCGCAATCTCTTCCCTCATCCAAGATTTCCTTTCCTATATCTATCAATACAAGGTTATTATAATTAGAAATCTATGTAAAATCAAATGGTAATTTGTTTTTTTGACGTTTATTGTAAAATCCACTGAATCAGATCGGGAGAAAGAAAGATTTCCATGCCGATTCCTCCCATTACCAGCAACAGCATTACCAGCAACCAGAGAATCCTTCTCCCTCCGCCTGCCTTTGTTTCCTGTCGCATCGTCTCCTTTCCCATAAACAGACATACAAATGCTCCGCCATAGCAGATACCATGGGGCAAAAAACAGGATATCGCCAATAAAAGTCCCTGTATCCCCAGCCGCATCGTCTCAAGCGACAGCAGCATTCCCCATACATATCCGAAAAAAAACAGCACCAGTATCGGAAGAAATACGGAATGACTAAACATCCCCACTCCGGCAACCAGCAGAATCTGAAGCCCCCTTTGCCGAAGCAGATACCAGATCCAGTCCTTTTGATGTTCCACAAGCTGTGCGGCTATCACATACTGATCAACGACAAATACTGTCAACGCCTGTGGTGCCATATACTCCAGGATATTTGTCACAATCGTTCCCAGTATTATCCCGGCAAACAGGCTGACCAGCCACCACCTGCCCTTTATTTGTTTCATCGTCCACCCCTCATATGAAAAAATAAAGCCGGAGCCATGTCCGACTTTATATTATATATGCATAGGTGTCAAAAGATATGTCCTTATTTCCGATTGCACTTCATCTGATAGTACAGAATCGCAACGACGGTCTTTGCATCTACGATCTCTCGATCCCGGATCATACGCAATGCATCCTCCAGTTCAAAAGTACAAATCTCTATAAATTCTTCCGGATCCGGGTGGCGTTCACATTCAGTCAGGTGCTCCGCCAGATAAATATCCGTCTTCTCATTGCTGATCCCAATCGTTCCGTATACCTGTGCAACAAACTCCAGTTCATCTGCCGTATAGCCTACCTCTTCTGCCAGTTCCCTTCTGGCACAGATTTCACCGGTTCTATCTGAGACCTCCCGCAGACCTGCCGGAATCTCATATACCTCCCGATCAACCGAGTTCCGATACTGTCGTACCAGCACCAGTTGCCCGTGTTCATTGATTGGAAGAACTGCCGCACCCCCGGAATGCTTAATGAGATCATATACTACCTGTCTGCCATTCGGCAGCTCCAGATGATCCTCATACAACTCTACCAGCTTACTCTTATATACTAATGTTTCTCCCAGCTTTTTATACTTTGCCATCACTTACAATACTTTCTGTCATTTATGCTTCTAAGGTGTTTAAGAATGCCTCAAAACGATCCAGACCCTTTTCAATATTCTCTAATGATATTGCATAAGACAGGCGAACATGATTCTCGATGCCAAAATCCTCACACGGAATCAGAGCCACATTAAAGTCATTGATCATGATATCTGCCAGTTTTGCAGAAGATCCTACAACCTCACCCTTATACTTCATAGCGGTTGCTTCTTCTACATCAATAAACACATAAAATGCACCCTTTGGCTCTACACAGGATACATGTGGCATCTTTGCAATTCGTTCTACCATATACTTCCGACGCTTATCAAACTGCTCCTTCATATATGCGATCGTTTCCTGCGGACCGGTGATTGCTTCTACGGTTGCTTTCTGGGCGATCGAATTCGGATTTGATGCACTATGACTCTGAACACTGCCCATCAGCTTTGCAATCTCTAAGGAAGATCCAGTATAACCGATTCTCCAGCCGGTCATTGCATAGCTCTTTGACACACCGCTGACAGTAATCGTTCTTGCAAAAATCTCATCATTCAGGCTACCGATACTTACGTGTTCTGCTCCGTCATAGGTCAGATACTCATACATTTCATCCGAAACTACATAGATATCCTTCTCTACGATAAAGGCTGCGATCTTCTCCAGTTCTTCTCTGGTATACAGCATACCGGTCGGATTACATGGAGAGTTCAATACCAATGCCTTCGTCTTATCCGTATATGCCTGCTCCAATTCCTCTACAGTCACCTTATAGCCATTTTCCTTCTTTGTAGCCACCGGTACCGGAATACCATCCTCCAGTTTTACCATCTCCGGATAGCTTAACCAGTATGGTGCCGGAATCATAACCTCGTCACCCGGATTCAAAATTGCTGCGAACACATTAATCAAAGAATGCTTACCACCATTGCTGATCACGATCTGCTCCGGTTCGTAGTTCAAATGATTAAAGCTCTTAAACTTCCGGCTGATTGCCTGTTTCAGCTCCATAATACCGGAAGCCGGAGTATATTTTGTAAAGCCCTCTTTAATCGCCTTGATTGCAGCATTATTAATATTATCCGGTGTGTTAAAATCAGGTTCCCCTGCTCCGAATCCTACTACATCTATCCCCTTTGCCTTCAGTTCCTTTGCCTTTGCAGTAATCGCAAGTGTAGATGAAGGTTTTACAGCTTTCGCTTTTTTCGATAATGTTAATGCCATTCCTTCCACCGTCCTTTTCATCATAATGTGTTGCACTTAATTCATAAACTCAACTTTTTTTATAGTAATATACTCATTCAAAATTTGCAAGTATTTTAATCTTATGCGACAAAAAAACCGTCACGACAGATCATTCTGCCATGACGGTTCTGCATGTTTCAATCATTCAATGCCTGACTACTTCGCTACGTCAGTAACACGTGACTCTCTTATTAAGCTTACCTTAATCTGTCCTGGATATTCTAATTCGCTTTCAATCTGCTTTGCAATATCGCGCGCTAAAATAACCATATCCGCATCACCAACCTGCTCTGGAACTACCATAACACGAATCTCTCTACCTGCCTGAATCGCAAAAGACTTTTCGACACCATTAAAGCCATTGGCAATCGACTCTAACTGTGTCAACCTTGTTGTATATGTTTCTAATGTTTCCCGTCTTGCACCCGGTCTTGCTGCCGAAATCGTATCTGCAGCCTGAACGATACAGGCTATCAATGATTCCGGTTCCACATCGCCATGATGTGCTTCAACAGCATTAATAACAATCGGAGATTCCTTATACTTCCGGCATAAATCTACACCGATCGATATATGAGAACCTTCCATTTCATGATCTACAGACTTACCAATATCATGCAGGAGTCCTGCCCGCTTTGCCATACGGACATCAACACCTATCTCACCGGCTAACAGTCCACATAACTGTGCGACCTCAATGGAATGCTTTAACGCATTCTGTCCATAGCTGGTACGGAACTTCATCTTACCAAGCAGACGTACTAATTCCGGATGAATACCGTGAACGCCCACTTCCAGTGTGGCAGCTTCACCTTCTTCACGCATCATGGTCTCGACTTCCTTCTGAGCCTTCTCAACCATCTCCTCAATTCTAGCTGGGTGAATCCGCCCATCTACAATTAACTTTTCAAGTGCAATTCTTGCCACTTCACGTCTGATTGGATCAAAGCTGGATAGGATAACCGCTTCCGGTGTATCATCAATAATCAAATCCACACCGGTCAAAGTCTCCAGAGTCCGAATATTACGACCTTCCCGGCCAATAATACGTCCCTTCATCTCATCGTTCGGTAACTGTACCAATGAGATGGTTGCTTCGGCAACGTGGTCGGCCGCACATTTTTGAATGGCATTTACCACATACTCCTTCGCCTTCTTGCCGGCTTCTTCCTTCGCACGGCTCTCCATTTCCTTGATCATTACTGCAGTTTCATGTTTTACTTCGTCTTCAACAGTCTTTAATAAGTAATCTTTTGCTTGTTCAGAGGTTAATCCAGAGATTCTCTCCAGTTCCTGTAGTCGCTTAGCCTGAAGCTCTTCCACCCTGGACTTCTGCTTATCCAAGGACGCTTCTTTTGCAGCCAGTGATGCTTCTTTCTTCTCCATCTGTTCGGCTTTACGATCCAGATTTTCTTCTTTTGAAAGAACACGTTTCTCCATGCGCTGCACTTCATTTCGACGCTCTTTGATTTCTTTATCGAATTCGTTCTTGATACGCAGATTTTCTTCCTTTGCATCAAGCAGAGCTTCTCGTTTTTTCGCTTCAGCGGTCTTTAATGCTTCATCAATAATCTCTCGAGCTTTATCTTCAGCCTTACCAGTCTTACTTTCTGCCACATTCTTACGATATGCTATGGCAACAAACCAAGTAATAACCGCAACAACCAATACTATAATAGCACAAATTATATATTGAATCGGTTCCACAGGAGCACCTCCTTATTTAATTTTCATTGTACGAATACAACGTAATAATTCTATACTGATTTGTGCATTATGTCAAGTCTTTGGGTTTTACATTCAAAAACTTTTTGTATTATTCACATAATTTTCTTTCAATTTTTCTCACATTCAGACAGAATCAGATGGATATCCCGATAAGAATATCCCTTTCGCACAAAGTGTGCAACGACCTTTTCCCGTTCGGAAGCATCGGATAACTCTCTCTTCCGCAGATACTTTTGTACTTCTTTCTGCAACAGCTTCTGCTCATCATAAGCGTACTCTGTCAGATAGAAATCGATATCTGCCTGATGAATCCCTTTGCGGTACAAATGTTCCTTTAACTGCTTCCGGTTCAGACGCAGACAGTGCGTCATCACATACTGTTCCACAAACCGCTCATCATTCAGATAATTATACGCTTTCAAAAAATCGGTCACCTGATCCACGATCTCTTCCGTGTATCCCTTTTGAACCAATTTTCCCCGAATCTGTGCCTCGGTCTGATCCAGACAGGTCAGACTCCGTAAGGCATAGTCCTTTGCCCGCTGCAGATTGGAATTAGATGTCTGCATCCTTGTCACCGGTCTTCTTATTGTTTTCAGCTTCTTCCTCTTCCGGCAAAGCGTCGATGCCACTCTTTACCCGAACCTGATGTTCGATCTCTGCCAATACGTCCGGATTCTCCTTTAAGTATGTCTTTGCATTCTCACGTCCCTGACCGATCTTCTCTCCCTGATAAGCAAACCATGCCCCGGACTTCTGTACCACTTCATGTGTGACTGCCAGATCCAGAATATCGCCTTCTCTGGATATACCTTCTCCAAACATAATATCAAACTCTGCTTCTCTAAACGGAGGTGCCACCTTATTCTTAACCACCTTCACTCTGGTTCGGTTGCCGACAACCTCGGTTCCCTTCTTCAGCGTTTCAATCCGGCGGACATCCAGTCGAACCGATGAATAGAACTTCAGTGCCCGGCCACCGGTCGTCGTCTCCGGATTTCCAAACATAACGCCAACCTTCTCACGCAGCTGATTAATGAAGATAACAATACAGTTCGACTTACTGATAACGGCAGTCAGCTTCCGCAGTGCCTGTGACATCAGTCTTGCCTGTAAACCTACGTGGGAATCTCCCATCTCTCCATCGATCTCCGCCTTTGGCACCAGTGCTGCTACGGAGTCAATGATCACGATATCAACTGCTCCGGAACGTACCATCGTCTCTGCGATCTCCAGTGCCTGCTCACCGTTATCCGGCTGTGATATGTACAGATTATCAATATCAACCCCGATATTCTTCGCATATGCCGGATCCAATGCATGCTCTGCATCGATAAAGCCTGCGATACCGCCCTGCTTCTGTACCTCTGCAACGGCATGAAGTGCCACGGTTGTCTTACCACTGGATTCCGGTCCATAGATCTCTATAATTCTACCCTTTGGAAAACCGCCAAGTCCCAACGCCAGATCCAGACTCAGGGAGCCGGTCGGTATCGTCTCAATATTCATCTTAGCTCCGGAATCTCCAAGCTTCATAACCGATCCCTTGCCATACTGTCTCTCAATCTGTGCCAATGCGGCATCCAATGCCTTCAACTTATCTTCACTTGCCATAATATCCTCCTAACGTAAACATATGTTCGATTACTTAGTTACAATCCTAATATATTTTCTTTTATCTGTCAACTGCTTTCTCTTCCGTTCTCCCGGATCATTCGGTCTTTCCTTATATCCTCCTTTTTATCTACTTTATCACCTGCCCATGCCAATCCATTGCAAATTTACAAATAAATTTTATTATCTTTTTTTACGTTACCACACTTTTTCAATATTGTAAATATTTTTTTCACTTAATGTTGAATCCGGCTTCCAGGTATGCTATAGTAAGAATATGAAATCAATCGTAAGGAGCTTATTATATGATCGTAACCGGAGTCATCGCCGAATATAATCCATTTCATAACGGGCACAAATATCAGTTGGAGCAGGCCCGCCGCTTAACCGGTGCTGATTATATTATCGTTGTAATGAACGGGAACTTCATGCAAAGAGGAACGCCTGCTATGTGGAATAAGTATGTACGTGCAGAAGCGGCGGTTGCAAACGGTGCCGATCTTGTTCTGGAACTTCCGGTTTTATACGGTACCGCAAGTGCAGAATTCTTTGCACTCGGCGGTGTACGGCTCCTTGATCAGCTTCGTATCGTCTCTCATTTGTGCTATGGCTGTGAAACTACAGATCATGATCTGTTATCCTTCATTGCCCGCTTGCTAACCGATGAACCGCCTGTCTATCGTCAGACTCTGAACCAGGCTCTCAGTCATGGCATGTCCTTTCCTAAGGCACGTGCCTCTGCTATCCTGCACACTCTGGAGGCTTCTCCCATTCCGATTCCGGATGGACTGGAAGCCTTTCTCAGCATGCCGAATACGATTCTGGCTCTGGAGTATGAAAAGGCCCTTTTGCGTTGCAACAGCCCGATTCTATCCGTTCCCTGTCAACGCATATCCAGTACCTATCACGATACTGTTCTGCGTGATACCCTTTCTTCTGCTTCCGCCATCCGCAGAGAATATGTACAAACCGGCTGTTCCGAACATCTGCGTACAGCCGTTCCGTCAGATGTCTATCAGACTCTGGCTGCCGAGCGGAATCACCGGGCACCAATGGATATGGATAGCTTCTATCCATTCCTACAGTACCTGTTCTGGAATCCTCCGCATCCACTCACGGACTACCAGGATATCTCTGAGGATCTGGCTAATCGGATGCATGCGGTCTATCAGCCGGAATATACGTATTCAACGTTTACAGAGGCGCTGATTCATAAGCAGTATACCTATACCAGAATCTATCGCTGTCTGCTGCATATGCTCTTAGATATCCGTAAGGAGGACTTCTCCGATCAGATCGCCTCTTCCAGTATGCATTATGCGCGGATTCTGGCATTTCGAAAAGAATCCGCCCCACTGCTGCGGGAACTTCATCGTTCCAGTCAGATTCCTCTGATTACAAAGCTGACGGATGGACTGCAGGCGTTGAATAGGCAGGCTGACTTTCTCGGTGAAACCCTGCTGCAAAAGGATATTGCTGCCGCTCATTTATATGAACAGGCGGTTGCAAACCGCTATCTGGTCCCGGCGATCAACGAATATACGCATCCGCTTATTATTCTGTAGTCAGGTATATTCCCGATTTGAATCTCATACCCTATATCAACACAGGTGTACCGTTTTGATTGGAGCTGTCACATGAAAAAACAGCCATTTCTTATTCTTCTCTTACTTCTCATTCTGGTCTGTATGCTGTTTCACGCTCCCGTTGTTATCGACGGTGCCCATATCGGTCTGGAATTATGGTATCAGTCCGTCCTTCCCTCTATCCTGCCATTTATGATCATTACCAGCCTGCTGATCCAGACAGTTCCGGGAAACTTTATCTGCTTTCTTGGTTTGTTTTGCGGACTTCCCGTCGGTGCTAATCTTGTAAATCAACAGTTTGTGGCCGGGCATCTGTCATCGACCGCCGCAAATCACTTGCTCTGCATATGTAATATCACCAGTCCGATGTTTATCATCGGCTATATCCTTCATCAGACCTTACAGAATCAAACGGCTCCTCTGCCATTCTTCCTGTCGATCTATATACCGATCATTCTATATGGGATTCTCTCCTTTTTATACAGAAATATCCTGGCACTTCGGAGAAACCATGCTCCTGCTGCGGGAGTTCCGACTTCCGCTTTCTCTCTTCCGGGCTCTCCCACCTCGTTTCATAATACCACGATATCTTCAAACTCCGCTCGATCCTTTGAGGATATCACCCGGCATGCCCTACAGGTCATACTATCTGTCGGCCTTTATATCATGCTCTTTTGCATCCTTATCCGCTTTCTCCTATGCCTCTGGACGTCTCCTCCCGGTTGGATAACACTTCTGGCATCTTCACTCGAAATCACAAACGGCATTCATCTTCTGAACAAAACAGAACTTCCTGCCATACAAAAAACAGCCCTGATGGCCGGTCTGACCTCTTTTGGCGGTGTCTGCAGCATTCTACAGACCAAAAGTGTTCTGACCGATCACAGGCTGTCTATCTTTCATTATCTGTTAGTAAAGCTCCTGATGGGGCTGACCAGCTATCTGCTGGCTCTATGGCTCTGTTAATTACTCTCCGAAGAGATCGTCTTCTTCCTCTTCATACTCGAAACTCTCATCATCCGATTCTTCTGTTTCCGGCTCCTCTGCTTCCTCTGTCTGAGACTGTGCATAGCCTGCCTGTGCATAATCAGCCTCTGCATATGCCTGCTCCGGTGCCGGTTCTTCCGGTGCAAATGCCTGATCTACATACTGTGGCTCCGGCGTGATCTCCGGCTGCTGTGCCTGTAGCATGGCTCTATGCTGTTCTTCGATCTCCTTCCGGTTTGTATCGATTACAGCCGCATTATTCTGCAGGGACTCAATGAGATTCTCATAGTTTGTCTTTTCCACTTCCATCGTAGCCTGAATATACTTTTCGATATCATTCAACATACCGGTTGTATATTCCATCATACCCAGTCGGATCTCGGTTGCCTCAGCATTTGCCTGTTCTATGATAGCATTTCGTTCCTGATTTGCCTGCTTTAAGATCTCCTCAGCCTGAATATTCGCCAGTGTTACGATCTCACTCTCATCAACCAGCCGTCGTGCTTCATTGGATGCTTCCGTAATAATGGACTCTGCTCTGGTACGGGCATCTGTCATGATACCCTCCTTATTCCGCATAATCTTTTTACTGCGCTCCAGCTCACTCGGCATCTTCAGTCGAAGTTCATTTAACATGGCTTCCAGTTCACTCTTTGGTACACTGATTCGATCGGATGAGAATGCCACATACTTACAACTGTCTA
Organism: uncultured Clostridium sp.; assembly: GCA_900539185.1. GTDB lineage: Bacteria > Bacillota > Clostridia > Lachnospirales > Lachnospiraceae > CAG-632. The sequence goes on from UQBG01000001.1 coordinate 43,510, forward strand.
TGAACATCTCTATCTCATTTATCATATCTTCTACGCCTTTTTTACCCATCACGGTATCCTCCTGTTTCTCTATCATACTCTGCGATTCAGCTTTACTTCGTCTTTATTTTTTCCTGAAGCATCGGCACTACACATGGCGGAACAAATCTTGAGACATCTTCTCCATATGCTGCATATTCTTTCACAATGCTGGAACTAAGATACGAATACTCAATATTTGTCGTCAAAAATACGGTATCTACATCCGGAGCTACGATTCGATTACTCTGTGCAATCTGAAGCTCATATTCAAAATCTGTCACTGCCCGCAGACCGCGAACGATAACATTCGTACCCATTTCTCTGGCAAAATCCACCAGCAGCCCGGAAAACGATACCACGCGCACATGAGCGATATCCTCCGTTGCTTCTTTCAACATATTAACACGTTCCTCCACAGAAAACAATGGAGATTTCGCACTATTCACCAGTACTCCTACGATAACTTCATCGAAGATCTCGGATGAACGTCTTATAATGTCCAAATGTCCCAGTGTAACCGGATCAAAGCTTCCGGCGTAAACGGCTGATTTCATAACTTCCTCCTGTTAGTGGGCTGCCTTATAGATAAAGGTATGCTTATTAGTCTTATATTCCTTTACCCGGCTGATCTCGTATCCCATCTGCTCTATATAATCAAAGTCGGTATCCAGACCGGACTCTACTACGATCAATGTATCTTCATCTGCCAGCGGAGACTGTGCCAGTGCCTGCAGCGCCTGTTGCTCCAGATTCTTCCGATACGGCGGATCCATAAATATAACATCAAACGCCCCATGCCGGCTCTCCAACATCCGGATGGCTCCGGTCACATCCTGACCGAGTACCTCTGCCCGGTCAGAGAATCTGGTATGTTCCAGATTTTCCTGTATCACCTTCACCGCCGCCCGGCTGTTATCTACAAACCACGCCCGGTTTGCTCCCCGGCTCAGTGCTTCGATTCCGATTCCGCCGCTTCCGCTAAAGAGGTCCAGGAAGTCACTGTCCGGTATTTCCGGTGCCAGTATATTAAACAGGGTTTCCTTGATCCGATCCGTTGTCGGCCTTGTTTCCATTCCCTGTGGTGTTTTTAGCTGTAGGCTTCTTGCCGTTCCCGCTATCACTCTCATGTAGTTCTCCTTCTGTTCGCTTCTTCTGCCGCTTCCTACTCGCCCCGGATCTGACTGCGGATCCACTTTCCGGTCTCCGACAGTTCATCCTCTGTCCAACCGGACGTCTTTGCACATCCGGATGAGATCAATGCCGCTGTCTCAGCCTTGTTACTCAGACTCCAGGAACAATAACTCAGATTATTGCTGTTGATCAGATCAAACCACTTCGAAGCCTGATCGTAGTCGTTTGCTCCATTACCCGAAGCATCACAGATACTGAACTCCGATACAAAGATTGGCAGTCCCTTATCCAGTGCATAGGTCACCTTGTTCCGGATATTATCTGTATGTGTTGCCGCATAGAAATGAATGGCAAACATAACATTCTTACTGTCCTTTAATGGATTCGCTGCTACATCATCGGCTACAACGTCCACATCCTGAGACCAGGTCGGTGTACCTACGATGATCACTGCATCCTTATCATTCTTATGAATAATAGAAATAATATCCTCCGCATATGGACGGATACTGCCACTCCATGTTGTTCCGCCATTTGGTTCATTGCAGATCTCATAGATCACATTATCATAATCTGCATACTTTGCTGACATCTCCTGGAAGAATGCCTCTGCCTGACTCTTATTTACCATCGGATCCAGATCATGAAGTACATGCCAGTCGATAATGACATACATTCCAAGCTCAGTTGCATACTGTACACCGTTATCAACCAGTGCTTTTAGCTGTGCCTGATCGCCACCACTGCAGTATCCACCATTCTCATCCGTATACATTGCCAGCCGGATCACATTGCCACCCCAGTCATCCCGGATAGTCTGGAATGCATCCTTATTCACATACTCCGGAAACCATGCCAACCCATGTGTGCTGACACCCTTTAACTGATACGGATTGCCATTTTTATCTACCAGTTGTGTTCCCTTTACGCTCAATGCTCCATGATTTTCCAACGGAGTTCCTGACTCTGCCTGTGGTGGATTCGCCGGTTTCGTCTCGGTCGCCGCTGCTTCTGTCGTAGCTGCCGCTGTTCCATCCTGCTTCTTACCATCTACATACAGGGCTGCGATCTTCGGCTCCAGCTTCGTCGGTGTATCCATATTGAAGCCTATCTCGATCTTTGCCCCCGGCTCTACAGCTGCTCCCCAGTCGGTTGCCGTGACCGTCAGAGTGGTGCCGTTGATTTCCGGCTTACATCCCCATGCATCTGCCAGTTTACAGCCCTCCGGTACCTCAATCTCTGCATACCAGGCACTCACCTTTGCAGAACTCTTATTGGTAAATGCCAGATTATAGGTTCCGCCATAGCCGCCCTCCGTTTCCCAGCTCGTTGTGACGCTGATCTGCACATCATAATCCGAGGACGCCACCGCTTCGGTCGCTTTCTCTGTCGTTGCTTCGGTTGTTGTCTCCGTATCCTGTGCCGTTGCATTTGCGGCTTCTGTCTTTTTCCCTTTTCCAATACAAATGCCCGCGATTAATGCTGCCACTACCGCCAGCACCCCTATGATACCGATGATTACCTGTTTCTTATGTTCCTTGAACCACATATAACCCTCTCCTTTTTTCATTCTTAGTCATAAGTATACTACAAATTCAATGCCATATCCAGTTTTTCCGCCAGCTTCGCATGTTTAATATTTTCAAAATCATAGTGCTGATGTTCCAGATACTGAATGGCCGTATTAGCCTGTTTCAAAATGGCAGCATCACTATAGATATCCACCAGCGAAAACAGCATCTCTCCGCTTTGCCGGACACCGAAGAAGTCTCCCGGTCCCCGCAGTCTCAGATCTTCATTTGCTATATGGAAGCCGTCATTGGAGTGATACAGAACATCCAGCCGTTCCTTTGCCTCTTCCTTGTCCGATGTATTTATCATAATGCAATAGGACTGATCCGCTCCTCTTCCGACTCGTCCCCGGAGCTGATGAAGCTGAGACAGTCCGAATCGGTCTGCATTTTCAATCACCATTACGGTAGCATTCGGATTATCAATTCCGACTTCAATAACGGTTGTAGACACCAGAACCTGAATCTCATTTTTATAATATGCTTCCATGATCTCTGCTTTTTCTTTTGCCGACATCTTTCCATGCAGATACCGGACCTGTATATATGGGCTCAGATGGGTACGCAGATTGTCCGCATAGTCTATAACATTCTCCATCTCTACCTCTTCATTGCCTTCCACCATCGGACAGATGACATATGCCTGATGACCCTTCTGCACTTCCTTCTCGATAAAACGATAGGTCGTATCTCTTGCCTCTGTTCCGACTACACAGTTTTTGATCGGCAGTCTGGAAGCCGGCAGTTCATTCATCACGGAAATGTCCAGATCTCCATACAGGATGATCGCCAGTGTCCGCGGAATCGGCGTTGCACTCATAACCAGAACATGCGGTTCCTGCCCTTTTTGTGCTAACTGCTCTCTCTGACGCACGCCGAACCGATGCTGTTCATCTGTAATGACCAGTGCCAGTTTCCGAAACATAACCGCCTCCTGAATGATCGCATGTGTACCGATCACGATTGAAATAGTTCCATCCGCCAGCCCCTGATAGATCCGGCGTTTTTCCCTGGCAGGTGTTGATCCGGTCAGCAGTTCCACCACGATTCCGTATGGACTTAACAGTTCCCGCACCTTCTCATAGTGTTGGGTTGCCAGAACCTCTGTCGGTGCCATAAATGCCCCCTGATATCCGGATTCCACAACCATCACCAGTGCCAGCACCGCAACAATCGTTTTTCCGGATCCTACATCTCCCTGCACCAGACGGTTCATAACCGATGGCCCCATCATATCTGTCTGTATCTCTTTTAGTACCTGATTCTGTGCCTGTGTCAGATCATAGGGCAATTGGCTCAGAATCTGATCACACAGGGAACCTTTCCGGATCTGAAAATGATTCTCGACTCCGGAACGATGCAGTTCCAGACGCCGCATTGTCAAAAGAAATAAAAAGCACTCATCAAACTTCAGACGATGCCTTGCCTGCTCCAGCCGGTCATAGTCCAGCGGAAAGTGAATCTGACGCACCGCATCTGCATATGCCATCAGCCCATATCGCTCCGGCAGATCCAACGGAAGATACTCTTCCATATCATGAATCACGCCTCCTACTGCCTTCATATCCTTCTGTATGCGTGTGTTCGTCAATCCGGCCGTCAACGGATAAACCGGCTGAAGTTCCTTTCGTTTTTCCAGATATCTGGCCTCTGTGTAATACTCCGGATGTTCCATGACCTTCTGATAGTTCCGTATCGTGATCGTTCCTACAAAGATATAGGTTTGTCCGATATAAAAGGTCTTTTTAATATAAGGAGAATTGAACCACAGCATCTTCACGCTTCCTGTATAGTCCTTTGCCATGAACGTCGCCAGATTCAGTGTACGCATTTTCTTCAGTTCTACATAGGAGTTCACCGTTGCCCGTATGGCTACCCGCTGTCCCAGCGGTGCATCACAGATAGCAACCGGTTCCTCATATGCCAGATAGTGTCTGGGATAATGCTCTAACAGGTTCTCTATGGTATGGATATTCATTTTCTGATACAGCTTCTGCGTCTTTTCTCCGACACCTTTTATTTCACTGATAGGATCTGTCAGCTTCATCGCTCCACCATCCTCCTTTTCTTTTATAGGAAAGAAAAAGCTGTTACTTTAAGTAACAGCTTCTCATAAATTTCTTATTTGAATTTACGCTTTCTTGCAGCCTCAGACTTCTTCTTGCGTCTTACGCTTGGCTTTTCGTAATGCTCTCTCTTACGAATTTCCTGCTGAATACCTGCTTTTGCACAGTTTCTCTTGAATCTGCGTAAAGCACTATCCAATGTTTCGTTTTCTTTTACGACTACGTTCGACATGACCTCACACCTTACCTCCCTCCAGTTGTATATTGTGCAATACATAACTGTTTGGGTATTTTTAGCACTCAGTTAGTGTATAACATAAACCATTGTTTTGTCAACATGTTTTTTATAGTTTATTCAGAAATTTCAAAATTATACTCATAATCGACAATATTATACGGACAATCCGTGATCTTTGTCAGGGTTTGAATGGTCTTATGATAGGAATCCTCGATTCTCGCCCAGTCCTTTTCGGACAAAAAGCTATAGGCATCCCGATTCTCATAGGCTTCTACCACCGGAACCACCCCGATTACATCATCGGTCCAGTATACATAGGTCGGTGCAAATCTCCAGCCTGTCAGCCTCGTTTCTCCATTTTGCTTTTCAAAGTCCATATCCATAATCAGACCGATATCCTTCATCACGCCGTTTTCATAACGCTGACTGGATATAAAGTTTCCTAGAGAATAGATCACATAACCGGTTCTTGTCGTTCCATCATCATTCCGGATCTCGCGAATCTCCATCGGTTCTACCACATGCGGATGACCGCCTACGATCACATCTGCCCCTGCCTCAAACAGTAGATCCACACATTTCTCCTGCCAGGAATCCGGCATCTCACGATACTCAGTTCCGAAGTGGATGATCGGCATAACCACATCTACCCCGGATTCATCCAGTGCCCGCACGCTGTCACACATCGCCTGCAGCTTGTCTGCCTCATAATTATCCAGCGTGTTAATGCAGTACGGAGCGGAGGACGGAACCGAAATTCCATTGGTCCCGTAGGTATAGCATACAAATCCAAATGTGATTCCATTGACCTCAACCACACATGGCTCTCGTTGCTCTTCCTCACTTCTCGCGGTTCCCAGATGTCTCATCTCTATAGAATCCAGATAGTCCAGTGTCGAATATAACCCCTGTAACCCGGAATCCAATGAATGGTTATTCGCCGTTGCCACCATATCAACACCTACGTCCTGAAGATTATTCCCCAGTACTTCCGGTGCATTAAACATTGGATAACAGGAATAGCCTAATATATCACTACTCGAGCCCTTATAACGACCTGCAAAGGTCGTCTCCAGATTACCAAAGGTAAAATCTGCCTCGCTTAAATACGATTCCACATACTGAAAGCTATCTGCATAATCAAAGGTATCTGTTGCTGCATCATAGCCTCTGGTAATCTGCCACTGATGCATCATAACATCTCCGATGGCAGTCAGAGTTGCAGTCCTCGTACCGACCTCTGTCTGGAGCTCCTCTGTACTGGTCTGCATTTCTATGGGACTCTGCCATACCACTTGATACTGTTCTACTTCTACCCGCTTCCACAACATACAGATCGCGGTTCCGAGCAGAAGCAGTACCATTATTTCAATCAGAATTATCAGTGCCTTTTTTTTCATTCGCATTCCTTTTCTATCTGTTCCTTAAGCTAATTGTTCTTTTGCTACCTCTACTGCCTTTGCCAAAGCTTCCCGAATGCCGGCCGGATTCTTTCCGCCTGCCTGTGCCATATTCGGACGTCCACCGCCGCCGCCGCCGACACAAGGTGCGATCGCCTTAATCAGATTTCCTGCATGTGCTCCCTGCTTCATAGCAGCATCGGTTGCCATAACGATCAGATTTACCTTACCGTCCTTTGCGGATGCCAGTACTACAATTCCTTCGCCCAACTGGTTCTTCAACTGATCTCCCAGATCACGCAGACCGTTCATATCTACATCCTCGACTGCTGTTGCAAGGAATTTCATACCGTTTATATCGGTCACCTGACTTGCTATATCTCCCAGAGAATCCTTCGCCAGCTTGCTCTTTAAGGACTCATTTTCGCTACTCAGTTCCTTTATCTCTGCCAGCATATGATTTATCTTCTCTGCCAGAGTCGCCGGTGTCGCCTTCATCAGTTTTGCTGCCTCATTCATCTCCTGTTCCAGCTTCTTATAGTAACGGAATACCCCTTCACCGGTCAGTGCTTCGATTCTTCGAACACCGGCTGCAACACCGGCCTCGGATAAGATCTTAAAGGTCACAATGTTGCCGGTATTTGCTACATGTGTACCACCGCAAAGCTCGATAGAAAAATCGCCCATCGATACTACACGTACATTTTCTCCGTACTTTTCACCAAACAGTGCCATTGCACCTGTCTTCTTTGCCTCTTCAATCGGCATAACCTTTGTTACTACCGGAAGTGCGGCCTGAATCTCTTCATTTACGATCTGCTCTACCCTTTCGATCTCTTCCGGTGTCATCGGTGAGAAGTGTGCGAAGTCAAATCGCAGACGATCCGGTGTTACCAGAGATCCCTTCTGCTCGACATGGGAACCGAGAACGGTCTTTAATGCCTTCTGTAATAAATGAGTGGCGCTATGATTCTTACAGGTATCGGCTCTTCCCTTTGAACATACCTGCAGTGTTACGGTATCGCCGGTCTTTAACATACCTCTGGTCATCTTTCCGACATGACCGATCTTGCCGCCCTTTAGTCTGATCGTCTCTTCTACCCGGAATTCTCCGTCAGCAGTTGTTATCACACCGGTATCACCTTCCTGACCACCCATAGTCGCATAGAATGGAGTCCGGTCTACGATAACGGTCCCCTGCTGTCCATCAACGATTGCTTCTGTCAACTCTGTCTCTGTTGTCAGAACCGTGATCTTAGATGTAGCCTCCAGCTTGTCATAACCGATAAATTCAGAGGTGATTGCAGGATCTATCTCATCGTATACCGTAGCATCCGCCCCCATATAGTTTGTCGTCTTTCTGGCCGTACGAGCTGCGGTTCTCTGCTCCTCCATGGCAGACTGGAAGCCTTCTTCGTCTACTTCATAACCCTTTTCTTCCAGAATCTCCTTTGTCAGATCTAACGGAAATCCATAGGTATCATATAACTTAAAGGCATCTGCACCTGCCAGCATCTTACTGCCCTTACCGGTCAGTTCTTCCTCCATCGTGCTAAGAATGGAAAGTCCCTGATCAATCGTTTTATTAAACTTTGTCTCCTCTTGCGTCAGGATATTGAAGATAAAGTCTTTCTTTTCTTCCAGCTCCGGATATCCATCCTTTGAGCCCTCAATAACTGTCTCAGAAAGCTTTGCTAAGAACATGCCATCGATTCCCAGCAGTCTTCCGTGTCTGGCAGCCCGACGGATCAATCGACGTAAAACGTATCCACGGCCTTCATTCGTCGGCATAATACCATCTGAGATCATAAATGTTGCAGAACGGATATGATCGGTAATCAATCGGATGGAAACATCCTTTGCCTCATCCTCTTTATATGTGACATTTGCAAATTCACATACCTTATTTCTCAATGCCTGTACAGTATCAACATCAAAGATGGAATCAACATCCTGTACAACAACCGCCAGTCGCTCCAGTCCCATACCGGTATCAATATTCTTCTGCACCAGCTCTGTATAATTACCGTTTCCGTCATTTTCAAACTGGGTAAATACGTTATTCCATACCTCCATGTAACGGTCACAATCACAGCCTACGGTACAGCCCGGCTTGCCACAGCCATACTTCTCACCCCGATCATAGTAGATCTCTGAACATGGACCACATGGACCTGCTCCGTGCTCCCAGAAGTTATCTTCCTTTCCAAACCGAAAGATCCGATCCTCCGGAATTCCGATCTTCTTATGCCAGATATCAAATGCCTCATCATCATCCTGATAGATAGATGGATACAAACGATCTTTATCGATCCCAACGACTTCAGTCAGAAATTCCCATGACCACTCAATCGCCTCATTCTTAAAGTAATCTCCAAACGAGAAGTTACCCAGCATCTCAAAGAATGTACCATGTCTGGCTGTCTTACCTACATTCTCAATATCACCGGTACGAATACACTTCTGGCAGGTCGTCACCCGTCTTCTCGGTGGAATCTCCTGACCGGTAAAATATGGCTTTAACGGTGCCATACCGGAATTGATCAGCAGTAAGCTGTTATCATTATGCGGAATTAATGAGAAGCTCTTCAGCTTCAAATGTCCCTTGCTCTCAAAAAACTCCAAAAACATTTTTCTTAATTCATTTACGCCATAGCTCTTCACGTGTTTATCCTCCTGAAACTTAAGATCCCCGCCGCTTTACTCTGCCGGAGTCTCCTTCTCTTTCTTTTTATTGACTGTCTTACGGATACCGATTCCGGCAAACACCGCACCTACGATCGTTGCTCCCAGAATCAGTGCTTTCAATGCATACTGTGTAAATTCTGTTGCAAACGCACTCCAACCTGTCATAGATAACCCTCCTTTATCTCCGCTCCACTAACTCTGCGGTAATGTCTTCCCAGGTCAATCCCTTCTCTACCATCAATACCATCATATGATATAAAAAGTCTGAAATCTCATACTTCAGCTCCTCTGCATCCGGATTCTTTGCCGCTATTACCATCTCCGTTGCCTCTTCACCTACCTTTTTCAAAATCTTATCGATTCCCTTATCAAAGAGGTAGTTTGTATAAGATCCTTCCTTCGGATTCTCCTTCCGATGAGCGATCACATCATAGTCTTCCTTCAGGATGGTAAGCGGATTCTCATCATTATAGTCTTTCTTTACCAGTTCCTTAAAGAAGCAGGAATAGCTGCCTGTATGGCAGGCGGCTCCGATCTGCTCTACCTTTGCCAGAATCGTATCATTATCACAGTCCAGACTCAGTGCCTTTACATACTGGTAATGGCCGGAGGTTTCTCCCTTCAGCCATAAAGACTGCCGGCTTCTGCTAAAATATGTCATCTGACCGGTTTCTATCGTCTTATTATAAGCCTCTTCATTCATATATGCCAGCATCAGAACCTGACCGGTCTTATAGTCCTGTACCACTACCGGAATCAGTCCTGCATCGTTTAGTTTGAACTCTGAAAACGGAATCGCCGAAGTAAACGTATTCACCTGCAAACCAAGCTTCATAAAGGTCTGCTTCATTTCTTTCGTCTTCTTGGCTTCGGATGCTGCCAGCACAACTCCGGCTGCTCCGGATGCTTTCACAAAGTTTCCTAAGAACAGCATATCCTCCAGTCCATCCGGTACATGTACGATTACCGGGAGCTGGCTGGTCCTGCATATTCCGGATACCAGATCGAGCTGCTCTCCCAGTTCTCCGGTTAAAATCAGATTTAACTGTCCGTATCCATACTGTGCGATCTGATCCGCATATTCCTTCATATTCTTTACATAAACGCCGTTGATCATACCTGAGATCTTCTCATTTCCGAAACGACCAACAACCTCCTTTATGACTTCTTCCTTCTCAGTCATCATGCAGACATTCGCTGCACCTGCGTATAATACCTTCTTGACATCCTCAAACCGATCCGGTGACATCCGTACCGTTACCGGAATATCCACCACTCTTGTAATTGCTTTTATCTGATCGATATCTGCCTCTGATTCATATACATAATGCAGTTCATCCACTCCATCGTGTGCCAGATCCTGTGCACTTTCTACCGCATTTGTCTGATCGATCAGTGCTGCTATCTTTATATACTCCATGTCCGCCTCCTTGCAAGTGCTTTATTACTATATCGTACCCTTGGTTGATAATACATCATTTATCCGGATATCATAGGAAGATGCCTCATCCAGTGCCTTGGCAAATGCCTTAAAGGTTGCTTCTATAATATGATGATTATTACTTCCGTTCAACTGCTTAATATGCAGATTCATTCCTGCTGCATAAGAGATTGCATAGAAGAATTCCCGTACCATCTCCGTGTCAAAGTATCCGACCTGGTCAACGGTAAAGGTCTCATCAAATACCAGATACGGGCGTCCGCTCAGATCAATCGCACACAGCACTAATGTTTCATCCATTGGAAGCATGATTGATCCATATCGTTTGATGCCCTTCTTATCTCCTAATGCCTTACGAATGGCCATTCCCAAAGCGATCCCCGTATCTTCGATGGTATGGTGAGAGTCTACATACAGATCGCCCTTTACCGCTGCATTCAGATCAAACAGCCCATGTCTTGCAAAACTATTCAACATATGATCAAAGAACCCGATTCCCGTATCGATCGTGGTTACACCCGTTCCATCCATATTAAACTCGATCTTGATGTCTGTTTCATTTGTTTTTCGGGTAATTACTGATTTACGATTCGCCATTCCCTTTGTCCTTTCTGTATCCGACTACTTTTCAAATCTTACCTTAATGGAATTTGCATGGGCTGTCAACTGCTCTGCCTCTGCAAATGCTATAATATCGTTATGGATCGGCTCCAATGCCTCTCTGGAATAATATATAATACTTGACTTCTTAATAAAATCATCTACCGATAACGGAGAGAAGAACTTCGCGGTTCCATTGGTCGGAAGGACATGGTTTGGTCCTGCAAAATAGTCTCCTAACGGCTCTGAGCTATATTCACCCATGAAGATTGCCCCTGCATTCTGCACCTTTGTCATTACCTCAAACGGATTCTTCGTTACGATCTCCAGATGCTCCGATGCGATCTGGTTCACTGCATCCAGTGCGTCCTCCATGCTGTCTGCAACTAACATATAACCAAAGTTCTCCAGTGACTTTGATATGATATCTTTTCTGGATAATTCCTTTACAAATCCATCGATCTGCTCAGATACCTGATCCGCCAGTGTCTCACTGGTCGTAACTAGGATTGCACTTGCCAGTTCGTCATGCTCTGCCTGTGACAGAAGATCTGCCGCTACATATCTCGGATTTGCCGTTTCATCCGCCAGTACCAGAATCTCACTCGGACCTGCGATGGAATCAATACCCACAAATCCATTGACTGCCTTCTTTGCCAACGCAACAAATATGTTACCCGGCCCTACAATCTTATCTACGGATGGGATCGTTTCGGTTCCGTACGCCAGTGCCGCAATTGCCTGTGCTCCGCCTACCTTATAAATCTTATCAACACCTGCCTCACAGGCCGCTACCAATGTCGTTGCACATACCTTTCCTTCTGCATTACAAGGCGTTGTCATAACGATACTTCCAACACCGGCTACCTTTGCCGGAACAATATTCATCAAAACGGAGGACGGATATACGGCCTTCCCTCCCGGTACATACACACCGACACGACTCAGTGCAGTTACCTTCTGACCTAAAATCGTTCCGTTCGGCTTCGAATCAAACCAGCTATACTGCTTCTGCTTTTCGTGATACTCCCGGATATTCGCCAGTGCCTTCCGAATCACTGCCAGCAGCTCCGGCTGAACCTCTGTATAAGCTGCATCGATCTCTTCCTGCGTTACCTGTACTGTCTCTGCAGTGATATGTGCATGATCAAACTTCTCCGTATAAGCAAATACAGCCTTATCTCCATTCTTTGCCACATCATCTACGATGGCCTGAACCGTCTCTACATAAGCCCCATAGTTATTCGGACTTCTCTTCAACAGGTCATTCAGTATATTCTTCTTTGTTTCTTCCGTTAACTTTACCTTACGCATCGTTTGCCTCCTAACTGCAATCCTTCTACTTTGAAATCAGTTCATTTAAGTCATTCAACAGGGTTCGAATCCGCTGGTGTTCCAGTTTAAGACTTACCTGATTCACTACGATTCTGGCTGATAACGGACAGATCTCCTCTAAGACCTCCAGTCCGTTTTCACGAAGTGTTGTTCCTGTTTCTACGATATCTACGATCACCTCAGACAGTCCGACGATCGGTGCCAGCTCCACAGATCCGTTCAGCTTCACGATCTCTACGGTCTGATTCTTCTGCGTATGGAAATAATCCTTTGCAATATTTGGATACTTTGTCGCTACACGGATAATCTCATTCTTCTTTAACAGCTCTCTCGCTGATGCAGGGCCACATACACACATCCTGCATTTTCCCAGATTCAGATCCATAACCTCATATAAATTCCGGCCTTCCTCCAGGATCGTATCCTCTCCTACAACTCCGATATCGGCAGCACCATATTCTACATAGGTCGGAACATCGGATGCCTTTGCCAGAAAGAACTTCACCTTCAGATCTTCATTTACAAAAAGCAGCTTCCGCGTATCCGGGTCCTTCATTTCCTCACAAGTGATTCCTACCTGTTCCAGTAATCCCAGTGTCTGCTTTGCCAGACGACCCTTTGCCAGGGCAAATGTTAAATATCTCATATCTCGTTATCCTCTCTTCCACACACTGTTACTCTCGGCACGAAAGGGTCTGTTCACCCGTTTCCGTCACATATAGGATCGTTTCAAAATGTTCCTTCTGTGCATAAGCCTGATAATCACTAAGCGTTTTCTTGGAAGACATCCGTATCAGTTCCACACGCTTTCCTTCCTGTCTGAGCTGACAGCCCCGCTCGATCGCCTGCTGCTGACACTCCCGATGATATAACAGGATAATCTCTCCTTCATCAATATCTACCGGGATTCCCTGCCGGCTGATGGCATTCATCAGTTCATCAATGACAAATGCAAAACCGATCGCCGGTGCGTCCTTTCCATACTGGCTTAACAGTGCATTATACCGTCCGCCTCTTACGATAGCGGCACCGGTACCATAGGTATAGCCCTTAAAGAGAATACCCGTATAATACTTAAAGTCACTTACCATACTCAGATCAAAGCTGACATGTTCTTCACAGTGATAAAAGGCAAGTGCATGGTATACCTTCTCCAGACGATCAATCGCCTGCAGGGAACGCTTATTCTGTACCAGCTTCTTTGCCTGATCCAGCATCTCCATTCCCCCGAATAACTGGTCAAAGCTGGTCAGCACATGCTTGAGGTGTTCGGATATATTCAATCGTTTTATGTATTCCTGCAATCCAAAGAAGTTCTTATTCTGAATAAAACCTCGAATCGTCTGCTCTTCCTCTTCATTCAGTCCAGCTTCCTCTATAATCCCCTTAAAGAATCCAATCTCTCCGACCTCGATCTGGAACTCTTCCAGATTCACAGACTTACAGCAGCTCACAACGGTCGCCAGAATCTCTGCATCGGCTGCGGAGCTGTCATCATTTACCAGCTCACCACCGATCTGTGTCACTTCACACAGCTTTCCCTGATGGCTGATCTTGTTTGTAAAGGTATTTCCCTCGTAACAGAGGCGAATAGGCAGTTCTTCATTCTCATAATACTTTGCTACGCATCTGGCGATACTCGGTGTGATATCCGGCCGAAGCACCAGTGTATTATTGTCCCGGTCAAAGAACTTGTACATCTCATTGGATGGAGCCGATCCCTTTTCCTTGCTGAATATATCGAAATACTCAAAGGTCGGTGTCTGAATGTCATGATAACTATATAATTCCAACACATGATGAAGTTCACTCATGACCTTTCGCTTTCTCTTGTATTCGCTGTCATAAATGTCCCGCACTCCGTCCGGAGTATGTAATAATTTTTCCTTCATCTGCGTTCTCCTTGTCATATTTTGCAATATCTAATATCGCACTGCTCATCCGTGCATTGCATGCACGGATGTCCGGGCTTCGCCCTATTGCCACTCAACACCGGCAAACACCTTGTGCAAGCACGCACTGCTCATCCGTGCATTGCATGCACGGATGTCCGGGCTTCGCCCTATTACCACTCAACACCGGCAAACACCTTGTGCAAGCATCGCACTGCTCATCCGTGCATTGCATGCACGGATGTCCGGGCTTCGCCCTATCATCCATCAGCAACAGCCGCCACTTCGTGCAAGCACGGTGTCGCTGTTGCTGATGGATGGCAGGGCTCATTGCTACGCTCATTATACCACATTTTTTGGCTTTGACAAGTTTACTTATTTGATGGGGTACGATATGGGAATCTGTCGATGATAGTATATCCCATTCTGCGAATCTGTTCTTCCGACTGATGAATGTCTGCTTCCTCGGTAAAACCCGGTATATACGGGATCCGAATCTTACATTTATTCTGTAGATTTCTGTCCGTCAGGTACTGTAGGTTCTTCAAAACCAGTGTATTATCCTTTCCTGTATAGGCCTGATAAACAGCCGGATTCATGGTTTTGATATCGATAATATAATGACTCACTACCGGCAGTACCTCTTCTAACCTCCGGGTGTCAATATTCAGTGACGTTTCTACCGTAATGTGTACACCATCCGGCAGATTCTCACCAAATGCCCGGATCGCTTCTGCATACAAAAGAGACTCTCCGCCACCAAAGGTGACGCCACCTCCCGTTGCCACATAATAACAGTAGTCCTGCAAGACCTCTTGCAACAGCATTTCTCCCGTATATTCCTTCCACTCCGGCTTCTTTAGAATCTCCTGATTGATACAATATCTGCAGTCTAACGGACAACCATACAGGCCAACCAGAGTTGTAACACCTGCCCCATCCGTCGTTAAGCGGTGGCGCAGGATTCTTTGAATACGAAATGTCTGCATGCCGGTCACTCCTCTTCTTCCGGCAGATATATGACATCTCCCTCCAGCTCCTGTATCTCTCCCGGTCCTTCCTCCGTTGTACTGGCTTCGGTTGAGAGTTCTTCGCTGCTCCTGTCTTCGCCGCCTTCGATATCTTCCGTTGCCTGTGGTGCCTCGGTCACGATAGCGGCATCCCCTTCTAATGTAGTGGTCTGCTGACAGCCTGCCAACCCAATACTCATAGCCGCCACGCCGGTTACCAGTGCTGCCCTTCCCAGCAGTGCCTGATTTAACTGCCGTTCCTCCTGCGCACACTTCGGGCAGGTTCCCTTGCAGACACCCTCATAGGTACATTCCGTCTGATGAAGATCCACGCCGATACTATCCGCTACCTTTTTTCGGATTTCCTTTAACTTCTTGCACTTTTCCTTTTGCAGATTCATATGCATCCTCCTCTTTTCTGATTACCTCTGATCTAAAATCCTTATTTCAGCCTCTCTACTTTATATGTGTATCCTTTTGCCCCAAATGTTGCATATAATATTTAAAAATTGCAATCCGGTATTCAGTTTTCTCCGTCCCCTGACTCCCGGCTCATCAGATCGCGGCTTAACGGTTCCAAATAATGAACCAGAATACCGCCCTTTGCCCGGATAAAGTTCTGTTTATCCAGTTCTTCGTATTTGAAGTTTTTCGGATGTCCTTCTTTTATACGATCTACATACCGCTTAAGCTCCCGAAACGGCATGTAGTAGAGTTCATTCCGCATTGTAAAAAACAGGATTAGAAAGCTGATTCCCTGCTGCTCTTCAAACTCCTTCATAAACTGATACTGATGCTCGTGAATATTCTGCATTGAAAAGGTATCTACCATACACTCCTTTGCATCAAAGCATACCGGTACTCCCTGAACCACCCCGATATAATCAACCGTCGAATCCTTCTCGAAATATGCCTGTGTAATCAGGCTGCTGCTCTTGTCCATTTTCAACGGTTTGATCGGTGTCGGTATCTTCTGTACCAGCCCCAGCTTCTTTTCTCTATACTGTTCATTGGACATATTGATCAGATCCTCCAGCGTAGATCCTCTCAGTCCCCGACTGTTCCACGTTGCCATATCATATTCCTTCCTGATTCACAGATTTCTTCCAGATATGCCGAATCAATGCATCCATAGCATTTGGAAGCTGTGCCTGAAACGTCTTTCCGGAAAGCTGCTCCAGTTCCCCTGCCTCATCCGGGAATACCACCCGATACGCATGAAGACACTGACTCTGTATCCGATACTGTTCCCGAAGTCTGCGATTCTTCTCTACATCTCCATACTTCGGATCCCCCAGAATCGGATATCCCAGTGCTGCCAGATGTGCCCGGATCTGATGGCTCTTACCGGTGATCAACTGTACTTCTAAAAGCGTATATTCCCGACCGATCAGAACCGGTCGATACCAGGTCTCGATCCGGTCTGCTCCGGGTACCTCCTGTTCGGACACCGTTACCCGGTTCTGTCGATTATCCTTCTTTAAATAAGCGGTTGTATGAACCGC
Organism: uncultured Clostridium sp.; assembly: GCA_900539185.1. GTDB lineage: Bacteria > Bacillota > Clostridia > Lachnospirales > Lachnospiraceae > CAG-632. Next base: position 60,408 of record UQBG01000001.1, read on the forward strand.
CTGTGTCACTTCTCCTGCCACAAGTGCCAGATAATACTTACTAAGCGAGCGATCCTTCAGCATACGGGAGAGTTCCCGGCTCCCCGGCAGGGATACCCCGGCCAACAGGATTCCACTGGTATTGCGATCCAGACGATTACAGACAGAAGGAACAAAGGTCTTTAACTGTTCTTCTGTAATCGCGTGTTCTTTTAACAGATAGCGAAGGATCTGTTCATTCATGGAATCATCCCGGGTTTGTGCTTTCTGTGAAAGAACACCCGATGGCTTATTCACGATCAGGACATCCTTATCCTGATAAATGATTCGCTTCGGATCCAATGTGCCATTCGTAACTACCGGCGTCTCATCCGCATGGAATCTGGCATAGGTTTCATCTGAAAGGTAGATCTGTATCCGGTCTCCCTCCTTCAGAAGTTCTTTTCCCTCCGCCCGCTTCTCATTCAGCTTGATATTTTTCTTTCGCAACATCTTATATACGAAGCTGGACGGTGCCTGATTCAGTACCTTCCCTAATAGCTTATCCAGTCGCTTTCCTGCTTCATTTCGTCCGACTTGTATCTCTTTCATATGCTCTTCCCATTCCTAAAAGCTAATATCCATTAAACGTTTCTTTAGGTGTTCACACTGCTGCATCCGATCCTCGGCCGCTACCGGAGCTGCCTCTACCGCCTCGATCAGTTCCTCAACAGAATGGACGGTATATGCCTGATAGTTATAAGCCGTCTTTATAATCAGCCCCTGCACATATTCCTGCTGCTTTCTCTCATCGTACTTTTTATCATTGGATCCACCCCAGAGCAGATAAATATTTCCCTGATCGATTACCAGACAGGGTGCAAAGGAAACCGACTCCGTTGAACTCAGTGCCATATCATATAAGATCACACAGTTTGCCCTTCCGGCAAGATGTTCCTCGATCGTCTCCTGTTCTTCCTCCTTTAGCGATTGAAACCGCACGATCACGATCCACTGAACCATAATATTCGCAGTTGGAATCATCATAAGAAGCGGAATCGCAATCGCCAGATTCCGAACGGTTCCCGATATAAAAAACACAACCAGAATCAGTACCACCACGATTACCGCCAGAATCATAGTACTTCTGGCCTTTGCTTTCTTCATAGAATCCATGTATCCCCATGTTCCTTTTTCCATATCTCTTACCTGCCTTCTTCTATCTGTCTGTATAATTCGCAATAATCCTCGATCGCATAATCTGCCAGCCGCTGCTTTTCCGTCCATGTATCCTTACTCGCCGCATCTGCCACCGCACAGGTACGCATACCGGCGTTTTTTCCTGCCTGAATTCCTTCTATGATGTCTTCAAACACCAGACAATGCTCCGGCCGTACCCCCAGATCCTCTGCTACCAGAAGATAAATATCCGGTGCCGGCTTTCCACGCTCGACCTCACAGGCAGTATGTACGGAATCCATAAGTTCCCGGATTCCTCTGGCCTCCAGAGAAAGTTCAACCAGATGCTTTGAATTACTGGTTGCCACTCCGGTCTTAATCCCGGATTGCCGCAGATTCTTCAAAAATTCAAAGACACCCGGCTTTAGCGGAACTTCATTCTTATACTTTTCTTCTGCCAGCCGGTTCCACGCAGTCTTCATTTCCTCAATCGTATCCGATATCCGGTACGTGTTCTTTATATAGTCTGCCGTTTCCGAGAAGCTCATACCGGAGATTTTATCCTGCATCCCCTCCGGTACCTCCATACCATGCCGGCGGAAGTATTCTTCATCAACTGCAGTCCATACCCACATCGAGTCTACCAGTGTTCCGTCCAGATCAAAGATCACCGCCTGTATATCCTGTAGCATATTCTGCATTACAGCCACCTCCAGCCTGCCAGATACTTATTCTTCATCGTTCCGCGGCTTACCTTTCCCCAACCCAACGGATATCCGTCCACGCAGAACAGCACCATACCGTCCGGTCCTTCTACCTCTATGGTTTCCCCCTTCAGGTACCGAATCACACGTTCATCGCTGACCGGAAGAGATACCACTGCATCGTATTCCTCTGCTTTCAGTGCCATCGCCAGAGACTGACTTGGTTCAAATCGGTTCTTCTTAATCTCTCCGAGAAACAGTCCTGTACGAAGCAGCCGCAGTCCCTTTGTCTCCGGCATGTTCTCCGGCAGATAATATAACCGGTCCTTTTGCAGCTCCAGCCGGCTCTTATCCCAGTTCCAGCGGATCCTCTGCAGGAACTGTGTCACTTCTTCCGGAAGCTTTACCCGTTCCACGAGATGTCGGCTTTCTCCATATCCGGTTCCTCTCTGCTCCTTCTTTCGAAGCATCGCTACAAAGTGGCCTTCTCCATGTAACCGGTGTGGCCATAACCGGCGGCACTTTCGCACCTCCGGATTCTTTCTCCGGCTCCACTCCGGATGCCCGGTATCAAAGCCCTCATACATCGGCAGGTCAACCAGCTCCAGATCCGGTTCCAACTCCAGAAGATAGTCCATCGCCTGCTCATTCTCCTCCGGCGAAAAGGTACAGGTTGAATATACCAAGGTGCCTCCCGGCCGCAGACACTTTACCATCTCATTTAATATACTGTGCTGAAGATTCACAAACAGATCAACGCCATTGCTCTCCCACGCCTTTACCATAGAAGAAGACTTCCGAAACATTCCTTCCCCGGAGCATGGTGCATCGATCAGGATCTTATCAAAATAATCCGGAAAATAATCTGCAATTACATTGGAAGGTTCACTTACTACCAGCATATTCGGAACACCAAACAGCTCCAGATTCTTAAGCAATGCCTTTGCTCTGGAATTGCTGATGTCGTTTGACACCAAAAGACCGGTGCCATGCAGCTTCGCTGCCAGCTCTGTCGACTTTCCTCCCGGTGCCGCACAGATATCCAATACCCGATCGCCTTCTTCAACCGGGAGTACACTCGCCGGTGTCATCGCACTTGGTTCCTGTATATAATAGAGTCCTGCATAATAGTATGGATGTTTTGCCGGCTGATCGGTATCCTCATAATAAAAACCATTCGCACACCATGGTACCGGCTTTAATGAAAATGGAGATATCCGTAGAAATTCTTCTACGGATATCTTCGCTGTATTGACTCTCAGACCATGGTAGGACGGAATATCCAAAGATGCCTGATACTCTTCGTATTCCTCTCCCAGCATATCCTTCATTCGTAATTCAAAGCTCTCTGGCAGTTTCATCTCATATCTCCTGTCTATCCTGTTATATATCCTGCTGCTTGCATCAGCTAAGGCTCTGTGCCTTATATCCTTCCGCTATTACATCCAGTTCACGTCCAAAGCGTTCTAACTGTTCCAGATCCTGCGTTGCAAATATCTGATAGAATTCCTCCTGTATCTTTAAAACTTCTCGTTTATTTGCAACATGATACAGATTCTGGATATTAATCAGTATATCCGATACCACATTTGCCTTAATCGTAAACATATTCTGTGCATCAATGATCTCATCCCGTACCGATGACATCTCGGAATCCAGTGCTACAATCGCGTCGGAAGCGGCATATAACCGTTCCCGCACATGCTCCGGCATATTCCCATGGTACTTGTACTGAAGCGAATGTTCGATCGTTGCCCAGAAATTCATCGCCATCGTCCGAATCTGAATCTCCGCCTGAAGCCGCTTTGTCCCTTCTAATGTATACACATCATAATAGACGATGATATGATAGCTTCGATAGCCGCTCTCCTTATAGTGTGAAATATAATCCTTCTCACACTTGATCTCCATATCCTTACGATTCCGTATAATCTCTACGACCTTATCGATATCCTCGACAAACTGACACATGATCCGTATTCCGGCAATATCGTCGATTTCATCCTCGATCTCCTCAATCGCCAGATGCTTCTTATTCATCTTATCCAGAATACTGGATATCTTCTTTACTCTCCCCATAACCTGTTCGATCGGTGAATACTGTCCCTTGCTTCTATACTCCTGTATAATATGATTAAACTTCACTACCAGCTCATCGACCGCAAGCTGATAAGGCGACAGAATCTCCCGCCATAATTGTATCTCCATATAACCACCCCTGTTGTTTTGCTGTCCTTATCATATCATACTTTTTTTGCTTTTCCAACTTACTCCGTGGGAATTTTTCCGTCACTTTTCACCATGTGTAATTCATTCTGCAAATGGTCTGTATTCAACTAATTTTCCGTTCACACTCATTACAAGCACTAAATCCTTATATTCAGCCGGTCGCTCCATATCTGTATCGTAGTCTAAAACATAAGTCAAATACTCATCTTCCGCTATCCTATAAGTAGGAGCATATTCCGAAAGTGAATACTGATTCGATACATCCTCCAGTGTATATCCCCAGTACAGGGAATCCGGATAAGTCTCCACTTCTCTATATTGATCCTTCTCTACATCATATAAATATTTTACGGTACCATCTGATTTATAAAATCTCACATACTTTCCATTCCGGGACACTTCCACAAATACACAGGGATTCCCCTGGATTTGTGTCATGTCGCATGCCTGAAAGTCACAAAATCCAACCAACCGCCGTGCAGAAAGATCATAAACCCATATTCCAACATAATCATACATGATCACAATATCCGATTCATAATATAGTATCGTCGGCATAGTACTCTCTATCTGTATTTCTTCCCTTCCGATCTCTGCAGCCATTACTTTATATGTACCTGCTGTCCTCATAAAAAAATACCAATAGCATATACTACCGACGAAAGCTACTATACAGGCTGCCAATGGCAGAATTCTTTTATAATGATGTTCTTCCCTTTTGAGTTTCCCTGCTTCCACGATATAATGATCATCAATGTCCGTTATCGCTGCAAAAAGTCTATCTTCTTTCATTGTCCGTATCCCCTTTCAATCAAATAGTTCCGTAGCTTTGTTCTTAACCGTTTTAATATAACCGACACATGATTTTCCGTCATTCCAACGGTTTTGGCCAGTTCCCTCACACTGTCTCCATACCAATATCTGCGAACAAACAGCTTTCGTTTATGCTCAGGCAGCTCAGAAAGAAATGAATTAATCACCTCTGTAAGCATATGCTGATCCCACACTTCTTCAAGATTGTTCGAACCAATCTCTTCTGCCAGTTCCTCCAATGCTATCATCATCTGACTGCCTCCACGTTTCTGTGCTCTGTTTTTCTTATATCGATTAAATGCTACATTCCTTACGATCTTTCCTATATATGCTGCCAGCAGATCCGGTCGATGGGGTGGAATAGAATTCCATAGTTTCAAATAAACTTCATTAACACACTCTTCCGCATCTTCCGGACTTTCCACTATATGTCGGGCAATTGCCATACTGTAGGCTCCATACTTTTCAGATGTTGCGGAAATTGCTTTTTCATCTCTGTCCCAATACATCTGAACAATCTCTTCATCTTCCATGCCATATTCCTCCTTTCACTTATATAGACAACTTCCACGGAAAAATCTGACTGTTTTATTCCAGTTTTTTCAAAAATGGATATGGATTTACACTGATCTCAGTCCCCGATGAATCATAGATATAAATTCCGACATGCAGATGCGTTTCAAACATTCCGGTCGTTCCTTCTTCTCCATAGCCGGAATCACCCATAAACCCAAGAAGCTGCCCTGCATACACCGGATCTCCGATCTCCAGTCCGTCTGCATAAGACTGCAGATGCGCATAATAATAGTACACACCCTGATCTGACCGGATTCCGATCCGCCATCCGCCAAGCCTCAACCACCCTTTATTCTTGACAACACCATCCGTCATACTGACCACCGGGATCACGCCCGGAACATTTTGCAGAGCCATAATATCGGTACCCTCATGCTTTCGATCTCCGCCAAAGGTGCGTTCTCCATACCAGGAATCGATATACTCCGTATCCTGTATATAAGATCGTTCCACAGGGAAGTAGCGAATATCTGTCTGAATCTTCCGATATTCCTCCTGAAACCATACCTGATAGTCCTTCCGCAGTCGATGAAACTGTATATATGACTCCGGTTCCTGCCGAAATTGATCCAGTTCCTGCCGGTACCGATCCTGAGCCGCTTCTTTCGTTACCCGATCTAACACTCTCCATTCTACCAGAAAACAAAGAACCAGACACAAAATCATGATTCCGTATCGGCCGGCAGTGATTCCACATTGACGCATTCTCTGCATACAAAAACCCCCTTCCTGCATCATTTTATGTCAGGAATAGGGGTTTTATTTCTATTTTTCATTTATCATTCATAGGTTGTCTCTGCCCGCACTGTAAGAACAGCCTTCAACTCATAATTATCCAGTGATGTACCGGTTATTTCATAAATCGTATCCCCGGTCTGATAGTCATCCGGTATGAGCAGATAGATTCGTTCCGTACTGCCATTTGCAGTTATCTTCAGGCAAATCAGATTCTTTACCTCATAGCCATTCTCCATCGCATAGGCAGTCACATAAAGCATGTCCTTCTGATCCGCATCATCGTAGACGGAATCCATATAATTATATGACGTATAGGTTCCTTTCTCATCATTTAATACACATGCGCCGTTTTGTCCCAAAATGATATAACCGCCGCCATCCACATCATAGATCATCGTATCACTCAGATCCGGAACATCTGCAAATTCTGCATTCATCAACTGCTGCAATACCCCGAATGGGCCGGTTCCATATTCCATCCGGAAGGCCACATCCATAATCCCTGTGAATCCACTTCCTACCATAGCGATCCCGCCCAGTACCAGTCCGATAATCGCAGGTGCCTTAATCTGTTTCTTAACCAGAGCCAGAATACCAAATACAATCGCCGCAATTGCCAGAAGCAATCCCAGCCACCATACACAGCACGCACTCAACACCGCTACACCGGCAAATACAATCGCTAAAATGCTGAATGCCTTTTTCTTCTTTGTCGGTACTGGCTGTTGTATAACCGGATTTCCGCCATTGAACTCTCCTGTACTATAGACCGGTCTGCCCATCGCCGGTTGCTGTGGTAAAACTGCCTGTCCTCCTGCCATCGACTGCTGTGGCGGTATCACCTGTCCTGTGGATAACTGTGCTCCGCATACCGGGCAGATTCCCGATATATTATCTACAACAGAGCCACATACATTACATCGTTCCTGCATTTTCTTTTTTCTCCCTTCTCATCCTGTAAATCCAGTATCTTCCTGTAGGCAGCCACTATCTGCCGCCTGCGTAGCCAATGTATCACACCGTTCATTCTGCGGATGTCCGGCATGTCCTTTAATCCAGTGAAATGTGATCTGATGCGGCTTCTTTGCTTCCAGCAGCCGCTTCCACAGATCGATATTCTTCACCGGGTTGCTGGTGTTCAGTTTCCAGTTCTTCTTTAGCCATCCATCAATCCAATGCTCCGTAAATGCTTTTACGACATATTGTGAATCCGAATATAAATCAATGTCACACGGCCTAATCAATGCCTCCAGCCCGGCGATCACTCCCATTAATTCCATTCGGTTATTGGTCGTCTCACGATAGCCACCGGAATACTCCCGTGTATGAAGCGTTCCCTTTGGATCTATGTATTCTATGACCGTTCCATATCCACCCGGTCCCGGATTGCCTCTGGAAGATCCGTCTGTATAGATTGTTACATGCATCTCATTCCTGTCCCTTCTAAAAACTTTCTATGCTCTCACGTACCAGTTGCTTGAACTGCTTTGCGACACGATCCGCCGTTTCCTGCACTTCTTCGTGTGACAGCGGTGCTCCTGTGATCCCGCATGCCATATTCGTAATGCAGGAAATTCCACAGATTTTCATCCCCATATGGTTCGCTGCTATGGCCTCACATGCTGTACTCATTCCACAGGCATCTGCTCCTAAAAGTGCCGCCATCCGCACCTCGGCCGGGCTTTCATAGGCCGGTCCGGTAAACTGAATATATACCCCTTGCTTTAACGGAATCTCCAGTTCTTCTGCCTTTTGCTTTAGCTTCTCCTGCAGTTCCTTTGCGTAGATCTGTGACATATCCGGAAACCGCACCCCAAGTTCCTCTATATTCGTTCCGATCAATGGCGATGGTACAAAGGAGGATATCTGATCCGTCAACATCATCAGTGTTCCCGGTGAAAACGTCCGGTTGATTCCACCGGCTGCATTCGTCAAAAATAGGATCTCTGCCCCCAGCAGCTTCATCAATCGAATCGGCATCACAACATCCGACATCGCATATCCTTCATAATAATGCACACGCCCCTGCATAATCACCACCGGAACGGTTCCCATATATCCAAATACAAATCTTCCCTTATGACCGGCTACCGTAGACAGCGGGAACCCTTCCAGCTCCGAATATGGTACCGTATCCACGATCTCGATCTCATCTGCCAATGCACCCAACCCGGATCCTAAGACCAGTGCCACCTTTGGAACGATATGGATCCGTTCCCTGCACTGCTGATAGCATGTCATAAGCTTCTTATATGCTGTATCCATTTTTCTTTCCCTTTCATAAAAATATGTCCTTGACCTCGATATTTTTAGTATAACAAAGTCTGAAGTCAAGGACAACTACTTTATATGATGATGCAGACCATACCGCCATTTCCATCATTTACGATTTTCTCCATGGTATCCTGCAGTTTCATCTGACTTTCATCCGTGATCTTGCTGGTTTTGGTCCGCATTCCATCCTCCACCAGCTGTTCTACCGTCTTTCCAAAAATACTTACCTGCCAGATATCTTCCTGCCCCTCTGAATGAATATATTCTACCAGATCCTTTGCCTGCTGCTCTGCCCCTACGATCGGTGCAATCTCCGTTGTGATATTTGCCTTGATCATATGGATCGACGGTGCCTCCGCTTTGATCTTCACGCCGTATTTATTTCCATGCCGGATAACCTCCGGCTGTTCAATATGGATATCTTTATGTCCGGGTGTTACACATCCGTATCCCTTCAGCTTTACAGATTCCATTGCCTCTGCGACCTGCTCATATTCCTGCCGCTTCTCCGCCAGCTCTTTCAGTACCTGCATGAACTGGTATTCATTCTCGATCGGAACTCCCATCATCTCACTCAGCATCTGATAATAATAGGCATCATCCACCTGTATATTCAGATGAATCCTGCCATTATCCATCTCGATCGTATCCAGCTTGATCTTTTCTACATATTCGCTATCCGGGAAATCCAGATGGTACACATCCCGCACAACCGTCACCTGATTCAGAATATCTCTTGCCATATCCACCAGTGCGATCTTCACTTCTGCTTCCAGATTCAGAGCCTCCGCCCACTTCGGTATGTGAAAGTCCAGTTCTGTCACCGGGAACTCCAGCAGTACCGCCTGCAGGATCTCTGTGATATCCTCTTTTCTCAACTGATCCGCATTGACCGGAAGCACACGCACCCCATATACTTCCTCCAGCTCCTTTGCCAGCTCCAATGTCTCATTCGCATATGGTCGGGCACTATTCAACAACATAATATACGGTTTTCCCAGACTTTTCAGTTCCTGAATCGTCTTCTTCTCCGCCTCTATGTAAGACTCCCTTGGCAGTTCACCAAAGCTGCCATCGGTTGTCACGATCATTCCGATCGTAGAATGATCATGAATCACCTTACGGGTTCCCACTTCCGCAGCCTTTGTAAATGGGATCTCATAATCGAACCAGGGTGTCTTCACCATACGCTCTTCCCCATTTTCCTCGTGTCCGGCTGCACCGTTTACCATAAACCCCACGCAGTCGATCATGCGTACCTTCATATCCACAGCTTCATTGATTCGGATACTGACTGCCTCCTGCGGAATGAACTTCGGTTCGGTGGTTGTTACTGTCTTTCCTGCCGAACTCATGGGCAGTTCATCTCTGGCACGAACCTTCACCGGTTCTTCCTCGATATTCGGCAGAACCATCAGGTCCATAAAGCGTTTAATAAATGTCGACTTTCCGGTTCGAACCGGTCCTACCACACCGATATACACCTCTCCGTTCGTCCGATTCCGCATATCCTCGTACAGATCATATGTAGCCATGTTATTGTCCATAAAAAAACCTCCCGCATATACTCATTCTATCTGGCATGACACTCTTGTCATAATGCATTGATACAGTATATGCGGGAGATCCGCTTAACATGTTAGATTCTCTTTATTTTCTTGTCTTTTTCTTTAACAGAAGTACCGCTCCCAGCATGCTGACTGTACCGGTCAGTCCGATCCAGGCGATTGGTGCCTGATCTCCGGTCTTTGGTCCCTTTGCTATATGCGAACTACTGGTATCTGCCGACGGCTGATCAAGCATAACGATCGCCTCTGTTGTCAGCTTCTCATAGGTTCCTTCTGCATTCCGGATATAGATTTGTCCATCCCGATCCAGTGCAAAGGCGATACTGTCTGCCACCTCATAGCCATTCGGTGCTGCAAGCTCCGTCAAGGTATAATACTGAAGTGCAGCATCCTTCGGTGCAGTAAATACTACGGATGGGATCTGCACTGCCGCAGTTTCTGAAGAAAAGCTATATAGAATTTCCCCGGCCTCATTCTTTATGACAAGTGTTGCGCCGGCTAATCCTGCCTTACTTTCTGCATCCTGCTTTGCCACCTTCACTGTAATAGCAGTATCTACCATAGCAATCTGTCGATTCTCGGACTTTCTGCCATTTACATAAACATCTCCATTCTCCCGGATCTGGAAGGTGATCGGTTCTGCATATGCATAACCCTGTGGTGCTTCCTCCTCCGTTAAGGTATAGGTAATGCCCGTCCGGAAGACGGTATCACTCAAGTAGGTTGGTATCTCTCCACTCACGAAGGTCATCGGCTGGAATGCTGCATCCTCTGTGGTTGTGATCCGGAAAGTTGCTCCGGCGATGGTTGCTCCGTCTACATCCTGCTTACAAACAGATAGCATCGGTCGATCCTGCATAGTCAGCAGATTGTCTTCAGCCTTCGTGTAGGTCTTCGTTCCGTCTGCTTTCTGCGTTACCGTATATACGATACCGTTGCGATCAATTGCAAACCGGATATCCTCTGCGACCTGATAGCCGGTCGGAGCTGCGACCTCACGGAGTATATACTCATGTAATGCCCCTGCCGCCTGATCTCCTACAGAACCCTTGCCTGCCGTCAACAGGGATGTATCGATTTTAACCTTTGTATCCCCGGTTGTCCATGCCGGTACCACCTGTGTCATCGTTTCTGCATCATAAATTGCCAGCTTTGCTCCATTCACCGGCTGTCCCGTTCCTTCTTCTACCTTCTGTACCGTCAGTTCAAACGTCTGATCCTCCATGTATATGGTCCGATTGTCTACCGCTTTTCCTTTTATCAGGACCTGATTCGTATTCGGATCAACTGTAAATGTGATTGGTTCCGCATAACTGTAACCATTCGGTGCAGTCAACTCGGTCAGTGTATAGTGTTTTCCTTTTCTCAGCTCTGTAAAGCTTAAGTTCCATACTTTTTCTGTCGTTGTACTTGTCCATGTCTGTGTTGTAAAGTTTAAGTCATCCTCTGATGATAGCTGAAGCGTAGCCCCTATCACGGCTTGTGTTGTATCTCCGGCCTTCACCTTCGTAATTGTCAGATCTGCTTCCTGATCTACCATCACCACCGTATTATTATATACATTAGCGGTTGCATCTGCATCATTTGTAACGATACCGTTCTCCAGCCTCTGAATCACGACCTTACCATCCGATGTGAGCATAAACAAAATATCGTCTGCAAGCTTATAGCCTGCCGGTGGCTGAATCTCATGCAATACGTATGTCTGATCTGTCCGAAGCTGATCATATGAGATCTCTACCGCACCGTTGTCGGCAGACAGAATGGATTGATCCAGAACACGATTTCCCAGTCCGTTTGCTGCCGTTCCGTCATACTGATAAATCATCAGCTCTGCTCCGCCAAGTGCGGCATTCAGTCCATCGACCTTTTCCACTCTTAGCTGTAACCGCTGATCGCGTGCCAGCAGCGTCTTACTATCATATGTCAATGTAGCACCCGCTCCGGATACGAGGATAAACGCATACTTATTACCATCCTTCTTTACCCGGAAGGTGATCGGCTGCATCGTTGCATAGCCTGCCGGTGCCTTCTGTTCTACCAGTTGATAAGTCTCACCGATCGAAAATCTGCTTCCGTCCAGCTTATGCGCAGTACCGTCTGAGATCCAGCTCCATTCAGCACTGGCATCATTTCCATTTACATCCGTCTGTGCTCCATTTGCATTTGTAATTATAAACTCCGCTCCTGCCAGCCCGGTATCGGTTCCCGCATCCAGCTTCTGAATAAACAGATCCGTATCGACTATGACTGCATCCATCATATCGATCGAAGTAATCATACCTCCTGTTATCTGCCCCTGCTCGTATCGATAGATGCTACCGTCATGCTTCACTGCAATGCTGACCGGTTCTGCTGTTACATATCCTTCCGGTGTTGTCAGTTCCCGAATCGTATATACATTTAAACCATCTTCCTCTGCCGGTGCCTCTAATATTCCCACCGGAAGTCCATAACCGGCCGCAGCCGTTGTCCATTCTGTCAGCTTCTGCCCCTTGCTGTTATACAATCCCAAAACAGCAGATTTCACATACTGCGCCGGTGTATTATTATCCAGCTTACGTACCGTAAATATAATCGGTGTATCCTTTGCTATAATCGTATTACTGCTCAGCGTTCCATTTCCACTCAGCAGTGTAACAGAGCCATCCTTTTCGATTTTAAACTCAATTGGATCCATATATGCATATCCCTGCGGTGCCTTTGTCTCTGTCAGCCGATAGGTTTGCCCGATATGAAGCTGATCATATGGAAGCTTAATCTTCGCCATATTACATGAAAGCGTTGTCAGCTTTGTATAGCTTCCGTTTGTCTCCTTCCGGTCTAACCTAAACTCCGCTCCTGTCAGAACCTCTCCTGTTACCGACTGCTTACTTAAGGCTATATCAATCCGGGTATCACTATAGGTTACCTTGTGCATGCTATCACTATTGATAATCACCGTCTCCTGCTTCGTACTCAGCGTATATCCGTTTGGAACTCCGGTCTCATGAATTACATAGGTTCCGAATGGCAGTTCATCAAATATAACCTTGCCGTTTGCATCTGTCGTTGCAATGCGATCGTTTCCGTTTTTATCCTTCACAACCGTCCCATTGACATCGGTCAGTGTGAATTCTACACCCTGCACCTTTCCGATGGATACCACATCGGTCTTTGTGATTTCAATACTTCCCAGAATCTGCTGATCCACAAAAGTGGCATTCGTCACATCCTGCTTTGCATAAGGAATCACAGAATCTGCTTTTGGATGATCCTTATCATCCTTATACGTATCCTCTCCTACCAGCTCCTCATAGGTAAAGGATATTTCCTGACTACTGATTGTATATCCGGCCGGTGCTGACAGCTCCTTTATGCTATAGGTCGTGGTCGCTGTATCAGCACTTGTACCAAGATCAATTAACCGGAAGTATACGATACCGTCTGCATCTGAATAAGCTGTACTAATCAACGACGGTGTCGTTCCGTTGGTTCGATACAAACCAAACTCTGCTTTTTCTAACGGCTGATTGTCAACAACCTTCTTCACCTTTACACTAATGATCGGATTTACAAACTTTTTATTTGTGATAACCAAATCCTCTGTGCCATTCACAGCTTTTGTTACTACCGTATCGCTATCCACTACCAACTCATACTCATTCGGATCCATGATATAAGATACGGTCTTTCCGTTCTCCTGTACTTCCGCCTTCGTTTCCTTCAGATAATAGGTGCCGTATGGCAGTTCTGTAAAGAGAACCTGTCCCAATGTAGCAGCCTCACTGCTGGATATTGCTGTCTTTACTGCCATATGATGTTCATCATACAGTGTAAACTCAATACCGCCTAACCCTACAGACCTCGGTATCCCATTCTCCGTATAGGAATAGTTCTTTTTTACCTGAATGCTACCATTCTGTTTTTTATTTGTAATCGTCTGTGCAATACGAACCGTCTGATCCGGATATCCGTCATTGTTTGCATCAGCACCTCTGATTGCTGTATCAATATCCGCCTTGGATATCGTCCATTCCGAGAGTTCGGTTCCGTTTGCAGCCGTCATATAACTATATCCCTGCGGACGTTTCGTCTCCTTTAGTACATAGTCTCCGTATGCCAGATTCTTAAAGGATACCTGTCCATCCGTATCGGTTGTACCGGTTGCCACATATACGCCGTTTGCTGTATAAAGCTTAAATTCTGCCCCGGCTAAGAATTTTGCTAGATCCACACTATCGGTCTTTGTAATCTCCAGATCAAACCGCTTGGTTTCGTTTACAATGGATACCGTCTGCTTCGTCTGACTATCTACCGTTACCTTTACCGGTGCTGCCGTATAATACTTCTCGTCAGTCGATGTCTCTACGAGCTGATAGTCTCCGTATGGCAGATTTTCAAATGTTGCCCTTCCCTTTGCATCAGTTACTACCGTATATACGGTTGCTTCTCCATCCGGTATGTAATCCTTATAAGTACCGTCTGTATCCAGGTTCTGTAATTTAAAGGTAACGTTTGCCAGCGGTTTTCCCGGCAGACTGTCATCCGTCTTTGTGATTTCAATGCTTCCACTCTGTTTCTGATTCTCTAACGCAACTCTTTCTACCCGGTTTACCTGTTCTCCGGTCTGCCCGATCACAACAGAATACACCGTCGTATCCAGCACGTATCCATCCGGTGCTTCCAGTTCCTTATAATAATAAGTTTTACCCAGTATCAGATCTGAAAATGTAACGACTCCGGTTGCATTTGTCGTTTTCGCTGCTTCTACCGGATAATTACAGCTTTCGTCAGTATAAAGTCCGATCTTCGCTCCCGCTAAATGATCTCCTGATACAGTAAGGCTACCACCTGCCTTAATCTTATGGATCTCCAGCGTTCCAACGGCCTTCCTGTTCGTCACCTGCAGATAGCTATTACCGGATATCGGCTCCTTGGTCGCTATCATACCGGGTACCACTGCTCCGGTTTCATCTACATAAGTATACGTCGTATCTGTTTCTGAGATTATGTCTGCCTTTATGATATGTGTCATCGGCAGATAGCCCGGTGCGGAGACCGTTTCCTTGATATAATATGTCTCACTGATCGTCAGACCACCAAAAGAGATCTGTCCATCCATTCCGGAGGTCTTGGTTGCCACCACATTTGTACCCGCCACCGCATCTGCAAGGTTTTTATATAAGCAGAAGGTGGTATCTCTTACAGAAAGGCTGCTTTCTGCATCAATCTTATGAATATATACACTTCCGGTTGGTATTACAATTGGTGTATTTTCTACAATTACCTCTTTATTTCTTGTGGTTGCATCAAAGTCTGCCGGTGCAGTTGTTACTTCTACACTGTCCGCAGGCAACACATATCCATCCGGTGCCTGAATTTCCTTCAAGACATAGGTATAGTTTTTCTTCGGATCGATCCCTGTGAAGATTGCATATCCATTTGCATTTGTTGTTGCCTCCTGTACACAGACACCGTCCAGATAAAGCTGGAAAACAGCTCCCTCCAGTCCCTTTGTATGATCTTGGCTGTCTACCTTCCTTACATAGATTGCATAGTTGATCGTAGCACTGGCTGCCGCCTGCTTAAAGTTAATCCGTTCCAGTACATTGGATACCGACTCGTACTCCTGTCCCTCTCCTGAGAAGTCGATTGTATTTGTGATCTGTTTGCCGCTATAATATCCGGATGCATGATTAAACAATACCCGGAACCGGAATACATAGCTTGTCGTTCCCAGATACTTATCATCGGCATCCTTTGGTAAAATGACCGTCAGCATATTGTTTACACAGGTAATCTTGTAATCCGATGCACTGACTGCCTGTTCATTACCATTTTCATCGACCGTATATAATGTTCCGGACTCATATACATAAGCTTCATTCAAGTGATCCGATATCTTCGGACTCTTAACTGCAGACAGATCATACCGTCCTTTATTGATGGTAACGGTCCAGTCTACATAGTTATTACCGGATCCGTAATTATGGGTTTTATCAATCACACCACCGACTGCTCCGGTCACCGTTTTTCCTTCTGTTTCCTCTGCCTTCAGATTATCCTCATAGGTCACACTAAGCGTTGCCTTGTTCGTATAATCCTGACGCTTTGTCGTTACCTCCGGATCGATCACCTTTGTCTTATACACGATCTGGAATGCTTTACCATCCAGAAACTGATTCACATCTGTATTCTTATCAAAGGTATAAGCAATTGTCTGCTGTTCATCCGCACCGCTTCCCTGCGTTCCCAATGTAATCTCATCCGTCGTCGGATAATATTTCGGATTCCAATCACCATATCGAACACAAAGAGATCCCGGTACATACTCTGTTCCGCCAGGCAGAATATCCGAAAACTTCATATCTTCAATCGTATGAGTGGTACTATTTACGGTTACTACCCATTGAATGGTGCCATCCTTGTCTGTGATCTGTCCATCTTTGCTGATCAGATCTGCATTCTTTACCTCCACCCACATCGTTGCGGTTCTCGTTATATTATATGGGTCAAGCGTCACCGTATTTGTAAAGTTATGCCCACCGATTGCAACGGTATCCTTCACTTTGGTTGTTATATAGAGTTCCCGCTTTCCGGTAACATTTTTAAGTTCAATACTGGTTCCATCCTCCGATATCGTTTCCCCTGCTTCCAGTCCTTCTATGGATCCATATTCCATATCGGATCCATAGTTTTCCGTCAGTGTGATATCTCCCATATCGATTGCACTTTCATTGACCGTAATCTTCCACTTCATAGTCTGTGTTACCGAATCATAGGAATTATTCACGGGTTCCTTCTTTAACAGAGATACACCCGGAACCGTACCTTCTTTGGTTACATTATACTTGCCTCCCATTAAGGATGCCTGATTCTTCAGGGTATCAAGGGAATACCCGGCATCTGTAATCTTCGTCTTATATGTAATGGTATAGGTATTCTTATCTTCCTGATCATTAAACTCAATCTGAAAAGCATTCGTATTGGAATCCACTCTTAATGTAGCATTCGCTCCTAATGCAGGCTGAATCGTAATGTCACCGGCAGTTTCCGGCACCTGCAGTCCCGACCGAACCGTATCTGTCAATGTTGCCCCAGCCAGATTTAACTGTTCTTTATTTAACACAACCGTCCATGTAACATATTCTGCATCCGCATCCATGACTCCCGTCTTTTCCAGCATGTTCGGCTGGATCGTAACCGTTCCGGTTGCATCGCTTCCCGGTATATTCGAATCTTCCGGTGTAAATAGGATGGTATTGTTCTGACTTACAGTGGTACCCGCTGTAATGGGTCCATCCCCGAATATAGTATCCGGATAAGTCGTATAAAAGCGGATCACACTCTGATAATAGGACTTACAGTCCGATACCTCGATCTCCACATTCTGTTCGGTAGACTTATCTGTAATACTTCCGGAAAGATAATTACCAGTGGTATCGATTCTGGCCGAACTCGGTACATACGTCCATCCGTCCGGCAATGTATCCTTTAAGGTTCCGCTTACCGGCGTAGAACCATTGGTCTGCATGGAGATTACCCATTCCACATAGTTCTTTCCGTCTACATTCTTCACCGTACCGGACTTATAGATCTGAACGGCTGTCGGATTCTCCGGCTTTACTGTTGAATCGGTTGTTGTAACAGTAGCCGTAATCGGCTCGGACTCCGTTGGGAAGCTGATCGTCACCTGTTTTCCACCAGTCTGGTAAGAGCTGTCCAGACTGCCACTAAAGGATACATTAAAAAATACATCATGCTGATCCTTCAGTTTATCATTAAACACATAAACCAACCGATTATTTTCCTGATCGATCTTAACCGTACCGATTGATTCGCCCTTACTCGAATCAATCAGATCCAGAGTTTCATTTAAACCAAACTCTGACTTCATCTCCTTCGGGAGTTCATAATAATACTCTTTTCCTATCTCGATCTGATTTCCATCTGAGATCTTATAATTCAATATCATTGATATTAATGCATTTGCCGGTATCTCCGCATTTGGGTTTGCCTTCAGGTCAATCTCATTTGCATACAGCTCAGAATTAACTGTCGTTACAGTTGTACCGTCAAACAATGTTGTTTTCCCGCTATCCTCAGACCTTGCAATCTTTATATCCGCCGGCAGCAGTGTTGCCACCATGACCAGCATCAGGCAGATTGCTGCCACTCTCCGCCAAAAACCACTTCCATGAATATTTCTGAAAAAACGCTTCATATCGGTTCCTCCCCTTACTTTGATCATCTATTTTTTTATCGTCGAATCTTCTTTTCCATTCAAGGTTCACTTACCATTAAATTAGCATAATTTCTCACAACTTTCAACAGAATCCGGCACTTCTTTTGTGCATATTTTATATCTTTTTTAGATTTTTACCGTTCCCGGACCGGACGTGCCGGAACCGGATGCACCCCAGTTCTCCCCGACAGGTTTCGCACCGAAGATTCTGATTGGTTGCCGGATAGAACCGCTCCGGATGAAGGAGATGACTCAGCTCCCAGCTTCCAACCACGATCAATGCCCCGGTCAGCAGACTATAGGCATAAAATCCCGGTATATAAAGAAGTGGCAGAATCAGCATCAGAGTATCCCAGTTATAGATTCTACACTGTGTACAGCACCGGTTCCGCATCAGCACAGACCGGAACGGACACCAGATCAGAATACACACCAGATCTCCCACATAGAACAGACATGCCTCGATCAGCAGCATCTGATCGGTAAGAAGCCGATAATGACGCAGGACTCCCATAATCACCGCGACCAGTACCCATGCAGCCAGTACGATCCCTGCTCCTCTCTGTCCTTTCCTTCTCTGCTCTTTATATGCAGTTTCACATACCGCAGTCTGCTCCGTATATCCTTGTGTTGGCGTATATTCAGATGCCAGATGCTTCATACACCCCCGCGGCTTCCACTTTCTCAGTGGCAGAAGCTTCTCCAGCATATACCAGAGCCACAACGCCCATAAGATATGCAGGACGGAAAAGTGCTGAAAGAATCCCATTCCTTTCAGCACTTTCATTTCATCCAGATACAGCCCGGTTACCACAGCCACGCCAGCCAGTACAAGAATCCGCAGCCCGAACTTTATCCAGTATCGCTTATATAATCGTATTGTCTTTTCCGGAAACCTCTTTTTATCCTTCATTCCTTCTACCACTGACATTCTGATGTCCGATTCCGTACCAGCAGAGATAGTACCGCATCCTTTGCCGCTACGCCATCAAAGAGTACATGGTTTACCTGTTCGGTAATCGGCACCTCTACACCATACTTTTCAGCCAGCTTCAATGCTGCCTTTGCAGAATAGACACCCTCTACTACCATTTTTACTTCATCCATTGCTTCCTGATAGCTCTTTCCCTGTCCGATCAGATATCCGGCATTATGATTCCGGCTATGACTACTGGTACAGGTCACGATCAGGTCTCCGATTCCGGACAGCCCGGCGAAGGTCTCTGCTCTGCCGCCCATCGCCATTCCCAGACGGGTAATCTCTACGATTCCTCTGGTGATCAGGGCTGCTTTCGTATTATCTCCATATCCTAAGCCGTCGATGATACCGGCCGCCAGTGCGATAACATTCTTTAAGGCCGCGCCCAGCTCAATTCCTACCATATCCGGGCTGGTATACACACGGAATACCGGACTCATAAATGCATCCTGGATTGTCTCCGCTGTTTCCTTATCATGTGCACCCGCTACGACCGTTGTCGGAATCTTCCGCCCAACTTCTTCCGCATGACTCGGTCCGGAAAGTACGCCAACTCTGGCATTGTGAATCTCGTCTTCGATCACATCCGTCATATTCATCAACGTATCTTCTTCGATTCCCTTTGCCACATTGACGATGATCTGTCCATCCTCCACATATGGCTGCATCATCTTTGCCGTTGACCGTACAAAGATTGACGGTACTGCCAGAACCAGCATATCCCTTCCCGAAATACTGTTTTCCAGCTCATTTGTCACAGCGATTCGATCGGGAATCCGAACACCCGGCAGCTTCTCTACCTGCTCCCGCTTCTCATCGATCATCTCGACCTCGCGTTTATCGATTGACCATAAGGTTACTTCATGTCCATTTTCACACAACAGGACTGCCAGAGCGGTTCCCCAGCTTCCTGCTCCCAATACACTGACCTTCATACTACTACCTTCCTTTTATACTTCACTGCCAGAGTTCTCCGGCTTTTCCTGCGTTTCCTCTACAGGCTGAACTGCCTTCTTCTGTCCCAGCTTACTCTCCTGTCCGTGAACCAGCCGAACAATGTTTGCCTTATGCTTATAGATCGCCAGTCCTGCCAGACAGCCCAGTGCCACGATACTTTCGACTACATACTGCTGTCCCAGATGATAGGTATGCTCCGGGTTGATCAAAACAAATACCATATACATAATCCACATCTGAAGCATCAGTATAATGGATCCCAGTGATACATAGCGGGTAATTGCCACCACGACTACAAACACGATCAGACACGGAATAATGATCCGCAGATCCAATAAGCTGATAACAGCTCCGGATATCGTAGAGATACCCTTACCGCCCTTAAAGCCCATATAAAATGGAAATACATGTCCCAGTGCGGTGCCGAGTCCGGTATAAATCACCATCAGCAGTGTGATGTCCGGATGAATATGATTGAATACGATCCGAACGATCAGACAGGCGATCACACACTTCAAGCAGTCTCCCACATACACTGCTATTCCTGCCTTTTTTCCCAGCACACGCAACGCATTGGTAGCACCGGAATTTCCGCTTCCGTACT
Organism: uncultured Clostridium sp.; assembly: GCA_900539185.1. Taxonomy (GTDB): domain Bacteria; phylum Bacillota; class Clostridia; order Lachnospirales; family Lachnospiraceae; genus CAG-632. The sequence goes on from UQBG01000001.1 coordinate 81,214, forward strand.
CCCGGATGTCGATATGATGAATCTTACCGATAATATAGGCTGTCTGAAACAGTCCAAATGCATACCCCAGAATCAGACAAAGGATTCTGTATACAATCTCCATTCCCATATTATGATTCCTTTCTCTCACGTATAATAAATTTTAATGGTGTACCCCGGAACCCAAAGGTATCCCGGATACGGTTTTCCAGATATCTGGTATATGAAAAGTGCATCAGCTCTTTATCATTTACAAAGATCACAAATGTCGGTGGTTTTACAGACACCTGGGTTACATAGTAGATCTTTAGCCGCTTTCCCTTATCACTCGGTGGCTGTTGCATCGCCACTGCCTCACTGACAATCTCATTCAATACACCGGTTGCGATTCGAAGCGAATGATTCTCGATTACAGCATCGATCATGTCAAAAAGCTTCGGCAGCCGCTGTCCGGTCTGTGCAGAAATAAAGATCAGCTCCGCATACGGTGCAAAGGACAGGACATCACGGATATCCTCTGTATACCGATAGATCGTCTTATCGTTCTTTTCTACCAGATCCCACTTATTGACCGCAATGATTAGGCCCTTGCCCCGCTCATGTGCGATTCCGGCAATCTTGGCATCCTGTTCGGTAACACCCTCAACGGCATCGATCACCAGCACTGCGACATTGCAGCGTTCAACTGCCGATACAGTCCGGATGATGCTATACCGCTCCAGATCCTCTTTGATCTTACTCTTTCTTCGAAGTCCTGCGGTATCAATAAATACATACCGGTTTCCGTTGCGGACAACCTCCGTATCGATCGCATCTCTGGTCGTTCCGGCTATATCGGATACAATCACCCGTTCTTCACCCAGAAGCCGGTTAATGATCGATGACTTTCCTGCATTCGGCTTTCCGATGATTGCAATTCTCGGCCGCTCATCTTCCGCCTCATCCTTGCTGTTATCCCCAAAATACTTTATAACTTCATCCAGCATATCGCCCAGTCCTAACCGCGAAGATGCGGATATCGGCTGCGGATCGCCCAGTCCCAGATTATAGAACTCGTAGACATCCGGCATGAACTTCTCAAAGCTGTCTACCTTATTTACCACCAGAACGATCGGCTTATGTGATCGTCGCAGCATATCTGCCACCTTATAGTCTGCATCCACCAGTCCCTGTCTGACATCGACCAAAAACAAGATGACATCCGCTGTCTCGATCGCGATCTCTGCCTGTTCCCGCATGAACTTTAACAGCACATCACTGGACTCCGGCTCGATGCCGCCCGTATCGATCAGGGTAAAATAGTGATCTAACCAGGTGACATCCGCATAAATCCGGTCTCTGGTTACGCCCGGCGTATCCTTCACGATGGATATCTGTTCACCTGCCAATACATTAAATAACGTAGACTTTCCCACATTCGGTCGTCCTACGATAGCTACGATTGGTTTACTCATGTTCTCTCTCCTTATACCTAAACCGGACCGGTTCCGCAGGCTGTTCCATACGTCCCGGTCTGTGTATCTGTTCTTCTTCTATCAGAGCCTGAATAAAGCCCATACCATTTGATTTTACAATATGAATCGGTACTTGTAAAGCCTTTTGGACATCTTGCAGGGAAATGTCATCTAAGAAGATATCCTCATCTGCCTTTAATACAACGGATGGAAGTACCACCCAGTCCCCCAGATCCAGCGGTTTCAGTTGCTCTATAATATCAGTCGCCGTTAACAGTCCGGTAACGGTAATCCGCTCTCCGAAGAAATGATTTGTGATACAAACCACCTGAAACTCCATATTCGGAAACTTTTGCTTTACCTGTTCTGCTGCCCAGCAAATGGTCGGATAGATCAGCTTTGCAGTTACCATCGTAACCGTTCCTTTCCGGTCATCGCCCTCGATCTGATCCAGTGCCTCAGCAAGATCCTCCCGGAACATCCGTACCATACCGACACCATTTTCATACTGGATATATCCGTCATAGCGTTCTGCCTCCGGCACATCCCGTCCGGCTAATATATACCATTCATCACTGGCATGGATAAAATGGATTCCATACTTCTCATATGCTTCCCGCTGATACCCTTCGATGATATCCAACACTTCTTTTGCATCCTCCGCATCAAATGGTTCCAGCGGATAAAGTCCGTCCCGGTACTTCGTCAGTCCGACCGGCACGACAGATACACTCCGCATCACCGGTGCATAGGAAAGCAGATCCTGTATCGAACGCTTCAGCTCCTCTCCGTCATTCACACCCTTGCACAGTACGATCTGACCGTTCATCGGAATCTCAGCCTCATATAACCGGTCAATCTTCTTTAATGCATCTCCGGCAAACCGGTTAGTCAGCATCTTACAACGCAGCTCCGGGTTCGTTGTATGCACAGAAATATTGATTGGTGCCAGATGAAAACGAATGATCCGATCGATATCCTTATCCGACATATTGGTTAATGTAATGTAGTTTCCCTGTAAAAAAGACAGTCTGGAATCATCATCCTTAAAGTACAGGGTTTCCCGCATTCCCTTCGGCATCTGGTCAATAAAGCAGAACATACACTTATTTCTGCAGGAATGATACTCGTCCATCAGGCTGTTTTCAAAAACCAGCCCAATATCCTCGGTATAGTCCTTCTCGATCTCCAGCTCCCACTCTTCTCCATCCGCCTTTCGGATCAGAAGCAGAACCTCTTCCTCTTCGATCAGAAACTGATAGTCAAAAATATCTTCGATTTCTTCCCCGTTTACCTCCAGCAGATAGTCCCCGGCCTCGATTTCCATTTCTTCCCCGATGCTGCCCGGCTTCACCTCCCGGATCCGGTGCTCATGCTTACGCTTTGGAAAAGACTGCTTTCCGGTCTGCCACTGCTGCTTAGATGGCTCATATTCATTATGATTCTTATTCACAGACCGTTCACTCCTTTTCTATCTCCTGATCGTGACCTTTTAACATAATGACAGCTGCCAGATTGCCACGCTTTCCCTGACTCGCCCGATGAGAGTATAAAAGTTCCGGATTGCAACAGGTGCACAGATCGGTCACTTCGATATGTTCCTTCCGTATACCCGCATTTTGCAAGATATAGGTATTTGCCTTCCACAGATCCAGATGATACTTTCCATTCCCGGTATTCTTTAGAATATCGGCTGCCTCCTGCTCGGAAAATGCCTGTTCAAATTCTTCCGCTACATCCGCACTGATCTCATAACAGCTCCGGCAGATAGAAGGACCGATCGCACACAGGATATCTCCCGGCTGCGATCCGTACTCTGTTTGCATATATTCTACCATACATCGCCCCATTCCGGCTACGGTTCCCCGCCATCCGGAATGTGCCAGAGCCACTACCCGTCGAACCGGATCATAAAAGAATATCGGCACACAGTCCGCATAAAACGTTATCAACGGAATATCCGGTTGATCCGTTACCAGTCCATCGATCTCCAGTATATCAGAATCCCGGCAGATTCCCTTTCCACAGTCAGACTCTGTCACCTTATGGATATGTGTCTCGTGAACCTGATCCGAAAATACCAGCCGTGTTTCGTCATATCCGACCGCCTGTGCAAACCGCCGGTGATTCTCCAGCACTGCCTCCCGGCGGTCTCCCCGATGAAAGCTCAGGTTCATTGTTCCCAGATAGCCCTCACTGACACCACCGAGCCGCGTACTGAAGCCATGTACCAGCTCCGGCCGTTCCAGACTCCGAAAGGTCAGATAGGGAACTCCCTGTACCTCCCTTATATGTGTAGATTGATTTTTATTTGCATAGGTTATCGGTATCATCCTGTTCATCCTCCAAATGCGTTACTTATATGCCGGATCGTTCCATCTCCATATATAGCGATTACATCAAAACGACACGGTCTTCGAGTCTTCTCTCCATGATCTGCATAATGACAGGCCGCCACCTGATAGATCTTTCTCTGCTTCCGCCGATCGACTGCCTCCAATGGATCTCCGTATGCATTACTTCTCCGATATTTCACTTCACAGTATACGATTGTTCCGTCTGCATCCTCTGCGATCAGATCAATCTCACCAAATGCATTTCGATAATTATACTGCAGGATATGGTATCCCTTCTCCTCCAGATAGGTTCCTGCCACCTGTTCATACCTGCTGCCTACTACCCGTTTGTTCATTTTGGTTCCTTTACCTTGCTCTTTAACTTATCCATGTGATCTACATAGACCATGATCTCCGCTACCACACCGTAAAGCTCCGGTGGGATATAGTCACCGATATCCAGGTGCATCAATGTCTCCGCCAGACCTTCATCCACATAGGTCGGGACATCATGCTCCTTAGCCTTCTGGATGATCCGCTCCGCCAGAACTCCCTTGCCGGATGCCACGACCTGCGGTGCCTGATCCTCCGGATCATATAACAGGGCAACTGCCTTTTGTGTTTTCTCCGATGTATGCTCCGTCATCCGTTTCCTATCCTCTCATATCAAATGTGTATCGTGTCTGCCCGGTAGTCAGATCCTGCTGAAACATCTCATCCACCACCGGATCGGATACCGGCCTTTCCTTCCGATCTATATCCGTCTGCTTTACTGCCTTCTCCACCCGATTGGTATATACATACCCCTTCTTCGTCAGCTTTTGTGCCAGTTCTTCCATATTATCTGCCACCAGCGATACCGCTGTCTCATCTGCCATGGTAAAGTCTGCATGCAGCTTCTTATCCTTTAACCGTACCAGAATATCTGTACTTCCCAGATGCGGCATATCCAGATGAAGCAGTACCTTTACACCATCCTTTCCCTGTTGCAGCTTCTTTCGGTTTGCATATACATACAATTCCGAGTTTGCATCCTGCTCATTCATCCGCATAGGAAGCTGTGCATATACAAACTGTTGATTCAACTGCTGCATAAACTGCAGGTTCTCACGCATATTTCCGGACTGCTCCTGATAACTGCTTCCATTTCCGCCAAACTGCTTCAGTTGCTCTGACAGCTTCTCTGACTGTTCAAACAGCTTCTGATATAACCGGTCGATCTCCTGCGGTTCTTTCATGGTCTTCGGATCCAGTGTCCATTCTTCCTGTATCCCCTTCTCCAGAAGCTGCAGATAAGAACCACTCTTCATAAAGCGTGAAAACGCCTCCTGATCCGGTGCCTGCTGAAGCATCTGTGTAAGCTGTGTAAGAAACTGCCCGGTCGTTTTCTGTGGCTTGACGGCCTGCCGGATCTGTTCCTCGGATAGACCGGCTTCTGCAAGCAACTGTCTCACCGCCTCCGACAGTTGCCTTGATACTGCCGGTTCCGCCGGTCCCTGTTTGCTTTGCTCTGTTCCTGTCGATGCAACTTTCGAATCTATAGACTCTGTTTCCATCTCCGGCTTCCACCCAAAGAGTTCCGTCAACTGCTGATTCCATACCTGCAGTTCGGATGGTGTCTGGTTCTGCAGGATTCCTTCGGTCTCTCCAAGGAAACTCTGCACAACCTTACCAATCTGACCGGATAGCTGATGTTCCTGTTTCGTATACTGTGCATACTGCCGGATCGTTTCCTCCGTTACCGGCAGTTCCAGCCGATTCATCGCTACCAGCTGCTTTACGTCTGCTTCCGGGAATCGAACAGCCTGCTGCATAACCTTCTGCATATGTGCCCGATCTAATGGCATACCGGCCTCCATCAGTGCATTTGCGATCCCCACATTTCGTTCGGATGCTGTCAGTCCGTTTGCAGCCAGTGCTTTCATGGCCGCCGCATTCTGTTCTGTCTCTCCCTGTGGTTCCATCGGTCGGATAATGACCTGATCTCCTTGATGCTCCTTCACCTGAAACAGTAACTGCTGTCCAATGCTTAGTTCGACTGCTTCGCCCATTCTTGCATGAAGAAGCTGCTGATTATCGAGCAGGATCGTTACATCCTGCGCGGTTATATCTGTGATCTGCCCGGAAAACATCTGCCCCGGCTTCCAGCCATCGGAAGCCGCCATCTCAGAGCCAGCCTGCATTCCGATCCGTTCCTGTCCGGCGGAACGCATTGCGTCTGCCATCCGACTTCCTATCGTCTCTCTGGCATCCATTGTATGAAGGTTCTGTCCGAATATATTCATAACTGATCTCCTTTCAGACATCTTTCCTGCAGTCTCATAGACTCCTAACCGATCGCATCAGCACAGATTCTTGATAAATGTCCGTCTGTGAATTTCGCACGGACCATACTTTTTAAGTGCCTGTATGTGTTCCGCGGAGCCATAGCCCTTATTCCGTGCAAAGCCATACTCCGGATACATCTCATCGTAGATGCACATCAGCCGATCCCGCTCAACCTTTGCCACGATACTGGCTGCTGCAATGGAAATACTTTTGGTATCTCCTTTTATTATCGGCACCTGAGGGATCGATACGGAAGGGATTGTCACCGCATCATTCAATAAAATCTGCGGTGTTACAGAAAGCTTCTGAATCGCCTGTCGCATAGCTACATAGTCTGCCTGCAGGATATTGATCTCATCAATCGTTGCCACATCTGCCATCCCCACCGCATAAGTGATTGCAGCCTGCCGGATCTCTTCATATAGTTCTTCCCGCTTCTTCTCACTGAGCTGCTTCGAATCATTCAGGTACAAAAGATTTACATCCTTTGGCAATACAACCGCTGCCGCCATCACCGGACCGGCTAACGGTCCCCGTCCTACTTCATCGATACCGCACACATAATCATAGGTCGCCCACTGCTCATATTCATAGGTCTTCATTTTTTCGATTCTTTGCAGTTCTGCCTGCCACTGTTCCAGCCGCTTTACAGCTCTTGCCACTTCCTTCCGGACACCGGACCGTTCATCTTCTTTATACTGCCCGATATACTTCGGCAGCTCCTCATAGGCTGCATGCTGCAACACTGTCTTTATCTCCTGTACACTACTCATACTCTAATTTGACCTCTTTCTCCTGTTCTTCATTCATGATCAATCTTTCCCAGACGATTGAGCGGCCACAGACGAAAAACGGCTCTTCCCTGAATCTCATCTCTGGTAATCATCCCTACATTTTCATATCGACTATCCTGACTGTTATTCCGATTGTCTCCCAGTACAAAGTATTCGTTTTCACCAATGGTGACCGGCTGTGCCGCCAGCCCCCGCTTGGACTCCTGAATCACTTCATTTCCATAATGCTCCGACAATGCTTCGCCTTCATTATGAATCGTTCCGTCTGCATTCTGATACAGGGTTTCTTCCGTTCCGATATAGATTGTTCCATCCGGATCGATATAAACCGTTTCTCCCGGCAGTCCGATGATTCGCTTAATATAGTACGTATTCTCATCCTGATACGGAAATACTATAATGTCATACCGCTGCGGATCCTGAAACCGATATGTTAACTTATCCAGCCAGACACTTTCCCCATCATGTAATGTACTCTCCATGGAGTGGCCGATCACCTCAGACCGTCTGCCCACAAAGTTCCAGATCAGACATACTAGCAGGGCGATTCCTGCAATGTACAGCACGATTTTAATCAATTCATGGCGGACATGAAGTTCATCATCATATTCCACCTGATTTTTCTGAATAATACCCATATGCTTCCTTTCAATGGATCTTCTACTTCATCAGTCTATTCGGGACGTTCCAATGTCATACGTCCCAGCTTTCCATTTCTGTAATTCTCCAACAGAATCGCCGCTGCCTTATCGTAGTCGGGCTGATCTCCCTTTAACTTACACTGCCGGTTCTCGGCGATCTGGGACAGAATCGCATAGCTTTCCGCCGATTCATCCGCACGGTAATTCTCAGCTAAAACCCCCGGATAATTCTTTACCAGATACGAAATGAGTTCCAGTGCCAGTTCCTGAATATTCAGGATATCATCCTTGATGGAACCGATCAGTGCCAGCCGCACACCTACCTGCTGATCTTCAAATTTCGGCCAGAGAATTCCCGGTGTGTCCAACAGTTCTACGTTTTTATTCATTCGGATCCACTGCTTTCCCTTCGTCACACCCGGTTTGTTCCCGGTCTTTGTACAGGCCTTACCCGCATAAGAATTGATAAAGGTCGACTTTCCGACATTCGGAATGCCTACGATCATAGCCCGGATCGGCCGATTCAGGATTCCACGCTTCCGATCCCGTTCAATCTTCTCCTTACAGGTTTCCTGTATAACACCTGTTATCGCCTTTATACCCGCTCCGGATCTGGCATTGATCTTTGCAACCGCGAAGCCCTTCTTCTGATAATACTGTTCCCACTGTGCAGTAATTTTGTCATCTGCCAGATCCACCTTATTTAACAGGATCAGCCGGAACTTGTTCTTCGCCAGTTCGTCAATATCCGGATTCTTGCTGCTATACGGAACCCTCGCATCTACCAGCTCGATCACAATATCTATAAGCTTTATATCCTCCTGCATCATACGGACAGCCTTTGTCATATGACCAGGATACCACTGTATATTCATAGTTTACCTCTCGTCTGCTTCGGAAACCACCGATAGCTTACCTTTCCCAATATCTCATTTTCCAGAATATTCCCCATATTAGCGAATCTGGAATCCTCACTGTTATTCACATTATCGCCCAGCACGAAATACTCACCCTTTCCCAGCGTGACGCCATCCAGTGCCAGACCTTCTGTCGATATCTTCTCATCAAACGGCAGTCCGGTCAATACTACCCCATCGATAAAGATATAGCCATCCTGTATCGTAACTGTTTCTCCCGGCAGCCCGATCACCCGTTTTACATTGTAATAACTGTTATCGCCCTCGCGCAGTTTAAATGCCACCATATCAAACCGTTTTGGCTCCCCAAACAGATACTGCACCTTATTTACGATCACCAGATCTCCGCTCTGAAGGGTCGGTTCCATGGACTGTCCTACGATCCGCAGTGTCTGCCAACCAAAATTTACCAGACTATAGCCCAGGATCACTACGATCAGTATGGATACCGCATAGCTTCCCAGTGTCCGTATCAGTTGACGCTTATTGATTTCCTTTTTTTCTCTGGTGTGCCGCAGACGATTCCGATTGGCCCGCAGATATGCACGTCTTCCACCACGTCTTCTCATTATGCTCCCACTTTCTATCTTCTATACCTACTGTTCATTGTTTAAATATACTCCGTTTCCCCTTGTCTCCGCAAGAGGAAATCGATGACACGAAAAAAGCAGGGAACTCACGCTCCCTGCCCTTTTGCTAATTACAGCAATTATTTTACTAATTCCTTAACCTTAGCGCTCTTACCAACACGATCACGTAAGTAGTTCAACTTTGCTCTACGAACCTTACCATGTCTGACAACCTCAACCTTTGCTACATTTGGAGAATGTAATGGCCAGGTTCTCTCAACACCGGTACCGTTAGAAGTCTTTCTTACTGTGAAAGTCTCTCTGTTGCTGCCGCCCTGTCTCTTTAATACAGTTCCCTCGAAGATCTGAATTCTTTCGCGGTTACCTTCCTTAACCTTAGCATGAACACGTACTGTGTCACCTACGTTAAACTCCGGTACTTCTGTCTTGCACTGAGCAGCCTCAATGTTCTTGATAATATCGTTCATTTGTGTGACCTCCTTATTATTCAGACGTTCTTGCAAAGCCTGTTCGCAGAGGACCGTCCACTTCTCACAACTTCACTAATGTACCATAGATTCACCCGGATTGCAAGCCTAATATTTGACATTTCTTATGAAATTCGATACATTTAAGATACTTTACAGTATACGTGAACAAATGTAAAAAAGGAAGTACCTAACATGAGTAAATCAATCATTATAATCGGTGGCGGTGTTGCAGGCTTAAGTGCCGGTATTTACGGGCAGATGGCTGGTTTTGACACCACCATTTACGAGAAGAACGGAATCCCGGGCGGTAACTGCTCCGGCTGGAGTCGAAACGGCTACCACATCGACAACTGTCTGCACTGGCTCACCGGAACCTTAGATGATACCATGCAGAACCAGATCTGGAGAGATCTGGGTGTACTGGGAGATGGTATCGCGATTATCAAGCGGGATTCCTTCTTCTGCTCGGAATGGGGCGGACAACGCATCTATCTCTGGCGGGATCTGGAACGAACCCGACAGGATATGCTGGCACTGTCACCGGAGGACGAACATGAGATCAACTGTTTCATTGACTATGTCCGACTGGCGGATACCGTCCTGACCTCCCGCAGTGAACCAAAAGAACTCCTGCATACGATCAGTGAAATGAACTTCTCTCTCACACATGGGGAAATGGCGAAGGCATTTATTGAATATATCGGTCTGAATCTGGAGGAGCTGGCAAACCGCTTTCAGCATCCGCTCCTACAGAAGATCTTTTTAGACTTTATGGCAAAGGACTATGAGGCCTATTGGCTGGTTCTGGCCTATTCCTTCTTTGTAACCGGCAACGGGGATCTGCCGGAGGGTGGTTCGATGGGAATGGTTCGCCATATGCGTGACACCTATCTCCGGCTGGGTGGCCGTCTGGAGTTAAACACACCGGTAGAACAAATCCTGATCAATAAAAAGAAGTTTGAGATAGAACCGATTCTCTCTCCATTCCGCGACCTGACACTCAAGGAACTGGCCGAACGGGTAAAGGATGGTACGATCAGCCGGAAGACTGCAAAGCAGCTTCAAAAAGAAACAAACCGAAAAAAACCGAAGAAGTTCTTTGCCCGGAATGCAGATGGTGTGCTCTTGTACAACGGCTCCGTAAGAAAAGCAGACTATATCATCTGCGCCTGTGATATCAACTATACCTTTCGACAGCTCTTAAAAAAGAAATACACACCTGCTTCGATCCGCAAGGTTTATAAAGACAAAAAACAGTACCCACTATACAGCTCCTTTCAGGTTGCCTTCTCCGTAGATGGTCTTCTGCCGGAGGTCGATGATACCGTCAGCTTTGACTGCAGTCCGCTGGATGTCGGACTCTGCCGGGTGGATCGCATCTGCGTTAAGAACTATCGAGGCTACGGTGATTATATCGCACCGGTCGGAAAGACCGTGATCCAGTGCAGTATCGTCCAGTATGAACGGGACTATAAGTACTGGAACCGCCTGTATCAGAAGCGGGATCAGTATCTGCGCGCCAAGCAGAACACTGCAGAAGCCATCAAGATGCGGATAGAAACCCGTTTTCCGGAATACGAAGGCCGTCTTCATCTTCTGGATGTATGGACCCCCGCCTCCTATGCCAAACGGATCAATGACTATAAGGGAGCTTATATGCGTTTTATAACGAAAGCAACCAGTACCAATGCATTCTTATCCTCGGATGTCCGTGGACTCCGCAATGTTTATCTGGCCAATCATTGGCTTCGCTATCCGGGTGGTGTACCAACCGCTGCATACATGGGAAAAATCGCTGTGAAAGCGATCGAAAAAATCGAAGGGATGAGCTAAACTACTCATCCCTTTTTCAACAGATCTGGTCGTCGCTCCATCGTCCGCTTCACTGCCTGCTCATGTCGCCACGCCTCTATATTCGCATGATGCCCGGATAACAGGATATCCGGCACCCGCTTTCCCATGAACACTTCCGGTCTGGTATACTGTGGATATTCCAGCAGATTCTCGTGAAAGGATTCAAATTCCGCCGACACCTCATTATTCAGTACCCCCGGTACCAGTCTGGAGATACAGTCAATCATCACCATCGCCGGAAGCTCTCCTCCGGTCAGTACATAGTCTCCGATTGATATATTGTCTGTTACGATCATTTCCAGAATCCGTTCATCAACACCTTCATAATGTCCACAAAGGATGATCAGATCTTCCTCCTGTGCCAGATCTTCCGCTATGCTCTGTCGGAAGGTCTGTCCCTGTGGTGTCATATATACCACCCGCGGCTGCTTTCCGATCTGATCCGTAATATGCTTCCATGTCCGATAGATCGGCTCTGCCTGCATGACCATCCCGGCACCACCGCCGTATGGATAATCATCGACATGTCCATGCTTCTCGGTCGTAAAGTCCCGGATATTCACTGCTTCTATATCGATCAGATGATTCTTCATTGCCCGTCCCGTGATACTGGTGGACAGCCCCTGCATAATCATCTCCGGAAATAGTGTCATTACATGAAATCTCATTCCAGCATTCCTTTCATCAAACGTACCGTTACTCTCGGTTCTTCCACATCTACGTCGAGTATGCACTGTGGAATCGCCGGAATCAGAAGTTCCTTTCCGTCCTCCATTCGAACCACATATACATCATTGGCTCCCGTCTCCATTACATCGGTAAGGGTTCCCAGACAGGTTCCGTCCTCTTCATATACCTTTGCATCTATAATATCTGCGATGTAGAACTCTCCTTCTTCCAGAGGAACTGCATTCTCTCTGCTTACCCATAGTCCTGCACCCTTGTACTTTTCGATATCATTTATATTATCATAGCCCTTAAACTTCAGAATCGCCTGATTTTTAAAGAACTTGCAGCCTTCTACTTCAACCGGCAGCTTCTGCTTTCCGGTATCGATCATACATTCCTTTAACCAGCGGAAGCGATCCAGATCATCCGTCGTGGGATATACCTTTACCTCACCGCGAATACCATGTGTACTCGTAATTACGCCTACCTTTAACCAATCTTCCATCTACTTCTCCTTGCCTCTTCGCCACATATTAGCATAAGAGACCACTCCAGGAGTTTCCTCCGGTGGTGGTCTCTCGTCATCGTTATCCGATTTTTACTTCAACCTTTTTGTCACTCTTTGACGCTGCTGCTTTTACAACTGTACGAATGGACTTCGCAATGGAACCTTGCTTTCCAATTACCTTCCCCATATCATCGGCCGCAACCTTCAATTCAATGGTAATGACATCATCGGACTCAGTCTGAGTTACAACAACCTCATCTGGGTGAGCAACTAGGGATTTTGCAATGAATTCTACTAATTCAACCATAAGGACAAACCTCCCTACTTTTCAATGCCAGCATGCTTCAGAAGCTTTGCAACGGTCTCTGTTGGCTGTGCGCCTGTAGCTAACCATTTCTTAGTAGCTTCTTCGTCAAACTTAATAACACTTGGTTCCTGATTTGGGTCGTAAGTACCGATCTCTTCGATAAATCTACCATCTCTTGGTGATCTGGCATCAGCAACGACTACTCTATAGAAAGGAGCCTTCTTGTGTCCCATTCTCTTTAAACGAATCTTTACTGCCATCTTTTGCACCTCCTTAAATAATATTTCTATAATAAATGATTATAGGCTTACTAAAATGGGAATCGCATTCCCCGGCGTTTCTTACCGCCCATCATTCCGGAAAACTGCTTCATCATCTTCTTTGACTGTTCAAACTGTTTCACAAAACGATTCACTTCTGAGATATCCACACCGGCTCCGGCTGCGATCCTGCGCTTCCGGCTCACACTCATGATATCCGGGTTTGCCCGTTCCTCCGGTGTCATGGAAAGAATGATCGCCTTCGGATGCTTTGCTGCATTCTCATCGATCTCCACATTCTTCATCTGGCTTCCCATCCCCGGCAGCATCGACAGCATCTGCTGCATACCGCCCATCTTATCCATCTGTTCGATACTATCCAGAAAGTCATTATAGTCAAACCCATTCTTCTTGATCTTTCTGGTCATTTCCTTGGCTTTATCTTCATCGATCGCGGCGGTTGCCTTCTCGATCAGGGACTCTACATCTCCCATGCCCAGAATTCGGCTTGCCATTCTGTCCGGATAAAACTGCTCCAGATCCGACAGCTTCTCGCCCATACCTATATATAAAATCGGTTTTCCGGTGACTGCTCGTATCGAAAGTGCCGCACCGCCTCTGGCATCACCGTCTAACTTCGTTAGGACTACGCCATCGATCCCGATCTTATCATTAAAGTTTGTTGCTACATTTACTGCATCCTGACCGGTCATAGCATCCACAGTCAGTAATGTATAGGTCACAGCTACCTGTTTCTTAATCTCTTCCAGTTCTTCCATCATGGCTTCATCGACATGCAGACGACCGGCGGTATCCAAAAACACCAGATTCTGATGGTTCTTCGCAGCATGTTCCACTGCCGCTTTTGCAATATCTACCGGGCTATGATTATCCCCCATGGTAAATACCGGAACGCCAACCTTTTCACCATTGATCTCCAACTGTTTGATTGCTGCCGGACGATATACATCCAGTGCCACCAGAAGTGGTTTCTTACCCTTATTCTTAAACTGTCCGGCCAGCTTTGCGGCGGTTGTTGTTTTACCGGCACCCTGCAGACCACACATCATAACTATCGTTATCTCATTTGAAGGTAACATTTTGATCTCCGTTGTTTCCGATCCCATGAGAGTTACCATCTCTTCCTTTACGATCTTCACAACCATCTGACCCGGATTCAGTCCGTTCAGCACATCCTGTCCGACTGCCCGTTCACTCACCGTCTGGATAAACTGCTTTACTACCTTGAAGTTTACGTCTGCCTCCAGCAGTGCCCGCTTCACTTCCTTCATGGCCTCCTGTACGTCTTTTTCTGTTAACGCACCCTTGCTCCGCAGCTTCTTGAATACATTCTGCAATTTTTCCGATAAACTGTCAAATGCCATTCAGGCCTCCTAATACTCTTCTACTATCTCTCTTGATAACTGTTCCATCGCTTCGATCCGATCAACCAGTGCCGCATCTGCATTGGCTTTCTTCAGTTCCTTTGCGATCTCCTGTATCCTGGCTACCTTCTTCTGCGTATTCCGGAACTTTTCTACCAGCTTCAGCTTCTCTTCATACTCAGACAGAAGCTTATCACAACGTTTGATCAAGTCATACACGCCCTGTCGACTGATGCCTTCCATCTCGCCTACCTCTGCATAAGACATATCATTAAATACGATATCCTCGTAGATCCGCTTCTGATGTTCTGTTAATAATTCGCCGTAGAAGTCATATAACATAGACTGCTGCAGGATCCGTTCCATCTCCATGAACGCCACTCCTTGTAAAGGTTATTTGCTTTACACGTTGCTATTATATAGACACAAATGGGGTTTGTCAAGTATAAATGCTTGACAAACCCCATTTTTTTGTTTTTCATCTTAATTCACTCTTTTGAAATGGTTTCGTTGTCTAACTGCACATTTCTATTTTTTTCTGTACTTTCTTCCCGATAACCACAAGGTCACTACCGCTGTTATACTGATAAGTAACAATGCCATCGCGGTTCCTGCCACAGACGGATCCCCAGTCTTTGGAGAAGCATCCGGTTTGTCAGTCGCAGTAGTTCCGACAGTCGCAGTGGTCGCTGTTGCTGTTACAACGGATGCTACCGCATACTCTGAAAATTTATCAGAGTAGAAAGTCAGAGTACCTGCCTCTGCATCATAGGTTGCCGGTATTCTCTCATATACCCCTTCATGCTCCCGGATCACCACATAGCTCTTTGATGCATCCAGCGTCGTTCCTACATTCAGTATAATGGCTACAGGCTTTGCCAGCTCGGTAAGCTCGGTGCTCCAAACATCCGTTGCATTCCCTTTGTTCACCACCTGCTCTAAATCTACCTCCACCCAGTTTACGGCCGTTACGGCATCTCCGGTGGTTCCGGCTAACATCTTTGCCTTCTCTGCGTCACTCAATGTCGAATCTGCCACTGTCAGCTTCAGATTCCCGGATGTGATCACCTGCTCTCCACCAGTGACTCCTGCTCCGCTTATCCCCTTTGCCGTCACTGCAGTCTGATCTGCGCTCTTTGTAAACAGTGCGCTAAGATGAAGATTGGTATCCGGCATAACAAATGTAAAGGTGCTGACTTCCTTTCCGGCCGTAATCTCTGTACCATTCAGGGCGCCGGCTACAAACTGATATCCATATGCAGGGATCAGCTTTACGGTGACGACACTGCCGGGTATAATAACAACTCGCCCGCCTCTGTCATCCTGCCGATTCATATTCTCCTCCGGAATCATCGGCACTTCCAGCCCGGACCATCGTCCGGTTTCTCCCGGCTTCACGGCAGAGAGAATCTCAACCGTACCATTCTTTATCTTGCCATCTTCTCCATATGTATCATCATATGCCCACACAACTGTACGCACGATCTTATCCGCCTGTATCGCATATGTACCTGCTGTACTAATCGTATACTCACTGCCGCTCACCAGCCTGCCCCCGTTTGGCAATATCTTCTGTGAACCCGGTCGTATACCGTCACTGACTTCGACTTTTCCACTGTCATACGTCAGCCGGATCGTAACCGGAACACTCTGAAATGCCTGATGATCTCCCGTCATTGTCGTCCATGTGTTTCCATTATCGGTCGTATACTCTACCCGGATCAGACTCTGATTCGGATCATCCGGATCCAGTGCCGTTCCCTCCAGCCACAGCTCTACCTGTGGAGGTGTCGGTCCGGACGGTGCCGCCGGATCATCTGCATATGCGATCGTACCTCCCCATCCGATTCCGATCAGACACAACAGCAGTGCCAGTGCTCCTATCCCCCAGTTTCTTATCATTTCTTTCATATTGCGCGTCCTCCTATCTTTGCTCTCTGTCCGTTTCCAAGTTTATCCTACAGGATTTCGCGTATTTCTTACAGTTTACATATGTCTCTATCTTCTATTTTATTTACTTTTCTTCTGCTTTAACCGATGGCAACCAGCTGTAGTAGAACTGAATCAGTCCAATGCGGGACTTTGTTTCGGTCTTTTCATTCAGGCTGGTGATATGCCGGTATAGAGCCGCTCTGGAAATGAAGAGTTGTTCCGCTATATTCTGCACATTTTCATCCGATGATAACAGTACCTGCAAAACCTCCTGTTCCCTCTGTGTCAGACTATATGTATTCACAAAGGCAGCCAGCTTCTCTTCCTCCGTTATCCGTCCACCCATTTCGGCTTCCTGATCCGTTTCTTTTTCTTTATCCGTTTCCGCTCTCTTATCCACCTCCGGTGGGTGTGTCATGAGATTCGTATATACCGTCATACCAACGCTTAACAGCATAAACAAAACCAACGCCACGATAATGATTGCCATGTGACTGCCACTCGCCAGCAGATGAACCGAATAGGCACCGGTAATAATCGCACATAGGTTATTCGCAGCACGCCCCATACCGGCCCATAACTCCGGAAGCTTCGCATAGCGTGCCAGTTCCATAAATCCGGTCGTAAAGTAGACCACAAAGAATCCGGCAGACAGATAAAATACCGTCAGTCCTACCAGAAACATCCCGCCCCACTGAATGATTACAACACAGATGGTCGACAACAATGTGATACAGTACATGATCAGATTCATATACTTTCGTCTCCGGATATCAAACAGAAAACCTGCCAGACATCCACTCACCGCCAGCAGCAGCCGCGGCCACTGACCGATATCCATTACGCCATCTGCATGTCCTAACGTAACTGCATTGTCCAGAGTCGAGAAAATGCAGGTCATAAGTATTATGATCAAAAATAATACCACTCCGGCCTTCTCCGGTGATAAACGGTATCTCTCTTCCGCTATTCCGTCTACGTTTCTCTCATCTATGTCTTTCTCCCCGGCATTTTTTTCACACTTCTGCAGCAGTAAAACCAACACAATAACCGCCAGTGTCAAAACCAACGCTTCCATCAGAGCTCCGCGTATTAATACATGATTCAGATATTGAAACAGAATTCCGAGGGCATATGCCAGTCCAATCACTGTCGCCAGATACGGAAAATTCCGCAGTTCTCTTGCTGCTATATAATGAACCGCTCCACCGATCAGCCCCAGTATCACAAACACCAGACATCCGGACAAAAAAAGCTGCAAATAAGACTGAGGCAGCTGCATCAAAAAGATCCCTGCAACTCCCAGCACTGCCAGTGCTGTCCCGACGCCTCTTCTCAGCGTCCCCTTTATCCATCGATACAGGACCGGAAATAGCCAAAATCCTATCACACTGATTCCTAATATATAGTTCTGTGCCTTTACAACTCCCTGGGCGTCCGTCACCCAGGTCATTTTGTCATCAAATAAATACTCTGTTCCCAGGAACAGAAAGTTAAAAATTGCAAGCTCCAGTATCACTTTTCCTACGGTTCGATTGCATACCGCCTTTAATCTTTTATTCATACTTTCCTGTCTCCATCAGACCTATTTTATCCTCTTTTTACTATTATAATCAAATGTGCCATTTACACAAGTAGTCATTTATTTTTCGTGTATGTTGTCTTTCGTTCGTCTTACATTGACACCTATCCTTTCCTTATGATAATATAAAACTCGTGTGACAGACCTACGATCTGCTTACATAATAATAAAACGGTATGAGAATCGATACGAATTCTCAGAAAGGAAACGAGCGATGAAGAAAAAACTCTTATGTTTAGTTGCAGGTTTAACTCTGGGTGCTATGCTGTTGACCGGTTGCGGTAAGAGCAATGGCAAGACCTTTACAGTCGGCTTTGATGCAGAATATCCACCTTACGGTTATATGGATGAAAACGGTGAATACACCGGCTTCGATCTGGAGCTTGCACAGGCTGTCTGCGATCTGGAAGGCTGGGAGCTGGTAAAGCAGCCTATCGTATGGGATAACAAGGATAACGAATTAAACTCCGGTTCGATCGACTGTATCTGGAACGGATTCACAATGGACGGTCGTGAGGATGATTATGCATGGTCCGATCCATATGTGGATAACAGTCAGGTAATCGTTGTATCTGCCGATGCCGGTATCAACCAGTTATCCGATCTGAATGGCAAGGTTGTTGGTGTACAGGCAGCTTCCGCCGCCCTGGCCGTATTACAGGACGAGAAGCAGCAGAAGGCATTAGCCGATACCTTTGGAAAGCTTCAGGAATTCGCTGATTACAATACTGCATTTGCAGAGCTGGAGGCCGGTTCCGTTAATGCGATTGCTATGGATATCGGTGTTGCTCAGTATCAGATCGATAGTCGTGATGCTGGAAAGTTCATCATTCTGGATGAGCATTTGAACTCTGAGCAGTATGCGATCGGCTTTGCACTGGACAATACAGAATTACGTGATACTGTAAATAAAGATCTGCACACATTAAAGGAGAACGGAACCTTTGATGAACTTGCTGAAAAGTACGGCCTTACCGATATGGTCTGCTTAGAATAATAAGAGGGGATATCGAACATGTCATTTTCAGTTATTATCTCCCAGCTGGCCCAGGGTATGTTAACCACCGTCAGTATCTTCTTTCTGACTCTGATTTTCTCCATGCCTTTGGGGTTTCTGGTTGCCTTTGGTCGGATGTCAAAGAACCACGTGATCCGATCCATCACACAATTTTATATATCCGTTATGCGTGGAACTCCTCTGATGCTTCAGCTAATGGTTGTATACTTTTTCCCGTGGTATCTGTTTAAGATCCAGATCGGCAGCGGCTGGCGGTTTCCTGCCATCATCTTAGGCTTTGCCATCAACTATGCCGCTTACTTTGCAGAGATCTACCGTTCCGGAATCGAGGCGATTCCCAAGGGACAGCATGAAGCAGCCAAGCTGTTAGGCTATAATAAGGTACAGACCTTTATGAAGATTATCCTTCCTCAGGTGATCAAGATTATATTACCTTCGGTTACCAATGAGATCATTACTTTGGTCAAGGATACTTCTCTGGCATTTACATTATCCTGCATAGAGATGTTCACAGTAGCAAAGCAGATCGCCGCTGCAGAGACTTCGATGGTACCGTTTGCGGTAGCTGCTCTCTTCTACTATGTATTCAACCTGTTAGTTTCCTTTATCATGGGACGGGTTGAGAAGAAACTAAGCTACTACTAGGAGGTGCCGTTATGGATACAACACAATCAGGCGTAGCAGCAAATGCGCCATATCTGGAAATGAATCATGTTCGAAAGTCCTTTGATGACCTGGAGGTTTTAAAGGACATTTCCCTAACCGTACATCAGGGCGAGGTTGTTTCAATCATCGGGCCATCCGGCTCCGGCAAATCAACCCTGCTGCGATGTGCTACCCTTTTGGAAACCATGGATGAAGGCGATCTTTCCTATCTGGGACATTCAGCAGCAACCATGCAGAACGGTCACACCGCATATGCGAAGCCTGCCGAGCTGGACACCATCAAGCAGAGCTTTGGCCTGGTCTTCCAGAACTTCAATCTGTTTCCGCATTATAACGTCATGAAGAATCTGACGGATGCTCCGATTCATGTGCAGAAACGACCAAAAGAGGAGGTTTATGCAGAGGCTAAGAAGCTGTTGGAGCAGATGGGATTATCTGACAAGGCGGACTACTATCCGCACCAGTTATCCGGTGGACAGCAACAGCGTGTTGCCATCGCCCGGGCTTTGGCTCTGAATCCCGATGTGCTGTTCTTTGATGAACCAACCTCCGCACTGGATCCCGAGCTCACCGGAGAGGTTCTAAAGGTTATTAAACAGCTGGCAGAGGAACATATGACGATGATCATCGTAACGCATGAGATGGAATTTGCCAGAAAGGTATCTGACCGGGTACTCTTTATGGATAAGGGCTATGTTGTTGTCGAAGGATCACCGGAAGAAGTCTTCCACTCCGGAAACGAACGTATTCAGGAGTTCCTTGGAAAACTAAAAAATTCTTAATTTCATAAATATAGGATATTCAAAACAAGCACCTGCAATCTCAAACAAATCAGATTTCAGGTGCTTGTTTTTTCAGTTTCTTTTTCGCTTCCCGGATATCTGTCTGCATCTGTGCAACCAGTACATCCAGATTCTCAAACTTCTGTTCCCGCCGCAGAAAATGAAGTAACTCTACCTCCAGATCGTCCCCATAGATATTCCGATCAAACGCGAAGATATAGGTCTCCAGTCCCGCTTCGGCTTTTTCACTGACGGTCGGTTTACAGCCCAGATTGGCGATTCCATAGTATACCTTCTGTTTCCAGTGAATCCGAGCCGCATAGACCCCATATGGCGGTACCAGTTTATCCTCCGGAACCCTCTGATTCGCGGTTGGAATCCCGATGGTACGTCCCAGTGCCTGTCCATGCACGACCGGACCCGATATCCGGTATCCATGTCCTAAGCACGCCGTCACCCGTTCCATATCTCCGGCTTCGATTGCTTCCCTTATAACAGAAGAGCTGATATCCTGATGCTGTTCCTGCAGCTTCTCAAATATTTTCACTTCAAACCCTTTTTGTTGCCCGATCCGTTTTAACAGTTCTGCATCCCCGGATCGATGTTTTCCAAAGTGAAAATCACTGCCGACTGTAACTGCACGAACGCCTAACTGTCCGATCAGGATCTGATCGACAAACTCCTCCGGCTGCAGATTGGCAAAGCCTTCCGAAAATGGATATTCCAGCAATACCTGTATCCCTGTATCCCCTGACTGCTTAACCTTTTCTGCATGACTGTCAATATGTTTACCGCTTCCGATCTGTCTTCCTGCCGGAGCAAACGTAAAGATCACACCCGTCATTCCTCGCTTCTGCCACTCTAAGACCTGTGCGAGCAGAAGCTGATGTCCCCGATGAAATCCGTCGAACTTTCCTAAGGCAATCGCTGTATTCTGTAATTTTAAGTTCTTTACTTCTGTAATGTGCTGCATATCTAATCCTGCTTATAAAAACATTTTATATGGTCGAAACTCTCCGGATCCGAGATCATATTCATAGATCCCCGTAAATTGTTTCTCGGAATCATACACCAGATACTTTGGTATCTCGTCCGCATGATCGACTTCCCCGGTCTCTGTCTGTGTTCCCTCTGTCATCGATGCGATCCGTTCCTTCCGGAACTTATTTCCATTATGAATCAGCTTATCTCCGGCCGCATCCATGTAGATCTTCGGAAGCTCCGCATACATTGCATCCACAGCGGTGATATACGCATTTAATGTTCCATCCTTCTCATAGTGTTCAATCTCTGACAATCGAAGGCTCTTCTCTGCCCGGAACCCACAGGCTCCGGTTCGCATCAGATGCTCCATACAGCCTCCGCAGCCCAGCTTTTCTCCGATATCCCGGCACAGGCTCCGAATATAGGTTCCCCGGCTGCACCGGATTCGCAGCCGCACTCTCGGCAGATCCATCTCCAGAATCTCCAGTGTATAGATCGTAACCGACCGTGGCTTTCGCTCCACCGTCTGGCCCTGTCTGGCCAGATCATATAGCTTCTGGCCGTTTACCTTTATCGCCGAATACATCGGCGGAATCTGATCATAGGTACCGATATAGCTCTCAACAGCCTCCCGTACAGCCTCCTCCGACACGTTCACCGGCTTTCGCTCCAGTACCGTTCCTGTCATATCTTCCGTATCTGTCGTGGTTCCCAAAAGCAGAACCGCTTCATATTCTTTATCGTGATCCGGCAGGATGTCGCATAGCCGGGTGGCCTTTCCCAGACAGACCACCAGAACCCCTTCTGCCTGTGGATCCAGCGTTCCGGTATGACCGATCTTCTTCTGATGCAGGATTCCCCGCAGTTTCGCTACCACATCAAATGAAGTATAGCCCGGCTCCTTATATACATTGATTACTCCATCATACATCGATTCTACGCCTCATTTAATGCCTGTCGGATCTGCTCTAATACCTCTGCTTCTACCTGACTCTGTTCGCCGGCTAATGAAAATCCGGCTGCCCGGATATGTCCGCCGCCCTCGTGTGTAAGGGCAATCTTGCTGACATCCACTTTCTCATTTGAACGCAGGCTGAACTTATATACATCCGGTTCATACTCATAATAAAAGACTGCTACTTCTATGCCTCTTGTAATACGAATCTGATCCACGACACCGTCTACATCCACGCTGCTCGCATGATAATGATCAAAGACCTCTTTGCGCAGGCAGGTAACGATACACTGTCCATCCAGCTCCATATGACTGTTTAACAGTGCCTGTCCTAAGATCTGGTTCTGCATATGCGTCTTACTGTAAAAGGTATCATCGATCGTCTTCTGCGGATTCGCACCCAGTGCGATCAGATCACCGGCTACACACATCGTTTCCTTCGTGGTATTGCTATGCTTAAATACTCCGGTATCATGTACGATCCCCAGATACAAAGACTCTGCACAATATTTGCTGATCTTATCCCGCTCTAAAATACCATAGATCGCCTCGCAGGCGGCCGATGCCTCCGGTCGAACCAGACAGATATCACCATAGCCCGGATTGCTGGCATGATGATCGATCGCCACCTTTTTCTTTGCTGTCTCATAGTAAACGGAAAACTCCCCAAACCGATCCGTGCTGGCACAGTCCAGAGCCAGACACAGATCGTAGCTTCGATCCGGACGCACCTCATGGCAGATGGTATCTGCTCCCCGCAGGAACAGGAACTTATCATCAAATGCTCCCAGATAGATATCTACCTGTTTACCCGGATAATTGTCTATAATATAATTATACATTCCCGTACAGGAACCCACACAGTCTCCATCCGGACGTACGTGTCCCAGAATCACGATGGTCTGTGCTTCTGCTATTGCCTGCAAATACTGATTCATCTTGTACCTCGTTTTCTATTTCTCGGTTTCTCACCCTTGCCATTGGTTGTTTCTGTTTTTATTCTTCTGTCTCTTCTTCCCGGTCATACGCTTCGACGTGCAGATCTGCGATCTTCTTAGACATGGCTGCACCATATGCAATGGAATCATCCAATATGAATGTCAGCTCGGGTGTATTCCGCAGATTGACTCTGTGCGCCAGTTCCCGGCGGATATAGCCTTCCGCACTCTTTAAGCCGGCCAGTGTATTCTGCTGCTCTTCTTCTCCGCCCATTACACTGATATATGCCTTGCAGGTCTTCAGATCCGGTGCCACCTGCACATCTGTAACCGATGTCAGGAAATGAATCCGTGGATCCTTTACTTCCCGGATAATCATGCTCAGTTCCTTCTGAACCTCACTATTGATCCTTGTGTTTTTCACACTATTCTTTCTCATTCTATTACCTCAATCAAATACGATTTCCGGACGCTTTTCCCAGCTCAGTTTCAGACCTACATAGTCCCCCAGCTTCAGATTATGCTTTTCATACTCTTCCCGTGGGACCTGTACCGTCATCGTCAGAATCTCGTACTTCGCATCCTTATAAAATTTATTATAATACATGACCATACAGCCGATCTTTCGCTTCGACTTGTTTGTAATCATGCAAAACCATGCCGGAGCAATCACCGCTACCGGCAGTCCCTCTGCCTCCCGATATGGAGTCCGGATCAGATATTCTTTCTCCACATCAGACATTATTAGTATTGGATCATCGGACTGTGGTTTATACTTATCCCACAGACAGACGATTCCCCCAAATATTATCATGACTCCGTTCGCTGCAAGCAACGCAAGGAATACATAATCTCCAGCTCCCAACTGCATGCTATCTAGGCACCTCCACCATGATATAGGCTTCGATCTGATCAAATTCCTTCACATCATTAAAGCCTTCAAATACCAGTCCACACTCGAAACCGGTCTTTACTTCCTTCACATCATCCTTAAATCGCTTCAGGGATGCCAATGGTCCTTCAAAGATCTGCTCACCTTCACGGAATACCCGGCAGGTTGCATTCTTCTGAATCACGCCATCCAGTACATAAGAACCTGCGATCGTACCGACTCCGGATGCCTTGTAGGTCTGACGAACCTCTGCATGTCCAATTACCTTTTCTTCATAGATTGGATCCAGCATACCCTTCATGGCAGCCTCGATATCCTCAATAGCATCGTAAATAACACGATACAGACGAAGATCTACCTGTTCTCTCTCTGCTGTTTCCTTTGCGGTAGCATCCGGTCTTACATTGAAGCCAATAATGATGGCATTCGATGCGGAAGCCAGAATAACATCGGACTCATTGATTGCACCAACACCTGCATGGATCACCTTGATTACGACCTCTTCATTCGACAGCTTCAGAAGACTCTGCTTCACTGCCTCTACCGATCCCTGTACATCTGCCTTTACAACCAGATTCAGTTCCTTTACATTGCCGGCCTGAATCTGTGAGAACAGATCATCCAGAGACATCTTTGACTTCGTCTCTGCGATCAGCTTCTCCTTCTCGTAGCTGATAAATGCTTCTGCCATCGCTCTGGCTTCCTTCTCACTATCCGTTGCTACAAAGATCTCACCTGCATTCGGAACACCATTCAGACCCAGAATCTCAACCGGAGTCGATGGGGTTGCTTCCTTTACCTTTCTGTGCTTATCATCCAGCATCGCACGTACCTTACCATGCACACTGCCCACTGCGATGATGTCACCGACTTTCAACGTACCCTTCTGTACCAGAACGGTTGCAACCGGACCGCGTCCCTTATCCAGCTCTGCCTCGATCACGATACCTCTTGCCTTTCGGTTCTTATTTGCCTTCAGTTCCATAACCTCTGCGGTCAGCAGGATCATTTCCAGCAGGTTCTCCAGACCTTCCTTGGTATGTGCAGATACCGGACAGAAGATCGTGGATCCTCCCCATTCTTCTGCTACCAGATCGTACTCCATCAACTCCTGCTTTACACGCTCAACATTGGCACTTTCCTTATCGATCTTATTGACTGCTACGATGATTTCAACACCGGCCGCCTTCGCATGGTTGATTGCTTCTACTGTCTGTGGCATAACACCATCATCGGCTGCTACTACCAGAATCGCAATATCCGTAGACTGTGCACCACGCATACGCATTGCGGTAAATGCTTCATGTCCGGGTGTATCCAGGAATGTAATTGTCTGACCGTTTACTTCTACTACCGATGCACCGATATGCTGTGTAATACCGCCGGCCTCACCGGTGGTTACACTCGTAGCACGGATCGCATCCAACAGAGAGGTCTTACCATGATCAACGTGTCCCATAACACAGACAACCGGTGGTCGCGGTGTCATTAAGGATGGGTCTTCCTCTTCTTCCTTTAACATCTCCTCGATCACATCGACCTGTTCCTCTTCCTCTGCGATAATGTTATATTCCAGTGCGATCTCAGCTGCCTCTTCGTACTCGATATCGGAATTTACATTTACCATCTTTCCGGCTAAGAACAGCTTCTTAATCAACTGATTCACCGGGATTCCCAGCTTGTCAGCCAGTTCCTTGATCGTCATAACCGGCGGGAAGGTAACTGTCTTGATGGTATCCTCCGGTTCCTTTTCTACCGGCTTCGGCTCCGGTTTAATAAACTGTCCGCTCTTCTTTTCCGGCTTTGCATTGTTGTTATTGGACTTGTTATTTCCGTTATTATTGTTATTATTGTTATTCTTTTTATTCTTCTTATCCTTCTGATCTGCCTGGAAGGTTACGATGTTATGCTCTTTCTTTCCATCGTTCTTACGCTTACGATCATTCCGGTTGTTATTATTATTGTTATTATTGTTATTGTTACTGTTTCCGTTATTGGTATTCTGGGACTGCTTCTGTCCCTTGTTCTGATTTGCCGGATGAGTCTTACCTTCCGGTTTCTCCTGTTTCTTCGGCTGTTTTTCCGCTGTCTTTGGCTTTTCGGATGCCTGCGGCTTCTCAGTCGCCTGTGGCTTAACCGTCTTCTCTTCCTTCTTCTGTTCCGGTGCCGGCTGCTTTACCTGCTCCTTCTTGGCAAATGCCTTCCGCACGAGTGCTTCCTCTTCTGCGTCCAGCGCAGACTGCGGCTTCTTACCGGTCACTCCGTTTTGTTCCAATACTGCGATAATATCTTTGCTATCTATTCCTAACTCTTTTTTCAGTTCATGTACTTTGATTTTTGCCATTCGTTACACCTCCATATTTTTCTGCATTTCCATCTTCTTTGCAATCTGTTCTCCGAATCCTCTGTCCGTTACCGCCAGAGATGCCCGGAACTGCTTTCCAATGCATCGTCCCAGCTCTTCCTTTGTTCCGTATACTGCATAGGGAACCTGATAGTAACTGCAGGAATCCGAAAACGCCTTTCTGGTGTTATCTGAGGCATCTTCTGCAACAATTACATAACTTGCACTTCCTGATTTGATTGCCTTTTCTGTTGAAAACTCGCCGCTCACTACTTTTCCTGCCTTCATTGCCAGGCCCAGCAGCGCATATATCTTATTTGCTCTCAAGCTCGTTCAACTCCTCACTTAACTGCTGATAGATCTCCTGTGGTATCGGCATCTTGAAGGAGCGTTCCAGAGCCTTCGACTTCACTGCCTTTGCCAGACATTCCTGTGTCGTACATATATAGGCTCCTCTTCCATTCTTTCTACCGGTTGCATCAAACTCTACCGTTCCCTCCGGGCTTCTTATGATTCGTATCATACTTTGCTTTTCCATTGGTTGCCCGCAACCGATACATTTTCTGATCGTAGGTTTCTTTGCCATGCTTTCACTTCCTTCATTCTCGTCTGCCAATCTCCGTTTCCGGCCGGAATCGATTACTCTTCTACTTCAGTCTCTTCTTCGCTCTCTTCCGGAATCGAATCTACCTGTGACTCGCTCTTAATATCGATCTTGTAACCGGTCAGTCTGGCTGCCAGTCTGGCATTCTGACCTTCTTTACCGATCGCCAGCGATAACTGATTATCCGGTACGATAACCTTGGCACTCTTCTCATCCAGATCTACCGTAACTGCTACAACACTGGATGGACTCAGGGCATTCTTAATGAAGATCGCCGGATTCTCATTCCAGTTAATAATATCGATCTTCTCACCACGCAGATCACTTACGATCGCATTGACTCTGGCACCGTTTAAGCCGACACAGGCGCCTACCGGATCAACATTCGGATCATTGGACCATACGGCGATCTTGGAACGGGAACCTGCTTCTCTGGAGATGTTTTTGATCTCAACGGTTCCATCGGCTACTTCGGTTACTTCTTTTTCAAACAGACGTTTTACCAGCTCCGGATGCGTTCTGGATACCAGAATCTTTGGTCCCTTATTGCTTGGCTTCACTTCTATGATATAGAGCTTTACACGATCCGTTGGGTGGAATACTTCACCCGGAATCTGCTCATTTTCTGTCAGGATGGCATCCGTCTTGTCGTCCAGACTGATACATACATTCTTACCGATATATCTCTGTACAACACCGGTCACGATGTCCTTTTCCTTACACTGGAAATGATTATAAATGGACTTTCTTTCTTCTTCTTTGATCTTCTGTACAATGACATTTCTTGCATTCTGTGCAGAGATTCTTCCGAAGTTCTTTGGCTGAACCTCTACCTTCACAACATCTCCTACTTCATAGTGGATATCGTGCATCTTTGCATCCTCCAGACTGATCTCTGTCGCCGGATTCTCCACCTCTTCTACTACTTCCCGCTCTACATAGGCACTAAACTCACCGGTTTCACGGTTCATTTCTACCTTCATATTTACATCTTCTTTGTCCTTCTTGTAGGCATCTATGATCGCCTTCTCGATGGTTTCCATCAGGACTTCCTTGTCGATTCCTTTCTCTTTCTCAATCTGAGTAAGTGCATCCATAATTTCTGACATTTCTTTATCCTCCTATTTTACTAAAAATCTATCGCTAATCGTATTAATGCTATATCACTTCTCTGGAATACACATTCCCGGTCTTCGATCTCCAGGGTTACGGTATCCTTTGTATATGCCTGCAGACAACCGGTATACTCCTTCTGTCCATCCTGTGCCTTATAAAGCTTCAGTTCCACATCCTGTCCCAGACTCTTTTCAAAGTCCCGATCACGCTTCAGTGGTCTTCCCAGTCCCGGAGAGCTTACCTCCAGAATATAGGCTTCTTCGATAAAGTCCTCTGCATCCAGCTTCTCTTCCAGTGCCCGGCTGATCGTTACGCAGTCATCGATTGTAATTCCACCCGGCTTATCTGCATATACTCGCAGATAATAGTTTGCACCTTCCTTCACATATTCTACATCCCACAGTTCAAACTGATGTTCATCAAGAATCGGCTGAACCAGTGCTTCACATCTTGACTCTACTTCTGTCCGTTTCAATAATCAGAACTCCTTTCCTGCTTATCCTATGCTACTTTTCCATACAAAACATAAGAGTGGACTTACGTCCACTCTTACTGTAAATACTAGTATCAAGCTATAATCAGCATAGCACAACTTCTCTTGCATTGCAAGCCCTAATTCCGTTGCCGCCAGCCTTCTCATACCCATTAATCCACATAAATCGTTACATCCAATGCACAAACATCATCGTTATCGTCATACTCGACACGAAGTACCTCGCTGCCGGACTCACTCTCATAGCATGCCAGGCCGTCGGAATCAGTTGTACTTGGTGTACCAATGGCAGACTCTACATCGGAACGGCTCATGCCTAAGGTAACACCGCCGTATACCTCTACGCTGTAGACACCGGTATTTGAATAGTTATCGGCATTGATACCCGTTACCTGCAGATCATCTACGGAATATACGGTATCGGAACCGGTATTCTCAATGTATCCCCATACATCATAATAACCATCTGCACTATCCAGTACTACGAACTTATACTCACCCGGTGCTATACCGTAAGTCTCAATATCAGATACGTCACTACTGTTATTATCAGATACGGTCAATCCTAAGCTATCCAGACTGGCCGGTAATGTATACAGATCATAGTTCACCATGATCTGGTTTGTACTGTTTAGTGTAGAACTGCTATAATCATCATAATCATCATAATCATAATCATCATTACCTGTCAGGCCATCGTAAGCATCCTGATACTCATCCGGCACATAATCTCTTATGTCTTTCATAATAGATCCGCCTGTTGCGAGCATTACGATCGCCATGATCAGACTGATCAATAAACTAACTGCACTGATAATGATACTGCTGATTCCAAGTCCCTTGCTGCCCTTCTTTGCCAGACATACGATACCCAGAATCAAACCGATCAAACCAAATAAGAATCCGCCAAAGCAGCAGGATGTTACTAAACCGATGATTGCAAGAATCAATGCGGCGATTCCTAATCCTTTACCCGGCTTCTTTCCTGTATCTGCTGTTGCATCTGCTGTTGCATCATACGCACTGTAATTTCCCTGATAGCTGGTCTCTGCACCAGAACCCGGCATTGGCTGATAGGTATTTCCCATTCCCACACTTCCGGCCGGAGCTGACTGATATACATTTCCTGCATCTGCCGGCATTGGCTGTTCATCATTCTGAACACTGAATGGATTCCCGCTCAATACGGTTGTCTCCTGTGCTGCAGGCTCCTCCTGTACCCTCTGTGTCTCTTCCTGTACCGGTACTGCTGTCTCTACTGCGGCTTCCGGTTCTACCGGTGTCTCTGTCTGTGCCTGTGCCGGAACCTCTACCGGACTTCCACAGTTCTGACAGAATGAATCACCCGGATTCACTACTGAACCGCATACACTACATCTGATTTCTTTCATTATAATCCTCCTTCATCCATACCAGATTATACCATTTGAATTATAGCATACTTTTTTTACATTGTGAAGTCCTCAGTGGGGAAATGATTTCCGATAATTCTGATGATTTCTAATATTCTTTTGTGGTCAATGATGGTTCTCTTCCGGTCACGCTCCCGCTCTGCTGCTCAGCGTAGGGTTACTAAATTCGTGCTTTGCACTCATTAAGTAACCACGTTCGCAGAGGTCCCGTCATAGAATCCATCATTTTCCTTCGAAACAGAGTATTCCAAAATTTTCCAAAATAACTTTTTAACAATTAATTATTTATTCTCCTATCTACGCTCATGTCTATCCAGTTATCACCATTATATTCTTCTATCTGCTTAACAATCCTGTTAAGAAAATTATTAAGTTCATTATTCTCGTTTCGACCTGTAGCAAACCAAACATTTGCTTGACCAAACCCAAACGACACTCCTTTGGATTTTCTGTATACTCTCCATATATTTGATCTTCGTCGTACAGAACGTGGAAGCAACACACAATTTTCCTCTCCCTTTTATCCGATTTCCAATAATCTTCACCAAGGCTCACAGATAATGTACAGTCACATTTACCTCTAGCCATATATCAGCTAAAGAATCTGCCCATTATTCATCTTTGTTTATATCATCCTTTTTCTTCAAAGAACCTCTCTGCCCTATATTTTTCAAGCAGCATTTTATTCTTTTTAGTGTAACTAATTCCCCATTCAGGTTTACTTTTTTGTTCTGGTTTATCATACTTCCTATCCACTAACACTGCATTGGGTTCATGCCAAGCAGTTGCAGGAATGATATAAACCTCTGGCAACTTATCATCTTCAAATCTCAAAAAACAAACCAATCTATACATATCGTTGATATCCATGTGTTGTTTCTGCATAAAAGTATATCTGCCTTTATATATACTCTTTACCTGAACCTCATAAAATTGCTCTGTTTTAACATCTTTGATCACAAAATCAACTCCATGATCATCAACTTCCGATGTATAAACATCATATCCATATGAAGCGAATTCCATTTTGGCATAATATTCTCCGTACCGACCTAATTGCCTCTGATTAAGTTTATCCCATTTCATGTTAGGCATAAAATACCTTCTTTCCTGTTGTTCCGTAGTGTTTTTCTCTATGTGTTTATAAAATTCTACCACCACATTCTATGTTTTTCAAGTCTATACAACACTACATCCTCTTATATATATCTATATTTCTCGCAATCCATTTATTTTACTTTTCTTCTCCCTATTCTCTCACTCTTTCACCAGAAAATATTCCCGGATCACCTGTAAAAACACATATGAATAGGTGATCGGCTCCCGGCTCTCTCCCACATATACGACCACGCTATCATAAAGCTCCTGATTAATGTAAATGTCCACACTGCCTGCGATATCGCCCTGTCTGACCGGTGCCTCCAACCGGGAAGGAAGCTGTTCGACATACTCGACCGATTCATCCGGCCGCAGAAGGAGAGCGATGCTGTCGCGGATCTCCAGCGGAACCGGTTCCTCATCTATCGCATGCTGTACCGCGATGGATGGCAGTGTATATTCCGGTGTCATGATGACCTGCTTCTGATAATCCTCCATCCCGTAGTCCATCAGAGCTCTCGTGTCCTGCCATTTGTAGGTCTTATGCGGTGGCCATCCGGATGCCAGTACGACAGATACCAGTGTCCGGTCTCCCCTTCTGGCTGCCCCGACGAAGCAGTAGCCGGCATTCCCCGTGAACCCGGTTTTGATACCGATTGCCCCTTCATAGGAAGTCAGGAATACATCCCGGTTTACGACAGATACGGTTCTCGCTCCGGTTATATCCGTAAATGTATAGGCCGGCATCTTTATAATATCCAGAAATTCCGGATTCTGTATCGCATAGCAGGCGATCCGTCCCAGATCACAGGCTGTCGTATAGTGTGTATCTGCATCCAGACCATTCGGTGTCACAAAATGGGTTTGTTCCGCTCCCAGCTCCTGCGCCTTCTCATTCATCAGCTCTGCGAATCCCTCTACGGAGCCTCCGATATGCTCTGCAATAGCTACCGCCGTATCATTGTGTGACTCCAGCATCAGAGAATAGAGCAGATCCTTTAGATAATACTGTTCTCCCTCTCTTCCGTTCATCTGTACATCCGGCTGTGCGGCAGCATTTGCCGAGAAAGGAACGATATCTTCCGGATTTCCCAGCTCTAACGCCAGAATACAGGTCATGATCTTCGTGGTACTGGCCATCGCCTTTTGTTCATGCCCGTTTTTCTCATATAGAACCCTTCCGGTATCTGCATCGATCAATGCGGCGGCACTGGCATACAGCTCCGGTTCTGCTGCCAAAACCACGGTATCCGGCATCTCCGGAAAAAAACACGATCCGAACAGGCATAGAAATGCACAGAGAAGCACTCCCAGAACCCTTCCCGGGGCGTTCCTCCGCCGCTTATCGTTTCCTGTTCTTTTCACCATATATCTAAAAATAGCCATAATAAAAACACCTGTCTGTCTGCTTAACACATTCTATCCCGGTACACAGGTGTTTATTCCTATTTTTTCTGTTTTAATCAGGTATTCAGCGTTACATTGGCCTCCTCGATTGCCTGTTGTTCAAAGTCTGCGATCTTATCCGGTGTGATCAGCGGTAAATCATCCGTTGACTTTACGCCGAATCCACGCAGGAAGTCATCCGTTGTTCCGAACAGGATCGGTCTTCCCAGCGCATCCAGCCGTCCGACCTCTTCGATCAGATGATACTCAACCAGCTTATTGATTGCATGTACACAGGATACACCTCGTATCGCTTCGATCTCAGCACGGGTGATCGGCTGCTTATAAGCTATGATTGACAACGTTTCCAGTTGGACATCGGTCAGCACATGCTTCCTCGGCATATTTACGATCCTTGACAAGACCTCATAATACTCGTTTTTCGTACACATCTGGAAGGAATCCTCCAGCTCGATGATCCGGATCCCGCGATCCTCTGCATCATATTTATCCATCAGATGATGAACCACCTTTCTTGTGGTATCTACATCATGCTCCAGGGCTGTAGCCAGTTGATCTGCGGATACGGCCTCACCCATTGCAAATAATATAGCCTCTATGGCACCTTCCAGCTTTGCAATATCCTGTTCCATTTTCCTTTATTACTCCTTCCAGTGGGATCTTCTTTATTCCAGAGAATCAATCACAATATCATCAAATAGTGCTTCCTGTCGGACGGTAATCGCCCCTACCTTCATTAGCTCTAAGACTGCCATGAAGGTAACGATAACATTGATCTTCGATGCCTGTACCTCCAGTAAGGTGCGGAAGCTGATTCCCTTCAGGCCACGTACATCTTCCCGTATCGTTGCCATCTTATCCTCAATACTGATTTCCTCTCGTTCAATCGTACCAAACTTACTTCGGATCGGATCGATCTTATCCACCTGCTTCTTCATTACCATACGGAAGATCTCATTTAACCGGCTGAGCGTCAGTCCATCGCACAGTTCCTCCGGATCTACCTCTTCCCGGTATTCCTCTACCTCTTTTGGTATCGTCGGGTGCTTATATAAGGCATATGAAGCATCCATCTCCATATCCTTTAGCTCGGTGGCCGCATACTTGTACATCTTATATTCCAGCAGGCGTCTCACCAGTTCTGCACGCGGATCCTCTTCCTCTTCTTCCTCTACGACTTCCTTCGGAAGAAGCATCTTTGCTTTTATCTGGATTAGCGTTGCCGCCATAACCAGGAATTCACTCATAACATCCAGATCCTGTGCCTGCATCTCATTGATATATTCCAGATACTGCTCCGTGATCGTTACGATCGGGATATCATATATATTTACTTGATTCTTTTCTATCAGATGCAGGAGAAGATCCAGCGGTCCCTCAAATACCTGCAGCTTTACATCGATTGTACTTGCCATATTCGATTCCTTATCGATTCCTTTATCTATGGTTGTCCGGTTCCCCCCGGTGGCGTTTCCGATCCTCCGGTCGAGGGTCCGGTTGGTTCTGGTGTCTCGCTCGTTGCCTCAGCAGAAGCTTCGGTCGTTGTATCCTCAGTTGTCGTTGCCTCTGTATCTGTCGTCGAAGCATCCGTTGACGAGCCTGCTTCGGTCGGTGCTTCGGTCGGTGCTTCCGTCGGTACATCTGCCGGCACCTCCGGTGCTTCCTCCGTCGCTACCGGTACCGGTGAAGACTCCGGTCGTCCGGCCGGCGTTGTACTTCCGGTTTCCGTTCCCGCCAGATGATACAGCACCACGGTATCTCCGGCACTATAATTATTATATATAAACTTCGCTACATCCAGTGGCAGATTGATACAGCCATGAGAACCCTTTGTTAGATACAGGTTCCCTCCGTAGGCACTCTGCCAGGTTGCATCGTGAAGTCCGATTCCTCCATTGAACGGCATCCAGTAGGATACCGGAGTCCGATAGGTCGCACCTACCAGAATCGCCGGCGATGTCTTTGACCGGATACTATAGATCCCCGGTGGCGTTGCACATCCGGTCGACGGCTTTCCGGATACGATATCCGTCTCCAGAATCACACTGCCGTTCTTATAACAGTACAGATGCTGTGCCGTCAGATTGATTTCAATATAGGTATCCCCTACAGAAGCCATTTCCTGTGCATCCCGTTCAAATATCTGCGTCTCCTCGGTCACATCTACATCTTCGATTGCGGACAGAAGCTGCTCCAGCTCCGTCTCCGTATTCAGATCATTGCTCCGAATGTACGATGTGATATCGACATTCTGTCCGTAGCTGGTATGGAAGTTGATCACCTGGCCACGGATCTCATATGTATCCTGCAGATAATTGATATAACTTCGCACCTGCTCCTCGTCCACCGTCACATCATAGTTCTTTGATATCTGGATCCAGTCCAGGATCTGTTCGCCGGTCAATGTTTCCGACTCCTCTCCGAACTGATATAGGATCTTCATATCCTTCACTGCATTCAGATAATCAACCGCCTCTGTGATGCAGCGATCCTCCGGAGTATACTGAAGCTTCGCATAGCAGCCCTCCTTGTCCAGATCGACTGCTGCCAGCATATGGCGGATACCGGTTCGTATCGCTCTGTGTGTCGGCGTAAACAAAAGCTTTGTACCCTCTACGCCATCCTTTACGGTAAAGGCATCTCCGGTCATTACGATCTCCGGTTCCTTCGGTGCGGTCACATTCTTCTCCTGCAGTGCAGAAAGATTCTGAATCTCTGTCATCAGCTTCTCGCGGTCATAGCTCACCTCTGCCTCCAGCTGGAGTTCCTTATTTTTCCAGCCATCATAGAACCACAGCCATACATTCTGCCGCTTCATCACCTGCTGGGCGGTTTCAGTCAGTTTATAGGTTAGATCGATATCCGCTCCGGCGATCGTTTCTGTCCGGTTTTCCCGTTCCTGTATCTGTAACTCATAGTCTTGAACCAACGTTTCGATCGTCGCCTGTGCCTGAAGTGCCGTCATTCCCGATACATCAACGCCGTTCAGACTGGTATTCCACAGAAAATGTCCGGAGAAAAATATGACCCCCGCCACATAAGCGGCAGTAGCCACTGCTCCGATGATGATTCCGATCCTTGCTCCGACCGGCAGTCCCTTCTTTCCGGTCACGCCGGCAGGAATCACATAGGGTTCCGCCTCCAGTGCCGTTGCCGATTCCGTTTCCTCATTTTTTACCTTCTGCTCCGCATCTACACTCATACCTCTTCCCCTTTTTTCGTATTTCACAATAGTTTTATTATAAAGAAAATGGTAATAAAAGACAACTCTTTTATTCTTCCTTCCTTCGACAGTTCTTTCTCTGACAGGTAAGGGTAACACTTAGAATCTCCGGTATATTATTTACACGGAACTTAAAGGTATGGTTCCCCAGACCTCCGCTCAGCAACATACAGCAGTCACCGATCCGGTATCTGCCCCGGTCATACTTTGGAAACAGCCGTACCATAGGGGATACTACACCGCCCAGCCCCGGCAGACGGATCATTCCGCCATGCAGATGTCCGGATAAGACCAGATCCGCTCCCCAGTCTGCATACTCCGGAAAATACTCCGGATTATGTGCGATCACGATCTGATAACCGTTCGGATCCGGTTTCCCCAGCCACCCGATCATCGTTTCTTTGCTCAGTGGCGTCTTATGAAACCGCTTATAGTAGATCGGTGACAGATCCAGCCCGGACAGCCGGATGTGATCCCCATTTCGTTCCAGCTCTACAGACTGATTGATCAGCCAATGAACCGAGGCTCCCAGCCTCTCCCGATAGACCTTCCACATATCTCCATAGTCCTCCGGATAGGCTGCGAGCCGCAGTTCATGATTTCCCCTGCCATAATAGACCGGATACTCGTTTCCCAGTCTGGTGATCAGATCAATCGGAACCTCCATCGGCTGCCCCCGCTTTCCTACCAGCATATCGCCTGCTAACAGGATATAATCCGGCTTTTCATTCCGGATCCGTTCCAAAAGCCGCTCATTCCCCGTTCCGAAGCAGGCATTGTGAAGATCTGCCAGAACCAGAATCTTACAGCCATCGAATCCTTCCGGTATCTTCTCTGATCGGATCTCATAGGAGGTCACCGTCAGCTTTCGATTCTCTATATAACTAATGATGCATACTGCCAGTATGCATAATAAAATGACTGTCAGTATTACAGCGCATATCCATATTATCTTCATCCTCTGCCGTTTCCTCTCCTTCTGTTGGTTCTTTTATATAAAATAAACGGTACAATACCTTTTGAAAGCAGTACCCATATGTAATCGGCTCTACTGTTTCCGCCGCCACCAACGGCACTGCTCCGATTCGTTCTCCATCATAATAGTATGCGACCTCTCCGATGACATCCCCGGTCTGAACCGGTGCTGTCAGCTCCGAATAGTTCACTTCCTTCTTTACCTGATCCGCCGACTGCTCTCTTGTCAGCAGATAGGCAAAGGATGCCTCCTGTGGCTCACACGCTACCGCATCCCGGACACCTCCTGCAACCGGAACCGGTGTTCCCGTATCATAAACGGCAGAATCCGTATACAGGGAACAGTTCGCATAGCCGTAGTCAAAGAGCTTACATACCTCCTGATTTCGTATCTCCTTCGTTCCTGCGCCCATAACGACAGCGATCAGATCGATTCCATCCTTCGTTGCCGTTGCCGAGATGGAAAATCCCGCCTCGCTGGTATATCCGGTCTTCAGTCCTGTACAGTATGGATATGTTTTTAACAGCTTATTTGTATTGGACAGTCCGAAGTCCGAACTTCCCCTTTGGGTCACATGTGTGATGCTGTCCATCCAGATCGTGGAATACTGAAAGATCTCCGGATGCTTCACGGTCAGTTCCCGACTCATAATTGCGATATCTCTGGCTGTCGTCAAATGCCCTTCGGCATCCAGTCCACAGGCATTCTCAAAGTGGGTATTGGTCATATTCAGTTCTGCTGCCCTTTCATTCATCTGCTGTACAAATGCTTCCTCGCTTCCGGCTATGTGTTCCCCCATTGCGACTGCCGCATCATTTCCACTGGCGATGATAATACATTTTATCATATCCTCTACGATCTGTGTTTCCCCTTCTTCAAAGAAGCACTGAGACCCACCCATCGATGCCGCATGTGCACTGATTGTTACCGTATCTGTAAGCTGCATATGTCCCTCTGCTATCTCATCAAAGATCAGCAGTAATGTCATAACCTTTGTAACACTGGCAGGATGCCGCTGTTCATCCGCATTCTTCTCATACAGGATCTGTCCCGTGGACGGTTCCATCAGGATCACCGACGGCGATTCCAGCTCCAGTTCCTCTGCATGTACCGGCAGGCTCCAGCAGTTCTGTAGCAGCAGTCCCACTGCTACGAGCATACACAGAAGGCCTTTCCAATTGATTCTGTTCATAGATATCTCCAACCAATCGTTACTGCTACTATATTCTGCCGATTCCTGAATTATTCCAGTATCACCTCACGAATCACCGGCTTTGGGTTTACCGGAGTCTTTTCGATCGTATATGCCTGAAGCAGACGACTCTTCGCCTCTGCTACCTTTGCCGGATCATTGCCATATAGGCAGGCAAACGGCTTCTCCTTTGAAACCGGATCTCCCAGATGTGCAAATAGCTGAATTCCAACTGTCAGATCGATCACACTCTCTTTGGTTACTCTTCCGCCACCTAAGATCAGCGATGCCATCCCCACCTCACTGTTTTTGCAGGCGGTCAGATAACCGGAGGTCTCCGGATATACCATTTCCTGAATAGCCGCGCGTGGCAGCTTCTCCGGGTGGTACACATACTCCGGATCTCCACCCTGTGCCTGCACAAATGCAGCGAACTTCTCCAGTGCAGTGCCACTATCTATGGTGGCCTGAAGCATCGACCATGCCTCTTCCTTGGTCTGTGCAGTGCCCGCCCCCATCACCATATAGGCAGCCAGTGTCATAGCCACCTGTGTCAGACGCGGTTCTCCTTCTCCCTTCAGTACCTGTATTGCCTCCTGCACCTCCAGTGCATTTCCGACCATCGTTCCCAGTGGTTCATTCATATCGGTGATCACAGCGATCGTCTTCTTTCCTGCCATCTGACCGATTCTGGTCATCGTCCGTGCCAGTGCCTCTGCATCCTCCTGTGTCTGCATAAAGGCACCACTTCCGGTCTTTACATCCAGCACGATCACATCCGCTCCGGAGGCTAACTTCTTACTCATAATACTAGATGCGATCAGGGATAAATTATCCACTGTAGCCGTGACATCCCGTAGGGCATAAAGCTTCTTATCCGCCGGTGCCAGATTCGCGGTCTGTCCTGCGATCGCCAGCTTGATCCGGTTTACATTTCCGATAAACTGTTCTCTGGTCAGACTGGTCTGAAAGCCCGGAATACTCTCCAGCTTATCAATCGTTCCGCCTGTATGTCCCAGCCCCCGTCCGCTCATCTTTGCAACCGGGATGCCCAGTGCCGCTAACATCGGTCCCAGAATCAGAGACGTCTTATCACCGACTCCGCCTGTACTGTGCTTATCGACCTTCACCCCCCGGATCTCTGACAGATCCAGCCGTTCTCCGCTGTCTGCCATCGCCATCGTCAGATCGTAGGTTTCACGGTCATTCATCTTCTGAAAATAAACTGCCATCAGAAAGGCAGACACCTGATAGTCCGGTATCGTTCCATTCGTATAGCCCTGAACAATCGCTTGAATCTCTTCGGTTGACAGCTCTCCGCCATTCCGCTTCTTTAGTATCATATCATACATGTTCATGAGAATAACTGCTCCTTTCTGCTCCTTCCGATCGGCAATGCCTGCAGGTCAAACAGGTCTGCCAGTGTCTGCGCAATATCCGCATAGGTACTTCCGGTTCCCAGATTGCACCCCTGCATGAAGTGTTTTGACGGACTATACCACAGAACCGGTACATATTCCCGCGTATGATCGGTTCCCTTATAGGTTGGATCACAGCCATGATCTGCCGTGATCACCAGCAAATCCGTTTCTTTCATATGATCTAAGACCTCCTTTAGCCGCAGATCAAATTCTTCCAGCCCTTTTCCGTATCCCAGTGCATCTCTGCGGTGTCCCCACTTCGAGTCAAACTCCACCAGATTGGTATAGATCAACCCCTTTTGCACCTCTTTCATATAGTTTAGCGTCTGATCCATGCCATCCATATTGTCTCTGGTATGCACCGCCTCTGTAATTCCTACACGATCAAAAATATCCTCGATCTTTCCCACAGCCGCCACCGTCATTCCTGCCGCCTTCATGTAGGAAAGAATATTCTTCTCGGATGGTTTTCTGGAGAAGTCTCTCCGGTTTGGGGTCCGCACAAAGGTATCGCCTTCCTTTACAAACGGTCGTGCAATAACCCTCGCCACATTGTGTTCTCCTGTCAGGATGCCTCTCGCTGCCCGACAGATCTCATATAACCGCTCCGGTGGTATCACTGCCTCGCAGGCAGCAATCTGAAAGACACTATCCGCGGATGTATAGATGATCGGATATCCGGTCTTTATGTGCTCCGGACCCAGTTCCTGTATAATCTGCGTACCGGAAGCCACACAGTTTCCCAGATAGCCTTTACAGCCACTCACCTCCAAGAACTGCTGCATGATCGTATCCGGGAACCCCTGCGGATACGTAGGAAACGGAGTATCGGTCGGAATCCCTGCCATCTCCCAGTGTCCGATCGTCGTATCCTTTCCTGCGGAATATTCCTGCAGTCTGCCGTATGCACCGATCGGATTCTCTACCGGTCGGATCCCTTCCATACCATCGATATTTCCATACCCCAGAAGTCTCATATTCGGCAGCTCCAGTCCACCACATGCCTGTGCCGTATGGGCGATCGTATTTGCACCGGCATCTCCGAATGCCTCTGCATCCGGTGCCGCTCCCATACCCACACTATCCAGTACGATCCATATGATCCGTTCTACCATAAGCGTCTACCTCCTTTACTTATTACCCTGCTATATACCCCAGATACCGCATGAGGAAGATCCATGCCGTCAGTGTGACCGATGAGAACAGTGTCGTAATCACGATTACACTCGAAGACAGTACAGCATCTCCATGCATATTCTTTGCCATAATGTATGCGGTTGGTGTGCTCGGTGATGCCAGCATAATAATCAGTGCTAACAGCTCCTGATTCCGAAAGCCCATCCAGACTGCTACCGGAAGAAAAACTGCCGCCAACCCTATCAGCTTAATAAAAGATGCAATGACAGACGGGCGTATCTTTGCCAGTGCCTTCCTGCCCTCGAAGCCCGCACCGATCGCGATCAGTGCCAGCGGCGATGCCATCACGCCCAGATTCTGAATACTCTTCTCTACCATCTGCGGAAGCTTCAGGTTGATCAGAGAGGCTGCCATTCCCAGTGCAATTCCGATCATGATCGGATTCTTTAAAATATTTATAAATGTCTTCCGAATCCTGCCCTTATCCTGTCTGGTATTACTGTCATTGCTTTCTAACGTCAGGATCGTAACCGCAAATATATTATAAAGCGGTACCGCTCCTATAATCATCAGCGGTCCCATACCGGAATTTCCATATATATTCTGGATAAATGCAATCCCCAATATAGCTGCACTACTCCGGTAGGATACCTGTACAAAGGCCCCCACCTGACTCTTATCCTTCATGCAGAGCTTGGACAGCCCCCAGATACCTAATATACTGATAACGGTAACTGCCGCACAGAACCCGATATACCTTCCGTTAAAGTTATGCCGGATGTCTGTAGACCACAGATCCAGAAATAACATACAGGGAAGACACACTTTAAACACGAATTTGTTTGCGACATTGGCAAACTCCTCCGTTATAAATCCGATCCGGTGCAGGACATATCCTACGATCATGATCGCAAACACCGGAACCGTTGCATTCAAGCTATATATAAAACTATCCATATTCCTATCCTCTGTAAAAGAAAAAGCCATCTGTTTTTACGGATTTCGCTTCCATACTGCAAATGGCTTATTCTATCTGTCTTAGCTATGCAGACCTACTGCCGTGGTCTGATTTATAACAGGTCTGCTATCTCCAGAATCAACTCTCTGGACAGATCCCAACCCAGACAAGGATCTGTGATGGACTTACCATAGCAGCCTCCGTCTACCGGCTGATTTCCGTTTTCAATGTAGCTCTCAACCATAACGCCCTTTACCAGCTTCCGGATATCAGCAGAATGACGCATGCTGTGC
This sequence comes from uncultured Clostridium sp., assembly GCA_900539185.1. Taxonomy (GTDB): domain Bacteria; phylum Bacillota; class Clostridia; order Lachnospirales; family Lachnospiraceae; genus CAG-632. The sequence continues at coordinate 123,129 of UQBG01000001.1, forward strand.
AGGACTTCCTTTACGATACGCGGCTGTTCTGCCCACTGCTTTCCGGAATTATTATGATTTGCATCTACAATGCATGCCGGATTCTTCAGATCAAACTTATGATACAGATCTGACAGCATCATCAGATCCTCATAGTGATAGTTGGATATTGACTGACCATGCTTGTTGACGGCACCACGTAAGATACAGTGTACCAGATCATTTCCATCGGTCTTTGCTTCCCATCCGGTATACAGGAAGGTATGCTTCATCTGGCCTGCCATGCAGGAGTTCATCATAACTGTCAGATCACCACTGGTCGGATTCTTCATGCCGACCGGAACATCCATACCGGAGGTGACGATACGATGCTGCTGATCTTCTACACTTCTGGCTCCGATCGCCACATAGGACAAAATATCCTCCAGATACTGCCAGTTCTCTGAGTACAACATCTCATCTGCCGCGGTCAGCCCGGTGGCTGCGATCGCATCAATGTGCATCTTGCGGATTGCTTTCACACCCTCATACATATCCGGTGCCTTCTCCGGATCCGGCTGATGCAGCATGCCCTTATAACCGGCACCGGTTGTTCTTGGCTTATTTGTATAGATTCTTGGGATAATTAAGATCTTGTCCTGAACCTCCTCCTGAACCTTCGCCAGTCTGGTCACATAGTCCAGCACCGCAGTTTCATTGTCTGCAGAACATGGTCCGATGATCATTAAGAACTTATCCGACTCTCCGGTGAATACCTTGCGAATCTGTGCATCTCTGTCCTTCTTTATCTTCTTTAACTCCTCTGTCATAGGAATCTCCTGCTGAAGCTCCTGTGCACTTGGAATTTTCTTTATCAAATGTATACTCATGATGTCTCTCCTTTTTTATTTATTCTCTTCCTTTGGCGGATTACAGAACTTGCTCTTGTTAATCTCATAAAATACAATACCGACACATACCATACCGCCGATGATATTTCCCAGGGTAACCGGTCCTAAGTTTGACAGATATCCACTGAAGCTCAATGCACTGTGGATCTGATCTGCGGTCAGGCCATAGGCCTCCTCTGCCATCCGGACATAATCCGGATTCGTTGCAGCCAGAATACCGGCCGGTATGTAAAACATATTTGCCACGCAATGTTCGAAGCCGGAGGTTACAAAGGCTAAGATCGGGAACAAAATTGCAAACAGCTTTCCGATGATATCCTTTGCGGTTCCTGCCATCAGGATCGCAATGCATACTAGTATATTGCACAAAATACCGGAACAAAATGCAGGGAAAAAGTCCAGACTGCACTTTCCTACCGCTACCTTAATCGTATAAGCACCCAAAAGCCCGGAGGAATAATTAAACTGCCGGGACCAGAAGGTCAGTGCTGTAACGATAAACGCACCCAACATATTACTGAAATACACGACCAACAGATTCCGTATGACCTGTGCAACCGTTACCTTCTTGTCCATAATGTCCATAATCAGCAGACAGTTACCGGTAAACAGCTCCCCGCCTACCAGTACGATCATCATCAGACCTACCGGGAAGATCAGCCCTGCCACTACTCTGGCTAATCCGACATTCGTAATCGCGTGTGCCGCCACATTCGAGGCTTCTCCGCCAAATGCGATGAATCCACCTGCCATAACGCCCATAAATATCATTTTCCAGATATTTAAGTTCGCCTTTGTTACTCCAGCCTTGATATTACCGTCTATTGTTTCTGCAGGAGTATTGTAAATGTTTTCCATCCTGTGTTCTCCTTTTCTCTTGCTCTCTATTGTATCACATTTTGTAATAGCTGTAGACTATTGACAACCGTCAGCTCCCGGATCTGTGCCCGTGTTCCCTGAAAATGACATTCCTGCCAGTATACCTTATCCTGATAATACAGTCCGATATAAACCAGTCCAACCGGCTTTTCCGGCGTACCGCCATCCGGGCCTGCCAGTCCGGTTACCGCGATTGCCACATCTGCTTTTCCATGTATCGCTGCCCCTTTTGCCATCTGCTTTACCGTCTGTCTGGATACGGCTCCATGCTTCTGCAGTGTCATCGGCTTCACTCCCAGCTCTTCAATCTTCGCCTCATTTGCATAGGTAACGAAGCCTCTGCCAAATACATCGGAAGCCCCCGGTACATTCACCAGTCTTCCGGCGATCAGTCCTCCGGTACAGGATTCCGCCGTCGTTACGGTCAGTCCGCGTTCTTTTAACAGAGCTACAACAGCAACCTCCAGATCCTTTCCCTGTTCAATTGTAATCAATGGATATTCCAGTCTCATATGCACTCCTGTCTTACTTCTTATTGCCTTCTGACAATACTTTGCGGTTCTTGATCAGGTAGTCCAACAGGGAAATAACCGTCAGTGCAAGCGATACGTAGATCAATACCTGTTCGGCGATCTTGATTCCTGTCGTTGCATTTGGGAAATTCTGGCTCAGATTCACGATCAGCAGAATCACCATCAGCATCTGAAAGGTCGTCTTAAACTTTCCCCAGTAACTGGCTGCGATCACAACTCCGTTATCTGCGGCAACCAGTCGGAATCCGCTGATAATAAATTCCCGTGCAATAATCACAATGACAACCCATGCCGGGATCCGCCCCAGTTCAATCAATGCAATCATAGCCGAGCAGACCAACAGCTTATCTGCCAGAGGATCCATAAATTTCCCGAAATCTGTGACCAGATTATACTTTCTGGCAATCTTACCATCGGCCAGATCCGTCAGACTGGCTACGATAAAGATCCCGACTGCGATCCACTTTCCTCCCGGAATAGCCGGAACCATCAGTGCCACCAAAAAGAAAGGAATCAATATTACTCTAAAAATCGTTAACTTATTCGGTAAATTCATATATCACTTCTCCTATCAAATCATATTCATTCGCTTCTGTAATCCGTACCTGTACCATATCCCCGGAGATCAGTTCCTCTTCCGCTGATACGAAGATATAGCCATCCACATTCGGTGCCTCCCGATAGGATCGTCCGATATAGACATCATCCTCATACAGATACCCTTCGATCAGAACCTCCAGTTCCCGGCCTACCATCTGCTCATTATTATCATAGGAGATCTCCTGCTGCAACAGCATGATCTCTTCCTGCCTCTGCTTCTTTACTTCCTCATCGATCTGATCCGGATAATCGGCTGCCTTTGTACCTTCCTCCGGCGAGTAAGTAAAGACACCCAGACGCTCAAATTCCATTTCATCTACAAATGCCATGAGTGCCTCATGCTCATCCTGCGTTTCTCCCGGAAATCCCGTTATCAGAGTGGTCCGGATCACAATGTCCGGCATCGCTTCCCGCAGCTTTCCTACAACAGTCCGAATCTGCTGTTGATTCGTCCTTCTTCCCATTGCCCTTAAGATCCGATCCTCGGAATGCTGGATCGGCATATCGATATAATGACATACCTTCGAAGATTCTGCCATCACCTGAATCAGCTCATCTGTGATCTCCTCCGGATAACAGTACAGAAGGCGGATCCACTTCAGCCCCTCCAGCTTATTCAACTCCTGCAACAGCTTTGGCAGTCGCTTTTCTCCGTATAGATCCTGACCGTACACGGTTGTCTCCTGTGCCACCAATACAAGTTCCTGATACCCCTTTTCGACCAGTTTCTGTGCTGTCTCCAGAACCTCCTCCATCGGTATGCTCCGGTAGTCTCCTCTCAGATACGGAATAATACAATACGTACACCGTTTATTACAGCCTTCTGCGATCTTTAAGTATGCCATAGCGGTTCCGGTCGTTACCAGACGATCTGTCATATGCTTCGGAAGATACTGCACATCCTTACAGCATACGATTTTCTGACCCTCCATTGCTTCCTTCACGACCTGTACGATATCATCTATGTTCGTAGATCCCATAATGGCATCCACCTCCGGAATTTCCTCCCGGATCTCCTTCTGGTAACGCTGAGCCAGACAGCCCGTTACGATCAGGGCCTTTAGTCTGGCTGTCTTCTTAAGTTGTGCCAGCTCCAGAATCGTATGAATGCTCTCTTCCTTGGCATCGTGTATAAAGCAGCAGGTATTCACGACCGCTGCATCTGCCTCCTGCTCGTCATTGGTAATATCATATCCTTCCGTCTTCAGAAGATTCAGCATAACCTCGCTGTCTACCAGATTCTTATCACATCCCAGGGAAACAAATAGTATATTCAATGCTCCATCCTCCAGTATTATGCCTTACGAAGTTCAACCGCTTCTACGCAGTTATGCATCAGCATTGCTATCGTCATAGGGCCTACACCACCCGGTACCGGTGTGATGGCACTTGCAATCGGTTCTACCGATGCATAATCTACATCTCCGCAGAGCTTGTTATTTTCATCCCGATGAATTCCCACATCGATTACAACAGCTCCTTCCTTTACATAAGAAGCATCGATCATTTTCGGCTTTCCGATCGCAACCACCAGAATATCCGCCCGCTTTGTGACTTCCTTCAGATTCTGTGTCCGGGAATGACAGACCGTAACGGTTCCGTTCTCTCGTAACAGCAGCATCGCCATCGGCTTTCCTACGATATTGCTCCGGCCAATGATCACACATTCCTTTCCTGCGATTTCTACACCGCTTCGTATTAAAAGCTGGATAATACCGGCCGGTGTACAGGACACAAAGCCCGGCTGCCCGATACTTAATGCTCCGACACTCTGTGGGTGGAAGCCATCTACATCCTTCTTTGGATCGATTGCCTGTATGATATGATTCTCATTGATATGCTTTGGAACCGGAAGCTGTACCAGAATTCCGTAAATGGAATCATCCCGATTCAGCTTATCAATGATCGCTAACAGTTCTTCCTCCGTCGTTTCCTCCGGAAGTTCATATGCAACAGACTGGATTCCTATATACTCACAGGCTTTCTTCTTATTCCCTACATATACGGTTGATGCCGGATCCTGTCCGACCTGAATGACCGCCAGAGCGATCTCGGTTCCCTGCGCCCTATAAGCTGCTACCTGTTCCTTCAGCTCGTCCTTGATCTGCTTACTGATTGCCTTGCCATCTATAATCGCTGCCATATTGTTCCTCCTGTTTAGAATAATCCTACGGTCTTTCCTGTCTCATCTACATAGATCCGTTCTGCGGCCGGATGCTTCGGAAGTCCCGGCATCGTCATGATGGTTCCGGTGATTGCTACTACGAATCCGGCACCTGCACTTACATACACCTCTCGGATCGTTACCTCAAAGCCACTCGGGCGTCCCAGCTTCTTCGGATCATCCGAAAGGGAATACTGGTTCTTTGCCATACAGATTGGAAGATTCCCATATCCCAAATCTGTAATCCGGGCGATTGCCTTCTTTGCCGCCGGTGAATAACTGACGCTTCCGGCTCCATAGATCTCCTTCGCGATCGTCTCGATCTTCTCCTCGATTGATAACGCTGTATCATAAAGCGGTGCATATCGGCTTTCCTTATTCTCTAATGTCCGGAGCACAGCTTCTGCCAGCTCCAGACCGCCTTCGCCGCCCTTTTCCCATACCTCTGCCAGAGCGAATTCACAGTCTCTCTCTTCACAGAAGTTTTTAACAAAGGTTAATTCTGCTTCACTATCCGTCACAAAGCGGTTCAATGTTACCACAATCGGTACACCGAACTTCTTCAGATTCTCAATATGCTTCTCCAGGTTTACGATACCCTTACTCAGTGCATCGATATTCTCCTGACTTAATTCCTCCTTTGGTACGCCACCATTGTACTTCAGTGCACGAACGGTTGCGACCAGTACCACTGCATCCGGCTTTAGACCTGCCTGCCGGCACTTAATATCCATGAACTTCTCGGCTCCCAGATCAGCACCAAAGCCGGCCTCTGTCACTACATAGTCTGCCAGCTTCAATGCCATCTTCGTTGCACGTACACTGTTACAGCCATGTGCGATATTTGCAAACGGACCGCCGTGAACAATCGCCGGTGTATGCTCCAGCGTCTGGATCAGATTTGGCTTGATTGCATCCTTTAGCAGTGCGGTCATCGCTCCGACAGCATTTAAATCCTTTGCAGTTACCGGTTCTCCGTTATACTTATAGGCTACAATAATGCGTCCCAGTCGTTCAGACAGATCCTGAAGATTATCTGCCAGACAAAGAATTGCCATGATCTCAGATGCAACTGTGATGACGAATCCATCCTGACGAACGACACCATCCATCTTACCACCCATACCGACAACGATATTCCGCAGTGCCCGGTCATTCATGTCCAGGCAACGCTTCCATACGATCTGCTTCGGGTCGATGCCCAGCTCATTTCCCTGCTGAAGATGATTATCCAACATCGCTGCCAGCAGGTTATTCGCAGATGTAATTGCATGAAAATCTCCCGTAAAATGAAGATTCAGATCTTCCATCGGAACAACCTGAGAGTACCCTCCGCCTGCGGCACCACCCTTGATACCAAAGCATGGTCCCAGAGACGGTTCCCGAAGTGCAATAACTGCCTTCTTATCCAGTCTGCCAAATGCCTGTCCCAGTCCGACGGTAACCGTTGTCTTTCCCTCTCCTGCCGGAGTCGGATTAATCGCTGTTACCAGAACCAGCTTTCCGTTTGGCTGATTCTTTACCCGTTCTTCCAGTTCATCGCTCAGCTTTGCCTTATACTTACCATATAGCTCCAGTTCGTCAGCATCGATATCCAGTCTCTGTGCAATTTCTCCGATCGGCTTTAATTCTGCTTCCTGTGCGATTTCAATATCTGTCTTCATTTTTCTATCCTCTCGTTCTTTCCTTCATTCTTATACAATCTATAACTATATGCCATCCTACTCAATTCCCGGTCAGATGTCAAGCCGGAGTCCTCTGACCCCCGGCTTTCTTCTATAGATATTCCTCTTCATATGCTTCAAACTGCTCCTGTGACATCAGGATCGTCCTTGGCTTTGTTCCTTCGTCCGGCCCTACGATTCCGGCTTCTGCCAGTTGATCCATGATCCTGGCTGCCCGGTTAAAACCGATCTTAAACTTTCGCTGCAGCATACCGATGGATGCCTTATCACTATCAATGATCAGCTTCGCCGCATCCCGGAAGTATTCATCCCGACCATCATCTCCACCGGACGCTCCGGTTACACCACCTCCGGAAGAAGCACTGCTCTCGATCTGGCTCGTAATCTCTGTATCGTACGTCGTATCCTGTGACTGCTTCTTTAAGAAATCAACCACGGCTCCAACCTCTTCGTCCGACACAAACGCCCCCTGTACCCGCACCGGTTTTGAATAACCGGTCGGATAAAACAGCATATCGCCCTTGCCTAACAGCTTCTCTGCGCCTGCCATATCCAGTATGGTTCGAGAGTCCACCAGAGAGGATACCGCAAATGCGATTCTGGACGGCACATTTGCCTTGATCAGGCCGGTAATAACATCTACGGATGGCCGCTGCGTTGCAATGACCAGATGGATGCCTGCTGCTCTGGCTAACTGTGACAACCGCACGATTGCATCCTCGACCTCGCCATGGGCTACCATCATCAGATCTGCCAGCTCGTCCACAATCACGACGATCTGCGGAAGCTTCTTTAATTCACTCTCCTCATTGCCAACCTGTGCCTTTACCTCTTCAACCTTCTTATTATACCCCTTCAGGTTCCGGACATTGTACTCTGCAAAGAGCTGATACCGCTTTGTCATCTCCACAACTGCCCAGTTTAAGGCTCCCGCTGCCTTCTTCGGATCCGTCACAACCGGAATCAGCAGGTGCGGAATTCCATTATAGGCAGTCAGCTCTACCACCTTTGGATCTATCATAATCATCTTCACATCATCCGGATGTGCCTTATATAAGATACTCATAATAATCGTATTGATGCACACCGATTTACCGGAGCCGGTCGCACCTGCGATCAATAAGTGCGGCATCTTCGCAATATCGGCTACAACCACCTGTCCTCCGATATCCTTTCCCACCGCAAATGCAATATCGGAAGGGAACCGCTTGAAGTTCTCGCTTTCGATCAGATCCCGGAACATAACCGCTACATTCTCCCGGTTCGGTATCTCGATCCCAACCGCTGCCTTTCCCGGAATCGGTGCCTCGATACGGATATCCGCCGCTGCCAGATTCAGCTTGATATCATCTGCCAGCCCAACGATCTTACTGACCTTTACGCCCTGCTCCGGCTGCAGTTCAAACCGCGTAACGGCAGGCCCGCAGCTATAGTCGGTTATCGTTGCACGCACGCCAAAGCTATCCAATGTACTCTGCAGCTTCTGCATCGTTTCATTGATATACGCTTCATCACTTCGTTGTCCGCCCTTTCCCTTTGTTAAAAGGTCATATGGAGGGAACTGATAATCTCCGACTGTTCTCACTGCTTCCGGCCGACTCGGTACGGAAGTCGGTTTTGTTTCGGCAGATAGCTTTGCTTCAGCTGATGGTTCCGTTGTGATCTGTCTGGTTCTTCTTGCCCGCTTCTTAACCGGCGGTCGATCATCCGGCATTACATCCTCATCATCCGATCCTTCTGATTCCGGCTGCAGAACGGTCGTCGTTATCGGCTGCGGCTGATGTTCTGATGGTGCCACGACAGCCGCTGTCATCTGCATTGACGGAATCGGCTGTGCCATTGATTCTTCCTGGTCACCTTCCAGTGTCATCGTAATCTCATGTACTTCCTCCTGCTGAAGCGGATTGGTCTTTTTAAAGGTTTCCTTCTTTACCACACCCTGTTCACCATCACTTGGAAGTACCGTCAGATTCCGAAACAGTCCCTTCTGTATCTTATGCTGAAACCGATCATACTCCGGCTCTTTGACCGCTGCTTCTTTTTCCAGCTCTGCCTTGGCCTTCTTTCGTTCTGCCTCTTCCCGCCGGAGATCCAGCTCATTCTTCTGTTTTTCTGCCTGTTCCTGACGTTCTGCCTCCCGCTTTGCACGCTTCTCTGCCCGGATTTCCTCCAGACTCTGCCGCTTTGCTTCCCGTTCCTCCTGATATTCCTGTCCGCGTTCCCTTGCATCCTGAAAGCCATCCATCAACCGGTCACCACCGGAACGCAGCAGACGAATCACCGATGTCTCTGTCAGTAGTACAATCATGATGACTGCCAGTACAATCACCACGATCCAGACACCCGCAACACCGATTCCATTTTTCAAAAGCAGTGTCAGTCCTCCACCGATGAAACCACCACCGGACTTTTCTTTATATGCGGTCATATAGAGTTCACCGATTTTCACACCCTCCGGCAGTTTTACGATCAACTGCGCCAGCATAGATATATCCAGGCACAATACCCCTGCATAGACCACTTTCTTGACTGCCTTGGAGGAAAAGCCGTTTGCAAACAAAAACGCCATCCCTACAAATACACCGATTGGTAATATGTACTGTATCCAGCCGAATACTCCGAATAAAAATCCACTGATGGCATTTCCAACCGATCCGCAGGCACCAAAGTTACTGATCTCCAAGAATATTGCTCCTGCACACGCGACAATCAGAACAATTTCATAGTGTGAGCCTTCCGACTTCTGCGGTGCCGTCTGCCCGTTCGTATGCGGACTCTGTGTCCGTCCCTTCCCGGCACCGGCTGTCCGCCGTCTACTGCCACCTGTATTTGTTTTTCCGTTTCCTGCACTCTTTTTCTGTGCCATTGGATTCACTCCTATTTCTTATCTTCTATTTCATCACAAAATAACATACAACTGATGCGATTCCCACGATCAGACAGTAAACAGAAAAGATCGTGAACTTATTCTTCTTTACAACCAGAAGCATCGTTTTAATACAAATATATCCCACGATACCGGCTACCAGCATTCCCGCCAGATAGTTCCAGATCACGCCTCCGGTCAGATCCGCCATCGTAAAGTCCTTCAGTTCCAGAACCATAGCACCAAGGATCGCCGGTATCGACATGATAAACGAATACTTCACTGCGAATTCCTTGTTAAATCCTGCGATCAAACAGGCAGTAATCGTGGTACCTGACCGTGACAGTCCCGGCAGGGTTGCAAATCCCTGTGCGACTCCCACGATTAAGGAGTCCTTATAGGTCGCGGTCGCTTCTGTCTTATCACCGGCCGTTACCCGATCTGCCAGAAACAATATTCCGGACGTTAATATCAGACAAATGCCGGGCAGCAACAGTACCTCCGATGCAGAACCGATCACCTTTTCCAGAAGAATACCCATGATGCCGGTCGGTACGGTACTGATCAGTATCATTAATACAAATCTTCGGTACGGCGTCGTCAAAACCGGTTTATATGCGATCCGTTGTTCCTTCTTCCGAAAACAGTTTGCGATCCATCTGCCTGCATTGGACACCCACAAACCTACCATACAACAGCCGTTTACAAACAGTTCCTTTACATCCTTCCAGTATACGACACAGATCGCCACTAATGTTGCTATATGTAATAATACATCATATAACAGCCCAGTATCTGTGGACACATGGAATATGTTCTTAAAAATAGCCAGGTGTCCCGAGCTGCTGACCGGCAGGAATTCTGTCAGTCCCTGTATCAGTCCCATTATAATTGCTTCTATAAAATTCATGAATCAGTCCTCCCTTTTATCCATTCTGCCATATTCTTTTAATGACTGTCCAAGCGCTTGTGTTCCCGTATTAATCGATGAAGATAGTCCAGTGCCTCATGGATACCGCCTACTGCATCTATCAGTCCTTCCTCCACTGCTTCCTGTCCTACCAGCATGGAGCCGATATCCTTCACCAACTGTTCATTATTCATCATGATCTTTCGCAGCCGGTTCTCATCGACATCAGAGTGTGCGACTGTAAATGCTATGATCCGATCCTGCATCCGCTCGATGTATTCATAGTTTTGTTTGACTCCGATCACCATGCCATTCATCCGAATCGGATGAACAACCATAGTCGCAGTCGGTGCAATGAAGGAATAATCTCCGGATACCGCCAGCGGCACTCCGATGGAATGTCCTCCACCCAGTACCAGATTGACAACCGGTTTATGAATGGAGCTGATCATTTCAGCCATGGCAAGCCCGGCTTCCACATCACCACCAACGGTATTCAGCAGCACCAGCATTCCGTCAATTTGATCATCATCTTCAATCTCTGCCAATGCCGGAAGCACATGCTCATACTTCGTGGTCTTTGTATTGGATGGCAGGCACTCATGCCCTTCGATTTCACCGATTATATTCAGTAAGTGAATCCGGTGATCTTCTTTGTTTCCTTTTAATGTGATCTGTCCAAACTCACGAATCTGCTTTCCTGTAACCTCTTCCTGTCCCATATACGCCTCCGATAACAAAGTTTAAGAAGAATCTTTGCAGATTCTTCTTATAACAGTATATGGACTTTCCATGAAAATATACAGACCTTCTAAGACGTTCAGCCTATACGCATCTGCATACAATATAACCGATCGCAATTCCCAGCAGCAGACCAACCAGTACCTGAATCGGTGTATGTCCGACATATTCTTTTAGTATGGTTTCCGTCCATTTATCCCGGCTGGTTTCATCTAACTTTGCCTTGATGTCCTCATTCTTTATCAGAATATTCAGTATCGCGCCCTGCTTTCCGGTCTCCAGTCGTACATTCATTGCATCATACATCACTATGATTGCAAATACGGCTGAAATTGCGAACTCAAATGAGGCAGCTCCGTAATTGATGCAGGCAGCCGTTGCCAATGCACCTACCGTAGATGAATGGGAACTCGGCATTCCGCCGCCACCGACTACCCGTTCCCAGTTCCACTTCTTTGTCATTGCCAAATTGATCAGTACCTTTAATATCTGTGCCACACACCATCCGATCACCGGTCCTACCAGCACCGGATTGTGCAAAGCTGCCTGCCATCCATTCATTCTCAGTCTCCCCTAATATCTGTTTCCAGTCCCTTTGTTGCTTTCATGCCTTCTACATCTGTACCAGAATCTCATTTTCTTCTGCCAGATCCGAAGCGGCTATATAATTTCCTGCCAGTTCTCTGCCATTTACAGTCAATGCCGTAACACCGCTTTCCTTGCTGTCCGGATTCTTTACCGTAATGTGAAGCTTCTTACCGCGGAAGGTCTTCTCAATCTTAAATTCCTTCCAGTCAGATGGAATTGCCGGATCAATCCGGAGTCCGTCAAAGTCCGGACGCATACCCAGAATACCTTCTACACAACCGACCATAACCGTAGATGCTGTACCGGTCAACCAGTGTACATGCGCTCTTCCTTCAAACGGACTGTCTACACTCTCTGTAAACTGTCCATGGCAGTATGGCTCCAGCTTCCGGATCTCTGCCCGATCATTCATAGATGCCGGTGAACTCTCTTCAAAATACTCAAACGCACGGTTTCCATGCCCCATCAGTGCCTCTGCCAGTATGATCCAGCCCTGTGGCTGTGAGAAAATACCGCCATTTTCCTTTGTAGATGGATTAAATAACAGCATCAATGCTCCGTCAAATGCATGATCGACATAGGATGGTGCCATCAAACGTACACCGTACTGTGTATTCAGTTCGCGATGAACAGACTCCAATGCCAGTTCTGCCTGTTCCTTGCTGGCCAGTCCGCTGATCACTGCCCATGACTGTGGATTCAGCCACATATTTGCTTCCGGATCCTTTCTGGAACCGATGACCTGTCCATCCTCTTTGAAACCTCGGATGTAACGATCCTCTTCCCAGCACAGATTCTGAAGGGCATCCTCCAGATCCTTCTGAATCTTTTCGATGTATGCAACATACTCTGTATCCTGCTTATCTCCTGCCAGCTTCTTCATCATGCTCATTGCATAGTATAACTGCATGGCAACGAATGTGGACTCACCCAATTTACCCAGACGCAGGCAGTCATTCCAGTCTGCATGCAGACCTGCCGGCATCTGATGATTTCCCAAATGATTCATGGAGAAGTCGATCGCACGCTTTAAGTGGTCATATACCGTTCCCTCACCACCGTTTGCATACAGGATCACTTCATCCAAAAACTCTTTATTTCCAGACTCTGCAATGTACTTATATACAGTTGGGAACAGCCACAGTGCATCATCTGCCCGATATGCCGGATGTCCGGTTGCCCGTACATAAGACTCATCATCCGGGGTATCCTCATGTCCCGCATTGTGATCAAACTTTACCAGAGGAAGCCCGGCGCCATTATCTACCTGTGCAGACAGCATAAACCGGATCTTCTCAACCGCCATCTCCGGTGCCAGATGAATAATACCCTGTATATCCTGCACCGTATCCCGATATCCATATCCGTTTCGCAGTCCACAGTACGTAAAGGAGGCTGCTCTGGACCAGATAAAGGTCATAAAGCACTGATATGCATTCCAGGTATTGATCATATTATTAAAGGATGCACTCGGTGTCTGTACCTGCAGATTCTCCAGCTTTCCATGCCAGTAGCTCTTTAACTCTGCCAGCTCGGAAGCACATACCTTCGTAACATCCTGATACTCTGCAAGGATTGCATCTGCTTCTTCCTCTTTCTTCTCGCCGAGGATAAATACCAGTTCCTTTGTCTCGCCCGGTGCCAGCTCCAGTACGGTCTGCAATGCACCACATGCATTCTCATTATAATTTAACTGATCTCCGCAGCTTCCTGCCTCGACTGCCACAGGATTGCCATACCCATGATACTGTCCGATAAAGCTCTCCTTATCACCACAGTAGGATGCAACCGGCTGTCCTGCCAGTCCAAAGAATCTGGCCGTGCTGTTACTTCCATTAATGGAATGGCGGTTCACATTCTCATTGATCATCTGAAGAATCTTGTTATTTCTGTAGTATGTTCTTGTAATAAACAGTGTATACTGCAGATTTACCTGATCCTGCTCATAGTTTCCTTCATTGGTAAACTCGCAGTATCCAAATACCGAGATCTTTCTAGGCTTCTCTGAGCGGTTCGTTACCTTCAGATTCCATACCTCATAGGTCTTGTTCAGCGGAACATAGTAAAGTGCCTCTGAATGGATCCCCGCATAGTCTGCATGCATATCAGTATAAGAGGTACCATGATGGCATTCACTCTTATAGTCCTTCAGATCCTTTCCGACCGGCTGCCAAGAAGCTGACCAGTAGTCCTGTGTCTCATCATCCCGCAGATATATATATCTACCCGGCTGATCAAAGCTGTTAAAGATATATCGAATAATTCTTCCGTTCGCTCCACTCTTTACAAAGCTGTAGCCACCTGCATTGTTCGATATAATCGCACCATATTCCGGCGACCCCAGATAGTTCGCCCATGGTGCCGGAGTATCCGGTCTGGTAATGACATATTCCTTATTTGTCTCATCAAAATAGCCGTAGTTCATGCTGTATTCTCCTTTATATCTTATAATTTTATGTACAATAGCCCACACTGCTATATTATAGCAAAAAAGCTCACTGCCCGCAAGGGACAATGAGCTTTCATAATTATTTCCTATCCATTCTATATGCAGACGTTACTTTATACTTCCGGTGCTGCATCCTTCAGGCTCAGGCTGATCTTGCCCATCTCTACGCCAATACACTTCACGCGAACCTTATCTCCGATATTTACAACATCTTCAACCTTCTCTACACGTTCCTTTGCCAGCTTAGAAATATGGATCATACCATCCTTATTCGGAGACAGTTCTACAAACGCACCATAAGGCATGATTCTTACAACCGTTCCCTCATAAGTTTTACCTACCTCGATCGGATCTACGATAGAATGAATGATCTGCATTGCACGATCGATACCTGCCCGTTCAATACCACAGATATATACGGTTCCGTCATCATCAATATCGATCTTAACACCGGTCTCATCAATGATTGCATTGATCGTCTTACCCTTCTGACCAATGATCTCACCGATCTTATCCGGATCTACCTTCATCTGCTCGATCTTTGGTGCATATTCTCCAACAGTCGGACGAGGCTCGGAAATAGTCGGCTTCATACAAGTATCCATAATGAACAGTCGTGCTTCTCTGGTTCTTGCGATTGCCTCTTCTACGATCGGACGTGTCAGACCATGGATCTTAATATCCATCTGGATTGCTGTAATACCCTCGGTTGTTCCGGTTACCTTGAAGTCCATATCACCGAAGAAGTCTTCCAGGCCCTGAATATCTGTCAGAACGATATAATCATCATCGGTATCACCGGTTACCAGACCACAGGAAATACCTGCTACCATAGCCTTGATCGGAACACCGGCTGCCATCAGTGACATACAAGAAGAACAGGTCGATGCCATAGAAGTTGAACCATTAGATTCAAATGTCTCAGATACCGTACGGATCGCATATGGGAATTCTTCCTCACTCGGAATAACTGGAAGAAGTGCTCTCTCTGCCAATGCACCATGTCCGATCTCACGACGTCCCGGACCTCTGGATGGCTTTGTCTCACCTACCGAGTAAGATGGGAAATTATAGTGGTGCATATAACGCTTACTGGTCTCGTTCGGATCCAGACCATCAATCTTCTGAATCTCAGAAAGCGGTGCCAGTGTACATACATTACAGATCTGTGTCTGTCCACGCGTGAACATAGCGGAACCATGAACTCTAGGAATAATATCAACTTCCGCAGACAGTGGACGGATCTGGTTGATTGCACGACCATCCGGACGCTTATGATCCTTTAAGATCATCTTACGAACCGTCTTCTTCTGATACTGGTAAATTGCTTCACCCAAAACAGCCAGCCATTCTTCCTTATCCGCAAAGGCTTCTTCTAACTTTGCTGTGATCTGACGGATATTTTCTTCTCTTACCTGCTTCACATCGGTAAAGACCGCTGCTTCCATCTCTTCCGGAGTTACAATCTCCTTCATAGCCTCAAACAATTCAGCTGGAACTGCACAACTGATATACTCATGCTTTGGCTTTCCAACCTCAGCAACGATCTGATTAATAAATGCAATGATCGTCTGGTTGATCTCATGTGCCTTATAAATAGCCTCAATCATCTTAGCCTCCGGTACAATATTCGCACCGGCTTCGATCATAATTACCTTTTCACTGGTAGATGCAACCGTTAACTGTAAGTCGCCTTCCTTCCACTGCTTCTGGGACGGATTTACGATGAACGCTCCGTCGATCAGACCGATCTGAGTCATCGCACACGGACCATCAAACGGAATATCGGAGATGCAGGTTGCGATTGATGCACCCAGCATTGCCACCAGCTCCGGACGGCACTCCGGATCAACGGACATAACCATATTATTCAAAGTAACGTCATTTCTATAATCCTTCGGGAATAACGGACGCATCGGACGGTCAATAACACGAGATGTCAGGATGGCATTTTCAGATGCCTTTCCCTCTCTCTTATTAAATCCTCCCGGAATCTTTCCAACCGCATACATCTTTTCTTCATACTCTACGCTCAATGGGAAGAAGTCGATTCCCTCTCTTGGCTTCTCAGAAGCAGTTGCTGTAGACAGTACAACGGTATCTCCGTAATGCATAAATGCACAACCGTTTGCCTGAGCACCTACACGACCAACATCCACACGAAGTGTTCTGCCGGCCAGTTCCATCGTGAATTGCTTATACATCTTCATTTCTCCTTTTATTTTGAATTTTGTATAAGACGCCGAAACAACTAAAAAACGCACTCCGGGAATGCCCTTTTTAGAAGTCTCGGTCGTTGTCTTACACAATCATTGCTATTTTAGCACAAAAACGTGATTTTTTCAAGAAAATTTGTCATCCTGACAATTTTGTGCTTGTATAGAATCGATTGTTTATCAATATATTCTTCCATCCCCGGTGTTGACTTCATTTTGGTGCGGATTTACAATATATATATGATACTTTTGACTCGTATAAGCGATTATTAAAGGAGGAATCATTATGATTTTAACAGATAGTATGAAAAAGATCATGTTGGCAGGAATCGGTGCCGTTGCCGTGACTGCAGAAAAGTCCAAGGACATCATTGACGAACTGGTGACCAAAGGAGAACTGACTGTAGAACAGGGCAAAGTATTAAACGAGGAGCTGAAGCACAAGGTAAAAGAAACTATCAAGGATAACGTACAGGTACAGGTGATCCATACCGACTCCAACCAGACACCAAAAGCAGAGGCGGTTCTCTCCCATATGGAGCACTATTCTCCGGAAGAGCTGGCTGCCATCCAGAAAAAGCTGGAAGAACTGGCTGCAAAATCATCCAGACCGGAAGCTGCTTCTTCTGAGCCGGCGGCTTCAGAAATAACCACTCCCGAAACCGAGGCTCCGGCTGCTACGATTGAGATCCAATAATCAAACGAACAGGAGTTACCATGGTATATACGATTCATCAGGAAAATAAAAAACGACTACAGGAAATCACGCAGATTATCAAGAAGTATGAACTGGTCAAAAACGGACTGTCACCAGAAGCCTTCCGTCTGATTCTGGAAGATCTGGGACCAACCTTTGTGAAGCTGGGCCAGATCATGTCAAAGCGGACGGATATTCTTCCGCAGGCCTACTGTGCAGAACTGGAAAAGCTCTGTATGGACTCCAACCCTCTTCCGGCATCTGAAATCATCGAGGTGATCGAATACGAATTCGGACGACCGGTTGAGGAACTGTTTTCACACTTTGATGAGACCCCTTTGGGATCTGCATCGATTGCTCAGGTACATGCCGCGACTCTGCCGGACGGTCGCCGCGTCGTGGTAAAGGTTCAACGCCCCCATGTTGCAGAAACCATGAAGGAAGATATGTCGATCCTACGTAAGCTGATCAAACCATTAAAGTTTGCTCCGAGCGTCGGCGGTGCGGTAGACTTCAAGATGCTGTTAGAAGAACTCTGGCAGGTTTCCCAACAGGAGTTAGACTTCCTCATCGAAGCCCACCATACACAACAGTTTCAGGAAAACAACAAGGACATTGTTTATGTTGCCTGTCCGCATATTGAGGAGAAGCTCACAACCTCACATGTTCTTACAATGGAGTTTATCGATGGATTCTCTATCACAAATCATGAACGGCTGTCAGAGGGTGGTTATGATGTAAATGAAATCGGTACGAAGTTAACTGAAAACTATATTAAACAGGTGCTTGATGACGGCTTCTTCCATGCGGATCCGCATCAGGGCAATATCATGATCCGGGACGGAAAGATCGTATGGATCGATATGGGAATGATCGGCACACTGTCGTCCCATGACCGCACCCTGCTAAGGGATGCCGTAAAGGCTGTCGTTCGAAAGGATAATAACGAAATCATCCGTGCTATCATGGCCCTGGGTGCTGTAAAAGGAGAACTGGACTACACCCACTTATATTCTGATATTGATATGCTTCTGGATCGATATACTTCCATCGATCTGGGCGATATCAATCTGGGAACCCTCTTGCAGGATGTTATCCAGATCGTCAACGAGAATCATATCGTACTTCCACCCGGCATCTCTATGTTAGCTCGAGGTCTTCTGACGATTGAAGGCGTACTGGCTGCCCTCTCCCCGGAGATCAATGCCGTACAGGTTGCAAAGCAGCATGTCATGAATGAAATGAAGCTGAATCATGATGTCAAAAAAGAACTGGAACGGGCGGCACAATCCATCTATGTATCTGCCGAGAAGGCACTGGATATTCCGGGATTGACTACCGATCTTCTGAATATGACTCTGCGCGGTCAAACAAGGATCAATCTGGATCTTGCCAGTTCAAAATCTTTAATGGATCAGTTCAACAAGATCATGAACCGTCTGATCGTCTGCATCATTACGGCCGCACTTTTACTGGCCTCCAGTCTGATCTGCACAACCAATATGCAACCAAAGACACTTGGGATCCCGACGCTTGGTTTTCTGGGATACATTGCTGCTCTGATTCTGGGAATTATATTAATCGTTGTTTCCCATCATCGTAAAAAATAATCCATATATACCATAACAGACAAAAGAGAACCGCTGTAGGAATAATCTACAGCGGTTCTCTTTCGCTCTGTATGCCGTTATTACTTTCTTAAGCCTAACTGCTCAATCAGAGTTCTGTAACGTTCAATATCCTTCTTCTTTAAGTAAGCCAGTAAATTTCTTCTCTGACCTACCATCTTCAGCAGACCTCTTCTTGAATGATGATCATGTGGGTTTGCCTTGAAGTGATCGGTTAAATCGTTGATTCTGGCAGTCAATAATGCTACCTGTACCTCCGGTGAACCTGTGTCACCCTCTGTACGACCATACTGCTTAATAATCTCTGCCTTCTGCTCTGTTGTAATCATTGCTTGTTCCTCCTTTATTCTTATTATTCGGCCTGTACTAAGATGTGGTCGGAGTGTCCGACACCCGAGTACTGGCTAATCACAACATTCGTATCTTATCACAAAGCGGTTCGTTTGTAAATGGAAAAAATTATCTCTCATAAAACTTCCGGATCCAATCCAGTCTCGCGCTCATATTTTCCAGCATACCATCGATCAGTGTCAGGGCAGTCATCGCTTCTACTACTACCACCGCTCTCGGCACAACAATCGGGTCATGCCGTCCTTTGATCGATACGGTAATCTCTTCTCCTGCTTTATTCACAGTCTGCTGTTCATGCAGGATTGATGGTGTCGGCTTAAATGCCGCACGCAGGATAATAGAAGCACCATCGCTCATTCCGCCTAAGATTCCGCCCGCATGATTGCTCCGCTTTTCAACTCTGCCATCCCGCATCGCAAATCCGTCATTATTCCGGGATCCCAGTGTCTGAGCCACCTGCATACCATCCCCGATCTCGAAGCCCTTTACCGCTCCGATCGAACAGATGCCTTTCGCCAGATTCGCATTCAGCTTATCGAATACCGGTTCGCCTATACCGGTCGGCATACCGGTAACGATACATTCTACCACGCCGCCAACAGAATCATGAGCTTTCATCATCTGCTCAACATATTCACCTGCCCGGACGGCCGCCTCTGCATCCGGCATATACAGCCGGTTCTCCATAATGGCTTCCCGACAGAACTTTTCATAATCGATCTCAACCGGACCGATAGATCTGGTATACGTTAAAAGCTCTACACCTAACTGCTTTAAAAGCTTTGCCGCAATCGCTCCGGCCGCTACCCGTCCGATCGTTTCTCTGCCTGAAGATCTGCCACCTCCGCGGTAGTCCCGAAAGCCATACTTCTCATCAAAGGTATAATCCGCATGCCCCGGCCGATAATAGCCGGCGATCTCACTGTAGTCACCAGAACGCTGGGTATGATTCATCACCACCATAGAGATCGGTGTTCCGGTTGTCTTTCCTTCAAATACACCGGACAATATCTCTACACGGTCATCCTCCTGTCTGGGTGTACTATACTTAGACTGACCGGGCTTTCTGCGATTCAAATAGATCTGTATATCCTCCTCTGTAAGCTCCAGGCCCGCCGGACAGCCATCTACTACTACACCCAGACCCTTTCCGTGCGATTCGCCCCAGGTGCTTACGCGGAACAATTTACCATATATCGAACCAGCCATATTGGTTCCTCCTGCCTGTTATTTTCCTTGCCTGTTCATTTCCTTTCGGTCTTTTCGGACTACTTTCCCTCATACCGGATCACAGAAGCCACATCATACTTACTCAAGGCCTCTCTTCCCTTCAGTCCTGCCAGTTCCATCAGGAATATGATCTTAACCACTTCACCGCCCAGCTCTTCTACCAGTTCGGCCGCTGCTTTCATAGTACCACCGGTTGCGATCAGATCATCCACCATAACGACCTTCTGCCCCGGCTTAATAGAATCCTTATGCATTTCGATCTCGGCTGTTCCGTATTCCAGTGCATATTCCTTTGAAACGGTTTCTCTTGGCAGCTTTCCCTTCTTCCGTACCAGTACAAACGGCTTATGCATATTATAGGCGATCGGCATACCAAAGATAAATCCTCTGGATTCCGTTCCGACTAACACATCATAGTCCACATCCTTCAACAGATCCTGCAGGCTGTTGATCGCCAACTGCAGACCATCTGCATCCTGAATCACACTGGTTACATCCCGGAACATAATACCAGGTTCCGGAAAATCCGGTATCGTAATTACATAATCTTCTAGTTTTTTCATATCGATATCTCCTCGTATAATACTTCCTTTACCTAATTCATTATCATAGCATTGCCGTATTTTATTTTCAACTGGTTTTCAGCAAATGCTTGCTATCCCCCGGTGCAAATGCTATATTAGAGGATAGCATTGGAAATCAATAAAAGAAACAATATGTACAAAGGGTGAAGAAAATGGATGTATATGAAAAAGCATTAAAGCTCCATGAAGAATGGAACGGAAAACTGGAAACCAAGTCAAAGTGTACCGTAAAGACTGCAGAAGATCTGTCTTTAGCCTATACGCCGGGAGTCGCAGAGCCATGCCGCGTGATCGCAAAAGATCCGGATGCTGCTTATACCTACACCAGCAAGGCAAACACCATCGCGGTAGTATCCGATGGCAGTGCGGTATTAGGGCTCGGAAATATCGGTGCCAAGGCTGCGATTCCGGTTATGGAAGGAAAGGCGGTTCTTTTTAAGGAATTCGGTAATGTAAATGCCGTACCGATCTGTCTGGATACACAGGATACCGATGAGATCGTTCAGACAGTGATCAATATTGCCCCGGTATTTGGCGGTATCAATCTGGAGGATATCTCCGCTCCCCGCTGCTTCGAGATCGAAGAACGTTTAAAGAAGGCTCTGGATATCCCAGTCTTCCACGATGACCAGCATGGAACGGCAATCGTTGTACTCGCCGGTATCATCAACGGTCTGAAGGTGACCGGAAAGAAGAAGGAAGACTGCCGGATCGTCGTAAATGGTGCCGGTTCTGCCGGTATCGCCATTTCCAAGCTTCTGTTACGCTATGGCTTCCGGCATCTGACACTGTGTGATAAGGTCGGTATGTTAAGCCGGAAGACACCGGATCTGAACTGGGCGCAGAAGGAAATGTGCGAGGTTACGAATCTGGAAGAACAGGAAGGATCCTTAGCCGATGCCCTCAAGGGTGCCGATATCTTTGTCGGTGTGTCCGCACCGAATCTGGTAACGGCTGACATGGTAAAGAGCATGAACAAAGATGCCATCCTCTTCGCTATGGCAAATCCGGTACCGGAGATCATGCCGGATGTAGCAAAGGCTGCCGGTGCCAAGGTTGTGGGAACCGGTCGCTCTGACTTCCCGAATCAGGTCAACAATGTCGTTGCATTCCCGGGAATCTTCAAAGGTGCTCTGGAGGGGCGTGCTACCCAGATCACTGAGGAAATGAAACTGGCTGCCGCTTATGCGATTGCCGGTCTGGTATCCGATGAGGAACTGAACGAAGATAATATTATGCCTAAGGCGTTTGATCCACGGATCGCTGACGTCGTTGCTGCGGCAGTAAAGGAACATATCCCGCAGTAGTTTAAGGAGTTTTATCACTATGTCAGACAATCATCTTACGTTATACAAGTTAATTATACTATTTATGCTGGATCGGGTAGACTTTCCGCTTACCACCTCCCAGCTCTCCCAGTTTATTCTGGACAAAGGATATACAAACTACTTCAGCTTTCAGCAGGCATTAAACGAACTGGAGGAAGCCGGCTTCATCCGTTCGGAACTGATTCGGAACACCACCCAGTACCATCTGACTTCTGAAGGAAAGGAAGCTCTGGATCTCTTTGACTATAAGATATCTCCCGCAATCAAGGACGATGTATATCAGTATTTTGCGGCAGAGAAAATCAACCTTCGAAATGAAGTAGAGATTTTCGCCACCTACTACCCTGCCAAGCGGGATGAATACATGGTTCAATGTACCATACTGGAACGAAATGAAACCATGCTGGATATCAAACTGAATGTTCCGTCTCTGGAACAGGCAACAATCATCTGTGACAGCTGGCAGGCAAAGAGCAATGATATCTATGACTATCTGGTTAAACAGCTCTGGAACCTGAAGGACAGTTAAACGAACTTCATTCATCATAAAACGGATCGGCACTTCTCACCGTTCATGTAAGAAGTGCCGATCCGTTTTTGTTTTCTATTACTCTTCCGTTATATACTCTTCAATCAGGCTCCAGATTTCTTCTCTGCCCTGCTTCGTTTCTGCCGAAAATGGGATGATCGGAGTTCCCTCTACCACATCCAGCTTCGTTTTGATCTGCTTTACCTGCTTTGCCACCTGACTCCGATTTATCTTATCCAGCTTTGTCGCAATAATGATCGGATGAAAGCCATTCTCAACAATCCAGTGATACATCGTGCAGTCATTCGCAGAAGGTTCATGCCGGATATCAATCAGCAAAAACACCAACCGCAGCTGCTTTGAGTTATGTAGATAGCGTTCAATCATCTTTCCCCATTTTGCCTTAATCTCAGCCGATACCTTTGCATACCCATATCCGGGGAGATCCACATAATAGAGGTGATCATTGATGTTATAGAAATTGATCGTCTGTGTCTTTCCCGGCTGGGAGGAAGTCCTCGCATATGCCTTCCGGTTCATCAACGCATTGATCAAAGATGATTTCCCCACATTTGACTTTCCGGCAAATGCAATCTCCGGCAGTTGATTGTCCGGCAGCTTACTCGTAATTCCACATACCGTTTCCAGATTTACACTCTTTATTATCATACTGTTTCCTTCCATATTGCACGATCCAGCACCTCATCCATCGTACTGACGTAGGTGATGGTCATGGTTCCGAGGATCTCTCGATCCAGTTCTTCCACATCCTTGCGATTCCGACTCGGTACCAATACCTCATTCATGCCATGATTCCGTGCAGCCAGCAGCTTCTCTTTCAAGCCTCCGATTGGCAGAACCCGACCCCGTAAGGTCACCTCTCCGGTCATCGCGATATCTCCGCGCACCTTTTGCTTTGTAACTGCGGAATAAATCGCTGTCGTCATCGTGATTCCTGCAGATGGTCCGTCTTTTGGCACCGCACCCTCCGGAACATGGATATGGATATCCTGCTTCTTTAATATATCCTTCCCCGTCATCGCCCGCACACAGCTCACGGCGATCTGTGCCGACTCCTTCATGACATCACCCAGATTTCCTGTCAGTTCCAGCTTGCCACTACCCGGCAGAAGGCTCACCTCAATACTTAAGGTATCTCCGCCGACACTGGTCCACGCCAGACCGGTCGCAATGCCCTCCTGTGGTTGCAGATCCCAGCTCTCCAGTTCAAACTTCGGAATCCCCAGATATTCTTTCAGATTCTTCTCTGTAATATGCAACGACTTTCTTTCTCCATCCGCAATCACACGATCTGCCTTTCTGCAAAGTGCTGCGATCTGTCGCTCTAAACTTCGTACTCCGGCCTCTCTCGTATATCCACGTATGATCTCTGTCAGTGCAGCATCCGTGATCTGGAACTGCTTCGCTTTTAATCCATGCTTCTTCCGCTGCTTTTCAATCAGGAATTCTTTTGCAATATGGAACTTCTCATTTTCTGTATAGCTGGATACCTCGATCAGCTCCATACGGTCTAACAGTGGCTTCGGTATCTGCGATGCATCATTCGCCGTCGCTATAAACATCACCTGACTCAGGTCAATCGGTACTTCAAAGAAATGATCGACAAACCGGCAGTTCTGTTCACTATCCAGGACCTCCAGCAATGCAGAGGATGGATCTCCCTTATAATCGCTACTGAGCTTATCCACCTCATCAAACAGCATTAATGGATTGCAGACACCTGCTTTTGTCATAGCGGTTGCAATCC
Source organism: uncultured Clostridium sp. (assembly GCA_900539185.1). Taxonomy (GTDB): domain Bacteria; phylum Bacillota; class Clostridia; order Lachnospirales; family Lachnospiraceae; genus CAG-632. The sequence continues at coordinate 147,744 of UQBG01000001.1, forward strand.
GTCCCGGCATTGCTCCCACATAGGTCTTACGATGTCCCCGGATCTCTGCTTCATCCCGGACTCCACCCAGAGAGATCCGTATGTACTTCCGGTTTACTGCATCCGCAATGGAACGGGCGATCGAGGTCTTACCGGTTCCCGGAGGTCCCACCAGACACAGGATCGGGCTGTCTCCCTCTGATACCATCTTGCGCACTGCCAGAAAGTCCAGAATACGTTCTTTGATTTTTTCCATGCCATAATGATCCCGATTCAAAATCTGCTCTGCCCGTTTCAGATCCTGACTATCTTCTGTCCGTTTCTCCCACGGATAGTCCAGCAGAGTTTCAATATAGTTTCTCGACACCGTAGACTCTGAGGAAGTAACCGGTATTGATTCCAGCCTGCGGATTTCTTTTGCCAGCTTTTCTGTCACTTCCTCCGGTGCCTGAAGCTTCTCCAATGCCTTTTTATACTCTTCGATGTCGGAAGTATCTCCGTCACCCAGTTCTTCCTCGATCAGCTTCTGTTGTTCACGCAGAACATAGTCTCTCTGATTCTTTTCTACCGTTTCCTTTAGCTGTGCCTGAAGTTCCTGTCGGATCTGACTGATCTCTGCTTCCTTCTTCAGCAGTTTCAATGTATACATCACACGTTCGCGTACATCGGCTATCTCCAGAATCTCCTGTCGTTTCTCATAGGAGATCGGCATCTGCTCTGCCAGTGTATCAATCAGCACATCTGTCTGCCGAACTCTGGATAACTTCTTAAGCACTGTCGGATTCTGCCTCATACCCGCTTCATAGCAGGTTCTCACTGCTTCGAGCAGACTGGTACAATATGCTTCATTTTCTTCCTCTGTGAGGGGTTCATCCTCCCATAGCTGCACATCCGCCTGATAGTATCCACTGTCTTCTATCACCTGTAACAGGGCTCCTCGATATTCTCCATCTACCAAAACCCGTACCACATTCTTTGGAATCCGCATCATCTGCCGCACCTTCACGATACAGCCTACCTTATGCAGTCCCTCCATCTGAATTCCCTGTGAATTATCAATATCCAGCTGTGTCACCACATATAGGTACTGATTGCCCGCCATTGCACGCTTTACTGCCTCTATGGACTCACTCCGACTCACATCAAAATGTACTGTCGTATGCGGAAGAATCGTCATTCCCCGCAAGGCGACCATCGGTATATTACTCTGTCTCACAAATATCTACTCCTTGTTCAAACTATACTGCCATCCTCATCAATCGGTAACCGGTTATATGCAAAATCTGCTATATACAAAACTTGCCGGGACAACAGTCCCGGCAGGATTCTTAGGCTATTTCGCCATTGTTTTTCAAATGCTTTTGCAGTAATGTCTTCTTCGCCACCGGTCGATCCGAATATGTGAGAACCGGCTCAGCCTTATTCTCTACCACATCCTTGGTAATTACACACTTGCATATATGATCATCGGAAGGAATCTCATACATCAGATCCATAACTACATCTTCCATGATTGCCCGCAGACCTCTGGCTCCGGTATTTCTCTCCATCGCCTTCGCCGCTATTGCCTTCAGAGCTTCCGGCTCAAACTCCAGTTCTACGCCATCGAGTTCGAACAGCTTCTTATACTGCTTAACCAGGGAACTCTTTGGTTCTGAAAGAATACGGATCAGTGCTTCCTCATCCAACATATCCAGTGCAGCTGTTACCGGCACACGTCCGACAAACTCCGGAATCAATCCATACTTCACATAATCCTGCGGCAGGATCTGTTTAAACAGTTCACCGATATTCTGTTCCTCTGTTTCCTTAATCTCAGCATTAAATCCTATCGACTTCTGTCCGATTCGATTTTCTATAATCTTATCCATACCATCAAAGGCACCGCCACAGATAAACAGAATGTTGGTCGTATCGATCTGAATCAATTCCTGATGCGGATGCTTCCGTCCGCCCTGTGGTGGAACGGATGCGATCGTGCCTTCAATAATCTTTAACAATGCCTGCTGAACGCCTTCACCGGATACATCTCTGGTAATGGATACATTCTCAGACTTCTTTGTTATCTTATCAATCTCGTCAATGTAGATAATGCCGTGCTCTGCACGCTCAATATTATAATCAGCTGCCTGAATCAGCTTTAGCAGAATATTTTCTACATCTTCACCTACATAACCGGCCTCTGTCAGCGCCGTTGCATCTGCAATCGCAAACGGAACATTTAACAGCTTCGCCAACGTCTGTGCCAGATACGTCTTACCGGAACCGGTTGGACCTACCATGATAATATTACTCTTCTGCAGTTCTACCTCAAAGTCCTTCTCAGACAGAATCCGCTTATAGTGATTATATACTGCTACAGACAGAATCTTCTTTGCCTGCTCCTGTCCGATTACATAATCGTCCAGAAATGCTTTGATCTCCTTTGGACGTAACAGATTAATCTCTGTATTCTCTACCTCCTCCAGTTCCTCCTGAATGATTTCGTAACAGACTTCGATACATTCATCACAAATATATGCTGCCGGACCTGCTATCAGTTTACGTACTCTGTCCTCCGGCTTATTACAGAAAGAACACTTTAATGGTTTTCTTTCATCATTTCGATTTGCCATTTAGCCACCTCGATTACTATTATTCGACTCTATTCCCGGTTCGTGATCACCATATCGATCAGACCATAATCCTTTGCTTCCTGTGCACTCAGCCAGTTATCACGATCGGTATCTTTCTCCAGCACTTCTACCGGCTTTCCGGTTTCTCTGGCCAGAATCTCATTAATCTTTCTCTTCGTCTTCAGTATATGCTGCGTGGTGATCTCCATATCACTTGCCTGACTTCCGCTCGGCATGCCACCCATTGGCTGATGAATCATAATCTCTGCATTTGGCAGTGCCATACGCTTACCCGGTGTGCCACCTGCCAGCAGAAATGCACCCATACTGGCGGCCATACCACAACAGATGGTAGATACATCACACTTAATATACTGCATTGTATCATAGATTCCAAATCCTGCTGATACAGAACCGCCCGGACTGTTGATATACAGATTAATATCCTTTGACGGATCCTCTGACTCCAGGAACAATAACTGTGCAATTACCAGACTTGCGGTTGTATCATTTACTTCCTCGCCTAAGAATATGATACGATCCTTTAATAAGCGCGAATAAATGTCATATGACCGCTCACCTCTACTGGTCTGTTCAATGACGTAAGGTACTAAACTCATAAACTTACCTCCTTATAAAGGTCTATCTTAAACCTCTTTTGCTGCCTCTACAACCAGGTCTACTGCCTTCTGTACCGCAATATCCTTCTTAATAGAATCAGACTCATGCTCACCTACGATTTCCTTCAGCTTCTCTAATTCCATCTGATACATAGAAGCCATGTTCTCCAGTTCCTTATTGATATCCTCTTCCGTTACCTCGATTGCTTCCTTATCTGCGATTGCTTCCAGAACCAGACGAGACTGAATACGCTTTAATGCTTCCGGCTTGCACTGCTCCTTGAATGCAGCCATATCCATACCTGTAAACTGCAGATACTGCTCTAACTTCAGACCCTGATAGCTCAGTCTCTGTGCAAACTCATCTACCATCTGATCCTGTGTCATCTCGATCATAGCATCCGGAATCTCCATTGTTGCAGTCTCGATAATCTTATCAACAACCTTAGATTCCTTTTCTCTCTTTGCCTCTGCTTCCTTCTTTGTCTGCAGATTCTTCTTAATATCTTCCTTATACTCATCCATTGTATCAAACTCAGATGCTTCGCTTGCGAACTCATCGTTCAGTTCCGGAAGCTCTGTTGCACGGATAGCCTTTACATTTACCTTAAATACTGCAGGCTTACCAGCCAGCTCCTCTGCCTGATAATCTTCAGGGAATGTCACATTTACTTCTACCTCATCGCCGATATTCTTGCCAACCAACTGATCTTCAAAGGTATCAATAAAGGAATGAGAACCCAGCTTCAATGGATAATCGCTACCCTTTCCGCCTGCAAATGCTTCTCCGTCGATAAACCCTTCGAAATCAATCGTTACTTCATCATCCAGCTCTGCTGCACGATCTGTAACATCAATGGTTCTGGAGTTCTGCTGCTGGATACGCTTTAATTCTGCTTCCATATCCTCATCTGTTACTTCTACAGCTACCTTCTCTACCTCAACGCCCTTATAATCGCCCAGTGTTACCTCCGGCTTTAATGCTACCTCTGCTGTAAAGATAAATGGCTTGCCCTTTTCCATCTGTACAACATCAACGGTTGGTCTGGATACGATCTCCAGCTTTGACTCAGCAGCTTCGCGCGGATATGCATCCTGAATACAGGTATTTGCAGCATCTTCATAAAACATCTGAGGACCATACAGCTTCTCTAAAAATGCCATAGGTACCTTACCCTTCCGGAAGCCCGGTACAGATATCTTATTCTTCTGTTTATTGTAAGAGCTGACCATCGCCTTTTCAAATTCTTCAGCGGCTACCTCTATCGTCAGCTTTGCCATATTCTTTTCCATTTTTTCTACTGTGTAACTCATTTTAATAAGTCCTCCTTATGATCGATACATCTACTTTTCGATTAGTATTTTAGGAACCAAGCCCATTAATCACTAAATTATAGCACAGATGAGAGCAGGATGTCTATAAAATTATTAAAAAAACAAGAAGAAAACCCCGAAGATGCTTCTCTTCGGGGTTTTGTATTTCTGATGTGTTCAGAATCGCCGATCTTACTTACCAGACATAGCCTTCATCTGAGCTTCTACCAACTTCTTAGTCATCTGTCCACCTACAGAACCATTCTGTCTGGATGTCAGATCACCGTTATAACCCTGCTTTAAGTTTACTCCCACTTCAGATGCACACTCCATCTTGAAACGGTTCATTGCTTCACTCTTAGAATACTCGTTAGACATAATCGTTACCTCCATTTTGAATACTGAATGACTGTTTTAAGACTTCCTTCAGAGGAAGAATCTTATCTGCTTCTTTCTCTGCTTGATGTCTTACTTATAGTATCCTCAGGATTCGGTAAAGTATTATGGTAAGTTATGGTGCTTTTTATCGTTTGTTTTTATTATCGTTTTTTATTTTTCAGTAACAAAACTCCGGCTCCGGCTGTCAGAAGCATGCCCAGTGTTACCCACAGGATCGGTGTTGTATCTCCGGTTGAAGGTGAACCGCCATTCTTTCCGGATGTAACCACTCCTCCATTTGTACGTTTACTGATATCTACGGTTGCACTGCCGTTTCCCGTTCCGGCTGTCGTTGCATCGGAAGTAGATCCATGACTGCCACCACCGGAAGTTGACGTTGCAGCCGTTGTATCATCGGATCCCTGTGTTCCGTCCGAATATACCAGTGCATACGTAGAGAACAGAGATGACTCAATGGTATATGTATATGGATTTGCATCCAGATCTGCCAGTCGTTCAACACTTCCATCATGTACTCTTATGACACAAAGCTCTTTCTTAGAAGCTAACTCTTCTGTTAACGGAATTACGATCCGTACCGTCTTACCGCCATTGATTGCTGTGATCTGCGTTTCGGAAATCACACCATAGGCACCTGTGGATCGCTTCCACAAAGACAGATCCAGATACATCGCTACGGCTTCTCCGCGCTTCATATTATTCCGGATTCCTGCCAGATCATCCCCCGGCACCTGATCTTCACTCAGTCCGGCTACCTTCAGGCAAAACTCTACGGTTCCTCCTGCATGAATCAGTGCATTGTCTGCATCGCTTCCAAAGTTCGTTGTATCTTCAAATATACCATCCAGTCCGCTGATGATTAATTTTGGTGTCTCAGCATCCTTATACTCCACATCAGTCATCTGTCCATTTCTTAAAACCAACTGAATGGATGTGGACGGTTCAATGACGGCTCCCTTTGCAATCACAACTGCCTGACTGGTACTTCTGTTTCCATTGACCGCTTTGATCGTATAGGTGCCATCCGGAACATCTGTAAAGTAGAAGGTTCCATGATTGTTTGCACTGTAAGTCTGTATAATCGAGGTGCCTTCATATAAAATAACGGAAATCTTTGCAGTATCCTCTGCTCCCATTGTTTCATCCGCTACAGTACCGGCAATATTCGTACCCGTCACATCTGCCTGCTCCGTCTTAAACTCACCGGTATGCGTGCAGCTTTCACCGCTCTTAGCATATGCTGTAATCTGGAACTTATACCGGTTATCTTTTTGAAGTCCTGTACATTTTGAAGTGAAGCCATAGCTTCCATCTTCATTTTCTACCAGTGCAACATCCGTTACCTCCTGAAGTTCCTGTCCGCTGACACCATAGTATACTGCCACATGATCCAGCTCATAGGTTCCTTCTGTTACCAGACCCGCGATCGTCATGCCCTTATCTGCATCTCCGGTCACCCCGGTCACTCGAATACTCATTGGTTCAAATGCATCGATCTCACTAACATTTCCGGCCCGGTCAATTGCACGAACCACATAGGTTCCCTTCATGGTTGCCATAAAGCTTCCGGTATAGGTTCCGTCTCCGGCCTCTTTCAAGGTTAATGCCTGTGCATTCTCTTCCTTGTTATCATATATCGCCAATGCATTTGCCAGACCACTTACCGTATCCTCTATCTTGAAGCTTACACGACTACTGGTTCCGCTTCCGCTGATTACAACATCCGTAATCACCGGCTTTGTTCCATCATAACGGATCTGATACAGTCCATCCTCTTCAGATGCATATTCATTGCGCACGCCTGACTCTGTTTCAGCCCATACCCGCAGATTCCATACGCCTTCATCAGGCAGCCGGAAGGTGCTTACCGCCCGATTGTTCTCATAGGTCGGTTCGCTGGTACCAGCCTGCCACATATGATAGTATGCCGTAATCTTTGTTCCGTCCGGTGTAGTTTCCGGCTCCTGAATCTCGATCGTTGGATTCTGTGCATACCAGTAAGTCTCCGGCTGGTCTACATCCTCCGGCATCTCCGGTGATACGGATACAACCGGATTCTCCGGTACTTCTGCCGATACCTTTGTAAGGCTGACCACCAGCGTCGCCGCATTTCCCGCACGATCCAGTACTTTTATCGTATAATCACCCTTTACAGACGTTGTAAATGTATAAGCGTCCTTTTCACCCTTTGCCATCACATATGGATAAGCATTTCCATCTGCATCGCGCAGAGACAGCATATCAATACCACTCTCGCTGTCTTCCGCCTTAAAGGTAATCGTCTTCTCGGTCGCCCACTCCTCGTCATAGTTCTCCGGTGTTACTGTGATAACCGGTGCCGTACCATCCACCACAAAATCTATCGTCTGTACTTCACTCTCATTCTCAGCATTATCATATGCGATTGCCGTAACGGTGTACGCACCGCTTTCATTAAAGGTCTTCGTAAAGGTTTCGGTTTCTACGCGGTTCGCTGTACTCGTTACATCCTGACGCTCCTTCTCTGTCAGTGTCTCGCCATCCTTCGTAACGGTCCACAGTATATATGCCACACCGGCATCTGAATCGGTTGCCGTTGCAGAAACCGTCACATTTCTATAGTAATATCCCTCTCCGGAATATACGAGTCCATCCTCTGCATCTTTTGCTTCCAGTGTCAGTTCCGGTGCAGTATCCTCTACTACCCAGATCTTTGATCCGTTTGTACCATCACTTTCTACATAAACTAATACTCTACTGCTTGTATTCCCAGCCTTGTCCTTCATCACAAATGCAATCTCACCATCAAATCCCATTGGAATTTTAAAGGTTGCGGTTGTTCGATCCGATGACAACGTAGCCGCCTGCGCAGTTGCTTCATCGGATATATCTCCACCCAGATAATAGATAAGAGAATCGACTCCACTCACCTTCTCAACAGTCTGTGAGGTTACATCCGCTACCGGTACCGTCACCTGCAGTTCTTCCTTGAAGAAATTACCAAAACTCAAGAAATGACCGATCTTCTGTAGCGGTGTATTCTTAACAGAGGCGATCGTAATATCTCCATTTACGATCGGTGCGGTCACATCCACCTTGATATCTAACTTCTTTACTCCGGTTACTGCTCCGGTACTGCTGTCTGCCAACTGTACATACATATCACCGGATGCCAGTTCTTCACTGATTTGAAAACCACTCTGGAAGCTCGCTGCATCATAGGTTCCCTTTGCATCGGATACGGAGGTCACAACACATACGCTGTCATATCCTGTTTTCGATGCAGATACCGTCGGTAACATTCCGTAGTACCAGCCGTCTGCAGACTGATTCCCTTTAATAATATAATCATTATTATCAACACTATCCTGCTTTACCTTCAGTTGCCCGATATTCGTCACCTGAAGGACGAAGTTCGTTAACTGTACATTCCGGATATCCAGATTGATATCATAGGTTCCCGGCTTATAGCCCTCTGACACATAGGAACACTGGAAACAGCTTGGTGCGATTCCCTTTACGATTGTAGCAGCATCCGCTTCCGGATCAGCTACCTTCTTTGCCAGATCAGCAGTATCTACCTCTACTACAAATGCCGGTGTCTGTCCAGATAGGATATAGTCTTTTCCCTCTGCATACACAGGCGCGGTACTCACATACGCCTGACGTTTCTCAATTGATCCGCCTGAGACGGTCGCAGTTGGACTAACGGTAAAATATTTCGCATTGTCTCCACTCAGATAGATATTGCTTATCGTAATCGTTTTATTCTCACCTGCATTCGGATCACTGAAGTCTCCTGTCTGTGTTGCATTATTTACGATCACGCCCTGAATCGCTGTATTCTCCAGAATCTCACCACCGGCATATTCCGCCTGATACCGGAAGGATCCAAGTGGTATACTTGTGGTGCCATCATATGGCTTTGCGGTATTCTGTGCACCGGTGACCGTAATCGTCTTTTTATTTAAGGTTACACTGATCTTCGCCGTAAACACACCTGCTTCAGGATGATTATTATCCACAATATTAAATGTTAATGTTATCTCTCCATCCGATACCGTTTTCACTCTTGTTCCCTGTGTATCGAACTGTATCACATTGGTTCCGGTGGTAACTGTAACACCGGTCAAATCTGTCATGTCAGATGCTGTAGTAACCTCTCCATCGGTCGTTGTTCCGCTAATTCCGATCAGGTCTGCCGTAAAGTTTTCGCCGCTTTCATCGACACTGTCCCGATAGATATGAATGGTACTATGTACTGCATCTCCGTACTCGGCTACGATTGAGGAGGCATCAACGCTTGCGATCTTATACTCCCACTTTGCATACAGCGTCACCGTTGCACCATTTACATCCGTTAAAGCATCTGCTATCGTAGCACCGTTCCGGTAGACCACATCTCCATTTGCCTCTGTCGCCCATCCGACAAAGGAATAGCCATCCTTAGTATAGGTACAGATCGGAAGCGTAACCGCTGTTCCATAAGTGGCACTGTAGCTCATCGGTACATCTGCCGGATCTCCTCCATTCACATCAAATGCTATTGTATATTGATTCGGGATCCAGTCCGGTGTCACCGTTATATCTTCGTTTCCAAAGGAATAGGTTCCGCCAACTGTTATCCGTTCTCCGGTTCCCTGTACCTTCCAGTTTGTAAACGTATAGCCCTTGCAGGAGTATCCGATCTCGCCGGCCGTCTTTAAGGTCACCTGAGTGGTGCCATCCTTAACAACCGCAACCGTCTCTGTCTTTTCCTCTCCTACCACAGTATCACCGGAAGAAACTGAACCCGGTGTATAGGTAATGGTATAAGACTCCCGTTCACAAACACCTACCAGCCGCAGGCTGAGACTGGTTCCGAAATCCTCCTTCGTAACAGAGCTTAACACCGCACTGTCATCGGTACCTGCTATCTTCCAGCCCATCCACTTATAGTTTGCCGGGATTCCCGTCGGCTGAGCCGTCAGAACTTCACCAAACTGAGCTTCCGTATAGCTTCGACTGGCCGGTGCCGTTCCATATGCCGATTCATAGATAACGGAATAGTTGACTACCGGTGTACTTTCGTCCGGATCTGTCTGTGGATCTGCGACGATCTGAGTATCCGATACCGGATTTCCACCTTCCGGCTGATCACTGCCATCCGCCGCCCGGCTGATCAGATACCAGCTCTGGCTGATAATCAAAACCAGACAAACCATAACGATGGCAGCCCGCTTCGGCCGCTCCATACATTTTTCTATAAGAAGAAAAAAGAAGCTGATCAATGACACCAACGCCAACATCGGATACTTTAACCATCGATGCTTCTTCCCGGTTTGAACTAACTTCTGAATTATGTATTCTTTTGCTTTCATACCCTCACCTCATTCTTATTTCATTCACTATATTTATTATAAAACCTATATCTTCTGCACATGATAGAATTAATATACCATATCTTGTGTTCAAAACAAATACTTTTTCTGACTTTTTCTCACTTTGAGAGTGCCCTATCCCATACATTCTTCCTAAGACATAAAAATTCTATTTCTTATATCGGCAAACTCCATATAATTCCTTAGAGATAGAAGTAAATTCTTGACCGCTTATAGGAAATGGTGATAAGATAGTAAAGATGTATGTCGCATTTTCATAGAAAATGTGATTCGGAGATTATATTAAAATATGTAGAGGTGTGAAAGATGAGTAAAACAATTGAAGACTTAATTTCCCAAGTGGCTGCTTGTCCTAAGAAAAAATTATCCGTAGCTGTTGCTCAGGATGATGCTGTCCTGGAGGCTGTACGTGCTGCGAAAGAAAAGAACATCGCAGATTCTATTCTGGTTGGTGACGAAGACAAGATTCGTGCTATCGCAGCCAACATGAACATGGATCTGACAGACTATGAGATCGTCGATGTAAAGGATCCGATCGAGGCTGCTACAAAGGCTGTTGAACTGGTTCATAACGGTGACGCAGATATGTACATGAAGGGTCTGATCGATACCAAGGATTTCTTAAAGAGTGTATTAAATAAAGAAGTTGGTCTTCGTACCGGCAAGCCATTATCCCATGTATGTGTATTCGAAGTACCGGGATATGACCGTCTGCTCTTCTTCACCGATGTAGCATTTATTCCATATCCAACATTGGAGGACAAGGTTGGCATTATCAACAATACAGTAGAGGTTGTACATGCCTGCGGTATCCCGAATCCAAAGGTAGCACCTCTGGCTGCTGTCGAGGTTGTGAATCCAAAGATGCCGGTTACAGTTGAGGCTGCCGAGTTAACAAAGATGAATGAAGAAGGAAAGATCACCGGTTGTATCGTAGATGGTCCCCTCTCCTTTGATCTGGCCCTGGATCCGGAGGCCGCTAAGCATAAGGGTGCCGAAGGCAGAAAGATCGTGGGCGATGCAGATGTATTCTTATTCCCGGATATCCACGCCGGCAACATCACATACAAGTGTCTGGTTCACACCTGCAATGTAAAGAACGGTAATATCTTAACCGGAACAAAGGCTCCTGTTATCTTAACCTCCCGTTCCGACAGCTTCGAAGTAAAGGTAAACTCTATCGCTTTGGCCGCTGTTGTTGCAGAATCTATGAAAAATAATCAGTAATCAAGGAGGCTATTAAACTATGTCATATAAGATTTTAATTATTAATCCTGGTTCTACTTCTACCAAGATCGGTGTGTTTGAGGATGAAACACAGGTAATGGAAGCAACTCTTCGTCACTCTACGGAGGAGATTGCCCAGTACGCTTCTATCATTGACCAGAAAGACTTCCGTAAGGACGTTATCCTGAATGCTCTGGCTGAGAATGCAATCGATCTGAAGTCTATCAATGTAGTTGTTGGTCGTGGTGGTCTGTTAAAGCCAATCCCTGGCGGTACCTATGCTACTTCCGATGCTCTGATCGAGGATCTGAAGATTGGTAAGCAGGGACAGCATGCATCCAATCTGGGCGGTATTCTGGCAAAAGAAATTGCTGCTGAGATCGGTGCAAACATTCCATCCTTTATCGTAGATCCGGTCGTTGTAGATGAGTTAGCTCCGGTTGCCCGTTTTTCCGGTCATCCTGAGATGCCTAGAATCAGTATCTTCCATGCATTAAACCAGAAAGCAGTTGCAAAGCGTTATGCAAAGGAAACCGGCAAGGCATATGAGGATCTGAATCTGATTGTTGTTCATATGGGTGGCGGTGTATCTGTCGGTGCACACAAGAATGGTAAGGTTATCGATGTAGCAAATGCTCTGGACGGCGATGGTCCTTTCTCTCCGGAACGTACCGGTGGTCTTCCAAGCGGCAGTCTGGTTCGTCTGTGCTTCTCCGGTAAATATACCGAGAAGGAAGTATCAAAGATGATCTGCGGTAACGGTGGTTTCAATGCCTATCTGGGGACCAACGATATGCGCGATGTTGTAAAGCTCGCAGAAGAAGGAAACGAAACTGCTCAGGCAGTTATGGATGCTTTCCACTATCAGTTATGTAAGGAAGTCGGTGCTATGGCGGTTGTTCTGGGTGGAAAGGTAGACCAGATCATCCTGACCGGCGGTATCGCTTATGGCAAGGTAACCGTAGATGCTATGACAAAGCAGATCGGCTGGATCAGCGGTATCACTGTATATCCTGGTGAGGACGAGCTTCTGGCTCTGGCACAGGGTGCCCTCCGTGTTATGAACGGTGAAGAAAAAGCATTAGAGTACTAATTAGACTACTCAAAATACACAAAAGAAGCGGTTGCTATCAAATCTATGATAGTACCGCTTCTTTTTTACTCTACAAGGAGACCATCCTCTATACGAATAATGCTATCTGCTCTCGCCGCCACCTCCGGATCGTGTGTGATGACAACGATGGTTTTTCCTTCTTTATGAATCGTGTCTAATATATCCATGATTTCCATACTGGTTTTCTTGTCCAATGCACCGGTTGGTTCATCTGCAAGAATCAGTTCATTGTCTGCCGCTAAGGCTCTTGCGATCGCGCAGCGTTGCTGCTGTCCTCCTGATATATGAACCGGCAACTTTTTTTCTAGCTCTGCAATGCCCAATAATTCCAGTTTTTCCATCACTATTTCTCTTCGTTTCTTTTTATGATATCCCTTGGCCAGCAATGGGATCTGGACATTTTCATATACCGTATAATGATTCATGAGTGCAAACTGTTGAAAAATAAAGCTTACATGTTCCTTTCGAAACCGATGAAGTTCTCCTGCTTTCAGTGCATGCACAGAAATCTCATTATAATAATACTCTCCCTTCGTTAAGGTATCCATCCCACCTAAGATATTAAGTAATGTGCTCTTTCCGGATCCCGACCGTCCCATAATCGCTATATACTCACCCTGTTCAATCTCCAGTGTAATCCCCTTAAGGGCCTCTACTGCACATTCTCCACTCGAATATACCTTACTTATCTGCTCCAGCTTTATCACGTTTCATTTCCTCCTATCAGCTCTACCGGCGTGTATCTCTTTAATGTCACCATCGGAAGCAGCGACGATATCAGCATCATCAGCACTCCGACCGCTCCCATCTCCCATATGATCTTTTGTCTGATCATCAGTTTCAGCATATAGTACTCTGCATCTGTATAGGCGAGTATCTCCTTTGACAGAATGAGCAATATTGGAATGATAAAAATAAGTGCCAATATCAGCTTCATACTATTTTCTAATACTATAAAGCTGAGAAGATCGCCTGTCGTTGCACCATTTGCATATAGGATCCCGTATTCCGTTCTTCTACTCATTACTGTTATCGTCTGATAACATGTAACCACTATACATGCCGTGATTCCTATCACCAAAATAATCTCCAGCATATACTGTCTCCACTGCTTGAGTGAGGTCTGTAACAGATCCAACTGTGCCCCCATGGAATCTATCTCCACTTGCATACCCTGATCTTCCGCTAACTTCAGAAGCTCCCGCTCCGCCTCTTCGAAGCTCACACCATCCTGCAGCTCAAAGTACCACGGATAGCTCCCTGTGAACGTTGTAATGCTAATTACTGCATGGTCTCCCGGATAGGTACAATACACATCAAACTTATCCAACATATATATATGTTCTGTCGGGAGCCGTGTTCCTCTTCTCAGTATACCGGCTACTATATAATCGTTCTCTGATGCATGCTGTGATTCTATAATGGTTCCCACCTTAATATGTCCCTGATACGCAGCGCCCAGATAAATGGGCGTATACTGCTCCAAGTCATATGCCTCCGGTGCCATTCCCTCTGCCAGCTTCAGTTGAAGCATATTCCACATCCCGGGAGACATCATCACTCCCTCATACCAGCTTTTATTTGAGGGAATCTGATAGACATGATCCCCCTGTATTTTCCTTAGAAACTGAAGTTCCTCCAGCTCTACAGGGCCATATCCATAGGAGCCTATCTCCCTCACAATCCCTTTGTCCTTCGCTGCATTTAAATATGCGTCCTCTTGTTCTATCGTTATTAGGTCTCCCGATTCCCATTGGTTCCAAACATATCCAATCTGATCTGTATCTGTCCGGAACACCTGTCTTAGCTCTCTGTCTGCCCTTGAGCCTACCAACGATACAAGTGCCACCAAAAGAAGTGTCACTCCCAACAGGAGCACCCCCGCCAAGACCTCACGCAAATGCATACCAATACTATCTGCACAAAACTTTATACGAACCCATATCTTCATATTATTTCCCCTTTATCCCCTTCAGTGGTGTACTTCTCCATACACGTATTCCTGTTGGTGTCAATGTAATAATCAGTATGATGAGAAATGCCAGCAACAGCCATCTTGTATTTATCAGTCCTATACGGATATCCACCCACTGTCGCTTCGTCAGTATGCAATAGAAAATCTCTAAAACACCCGCAATGCAGGCCGCTGCCAGCACATTTACAAGCAGTTCCTGAATCAGATACCACATAATCTGTAAAACGCTCATCCCAAAGGTCTGCATAATAGCCAGTTCCCGATGCTTCCGCTCTACCCAAAAGCGTGCAATCTGCCAACAGTTTAACAGACTGACTGCAAACGTAATTGCAAGCATATACCCTCGAATCTTAAGATATAGCTTCTGTATCCGGGCAGTCTCCGCATCCCCGGTATAATCCACCACTTCTACATCCGTTCCTAAAATCTCCATCATCTCAGTCTGTATGGATTTTACTGTTTCCTGTATATCCTGCTGATTACTGCCTATACAAATCTTCATAGTTCCTTCACTCATTCTCTTACAGAGCACCTGCTCCAGACTCGCTGTATACCCAATCGTAATCTCTTCATCCGCTCCTGTTATATCATAGCTCCGAAAAACACCCTCTACAGGCAGATATTCCCCATACACTCGCAGAACCTCTACATTTTCTATCTGTTCTGCATATTTTTTAGCCGATTCCGTAAGAAAAACTTGTCCCTCCGGTATACTGTTTTCACCTCCGGATGCATACTGTCCATTCTCAAGACTTCGATACCATTCCTCCTGTCCGGACATTACAATATTAATCCCATGTGCCTCATTTGACTGTCCAATCTGGACAACTAAGTTATCAATATAGGTAACCGCCTCCTGCTCTGACAGCAGTTGTAGCAGCTTTTGAACTCGCTCTTTTCGATTCTGCACCTGCTCTTTATCCCAAAAATCATCCTCTGTATCTTCATTATAAAAATTAAATTCTAATACTGCTGCATTTGTATAACCACTTTCATCCTGTTTTTTCAACATCTGATTGGTCCATCCATTTAAGAGCTGATATCCATTGAGCATAATAAAAATGGATAATCCAATTCCGATGGTGAATAACCAGAAGGCCTCCCTGTCTCTAATCCGCATATTGTTTCCTCCATATGTAGAAGCGTTCTATATATAAGTATTTAGCCTTAGTTTAATCTTATCTGTCTACTATCACTTCTTCCTTCGATTTCAACATACACATTTACATAACTGTTCTTATTTCGATTAATCTTAACCGTGCCTACCCGAGGTTGAGTATTCCAAAATTTTTTCTGATAATAACATACTCCATCTGCTCCAGTAATTTTAATTAATGCTGCATTTCCTTGAACAACAGCATCCTTATCTTGTCCTAATACTCTTGCAGAATAACTAACCACACCCTTATTTTCAAACGTATCGGATACATATGTTACACCTACATTTGCATAAACCGTACCAGATGCATTATATACATTCCAACCTTTTGATTCCCTTGGAGTTGCATAGACTGCTACTGATAACATCATACAAAGAATAGCTATCGTTATTAGAAATATCTTCTTTTTCTTCATTGTATTCCTCCCATTTCATTATAGAACACCTCTATTTTCACATAAAAATCATATTACTTTTCTCTGTATTTTGTCAACTCTATTTTTTTGTAATATTGTTCTCTATATCCTTTCACCGTACAATAACGTTGCTCGCTTTTCATTCTCCTCCAGCATAGCTGCCATCCCGCTTAACAGTTCCTCTCCTTTTTCTGCCGTAGACTTCGGTGTGTTTAGATAATTCTGTAATAGTTTGCGGTTTTCTGCTACCTGTGCAAGCAGTTTTTTACAATCCTGCCCCTCCTCCTTCAGCGTATAGACTCCATGTGTCTGTATATCCTGTAAGGTATAGGTCTTCACACGACGATTATAGATCAATCGCACCGGTGCAGAAACCTTCATTTCATGTGTACAATAAGATAAAAACACCCGCAGTGTTCCTATCATAAAAAATACAGATATCAGATAACAGACACCTATTGTTGTAAAGGAAAATGCATGTCCATAAACCGAATCGCGTGTCATAAGATTTATAAATAATCCCAGGCAAAGCCACGCCACAGCGATTACCAGCCATGCCACACATGCCCAACGCAGATTTCGTATTCGATTCATTACACCGATCTGCTTTTGCTTATATACATTCTCCAGATAGTCTAACCGTTGAATGGCTCCCCCTATCTTACTTCTCACACTCGCAATCTGCGTCTCCGGTGCTTCTTCATATTCATACGTATCAATTGAATAATTCATAGCCTCTCCCATCCTTTTCTATATGTATTTTTATCTTATCATATCCCGTTTCAAAATTCTATAAAAAAAGAGTTCCTCCCAGACTGTATATCTACAGCCTAAGAGGAACTCCGTTAAAAGGATTCTTGTATTATATTTTCGTTACTTTAGACGTTTCCGACGCTTATTACTTTGCTGCCAGTTCTGCCTTGATTGCTGCTGTCAGAGCAGGAACAATCTTATTCAGATCGCCTACGATACCATAATCAGCTACATCAAAGATTGGAGCATCCTCATCCTTATTAATAGCAATGATGATATCAGACTCTTCCATACCGGCTACATGCTGAATAGCTCCGGAAATACCGATTGCAAAGTATACATTTGGACGAACGGTCTTACCGGTCTGACCAACCTGTAATTCCTTTGGCTTCCAGCCGGAGTCTACAACTGCACGGGAGCATGATACCTGTCCACCCAGCACTTCAGCCAGATCATCCAGGATCTTGAAGTTCTCAGCAGAACCAACACCACGTCCACCGGATACCAGAATCTTAGCGTCCATGATATCCTTGATATCAGACACAGCCTTAGAAATCTCTAAGATCTCAACATACTTGTTGTTTGGAGTAAAGCCCGGATTGTAGTTGATAACCTCCGCTTTTGCTCCCGGTACACGATCCAGCTTCTGCATAACACCCGGACGAACGGTTGCCATCTGAGGACGATTATCCGGACATGCGATTGTTGCGATTGTGTTACCACCAAATGCAGGACGAGTCATCAACAACTGATTGTGCTTCTGTACCTGATTTGGAATTGGATTGATTGGGAAGTCGCCAATCTCCAGTAATGTACAGTCTGCTGTCAGACCGGTTGCTACTCTTGCAGATACAGTAGGACCTAAATCTCTACCGATTGCAGTAGCACCTACCAGCATAATCTCCGGCTTGTACTCATTAATAACAGAAGCAAGTGCATGTGCGTATGGTTCTGTTCTGTAATTCTTTAATTCTGGATCATCTACTACGATAACTCTGTCAGCACCGTACTCAGCCAGTTCGTCAACAAGTCCTGAAACCTCTGAGCCAATCAATACTGCAGTTACCTGTGTATTTAACTTTTCAGCCAGTCTCTTTCCTTCGCCGATCAGTTCGAAAGAAATACCGCTTAACTGATTGTCTACCTGCTGTGCGAAGACAAATACACCCTTATACTTTTCCATTTCTTCTACGTTCATTGCGCCCATTTTATTCACCACTTTTCCTTATAATTAAATTACGTGCTTATCTTTTAACTTGCCAACGATGTAGCTAACTGCCTCATCTGGAGAATCCGGAGTAACCTTTTCACCGGCACCCTTTCTTACCTTATCAGAAGCCTTAGCGATCTTTGTAGGAGAACCCTTCAGACCCAGGTTTGAATCATCTACATCTACCAGATCTGCTCTGCCAAATGTTGTAATCTCAGCATTTACTGCATCAAAGATTCCACCAGGTGTCATGTATCTAGGATCATTTAACTCAGAAAGAGCAGTAACCAGACATGGCATCTTAGCCTTCAGCATATGATATCCGTCATCATACTGACGCTTAACGATTACGCTGTCACCATCTACCTTGATCTCCTGTGCATAAGAGATAACCGGCAGTCCTAAATGCTCAGCGATCTGTGGACCAACCTGAGCGGTATCACCATCGATTGCCTGACGACCGGTAATGATCAGATCGTAGTCTAACTTTCTTAAAGCACCTGCAATGGTAGTAGAAGTAGCCCAGGTGTCAGCACCACCCAGTACACGGTCTGTTACCAGAACACCCTTATCTGCACCCATAGCGATTGCTTCCTGAAGCACATCTGCTGCCTTTGGCAGACCCATGGTCAGAACCGTAACCTCTGCACCATACTGATCCTTTAAGCGAAGTGCTGCCTCCAGACCTGCCTTATCGTCCGGATTCATGATTGTAAGCATTGCTGCTCTATTTAATGTACCATCTGGATTGAACTGTACGCCACCCTTTGTATCAGGTACCTGCTTTATACAAACTATAACCTTCACGTTAAGTACCTCCTTACTTTAATAAGTTCGCAGAAATAACCATACGCTGTACTTCTGAAGTACCTTCGTAGATCTCTGTAATCTTAGCATCACGCATCATACGCTCTACATCGTATTCCTTGATATAACCGTAACCACCGTGTAACTGTACACACTTTGTTGTCACTTCCATAGCAACCTCTGCTGCATATAACTTAGCCATAGCAGCTTCTACGGAGTAAGAAACCTTTGCGCCTGCCTGATATTCATCTTTCTTTCTTGCAGCCTTGTAAACCAGAAGCTTAGCAGCTTCAATCTTTGTAGCCAGATCAGCCAGTACAAACTGTGTATTCTGGAACTGAGCAATTGATCTGCCGAACTGCTTTCTTTCCTTTACATAATTTACAGTTGTTTCAAGAGCACCCTCAGCAATACCAAGTGCCTGAGCAGCGATACCGATACGTCCACCATCCAATGTATGCATAGCGATATTGAAGCCCTTACCCTTCTGTCCAAGAAGAGCATCCTTTGGAATACGACAGTCTGTGAAGATCAACTCATAGGTAGAAGAACCACAGATACCCATCTTGTTTTCCTTTGTACCAAATGTAAATCCAGGAGTTCCCTTTTCTACGATAAATGCAGAAATCTCTTTCATCTTTCTGCCACGCTTCTCAACAACACCTGTTACAGCGATAACGATATATACATCTGCTTCCTTACCGTTTGTGATGAAGCACTTAGAACCATTCAGTACCCACTCGTCTCCATCCAGAACAGCCTTTGTCTGCTGACCCTGCGCATCGGTACCGGCGCCCGGCTCTGTCAGACCGAAAGCACCAAGCTTCTTACCGGATGCAAGATCCGGAACATACTTTTCCTTCTGTGCCGGTGTACCAAATGTTACGATAGGATCTACACAAAGAGATGTATGTGCAGATACGATAACACCTGTTGTACCACAAACCTTTGAAAGTTCCTCAACGCACATAGCATATGTGAGGATATCACAGCCCTGTCCGCCTAATTCCTTTGATACAGGAATTCCTAAGAAACCATACTTTGCCATCTTGTCAACTGTCTCTCTTGGAAATCTGTGCTGTTCATCAATTTCCTGTGCAAGAGGCTTTACTTCATTCTGCGCAAATTCTCTGAACAGAGTCTGCGCCATTTCATACTTCTTGTCTAAAGTGAAATCCATTGTTTTTATTCCTCCATATTATTTTGTAACACTCATATCCTACTGAGCATCCACCGGTGTCTTTGTACGGTCTGCGTTGTATACGTAGAAGCCCTTACCGGTCTTAACACCCAGATTACCGCCACGAACCATCTTACGAAGCAATGGACATGCACGATACTTGCTGTCACCAGTCTCCTTATACAGAACGTCCATGATAGCCAGACAGATATCCAGACCTACGAAATCACCCAGTTCCAAAGGTCCCATTGGATGATTTGCACCCAACTTCATAGCTGCATCAATACCGGCGATATCAGATACACCTTCCATCTTGATGAATGCTGCTTCATTAATCATAGGAATCAGAATTCTGTTTACTACGAATCCGGCAGCCTCATTTACCTGTACAGGTGTCTTACCGATCTCTTCTGAGATCTTGATGATCTGATCAACGGTTTCCTGTGGAGTATTCACACCGGCAATCACCTCAACCAGCTTCATTCTGTCTGCAGGATTGAAGAAATGCATACCAATCATAGGGCGGGTTAAGCCATTTCCAATCTCTGTGATGGACAGAGAAGATGTATTTGAAGCAAAGATGCACTCTGGCTTTGCAATCTTATCCAGCTCAGAGAATGTTGTCTTCTTTACCTGCATATCCTCGAACGCTGCCTCTACGATCAGATCGCAGTCTGCACACAGATCTTCCTTCAGACCCGGAGTAATGCTAGCAAGGATGCTGTCTACCTTCTCCTGTGTCATCTTTCCTTTTTCTACAAGTCTTGCATAGCCCTTAGCGATCTTATCCTTACCGCCCTGTGCCCATTCCTGCTTGATGTCACAGAGAGCTACTTCATAGCCGTCTACCATAGCAAATGCCTTCGCAATGCCCTGGCCCATGGTACCTGCACCAATTACGCCAACCTTCATGTTATTGTCCTCCTTATATAATATATGATTACTTACTTATTCTGGAATGGTTCCTTTACCTTTTCCTTGTTCTTATCAAGGAAGAATGCCATACCGTACTTCTGATCCTCTGTTTCAAAGCAGCTGCCGAACAGCTTCTCTTCGATTACGACTGCATCATCCATATCGGCTTCCAGACCATCGTTAATTGCCTTCTTGCATGCACGAACTGCGATTGGAGCGTTCTTCGCAATGCCTGCTGCCATCTTCTTTGCAGCTGCCATTAACTCTTCCTGTGGATATACAGCATTCACAAGACCGATTCTGAATGCCTCATCCGCCTTAATGTTTCTGGCTGTATAGATCATCTGCTTAGCCATACCAGGACCTACCAGACGAGCCAGTCTCTGAGTACCGCCAAAACCAGGCGTGATTCCAAGACCAACCTCCGGCTGACCGAATACTGCGTTCTCTGAGCAGATACGAATATCACAGCTCATAGAAATCTCACAACCGCCGCCTAATGCGAAGCCGTTTACTGCTGCAATTACAGGAATCGGGAAGGTCTCGATCATACGGAATACATCGTTCCCCTTCTTTCCGAATGCTTCACCCTCTGCCTTTGTCAGGGTAGACATCTCACCGATATCTGCACCTGCTACGAAAGACTTCTCGCCTGCACCGGTCAGGATCACTGCACGTACAGCGTCCAGATCGATTGCCTTAAATGTAGCTTCGATCTCTTCCAGTACCTGACTGTTTAATGCGTTTAATGCTTTTGGACGATTGATGGTAACAATGCCAACCTGTCCTTCCTGCTCATATGTTATGAATTCCATCTACGTTTTCTCCTTTTTCTGTATTTCCAGCTGGATTAATCACGCTTTACGATGGTTGCACAACCCATACCACCGCCGATACATAAGGTAGCCAGACCAGTCTTAGCATCTCTCTTCTGCATCTCATGTAACAGTGTAACCAGAATACGGCATCCGGAAGCTCCTACCGGATGTCCAAGTGCGATTGCACCACCATTTACGTTCAGAACTTCATCCTTGAATCCTAAGTCCTTCTGAACTGCGATTGACTGAGCAGCGAATGCTTCATTTGCCTCGATCAGATCGAAGTCATCAATCTTCATACCGGTCTTAGCCATTACCTTGTTGGTAGCTGCAACAGGACCAACACCCATGATAGCCGGATCAACACCACCTAATGCACCGGCTACGAATGTAGCCATAGGGGTTACACCTAATTCTTTTGCCTTCTCTTCGCTCATAACAACGATAGCTGCTGCACCATCATTGATACCTGATGAGTTTGCTGCTGTTACAATACCATCTGGCTTGAATGCCGGACGTAACTTTGCAATACTCTCAGCAGTTGTACCAGGACGTGGGCCCTCATCTGTATCTACGATAACGGTTTCCTTCTTCTTCTTAACTTCTACAGGAACGATCTCGTCCTTGAACTTACCAGCCTTCATAGCTGCTTCACACTTCTGCTGGCTCCATGCTGAAAACTTATCCAGTTCTTCTCTTGTGATGCCATACTTCTCTGCTACGTTCTCCGCAGTAATACCCATATGATAGTTGTTAAATGCATCCCATAATGCATCATTTACCATAGTATCAACAACGGTGTTGTTACCCATTCTGTAACCGAAACGAGCCTGCTTTAATGCATAAGGAGCCATAGACATGTTCTCCATACCACCTGCAACAACGATATCAGCATCCCCTGCCATAATCATCTGTGCTGCCATATTTACACAGTTCAGACCCGAACCACATACTACATTGATTGTAACTGCTGGAACCTCAATCGGCAGACCTGCCTTGATAGATGCCTGACGAGCTACATTCTGACCCTGACCAGCCTGAATAACGCAGCCCATATATACCTGATCAACCTGTTCTGGTGCTACTCCTGCACGATTTAATGCCTCTTTGATAACAATAGAACCTAAATCTGCTGCCGGTACTGTACTTAACTGACCACCCATGGTGCCGATTGCAGTACGGCATGCGCCTGCTAAAACAACTTTCTTTGACATAACACAATCATCCTCCATTATTTATTTTGTACATATATGTGTTGTACTGACTGTATTCAGGCACACAAAAACAAGTGCCTGCACACAAGCTGTGGATATCGTAGCATATTTTATCGGATTTTGCAACAGAAAGTGGGGGCTGGTTTTGTTTGCCAGCCCCCACTTCCGGTTCCTGTTTTCATTTGATTTTTCTTATTTTTTCTTTGCCTTGTGAACATTCCGGATTGTCTTCTTCTTTCGATTATAGGACTTATCCGGCTTTTTCTCGTTTGACCATTCTGCATTTCGCTCGGTCTTTCTCGGACGTATCAGACATTTTTTATCAAAACCGATCAGATCCGTCCGTCCTGCTTTTCGAAGAGCCTCCTCTACCAAATCATAGTTCTTCGGATTCCGATACTGGATCAAGGCCCGCTGCATCGCCTTTTCATGCGGATTTGTCGGCACATATACCGGTTTCATCGTACGCGGATCCAGTCCGGTATAATACATGCAGGTCGAGATCGTAGACGGTGTCGGGTAAAAGTCCTGCACCTGCTCCGGCATATAGCCAAGATCTCTCAGATATTCCGCCAACGTAACCGCCTCTTTCAGTGTTGATCCCGGATGTGAGGACATCAGATACGGAACCAGATACTGCTTCTTTCCCAGTCGTTCATTGATCCGCTCATACTTCTTCACGAAACTCCGATATACACTATTTTCCGGTTTTCCCATCATCCGGAGTACCGGATCTGCCACATGCTCCGGTGCTACCTTTAGCTGACCGCTCACATGATATTCACACAGTTCCTCTAAAAATGTATCATCCGTATCCGCCATCACATAGTCAAATCGGATACCGGAACGAACAAATACCTTCTTTACGTTCGGAAGTGCCCGAAGCTTTCGCAACAGTTCCAGATAGTCCCGATGATCCACAGTCAGATTCTGACATGGTTTCGGAAACAGACACTGTTTATTCGGGCAGGCACCATGTACCAACTGTTTCTTACAGGCTGTATGCCGGAAGTTTGCCGTAGGGCCGCCCACATCATGGATATATCCCTTAAAGTCCTTCTCCCAGACCATCTTTTCTGCTTCTGCCAGAATCGACTCATGACTGCGCGTCTGTATGATCCGTCCCTGATGAAAGGTCAGTGCACAAAAGCTGCAGCCGCCAAAGCAGCCCCGATTACTTACCAGGCTATACTTTACCTCTTTAATCGCCGGAACACCTCCCGCCGCTTCATAGGACGGATGATAATTCCGCATATAATTATAGCTATATACCCGATCCATCTCTGCCTGTGTTAATGGCTTTGCCGGCGGATTCTGTATAACATACTGCCGGCTTCCATAGGTTTCTACCAGCCGTTTCCCTGAATATGGATCTGTATTACAATACTGGATATAGAAGCTTCTTGCATAAGCCTCTTTCTTCTCCTTCACTTCATCATAAGCAGGAAGTGTCAGTGCATCATAAACCGAATCCAGATCCTTTGCCTTATAAACAGTTCCGTCTATAAAGGTAATATCCCGTACAGCGATTCCGCTATTCAGTGCATCCGCCACTTCAATCATGGAATGTTCACCCATACCATAAATCAGCAGATCCGCCTGAGAATCCAGCAGGATAGAACGCTTCATCGTATTCGACCAATAGTCATAATGTGCCAGTCTGCGCAGGCTGGCCTCGATGCCACCTATAACGATCGGGATCTCCTTATAGGTTCTGCGGATCAGATTTCCATACACTACAGTCGCATAATCCGGACGCTTTCCCATCACACCACCGGGTGTAAACGCATCCATACTCCGTCTCTTTTTTGATACCGAATAATGGTTTACCATGGAATCCATATTACCGGCACTGATCAGGAAGCCCAGCCGTGGCTTTCCGAATACAGCAATGCTGTCATCCCGCTTCCAGTCCGGCTGCGATATAATTCCGACCCGATACCCATGTGCTTCCAGGCAACGGCTGATAATCGCCGGTCCAAAGGATGGATGATCCACATACGCATCCCCGATCACATAGGCAAAGTCTACTTCATCCCAGCCCCTGTTCTTCATATCTTCGATTGTGATTGGCAGAAATCCCTGTTCCATCCTATCCTCAATTCTTTCCCAGCTTATGCATGAACTCTACCGACTTCCCGGCTCCCAGTGCAACGGCTTCCAACGCCTGTTCCACCACGACCGCCTGAATACCGGTCTTACTCTCGATCAACTGCTCCATTCCATAGATCAGACTTCCGCCACCGGACAATATGATTCCCCGCTGGGAAATATCTGCCGCCAGCTCCGGCGGACAGGTCTCCAACACTCCGATGATTGCATTCATGATCTGCAAGGTTACCTCACTGAACGCTTCTATCGTCTCATTTGCAGATACCTGAATCCGATCCGGCAGTCCATTTACCAGATTCCGTCCCTTTACTTCTATATAGTCGTCTTCCGGGCGCGGATACACACTGCCGATCTCCATCTTGATCTCTTCTGCTGTCGGTTCCCCGATCAGTAGATTGTACTTTCTTCGTATGTACTTAATCATTGCCTCATTATAATCGTCTCCGGCTACCTTTAAGGATCGGTTCACAACCAGCCCTCCCAGAGAAATCACAGCAATATCCGTAGTTCCACCACCGATATCCACCACCATATTTCCACAAGGCTGGATAATATCAACATTCGCACCAATCGCAGCCGCTACCGGTTCTTCCATGATCAAAACCGATCTTGCGCCTGTCCGATATGCGGCATCTTCAACAGCTCTCCGTTCTACCTCTGTCACCCCACTTGGCACGCATATACAAACCTTCGGCTTCCGGAAGGAACTCTTACGGCTCATCGCCTGTTTTATAAATGCCTTTAACATCTTTTCCGTTACTGTATAATCGGATATGACGCCTTGCTTTAAAGGGCGGATAACATCTATATTTGCCGGCACCCGACCAATCATCTTCTTTGCCTTTGTTCCGATCGCGATCAGCTTCTTTGTATCTTTTTCAAATGCGACTACGGATGGCTGATTAATCACAACTCCCATCCCTTTCACATATACCAGTACATTTGCGGTACCCAGATCGATACCGATATCCATATCAAACATGTATCATTCCTCTTTCATAGATAGGGGCTGTCATGAGCACATGATTCTATGCACTCAGGCAGCCTCCCCTGATTATTCAAAGTCTGAATCTATCAATTTCTTTTCTTCACTTCCTGAAGCCTGGATGTTTCTCTCATCCGCTCTTCCCACCGCGTCATTTACCATCTTCAGTACACGATCCAGGTTACCGTCTTCTACACCCAGCATCAGATTCTTCAGCTTCGACAGTGCTCTGTCATCCGCCTTATACCCCAACTGTGCGATATGATTCTTTGCGATTTCAAATACCGCTCCGTTATCGATTCGATGCATCTGAATCAAATGTTTAAAGTACGGTGCTATCTTTCCGCTTCCCGAGAACAGCTTTGACAGAGAATCTATCTCACCGGTCAGGATCACTACGATATCATTCTCCGGATTTCCCATAATTTCTGCCAACTGATCAATCTTTTCCGGTCTTACATTGCCTGCATTTTCAATCAGTAAACAGCCACCCTGCAGCTTTGCAACTGCAGAATTCAGGTCAACCTTGTTAAATGCCGCAGCCTTAATTACTGCAACTGTGTTGCTCTTACATACACCCATTGCATAATAGCTCTTTGCAAAATCAACACCAATATTGGTAGTACCAAAGCCATGCTTACACAGAATAACCAGATTTCTAGGTTCACTCCGGTTTGCATCAACCGATAAAATCGTATTCTTCATCTGGCGGCTAATGGAATCAACTGTCATATATTTGCCTAAGAACTGCTGTGCACCTTCCGGAAGTTCTGCGATCTGTTCCTTTACCAGTTCTTCCTTCCGGGCAGCTTCCTCTGCCATTGCCTGCTTCCGAAGCTGTTCCTGTGCAGCCCTCATAGCTTCCTCTTCCGCCTGCTTTCTGGCTTCTTCTTCCGCCTTCTTACGAGCTTCCTCTGCGGCTGCCTTTATCGCCTCTTCCCTTCTGCGAGCCTCTTCAGCAGCTTTCCTTTCAGCTTCTTCTTTAGCTTTCTTGCGAGCTTCTTCCTCAGCCTTCTTGCGAGCTTCTTCCTCAGCCCTCTTACGAGCTTCTTCCTCAGCTTGCTTACGCGCTTCTTCTTCGGCCTGCTTACGAGCCTCTTCTTCAGCCCTCTTACGAGCTTCTTCTTCAGCTTTCTTACGAGCATCCTCTTCAGCCCTCTTACGAGCTTCTTCCTCAGCTTTCTTACGAGCATCCTCTTCCGCCTTCTTTCTTGCCTCTTCTGCCAGTCTTCTGACCTCTTCCCGATGGATTCGTTCTGCTTCCTCTGCTTCCCGTCTCCGCTTCTCTTCTATATAACGCTTCCGTTCTTCTTCTTTTCTTCTCCGTGCTTCTTCTTCCGCCTGTCTCCGTGCTTCTGCACGCCTCTTAATCTCGGCCTCTACCCGACGGGCCTCTTCTTCTTCTGCCTTCTTACGGGCCGCTTCATACTCCGCCTTCTTACGAGCTTCCTCCTCTGCCTTTCGGCGAGCTTCCTCTTCCGCTCTCCGACGGGCTTCCTCTTCTTCTGCCTTTCGGCGGGCTTCCTCCTGTGCCTTTCTCAGTGCTTCTTCTTCTGCCTTCCGGCGAGCCTCTTCCTCTGCCTTCCGGCGGGCTTCCTCTTCCGCTCTCCGGCGGGCTTCCTCTTCCGCCCTCTTACGGGCCTCTTCCTCTGCCTTCTTGCGAGCTTCTTCTGCTGCCTTCCGACGGGCTTCTTCCTCGGCTTTCCGGCGTGCCTCCTCTTCCGCTCTCTTACGTGCTTCCTCTTCCGCACGTCGCTTTGCTTCCTCAGCGGCCTTCCGACGGGCTTCCTCCTCTGCCTTCCGACGAGCTTCCTCTTCTGCCTTCCGGCGAGCTTCCTCCTCTGCCTTCCGACGGGCTTCCTCCTCTGCTCTCCGCTTTGCTTCTTCTTCGGCACGACGCTTTGCCTCTTCAGCTTCCTTCCGGCGTTGGATCTCCATCCGCTCCTGTTCTTCCAGTTCTGCGAACTTTCTGCGGACTGCTTCTGCCTTTCTGGCCTCTTCTGCCAGACGATCCTCTTCCTGTTGCTTTGCCGCTTCATATTTCTTCTCATCCTCATCGTCCGAGAATTCAATATCATACATGCTCTTTACATCATTTGGATTTAAGCCTTTTTGCTCTACCGGTATTACATTTATAACATTTCCCTGCTCATCCAGTACAGGATCATCTGTTACATCTGAATTCTTAGCAAACTCCTTTGGCTTCTTCGGCGGTTCTTCGCCACCCAGTATATCATCCGACAAGCCCAAACCTCCGATTTCATCGGAGCCTTCCAGAGAATCACCGGTCAGTCCAAAGTTTGCCAGTGTCTCTTCTTCACCGCCTGCACTCGCCAGTGTGTCCTCTGATTCACCCAACGATACGCCTCCGAATGCAAGCATATCCGGCTGCTCTTCCTTTCCGACTTCTGCCCCGGTCTGTTTTGACGTTTCTGTCGGCTTCGGTGCTTCAGGCTTTGGTATTTCTGCCTTTGCATCTTCTTTTTTCGGCATCTTCTTCTTATCCTCATCCGGATTCCAAGGACGGAACTTCTGTGTCGGCTGATCATTCCCTGCCTTCTTCTTGCCACTGGTCTGCTCCTGCAGTTCCTGTTCTTTCGCCAGCTTTGCCGCTTTTGCCGCTTTTTCTTTTTCCACTTGTGCTCTGACTGCTGCTATTAACGCATCTCTGTCATTCATACTTTTGGCAGCTCCTTTCTGTTACCATAGCCTCCTAATGCCATCTATAACATTATGAATCCTGTTCGTCTCGATATATCTTCGTCATTGTTTCTGTGATAGAATTGGCCCCTACCAAATCCCGCAGATACTCGTCCATATCGATCTTCTCTTCCTCATATGGTCTTTTATTATCTTGCTTTTGATTCTCTTCTGCTCGTTCTTCTTCTATCATCTTCATGAGCTTTTCCAGCCGTTCCTTCGGGCTTAGATCCTCTTCTACCTCCAGAAGCTTCGGCTGATATTCGGTATCCGTCTTCACGGTTTCAAAAGAAACCGGTTTACTCAGTTCTTCCGTTACCGAAGTTTCTATCTCTGCAACGGACTGCATAACAGATGCAATATAAGTGGATATCTCATCTTCCGGTTGCACGCCTAACGACTCTGTTTCCATCGGTGTTACGACTGCAGCCGCATTCACCTGAGCAATCTCTGCCTCTGTCTGAAACTCTGTCTGTCCGTTCTCCGCTTCTACAGCTTCTGCAGCTACGGCTTCTTCTGCCTGTATCGGTTTCTCAGGCAGTTCCGGTTCTTTATTCTTCGTCTTCTTTCTTCCGAATCCAAAATGCAAGCCTCTGGTTTTTTCTTTTCCTTTCGGCTTGTCTGTACGTTCTTCATCGTCATCTTCCATCTGCAAAATCACCGGATCCGGAGGATGTACACGCAGTGCATCCTTTTCTAACTGTTTTTCTTCCTGTACTTCGATCGTACGGTATAACTCATGATCTTCTTCCGCTTCCATGATCGGAAACCGGAAATAAGAACCACTGATATCATATTCTCCTCTCTTTAACGCCTCTGCCAGGGCATAATAAGGCGAATTCCGAAAAGCCGCCATCAGATGTACACATTCTTCTTTCATCTTATCGTTTCTTCCCAGAGATGCATATAACAATGCCAATTCAAATCCCCAGTCATCCGTATATCGTTCTTCACATGCCTTTTCCAGAATCTTAACCAGATCCTCTGCATCTGCACGCTGTGCCTTTTCGATCATATATAACAGATAAAGCTTACCCACATCGTCAGCAACTGCATTATGGACATAAATCTCATAATATTTTTTTGCACGCTGAAAGTATCCCATCTTTAAATAAAGATGAACCAGATCATAAATAATCCGATTACCCTCCGGTGCCATAATATGTGCCCGCACCAAAGCTTCACGGCTATCGTAATACTGTTCGTTTTCCAGGTAAACTTCCCCACAGCACCGCAGGAATTGCGGATTCAACGATTGATAGATATCTTCGCCCTCTAACAGATCAAAGGCTTCGCCATAGCGCTTCGCTTCTGTAAGTTCTTTCACTTTTGTCACAACTGCATAGCTAATGCCCACTTTCTAACACCCCACAATTCGCTGTTTTCAGTTTAACACATCAATATTTCATTTACAACAGGAACCCATACATTTTTGCGTATTATGTGTATTTTTCATGGATGATATTAGTAATTATTAACAATAAAAATCCTACCAGCAATCCACCGATGTGTGCAGCATTGTCAACATTGACTGTAACAAACCCTCCATATAAAGATGCAATACACATAAACAGGACTCTCCGAGGGGTCAACTGCGGAATCTTTCTCCGCCAGAAGAGCACCTCTGCCAGCAGTGCCCCCGTCAACCCGAAGATGGCACCCGAAGCACCTATGGAACCCTGACCGCCTATACTGAGAGCTGCCGAAAACACCGCCGCTCCGATACCGGATAGCAGATAGATTCCTGTATATCGCAGATGTCCAAGCACCGGTTCCAGATACATTCCAAGAACCGCCAGCACCAGCATGTTATTCAGCAAATGATCCCAGCCGCCATGCAGGAACATACTGGTGAACAGTCGATAGATCTGTCCCTGTCCAAACACCAGCTCACGGCTGTCCATTCCTGCCCGGATCCAGACGTCATACTGTCCCAGAAGAATCGGAATAAAAAAGCATCCTGCATTGATCAAGATCAGTCCCAGTGTTACCCAGGGGGCCGATTTGCATGTAAATAACGTCTGCCGACGTCCATCTGACGATGATATATGATCAAACGCTCCGCTTAACCCATCAAACTCTAATGGCTGATTCTCATAGCAAAACATCCGTTTCTGATCTTCCGCATACAGCCAGACATTGGTTGATGTATTTACCAGTTGCAGGCAGCCCTCCGAAAACATCCCATTCGGTTGTATCAGGATGCAGAGCTGATATATTCTTATATAGCCCTGTATTCCGTAATACTGCTCCAGCTGCTGCCGTTTCCGGTTTAACAATTCCGGCTGTGCCGGACGTTCCAGCAGCATCACCACGTAACATTCCTCCCCGGTTCTTCGGGTAAAAATGTACGGTTCCTTCTGCCACTCCTGCCGATAGCCTCTCCCTCTCATAATTTGAGCATATACATCCTTCATATCTCTCTGATCCTTTTATGCTATAATCTATCGTTCCTGTTCGATCTGCCTCAGTACATCCGTCAGTTCCAGCGGATGATGAATAATATAATCCGCTCCTGCCTCCTGCAGTACATCTTCATCCCGGAATCCCCATGTCACACCGATACACTGCAGACCGGAATTATGAGCCGTTGCCACATCCACGTCGGAATCACCGACATATATCGCCTGATTGGCTGTACACTCCAGTTCCTTCATCGCCTGATATACACAGTCCGGTGCCGGCTTCTTCCGTACATTTGCAGACTCTCCGATCGCCACCTGTATCACATCTGCGAAATAATCTTCCTTCAGATTCTTGACTGCAGTATCGAACTTGTTGGAAACGATTCCCGTATGTCTGCCCTCCTGTTTTAATGCATCCAAAAGCTCCGGAATCTGCGGATATGGTGCTGTCCGATCCTGTAAATGCTTGGAATAATACTCTTTAAATACAGCCAAGCAAGGTTCATAGTCCGGATTCTGAACACCATCCGGGATTACCCGTTCGATCAGCTTTGCCACGCCGTTTCCGACCGCTTTCCGCACATCTTCTATACTCTTCGTCGGATAATGATACTGCTCCAATGCGTAATTCGTTGCCGCATGCAGATCCTCCAACGTGTTTAATAAGGTTCCGTCCAAGTCAAAGATAACCGTTGTTATCGTCTTCATATGTCATCTTCCTTTCCTGTTTCTTCATCCCTATTATACTCGTCATCTTCCAAAATCACAATTTTTTTCGTTCTGCATAGCCTGTGCCACCGCATGCTGCCACCCGTCAACGCGTTCCTCTCTCCATCTCAGGCTCTTTTCCGGGGCAAATACCCGTTCCTTCTTCCAGTTCCTGCGTATTTCATCCATATCCTTGTAGTATCCGACTCCCAGTCCCGCCAGATACGCCGCTCCTGCCGCAGTTGTCTCAATGCAGGCAGGTCTGTGGATCTCCGTCTGAAGAACGTCTGCCTGAAACTGCATCAGGAAATTATTTGCACAGGCACCGCCATCCACCTTGAGTTGTGCCAGCTTCTCGATTCCGGCATCCCGCTCCATCAGATCCACCACATCATAGGTTTGATACGCCAGTGCCTCCAGCACCGCACGCACGATATGACTGCGATTTGCACCTCTGGTCAATCCTGTCAGAATTCCTCTCGCATAAGGATCCCAGTACGGTGCTCCCAGCCCTACAAACGCCGGAACCATATACACCCCATTCGTATCCGGTACAGACATTGCTATCTGTTCCGATTCTGCCGCCGAAGAAATCAGTCCCATTTCATCCCGCAGCCACTGTATTGCCGCTCCTGCCACAAACACAGATCCTTCCATCGCATATGTCACGGATCCATGAAGCCCCCATGCGATCGTGGTCAGCAGTCCGTTGTCAGAAAATATTGGCTGTTCTCCTATATTCATCAGCAAAAAGCCGCCCGTTCCATAGGTGTTTTTTATCTCTCCCCGTTCAAAGCACGCCTGTCCAAAGAGTGACGCCTGCTGATCACCTGCCACTCCGGCAATCGGAATCGGTCCACCGAAGATCGTTGGATCGGTTTCTCCATACATATAGCTGGAATCATGCACCTCCGGCAAAATCGCCTCCGGAATATCCAGCAGTTTCATCAGCTCTCGATCCCAGCATAGCTCTTGAATATTAAACAGCATAGTTCTGGCCGCATTTGTATAGTCTGTCGCATGCACCTTCCCCTTTGTCAGCTTCCAGATAAGCCAGCTATCCACCGTTCCAAACAGAAGATCTCCCCGCTCGGCACGCTCTCTCGCCCCATCTACGTGATTTAAGATCCACTGGATCTTCGTTGCTGAAAAGTAGGCATCGATCTTCAGTCCGGTCTTCCGGAACACCATATCTCCATATCCCTGAATCTCTAACCGATCACAGATCGGTGCCGTTCTCCGGCACTGCCATACGATCGCCGGATAGATTGGTTCTCCGGTCAGGCGGTCCCAGATAATCGTCGTCTCTCTCTGATTTGTGATCCCCAGTGCCGCAATCCTGTCATACCCGACACCGATCTGTTCCATAGCCTCCCTCGCCACTCCCATCTGGGTTGACCATATCTCCATGGGATCATGTTCTACCCAGCCGGTTTTCGGATAATACTGCTTAAATTCCTTTTGCGCCACACTCACAATGGTACCGGCTTTATCAAATAAAATACATCTGGAACTGGTGGTTCCCTGATCCAACGCCATCAAATACTGTTCCATATCCTTCTCCTTTTCTTAACCGTTTTTTCTTGTACTCTTAAAAATGAAATAAGGGCGACAACTCTCGTTCATCGCCCTCATCCCTTCACTTATCTACTGTTACTCCGCTTTATGACTCGAAAATATTCTGAATCTTCTCAATTACAACTTCCTTCATGTCACCGCGCGTCTTTTCATACTGAAGCGCAGATTCCAGTGTCTGCAGCAGTTCCATACGTGCTTCCGGATCAATGTTCTTAATGTACTCCTTAATAACAATATCCTTCATTGCAGTCACATTTTCCTGAGCTGCCAGCTTCTCCAGCATTTCCTCATAGTTGAATCCCAGATCATTCTTAATATCTGCTTCCTTCCGTCCACAGATATCACACTCTGCATCGCTTACCTTATTAATGCAGCCGCAGACGCAGGTCCAGATCATACCGTTAGACTGATACTTCACAACCGCATCGATACCACGCTTCTTCTTCAGACTCTCTAACCGGCGATAAGACAACTCGGTACTGATCGGAAGTTCTTCACAGGTCACTACCTTTCTGGAGGTTACATACTTCCGAACGATAACCTTTGCATCCTTGATCAGTTTTACTTCCTTTTCCTTGATATCGCACTCTACCCAGTCCGCTTCCAGAACAGATACATTGTTTTTCTCAAAGGTAAAGTCCATATCCCGCAGGATCACCTTCTCATCATAGTAGGTTGTCAACTCTACATCCGCACGGATCGCACGAATCTCTTCATTCCGGTAGTTCATAAATACCGGTGAAATTCTGGTCATATGCTTATCTGCCTGTATCCGCACCTGAACCGGACGAAGCAGCATCTTTGTATAATAGTTTGTTACATACAGATCCTGATGAATACCCTGATAGCCTCTGCTCTCTTTCTCCTTTACCTGTACAGCCGTACCGGTGGCAATAATACCGATTGTATTATTTGTCAGGCTGCTGGTCAGCTCATTGTAACGAAGTGTGATACCAATAACTGCATTCGCACCTTTCTTCTTTGCCTCTTCTTCCATCATCTTTACTGCTGTCTGATGCACCTGAGACAGCTTCTTTGTCAGTGCCTTACTTTCCTTTGCGTCCATCTCGGTACTTCCGGAGAACTCCTGAAAGAACTTTGCCGTCAATGCAGTCTGTCCACTTACCAGTCCCAAATACTCGGTAATATCAAATCCTTCAATATCAGAACCGGTTGTCATAATAATATTTTCCATCGTTTGCCTCCCCATAATTGCTAAATCTATAGTTGAAATTATAGCATATTCACCAATGGAATCCAACGTCTAATTTTAGGTTTTTCGTCATTTTGACTATTTGCACAATGATTTTTATGCATTTTTATTTCATTTCTTCATTTTTCATCCATTTCTCAGTCATTTTCAACAAACAGGAATTGATGTCTCTTCTAAAACCCTTTATAATAGGGACGGATGAAACTGGGCATATTATACTGATTCCCCTTTTAAGACATTCTACTTTGATTTAAGAAATGAGGCATACCTATGATTATTGATTTTCACACGCATATATTTCCGGATGCAATCGCTGAAAAAACGATACACAAACTGGAAGTAGCCGCTAACATCCACGCACATGCAGACGGCACCCTGCAGGGACTGCAGGCCTCTATGAAACAGGCAGAGGTTGACTACTCGGTTATCCTTCCGGTTGTCACGAAGCCATCCCAGTTCGATTCCGTCAACCGATTTGCGGCTTCGATCAATGGCAGGAACGGCATCTTCTCTTTTGGCGGCATCCATCCGGACAACAGTGACTATGAAGCAAAACTAACCTATATCAAACAGCTGGGTCTGGCAGGAATTAAACTCCACCCGGATTATCAGAGAGTTCACGTAAATGATCCCCGTTTTCTGCAGCTGATCACCTGTGCCGTAGACCTGGGACTGATCGTCGTTCTTCACGCCGGTGTTGATGTCGGACTCCCGGAGGAGGTTCACTGCCCACCGGCAGAAGCCCTGGAAATGCTTCAGTATGTAGAAATGCATGCCGCACATCCCGAGACTGCACAGATCGTTCTGGCACATACCGGCGGTTGGAAACAATGGAACGATGTAGAGACTCTTCTGGTCGGAACGCATGTATACTTTGATCTGGCATATACCTTTGGATTTATCAACGAAGAACAGCTGCTCCGAATCATCCGCAATCACGGAGCCGACCGTATCCTCTTCGCCACAGATTCCCCATGGAACGGTCAGGCAGAGGATATCGCCTCTCTAAAGGCACTGGATCTGACTGAAGAGGAACAGGCAGCGATCCTCGGTGAGAACGCCGCCCGTCTGCTTCATATCCTTTGATACGCTTGCCGTATATCTATCTTAGATACGCCAACGGTCTTTATCTGTCATGCAGGGCACTGCCCTGTATGACATTTCTTTTTGTAAATTCTCTGTGAATCGTATTCATCACCATCCGTTTATTTCCACTCCAGAGTGGAGCCAGAAGAATCCGTTTATCTCCGTCTCCGGTCAGGCGATGAATCACGATCCGTTCCGGCAGGTGTCTGACACACTGTTCCAGAATATCTATATACGCATCCAGTTCCAGAGGTTCTACCCGTCCTGCCCGATATTCTTCCGCCAGATCCGTACCTTCTAACACATGAAGCAACTGCAGCTTCACACCATCTGCCCCTGTCCGTCCTACATATTCTACTGTTTGCACCATATCCGCCGTACTTTCACCCGGCAGTCCTAAGATCACATGCGTTACAATCTCCAGTCCACGTTGCTTCAGTTCTTTCACTGCCTGCTCATATACCGGAAGTTCATATCCACGCCGTATATAAGCGGCTGTCTGTGGATGGATCGTCTGAAGTCCCAGTTCTACCCATACCGGTTTCCTTTGATTGATCCATTCCAGCATATCTAAGATATCAGGCGGCAGACAGTCCGGTCTGGTTGCAATCGACAGAATCCACACCTCAGGATCCCGGACCGCCTCCATAAACATCGGTTCCAGTTCCTCAACTGTTCCGTATGTATTCGTGAACGCCTGAAAATATGCAATGTATCCAATCTTTCCCTGGGGCAGCTTTCTGCGAACCCGTTCCTTTGCCTCTTTCAACTGTTCGCCTATCGGTTTCGAACGGTCAGATGCAAAATCACCGGAGCCACTACCGCTACAAAAGATACAGCCCCGGCTGCCGCAGAGCCCGTCCCGATTGGGACAGGTTCTGCCGGCATCCAGGGCAATCTTATATAACTTTCGTCCATATTTACTTTTCAGATACGTACTCAAGTCCTTATAGTTCATTCTTCTTTTTTTATCGTTGCTTCTCTACTGTTCTTCTACAGACTTGATCTCACCAATATCGATAACGGTCAGATCCTGCTCATTTGCCTCCAGGCTGGTCAGCAATGCATCTGCGGTATCCAGACTCGTCAGACAATATACACCGGTCTCGATCGCATGACGGCGAATGATAAATCCATCCTTGCTATGCTCGACACCCTGTGATGGTGTATCGATGATCAAGTCAATCTCATGACTCAGAATCAGATCCAACAGGTTTGGTGACGGTTCCTCTACCTTGTTAATTACCTGTGCTGGAACCCCATGCTCATTTAATACCCTTGCGGTACTCTTGGTTGAATGAATCTCATATCCCAGTGCTGCGAATCGTCTGCCGATTTCGATAGCATCCAGCTTATCAGCATCCTTTACCGTCAGGATCATCTTCTTATGCTTTGGAAGTCGAACCCCGGCTCCTAAGAATGCCTTGTAAAGAGCCTCATTGAAATCCTTTGAGATACCCAGACACTCACCGGTCGATTTCATTTCAGGTCCAAGGCTGATCTCTGCTCCACGCAGCTTCTCGAAGGAGAATACCGGCATCTTAATCGCATAGTATTCAGACTCCGGCTGTAAGCCCGGTGTGTATCCCAGATCTTTTAACTTCGCACCGGTAATTACCCGGGAAGCCAGATCTACGATCGGAATACCTGTCACCTTACTGATATACGGTACCGTACGGGAGGATCTTGGATTTACCTCGATAACATATACTTCATCCTGATATACGATAAACTGGATATTGATCAAACCAATTACATGCAGGCTCTTTGCCAGCTTTCTGGTATATTCTGTGATAACACGCTTGATCTTATCCGGTAAGCCCGCAGGGTATACAGAGATACTATCACCGGAATGGATACCCGCACGCTCTACATGCTCCATAATACCCGGAATTACGATATCCTCTCCATCACATACCGCATCTACCTCTACTTCTTTACCCATCAGGTATTTATCAACCAGAATCGGATGTTCCTGTACATTTCGATTGATAACATCCATAAATTCTATGATATCCTTATCTGCAATCGCGATCTGCATACCGGCACCACCCAGTACATAGGATGGACGAACCAGAACCGGATAGCCCAGCTCATGTGCAGCTTCCAGCGCTTCTTCACAGGTAAATACTGTTTTACCTGCCGGTCTCGGAATACAGCACTCTTCCAGAATTTCATCAAACAGTTCCCGATCCTCTGCAGCATCTACATTTTCAGCACTGGTACCCAGGATCTTCACGCCCATCTTTAACAGTGCCTCTGTCAGCTTAATCGCAGTCTGACCACCGAACTGAACAACCGCTCCATCCGGCTTCTCCAGATTCACAATAGACTCAACATCCTCCGGTGTCAACGGTTCAAAGTACAGCTTATCAGCGATATCAAAGTCTGTACTTACCGTCTCCGGATTGTTATTTACGATAATGGTTTCATACCCCTGTGCTTTCAATGCCCAGGTTGCATGTACGGAGCAGAAGTCAAACTCGATACCCTGACCGATTCGGATCGGTCCGGAACCTAAAACCATGATCTTCTTTCTGTCATGATCCTCAACCACCTCATTGCATCCATCATAGCAGGAATAATAATACGGTGTCGTTGCTTTAAACTCTGCCGCACAGGTATCTACGATCTTATACGATGCATGGATACCCATGTCATATCTTAACTTCTTTATCTCAGTCTCTGTCTTGCCGGTGATCTGACCGATCACCTTATCCGGGAATTCCATACGTTTTGCTTCCAGCATCAGATCCCGGTCGATCTCCTTTGCTTCTCTGAGCTTCTTCTCCATAAATACCAGATTGGCGATCTTATCCAGAAACCAGATATCTACTTTGGTGATTGCATGAATCTCTCCCAATGAAATACCTCTGCGGATGGCTTCTGCGATCACAAAAATCCGGCGGTCATCTACATTATGCAGACGTTCATGGATCTCTTCTAACGGACGCTTATCATAGTCTAAGTAGATCAGACTATCAACATGCTGTTCCAGAGAACGCAGTGCCTTCATTAATGCGCCTTCAAAGTTCGTACAGATGCTCATAACCTCTCCGGTCGCCTTCATCTGTGTCGTCAGCGTACGCTTTGCTTTAATAAACTTATCAAACGGCAGTCTTGGAATCTTAACAACCACATAATCCAGTGCCGGTTCAAAGCTGGCATAGGTCTTACCGGTGACTGCGTTCTTAATCTCATCCAGATTATAACCCAGTGCGATCTTTGCAGCCACCTTTGCAATCGGATAACCGGTTGCCTTTGATGCCAATGCAGAAGAACGGCTGACACGCGGATTTACTTCGATAACGCAATACTCAAAGGAGTCAGGATTCAACGCAAACTGTACATTACATCCGCCCTTGATATCCAATTCACTGATAATATTTAATGCTGCACTACGAAGCATCTGATGCTCCTTATCTGCCAGCGTCTGAGACGGTGCTACTACAATACTGTCACCGGTATGGACACCAACCGGATCCAGATTCTCCATATTACAGATCGTGATACAGGTACCGTTTGCATCCCGCATTACCTCATACTCAATTTCCTTCCAGCCGGCGATACAACGTTCCACCAGAACCTGTCCGACTCTGGACAGACGCAGTCCGTTTTCCAGAATATCAACGAACTCTTCCTCATTCGCAGCGATACCGCCACCGGAACCACCCAATGTATAAGCCGGTCTTAATACTGCCGGATATCCGATCGTCTTAACGAACTCCAGACCTGCTTCTACCGTCGTTACAACCT
Organism: uncultured Clostridium sp.; assembly: GCA_900539185.1. Lineage (GTDB taxonomy): Bacteria > Bacillota > Clostridia > Lachnospirales > Lachnospiraceae > CAG-632. Next base: position 187,362 of record UQBG01000001.1, read on the forward strand.
GAGAAGGTGCACATGGTTCATGAATCTTCTCCATGGTCTTCTTGAACTCGTCTCGATCCTCAGCCTTCTTAATCGTCTGTGCGGAAGTTCCGATCAGTCGAACATTATGCTCGCGTAAAAACCCTGATTCTTCCAGTTCCATAGCGATATTTAACGCTGCCTGACCGCCCAGAGTCGGAAGCACACTATCCGGCTTCTCCTTCATAATAACCTTCTTCACCACATCCGGTGTCAAAGGTTCAATATATACCTTATCTGCAATATCCTTATCTGTCATAATGGTAGCAGGATTAGAATTGATCAAGACAACGCAGATTCCTTCTTCCCGAAGAGATCGACAAGCCTGTGTTCCTGCATAATCAAATTCCGCAGCCTGACCGATAACGATAGGACCGGAACCGATAACTACTACCTTTTTAATACTTGCAATCTTTGGCATTACTTTGACACCTCCATCATATTAATAAACTCGTCAAACAAGAATGCTGTATCCAGCGGGCCGGCACAGGCTTCCGGATGGAACTGCACAGTCTGTACATTCTTACCCAGATAATGTACACCCTCTACCGTACCGTCATTTACATTTACATAGCTCACTTCTGCGACTTCCCGATCCAGTGAACTTTCCTTAACCATATATCCATGATTCTGTGTAGATATATATACCTTTCCGGTCTTTAATGCACGCACCGGATGGTTTGCTCCACGATGACCATACTTCATCTTCTCGGTATCTCCGCCATTTGCCAGTGCCAACAGCTGATGTCCCAGACAAATTGCAAAAATCGGTATATCCGTAGCAAACAGCTTCTTGATCTCTTCGATCGTCTTCACGCAGCTCTTCGGATCGCCGGGGCCGTTTGTCAGCATGATGCCATCCGGTTTTCCTTCCAGGATTTCCTCGGCCGGAGTCTCTGCCGGATACAGGGTTACCTCACAGCCTCTCTTCTGAAGGGAGCGGATAATATTTCTCTTTACACCCAGATCAATCATAGCCACCTTGTAAGCAGCGGTTCCCTCAGCCGGATATACCTTTTTCTCCTTGCAGGTTACTTCCAGTACCACATGACCAATCTTAAATGCCTGAATCCGCGGAAGAACCTCTTCCAATGAATAGTTCTCATCGGTTGTAATCATTCCATTCATAGTACCCTTTTCCCGAAGGATCTTTGTAAGGGCTCTGGTATCGATTCCTTCAATACCGGTAATATTATTCTTTTCCAAATACTGTTCCAGGGTTCCTTCACATCTGAAATTACTAGGAAGTTTTGCGATTTCACGAACGATAAATCCAGACTGCCACGGCCGATCTGCCTCAGCATCCTCCATACATATACCATAATTACCAATCAACGGATACGTCATACATACTGACTGTCCGGCATAGGACGGATCCGTCAACACTTCTAAATAACCGGTCATAGACGTATTGAACACGATCTCACTGATAATCTCCTTGGTCGATCCAATACTTTTCCCGGTAAATACTGTGCCGTCTTCCAAAATAAGAAAAGCTTTCATCTTTGCACCTGTTCCTTTCTTTTTGACCATTTTGCTCAAAAAAAAAAGACTAATAAGCCCCTATCGCATTGCACAAACAACCGGCAAAACCACAGGCCTAATCTTTTTCATGGCAGTCCTTAAATTGATAAAAGTTTAACACAAGGCACCATTTATTTCAACCCCTTTTCAACATTTTTTGTTCTTTTCCTGCACACGACGATCCCGCTCCGCCTTCGAATACACACAGCCACAGTAGTCCTGACGATAGAGTTGATACTCTCTGGACAGTTCAATCGAACGACGGTATCCATTTTTCTTTTTAAAATCCGATACCAGATATGTAAGTCCATACTCGTCTGCCAGGCGTTCTCCGATCTCATTCAACCAGTCTGCACGCTTATACGGACTGATTGACAATGTAGTTGTAAAGTAATCATAGGCACCTTCCCTGCATAGCTGTGCCGTCTTGCGCAGCCGTTGCTCATAGCAGCGATAGCAGCGGGATCCTCCCTCTGGTTCCTGTTCCAGACCCTTTGCCATCTCCAAAAACTCCTCCGGACAATAGTCCCCTACACAGATCTCTACCGGATTCTGAAGCGGGAATTGTTGAACAAAACGCCTTAATTCGTCAACGCGCTTGTCAAATTCTTCTTTTGGTGCTATATTGGAATTATAAAAAAACAATGTGATTTTGAAAAATTTTGATAAATATTCCAGAACATAGCTACTACAGGGAGCACAGCATACATGAAGCAATAAGGTTGGTGTCTGATTGGATCTTGTTATTTCTTCCAGTTTTTCATCTAATTTTTGTTGAAAGTTAACATTGTTTTTCATTTTTTTAGCTCCTTTATGGAATATAACCAATTTGCATTGTATTTAACCTAGTAAAAGTCGATACTTTTATACACTTTTACTAATTGACTTTGTTCATAATATACAATATACTATTATCAAGAAAGTAGCAATAGGTAATTAGCATATTGTTATATTCTTAGAAACAAGATTAACTTGTGGGAGGTAATAATTATGACCGTTGATGAAGCAGTAAAAAAGTACAAACTTGAACCATTGAATGTTTATACTGCCAAGGCAAAAGCCAAGGAATTAAACGTTGATGAAGTTTTATATATGAACGTCCAGAAGAACAAGTATGCTTATATTGTTAAAGACGGCGCCCGTGGTTTTGTATTATACCAGGACGAGAAGAGCTTATACACGAAGATGTATAAGGGCTTAAAAATGACACCTCTTCAGCCTTAACATTTCACTTTCGTACATAGATTGGATTCATATATCACGAACAATAAAAAGAAGGATTCTGACGAGTCCTTCTTTTTATTGTTCGCTTTTATCTCTTCTGCTATCCGCAGTCCCTACTCTACACTATAGTTTGGTGCTTCCTTTGTGATCTGAATATCATGTGGATGACTCTCTTTCAGAGAAGCAGATGTAATCTTAACAAACCTCGCCTTCTCATGCAGCGTCGGAATATCCTTTGAACCACAGTATCCCATACCCGCACGCAATCCACCGATCAACTGGAATACGGTATCCTCTACTGTTCCCTTATATGCCACACGTCCTTCTACGCCTTCCGGAACCAGCTTCTTTGCATTGCTCTGGAAATAACGATCTTTACTACCGTTTTCCATTGCTGAGATAGAACCCATACCACGGTATACTTTATATTTTCTACCCTGATATAATTCAAACTCTCCCGGACTTTCATCCGTTCCCGCAAACATGCTGCCCATCATACAGACATCTGCGCCGGCTGCCAGAGCCTTTGTAATATCACCGGAATACTTGATACCACCATCTGCAATGATTGGAATATTATACTTCTGTGATACAGAATATGCATCCATGATCGCAGTCATCTGCGGTACACCGATACCTGCTACGATACGGGTTGTACAGATAGAACCGGGTCCGATACCGATCTTAATCGCATCCGCACCGGCCTTGATCAGATCTTCTGTTCCCTGTGCAGTTGCTACATTTCCGGCGATCACCTGCAGATCCGGATAAGCATTCTTTACGATCTCCAGTGTCTTCAGTACATTTGCTGACTGCCCATGTGCAGAATCAATAACGATAACATCAACCTTTGCCTTTACCAGTTCACTTACACGATCCAGAATATCCGGTGTAACACCAACACCGGCACCACACAGCAGTCTTCCCTGAGAATCCTTTGCGGAATTCGGATACTTGATCTGCTTTTCAATATCTTTGATTGTAATCAAGCCCTTCAGATTATAGTTTTCATCTACGATCGGAAGCTTTTCCTTTCTGGCTTCTCCCAGAATCCGTTTTGCCTCTTCCAGTGTAATTCCTTCTCTGGCCGTTACCAGATTCTCCGTTGTCATAGAGTCTTTGATCTTCTTTGTATAATCGGTTTCAAACTTCAGGTCACGATTGGTTAAGATACCAACCAGCTTCCCATTCTCTGTAATCGGTACACCGGATATACGAAACTTTGCCATCAGCTTGTCAGCGTCGTCCAATGTATGTTCAGGAGATAATGAAAAAGGATCTGTTATAACGCCATTCTCTGATCGTTTTACCTTATCTACTTCTTCTGCCTGCTGCTCGATTGTCATATTCTTATGAATAATACCTATACCACCCTGTCGTGCCATAGCAATCGCCATACGATGCTCTGTAACGGTATCCATACCGGAACTCATCAATGGAATCTGCAACTGAATCTTGTTTGTTAATCTTGTAGTAAGTACGATATCATTTGGGATTACTTCTGAATACTGAGGTACTAAGAGTACATCATCAAAGGTAATGCCTTCGCCAACAATCTTACTCATTTCTCCATTCACACTCCTTCTTTAAATAATTATGTTATCCATAGTAGCAAATCTGCCCCACAGTGTCAACCTTTTCAATCTTCATATACGGCATTGGGAATCCGCTGTCTTAACTGATCCATCATATTCTCCGTAGGTTCCAGCAGAATAATGGTGCTGATTCCCCGCAGATCCAGATAAAATCCATATACCTTATCCCTTGGTTCATCCGATGTATAGTCCGTAAAACGCATCTGAGGATTCCGTTCCCGTTCATTCGACAGCCGATAAGAATCTGCAGGTGCAACCATGCGGATATTGCTGGTATTAAACTGAATCGCCGTTCTTCTCCGACTCTGATTAATAATTTTATCCACCTGTAGATCTTCATTTGCCATGGAATATTCATACTCAATATTTCTCTCACGAAACAGCATAATGAAGGACACACCTGTGATAATGGCTATAATAATCGTAAAATGGATCCAGTAAAATACTCCCAGTGCAACCAGAGTCATTCCGGCAAGTACCCACATTGTAATGATCCGATTCTTATCTTTCTTAGCCTTTACTGCCTTTTCTTCATAAAAGTCTTTCGTTATCATTTCTGTCCTCCACTGCTGCTCGTATATTTATGAGCTATCTCACGTGTTTTTGTCTTTATGTTTATGCATTCAATGCTTCATCTATCGCTTTTGCAGCTTTCTTACCGGCACCCATTGCCAGAATAACAGTTGCTGCTCCGGTTACTGTATCACCGCCTGCATATACACCATCCTTACTGGTCTTCATGGTATCTTCATCTACAATGATACCACCCCACTTCTGAGTATCCAGACCCGGTGTTGTCTGACGGATCAATGGATTCGGGCTCTGTCCGATTGCTATAATTACAGTTTCTACCGGAATCACATAGTTTGATCCTTCTACCGGAACCGGAGAACGTCTTCCGGATGCATCCGGTTCGCCTAACTCCTGCTTTACAACTTCGATACCGGATACCCAGCCGTCTGTGCCATGGATTTCACATGGGTTATTTAACAGCTTGAAGATAATGCCCTCTTCCTTTGCGTGATGTACTTCTTCCTTACGCGCAGGCACTTCATCCTCACCACGACGATATACGATATATACATTTTCTGCGCCCAGTCTCTTTGCTGTTCTGGCAGCGTCCATAGCCACATTACCGGCACCTACGACCGCAACATTCTTGCCTACCTTAACCGGGGTAGGAGTCTCCGGGAACTTATACGCCTTCATCAGGTTCACTCTGGTTAAGAATTCATTTGCAGAATATACACCCAACAGATTCTCACCCGGAATATTCAGGAATCTAGGAAGACCTGCACCACTGCCTACAAATACTGCCTGATAACCATCTGCCATCAGATCATCAATCGTCATAGACCGTCCGATGATAACATTTGTTTCAATGTCTACACCCAGATTCTTTACATTTTCGATTTCCTTTGCTACCAGATCCTTTGGCAGACGGAACTCCGGAATACCATAGCTCAATACACCACCGGCTTTATGCAGTGCTTCAAATATCGTAACATCGTATCCCTTCTTAGCCAGTTCACCGGCACAGGTCAGACCGGAAGGTCCACAGCCTACAACCGCTACCTTCTTACCATTCTTCTCGATCTCTGCCGGAGTCTGTACAGCATGTGCCATATGATAATCTGCCACAAATCGTTCCAGACGGCCAATCGCTACCGGTTCACCCTTGATACCACGCACGCATCTTCCCTCGCACTGGTTCTCCTGCGGACAAACACGGCCACAGATTGCCGGCAGGGCATTCTCACTCGTAATAATCTCATATGCAGCCTCGAAGTCTCCTTCTGCTACCTTCTCAATGAATCCCGGAATCGGTACATTTACCGGGCAGCCATCCATACACGGCTTTTTGGGACAGTTCAGGCAACGACCGGCTTCTTCCATTGCCATTTCCTTTGTATAGCCAAGAGCAACTTCTTCAAAGTTCTTATTCCGAACGTCCGGTGCCTGTTCCGGCATAACTACCTTTGTCATACTCATATTCTTACCCATGTCTATACACCTCTTCCTATCTTACACTGATGTTCTTCTTCTTTAAACATTGTCTGACGTTTCATACATTCATCAAAGTCTACTTCAAAACCATTAAAGTCCGGTCCGTCTACGCAGGCAAACTTTGTCTTACCGCCTACACTGACACGACATCCGCCACACATACCGGTTCCGTCGATCATAATCGGATTCAGCGATACATTCGTCGGAATTCCCAGTGGCTGTGTTACTTTAACCACATTCTTCATCATGATCAATGGTCCGATGGCGATGACTTCATCGATCTTATCTCCTTTTTCAATCAGGTCTGACAATACATTTGTTACAAAGCCCTTTGTTCCAAGACTGCCGTCATCGGTTGCTATATACACATGATCACAGAATTCTGCAAACTTCTCCTTCAGAATAACAAACTCTGCACTTCGACCGCCAATGATAACGTCTACCTTAACGCCCATTTCATGCAGCTTACGAAGCTGTGGATATAGTGGTGCCGATCCAACACCTCCGGCAACACCTACCACATGATCTACCTTATGCAATGGTGCCGGCTGTCCCAGCGGTCCCACAAAGTCTACTACATAATCGCCAGCCTGCTTCTTGCTCAGCAGCTCAGTCGAATATCCAACTACCTGATAAATAATCGTAACGGTCTCTGCCTCACGATCATAGTCCGCAATTGTCAAAGGTACACGCTCACCATCTTCATCCACACGGATAATGATAAACTGTCCTGCTTCACACTTTCTTGCTACATAAGGAGCATGAATCACCATCAGCTCTACTGCCTGATTCAAGACCTCTTTACTCACAATCTTGTACATCGTCAAACCCTACTTTCCTTTTTAATCTTTCCACATGCATATACTCCACATATGTATACACTTGTTTATTCTATCATTTTTCCACAAAAAATCCTAGACCTTTTTAGCGGTTTATTCTGGTATTCCCGTCAATGGAGCAGAATTTTCATACTTGCAGAAGGTAAACTCCAGATCAAAATATGTATTCTCCTCCCCTTCCTCTGTCAGCGTCCAGGAAGGCAGGTCATCCAGATTCGGAAAATACGCATCCGCCGCATATCGATAATCGATCCGGGTTGCATATACGGTATCGCAATACGGCACCAGCTGCTTATAGATATCATCTCCTCCGATCACAAATACATCCTCAGATGCATATTGCTTCAGTTCCTCCATCAACTCCTCCAATGAATGTACTACGGTTGCTCCCTTCACCTTCAGATTCTGATTTCTGGACATTATAATATTCGTACGTCCCGGTAATGGGAGACCGTTCGGAAAGGTCGCCAGTGTCTTCCTCCCCAAAACCACGACCTTTCCGATCGTCATCTGTCGGAAATACTTCTGATCCATGGGAATCCGTACCAGCAGACTTCCCTTATTTCCGATTGCCCAATGATTATCAACAGCTACGATTGCATTCATATCTTAATCTTCTCCTTTTCCGATCTTTGATTTTAACTCTGCTCAGACTGCGATCGGTATATTCTTAATCTGTGGTCCTGCCTGATAGTTCTCCAGCGTAAAATCATCCGGTGTAAACTCATAGAAATCATGAATATCCGGATTCAGCGTAAACTTTGGCGCCGGATAGGTCGGACGGCTGATCAGTTCTTTTACGATATCCACATGGCGATCATAAATATGTGCATCTGCTATTACATGCACCAGTTCTCCCGGCTGAAGATCACATACCTGGGCCAGCATATAAACCAGCACCGCATACTGAACTACATTCCAGTTATTTGCTGCCAGTACATCCTGGGAACGCTGATTTAAAATGGCATTTAACCGACCGTCCGTTACATTAAATGTCATACTGTATGCACATGGATACAGATTCATCTCGTACAGATCCTGATGCACATAAATATTTGTCATGATCCTGCGGCTGTATGGATTATGTTTCAGATCATAGATCACACGATCGACCTGATCCATCATTCCCTCTTTATACCGATGCTTCACACCAAGCTGATATCCATAGGCTTTTCCGATGGAGCCATCTGCGTCTGCCCACTCGTCCCATATATGACTGTGCAGATCATGAATATTATTGGATTTCTTCTGCCAGATCCACAGCAGTTCATCTACGGCAGACTTCACATACGTTTTCCGTAAGGTCAGCGCCGGAAATTCTTCTGCCAGATTATATCGATTTACTATGCCAAACCGTTTGATCGTATATGCATAGGTTCCATCCTCCCACTTCGGCCGCACCTTTTCGCCCTCGGTACTGCATCCATTCTCCAATATATCTTTACACATATTAATAAACAAATTATCTGCTAGACTCATGTCTCTATCCTTCCTATAAATAAAGCTGCCGCCGACCGATCTGGCTGACGACAGCTCTTCTTCGTATTATCGATTCAAGATGGCAAAGAACTCATCCTTATGTTTCTCAGCTTCTGCTTCACTCATAGTTGCCATAACCTCTATTCTTGAGAACTCCTGCTGTATCGCCTCGATCATCTTCGGCTGAACAGCCTCATACGGATACAGATTCACTGCATCACTTCCCATTGCCTGTGCATTATAGGCTTCTGTCAGGGTCGCTACTCCCATCGCACAGAACACATCCCGTTCCTTACAGAAGGATCCAACCTCCTTTACTACATAATTTGTAAATACAAACCGGGCACCACTATCCACTGCCAGACTGGCCTCTTCCTTATCCGTTACATCCGCAGCTCCAATGAACAGATCCGGATAATCTTCCGTCAATTCTCCCAGAATCTTAGCTGCATCCGGCACTGTAAAGGACAATGCAAAACCATCCCCGCCGGACTGAATAATTTTCTTACAATCATTTAACGCAGTACGATAGGTCTTTCCGGTCACATATGGAATGTTCATTCCCTGAATTCCCTTTTTCACAACTTCCTTCTGTACACTGTTGCAACGCATCTTCTTAACATCCGGCAAGGTCTTATAATTATCCAATACCGTATCGGACAACTGCATATACACCAACAGCCGTTTAATATACTCATCATATTTTCCCGCATTATGAATATCACCCTTCAAAAATGCATCCAATGTTGGTCTGGATATATTCATTGCCTGCGACAGTGTCACCTTCGTACACTTTCGATCCTTCATGATCGCCTCAATATTACTTCCGATTCGCTTTCTATCCATAAATAAATATTCGTACTGCACAGCCTCTCATCATCCTTTCCGCTCTTTTTATTGTTCTCCTGCTTTCTATACCGCTTCGTCTACATTCTGTCCCTTCAAAAAGCTTCCCTCTATCGTCTTTCTTCCGCTGTCATAAGGGTTCTCCTCTGAATACTCAATCCGGGTATTGGTCGTTCCTCCTGCTACATATGTCCTTCCGCATTCCGGACAGGTTGCCAGCTTCAGCGATACCGTCGCAGATAACAGTCTGGCATTCTTACCTGCCGACTTCTGTCTGGCATTCGCCACATGTTCCTGTTCATGTGCCATAACTCTTTCATACGACTGACCGGGAGCTATATGTCCGGGTGCCTTAAAGGATACATCTGCTTCATCCGAACCGTCTACATACTTCCGATTCTTACAGGTCTGACATTCTACTTTTCCTACTTTTGAAGACTGGTCTACGGTATTCTCCGTCTGAATCGGCGTAACATAGCCCACATTACTCACCGGTATGATATAACGATTACTCATATCTATATTTGGAATCATATGGACCTCCCTTCTCATCTGACGTTCCGGTTTCCATTACCCATGAAATGCAAGAAATGTTAATTTATATTATACAAGTCTGTTTACAAAATGACAAGTGTTAATTTTTCATGGCTCGGTATTCGTTGCACTCTCTATCGCTTCGCGTCTCATGCACCTCGCCTTCGGCTCGGTATTCGTTGCACTCATATATACATAAAAAGAAGGAGCCTCCTGCCTGCAAGCAAGCGGAGACTCCTTCTTTCCATGTATGCATGAGTCGCTATGCGTTTACATCATTCCCATGCCGCCGCCCATTGGAGGGGCAGCCGGGGTATCTTCTTTAATTTCAGCTACTACGGACTCGGTTGTTAACAATGTAGATGCTACAGAGGTTGCATTCTGTAATGCGGAACGTGTTACCTTTACAGGATCGATGATTCCGGCATCAACCATGTTTACATAGGTTTCGTTCAATGCGTCGAAGCCAACACCCGGCTCTGACTCGTATACCTTATTGATGATAACCGGGCCTTCCAGACCTGCATTTGATGCAATGTGGTACAGCGGAGCTTCCAGTGCCTTTAAGATAATCTCAGCACCGGTCTTCTCATCTCCTGACAGAGTAGTTGCCAGTGCTGCAACCTTCTTACTTGCATGGATGTAAGCAGATCCACCACCACAGATGATACCTTCTTCCACTGCTGCTCTGGTAGCTGCCAATGCATCTTCCAGACGAAGCTTTGCTTCCTTCATTTCTGTCTCGGTTGCAGCACCTACACGGATAACACCTACACCACCGGACAGCTTAGCCAAACGCTCCTGCAGTTTTTCTTTATCAAATTCGGAAGTTGTATTCTCAAGCTGCATCTTGATCTGACCGATTCTTGCCTGAATATCTTCCTTTGCACCGGCACCGTCTACGATAACCGTGTTTTCCTTCTCTACTCTGACGCTCTTTGCACGGCCAAGGTCTTCCATCGTTGTATCCTTCAGATCCAGACCTACTTCTTCGGAAATCACCTTACCGCCTGTCAGGATAGCGATATCCTCCAGCATAGCCTTTCTGCGATCACCATAACCAGGTGCCTTAACGGCTACTACATTGAAGGTACCTCTCAACTTATTTACGATCAGAGTTGTTAATGCTTCGCCTTCTACATCCTCGGCAATGATCAGCAGACGGGAACCACTCTGTACAATACTCTCTAACAATGGCAGGATATCCTGAATGTTAGAAATCTTCTTATCGGTAATCAAAATATAAGGATTATCCAGCTCTGCTACCATCTTTTCCATATCGGTACACATATATGCGGATACATAACCACGGTCAAACTGCATACCTTCTACCAGATCAAGCTCTGTCTTCATGGTCTTAGACTCTTCGATGGTGATAACTCCATTGGATGAAACCTTCTCCATCGCATCAGCTACCAGCTGACCAACCTCTTCATCTCCGGCAGAGATAGAGGCTACTCTTGCGATCTGCTCCTTGCCGCTGATCTTATCGCTCATATCCTTTAATGCATCCACTGCTGTATCGCAGGCCTTCTTCATACCCTTTCTCAGGATAATCGGGTTTGCACCGGCTGCTAAGTTCTTCATACCGGCATTGATCATAGCCTGTGCCAAAACGGTTGCTGTGGTTGTACCATCACCGGCTACATCGTTTGTCTTCGTTGCTACTTCCTTTACAATCTGAGCACCCATGTTCTCAAATGCATCTTCCAGTTCAATGTCCTTTGCGATTGTAACACCGTCATTTGTAATCAATGGTGTACCATAGGACTTGCTTAATACTACATTTCTTCCTTTTGGTCCTAATGTTACGCGAACCGTATCTGCTAACTGATTTACGCCGGCTTCCAAAGCCTTTCTGGCTTCTGCACCATACTTAATTTCCTTTGCCATTTTAACTTCCTCCTTCTGGTCTTAGTCTTCAATAATTGCCAAAATATCTGCCTGCTTAACGATAGTATATTCTTCATCATCCAGCTTCAGCTCTGTTCCTACGTACTTTGAATATACAACCTTGTCGCCTACCTTTACCTGCATCGGTACCAGCTTACCGTCTACCTCTGCTCCAGGGCCAACTGCGATAACCTCAGCCTGCTGTGGCTTCTCTTTTGCCTGTCCGGGAAGTACAATTCCGGACTTTGTAGTTTCTTCAGCGATCAACTGCTTTAATACAACCTTGTCACCTAATGGTACTAATTTCATTTTATATTCCTCCTTGTTTGTTTTCCTATCTTGTGTTCTAATAGCACTCGTCTTGATTGAGTGCTAACATAATTCTTATTGTATCCATTTTTTTGAAAAAATCAACCCTTTTTTATAAAAAATAATTATTAAATTCCTATAATCATTTTAACAATTAAAGTTTATTCCTCCACATTTAAAATTATTCGTGTATAATAAGATTCAGAAGGCATCTGCCTGTAATTTATATCATATACTCAGGAGGTTTTATGAAAGAACATCTATTTACAATTCCTGTTAATGATGCATTTCGTTCCGACTGCGAGTGTCCTGTCTGTGCACTGCATCGGGAGTTGGAGCAAAATGCAATCGAATACACGATGGGACCAAGCTATATGGAAGATGATAACCGGGCTCAAACTGATAAACTGGGCTTCTGCCAGCATCATATCCAGATGCTATACCAGCAAAAAAACCGTCTCGGCTTAGCCCTTATGTTAAAAACCCATACGGATAAAACGATCCGAGATCTGAAGGAGCTTTCCAAAACTTCTCCGACTGCCGGTGGTCTCTTTAAAAAAAGCGCTACCTCTCCTGTCGCTTCCTATATTCAAGAGTTGGAACAGCGCTGCTTTATCTGTGAGCGCATGGAAGATAGTTTTCACCGCTATATCGATACGATTTTCTATCTGTGGAAAAAGGATGAAGACTTCCGTTCTGCCATGGCAAACTGCAAGGGGTTCTGTACCTATCATTATGGTCTCCTCTATCAGATCGGTGCAGACAAACTGGATAAACAGCAGTATAGTGCCTTTCTGGACTGTCTAAACCGCGTATACTTTGCCGGCATGGAACGGGTCAATGATGATATCGAGTGGTTCATCAACAAATATGACTACCGATATGTAAATGAGCCATGGAAAAATGCAAAGGATGCGATTCCACGCGGCATTCTGAAAACCAACCACATCTATATGGATGGCGAATGAAACCGTCCGTCTTTTAACGGAACTAAAAAAGAACAGAACTCATTTGGAACAAATCCATTTTCGTTCTGTTCTTTATTTCACCGCTTTTTATTGCCGTAAACTTCTTCCCGAATCGTTTCCTTCAGTGCTAACGCCTTGTCTTTAATCCGTTTCGATGCAGTGCGTGAATTTAAAACCGGTGCCAGCATACGAACGGAATCTTCCAGTTTTCCTAATCTATGGGCTAACACTGCCATGATATACCGAATCGATACCTCATCCATTCCACACATTGGGAATGTTTCCTTCGAAAATGCCGCCACAAACCCTTCATATGCCTTGGCAATACATTCGTGTTCTTCCTGTTGTTTCTCTGCTCTGGTGGAATCCTGCTCCGGCATCGTCTCCAGTTCACCTCGAAGCAGCCATGCCATCTTCAAAAATATATATGCTTTTTCACTATTCTTAGCGTTTCGTTTCAGTGCACATACCAGTGCCAGCTTATGCCGCAGCAGTGCTCCCTGGTAGGACATACATGGCGTTTCTTCCGGTATTCCCTTGAACTTTGCACAGTACTCCTGCTTAATCAAACGCAGCTGTGCTGTTGTTACCGGCTTATAATATCGCGTCAGTGCCGCATATCCACACCTTGGGCAGATAATCGCATCATACTTCAACGGATCAATATGATTCTCATAAATCGGACGAAGTTCATCGTCCTGATCTACCAACTTTACCTTGCCGGTACGAACTGCCTTTGTTTTAAAGGCTTTATCGCAGATCGGACATTGATAGCTTTTATCAAACAGGACATCTTCTTCCTTCTTCTCTTCCTTAACGGTCGCCTGTTCACTTTCTCCGGCTGTTTCTACATTTTTTTCTTCTTCCTTGAAGACCTTATTTATGTCTACGTCTCCCAGACCCATTTTTTCTACGTCCGAAAATAATCCCATGTTCATACCTCCGATTATTCTGGCCTTTTCTTTTGCTAGTTTGGCTTATATGAACTCTTCAATGACACGATCCGATTAAATACCGGATGTTCGTCTGAAGAATCCTTTGTGTCTACGCAGAAATAGCCATGTCTCATAAACTGATAAGAATCTCCCGGCTTTGCAGTCTCAAACGCCTTCTCCAGCTTACAGTCCTTCAGTACGGTAAGGGAATTCGGATTCAGATTCCATGATCCGTCTTCGTTTCGAACCGGCTCATCATCCTTTACAATATTCTCATACAAACGAACTTCTGCATCTACACAGCTTCCTGCATCTACCCAGTGAATCGTACCCTTTACCTTACGGCCTTCGAACCCGGAACCGCTTCTGGTCTCCGGATCATAGGTACAATGAACCTCTGTTACATTGCCATCTGCATCCTTTTTATAATCTACACACTTTACAAAATATGCACCCTTTAAACGCACTTCATTTCCAGGGAATAACCGGAAGTACTTCTTCGGCGGCTCCTCCATAAAATCTTCCCGTTCGATATACAGTTCTCTTGAGAACGGCACCTTACGGCCTCCCAGTTCCGGATTTTCCTGATTGTTTTCTACATCCATATACTCGACCTGACCTTCCGGATAATTATCAATGATCAATTTAACCGGATTTAACACTGCCATCATACGATTGGCTTTCATCTTCAGATCTTCGCGGATACAATACTCCAGCATCGCATAATCACAGGTACTCTGTGCCTTGGACACACCTGTCAGTTTCATAAACAGCTTAATCGACTCCGGTGTAAATCCTCTACGCCGAAGAGCACTCAAGGATACCAGTCTTGGGTCATCCCATCCGTCTACGATTCCTTCCTCTACCAACTGTTTAATATATCTTTTTCCTGTAACTACACTCTTTAAATATAACTTTGCAAACTCAATCTGCTTTGGTGGATGTGGATATTCCAGTTCCCGAACCACCCAGTCATATAATGGTCTGTGATCCTCGAACTCCAATGTACAGATAGAATGTGTTACTCCTTCGATAGCATCCTCGATCGGATGTGCAAAATCATACATCGGATAAATACACCACTTATCTCCTGTATTATGATGTGTCATATGTGCCACACGATAGATAACCGGATCACGCATATTAATATTGCTAGCTGCCATATCAATCTTTGCACGCAGGACCTTACTTCCATCTTCAAATTCACCATTCTTCATGCCCTCGAACAGTGCCAGATTCTCCTCGATTGTCCGATCCCGATATGGGCTGTTCTTACCCGGTTCTGTCAGGGTTCCACGATACTCACGGATCTCCTCCGCTGACAGATCACAGACATATGCTTTTCCTTTTTTTATCAGCTTTACAGCCGCTTCATACATCTGATCAAAATAATTGGATGCAAAGAAAATGGTATCACCATAGTCGGCACCTAACCACTTTACATCTGCTGTAATGGAATCTACAAACTCGGTTTTCTCCTTTGTCGGATTTGTATCATCAAATCGTAGATTGAAGGTTCCATTATACTCCTGTGCTAATCCATAATTTAAAAGAATCGACTTCGCATGTCCGATATGAAGATATCCATTTGGTTCCGGCGGAAACCGGGTCACAATCTTCGTATAGGCACCATCTGCCAGATCCTTGTCAATAATCTGTTCTATAAAATTCTTCGAAACTACTTCCTGCTCTTCCACAACAAGTCCTCCTACTATTCATTCGTTATCAAAGGTTAGTATAGCATTTCCAGGCGGATAAGTCTATGAAGAAATTTCGTTTTGCACTGCATACCTCGTTTCCGCTCTATAGCACGCAATGCTACCTCGCCTACCGGCTCGGTTATCGCGAAACGCGATTCCTGTTTTGTTTTGCACTGCATACCTCGTTTCCGCTCCGCTCCAACTCGGTATGGGCGTTCCGCCCTATAAAAAAGAAATGCCCAACATGTTTTTGCAAGTAAACTTGCACACATGTTGGGCATTTCTTTTTTGCAGTGCAAAACATAAAAATAAGCTACTAACGGGAGTCGGACCCGTGACCTCATCATTACCAATGATGCGCTCTACCACCTGAGCTATAGTAGCCTGTGCTGTATCTCAGCAACGTGATTAATATATCAAATATCAAACCGGTTGTCAACAACAAAGTTTATTTATTCACTCATTTTCTTTCGAATTCGCTGAATGGCATTATCAATAGACTTCTCCGGCTTTCCCAGTGCCTCCGCTATCTGTCCATAGGAACAGCCATCCAGATACATCTCTAATACCTGACGTTCATATTTGCTGAGTACCGTATCGATCTGCTCCATGATTCCACCTAAGCGTTCCTGTAAAAGCAGATTTGTTTCCGGATTACTCATATCCTCTGCCGCCAGCATATCCATGACCGAGCTGTTTGTTTCCTCGTCTTGCGAATAGAATGACACATAATGATTTAACGGATAGTGCTTCTTTCGATTCGAGCTGGTCACGGCGGTACAGATCTGGCGTTTCACGCATAAAGTGGCAAACGTATGAAAACCACACTTTTTATCTTCATTATAGTCCCGGATGGCCTTGAAGAGTCCGATCATTCCCTCCTGCATCAAATCCTCCGAATCCGCCCCAATAATATAGATTTCGCGTGTTTCCCGTTTTACCATATTCCGGTATTTATCCAAAAGATAATCCATAGCTGCAGAATCCTGATTTCGTATCTGCCGAATCAGTTCTTCATCTGTCAATCCCTCATAATTCATCTGTATTTTCTTCTCCCAACTTCCGTCTTCCTATCTGAATCAATTCCGTAATTCTGGGATACTGTTCCGTCAAATACAGATACCCCAATAAGGCTTCAAATCCGGTCGCACGATGATAATCTCCCATACTGGCATTCTTTGCCTTAGTATATGAATTTGCATTTCTTCCCCGATGATAGACATCCTGCTCTTCCGGTGTCAGCTCGTCCAAAAGCTTCTGTACCAGGCTGGACTGTGCCTCCGCCTTTACAATACTGCTTACCTGTTTATGATACTTATTGACCTGACAGTTACCTGCTGCCAGAACCTCGGTTCTTATTAAAAGATCGTATACCGCGTCCCCTATATATGCCAGTGCCAGCGGGGAATAGCTTCGTATATCCCGCTTGGGCAACCCCATATGTTCCTTAAAATATCCGATCAGATCTTCTTCCACTTTACGCCCTCTCTGGTATCTTCCAATGCAATTCCCTTTTCCAACAGTGCGTTTCGAATCTCATCCGCCTTCGCAAAGTCACGATTCTTTCTGGCCTGCTGCCGTTCCTCGATCATTTGCTCGATTTCCTCATCCAGCAGTTCCTGTTCCCGTTCGGTTTCGATTCCCAATATGTCACACAGCAAATGCATTGTATCGATAACATATGTGCAGTATTCCTTTGAAGATGTTTCATTTACTGTAGTATTTGCCAGCTTTACCAGTTCAAAAATAACAGAAATTGCATCTGCCGTATTCAGATCGTCATCCATCGCAGCTTCATATTTCTGCTTCAGTTCATCAATTTTAGAAACATAGGTCTGCTCCTCCGATGTCATTTGATCGTTCTGCGCCTTTCCTGCCTGTTCTTTTCCCTTTTCATAAGCAGTCAGGATCCGTTCCAGTCCGTTCTTTGCAGCCTCTACCAAATCATCCGAAAAGTTCAACGGGCTCCGGTAATGAGCACTCAACATGAAGAATCGAATCACCTGTAATGGATACTTCCGGCTAATTTCCCGAACTGTAAAGAAATTTCCCAAAGACTTTGACATCTTCTCATTATTGATCTTCAAAAATGCATTATGCATCCAGTATCTGGCAAATTCTGTGCCGTTTGCAGCCTCACTCTGTGCGATTTCATTCTCATGATGCGGAAAGATCAGATCCTCGCCTCCGGCATGGATATCAATCACATCACCGATATATTTCTTTGACATGCAGGAGCACTCCAGATGCCAGCCCGGCCGTCCTTCTCCCCATGGTGACTGCCAGCATGGTTCGCCCTCTTTCTTTGGCTTCCATAATACAAAGTCCAAACCATCTTCTTTCTCATCCTCACCAGACACCTTCAGGGAACGATTGCCGCTCCGCAGATCATCCAGATTCTTATGTGACAGCTTTCCGTAATCCTTAAACTGTCTGGTGCGGAAGTATACCGTTCCATTTACTTCATACGCATATCCCTTATCGATCAGTGTCTGAACCATCTGTATCATGTCCGGAATCTCTTCTGTCGCCTTTGGATGTGTGGTTGCAGGTTGCACATTCATATCATGCATATCCTTCTTAACCTCAGCGATATATCGCTCCGATATCACAGATGCATCTACGCCCTCTTCGTTGGCACGACGAATGATCTTATCATCTACATCTGTAAAGTTTGAAACATAGTTAACCTCATATCCCTTATAGGTCAGATATCTTCGAAGCGTATCAAAGACGATCATTGGGCGTGCATTTCCTATATGAATATAATCATACACAGTCGGTCCACATACATATATGCCGACCTTGCCTTCCCGGATCGGTACAAACTCTTCCTTTTTTCTGGTCATTGTATTATATATCTTCATTTCTTTTCTCCTCATCGTTTACTGTAACAAAGTATAGGTATCCACTCTCTGTTTGTCAAGAGATACACCGTCTTTTCCACTGTGTCTCCGGCTCTCTCAGCCCTTTTCAGACAATCTCCATGATATATAACTGTTCTGCTAAATGTGTCTGTGCCAGTAACCAGTCTGTAAGCTCTTCAATCGGGACTTGTACTTCCATACATTCCTCCATACCGTCTTCTATACGTTCCGCCCTACAGCCATCCTTTGACAGTATGATTCGGTAGTTTCCCTGATTTCTCTCACAGATTGGATCTGTAACCCTGCAGTCTCGTATCAGCCTCTCTCCTTCATATGGCAGCAGTTCCACAAACTGCACCAGATCTGTAATCCGGATCATCATCGGCTGTGACACCATGTATTCCACCGGAAGATTTCCATACTGCTTCCATAGATAAGGCAGAACCTGCTGATACAATTGTTCCTGTTTTTGGCACTTCGTCTGCGCTACCAGTTGTAAAATCACTAAAACTGTTTCATTTTCTCGTTTCTCCGGTACACAGGCACAGTATCCATTCGGCTCCAACCGTAATATTTCTCCACCTTCACAAGCGGTCTCCATCTCTAGCCGCCGCAGATACTCTTCTGTCCGTTCCGGTGTACCAATCATTGATATTCCGCCTATTTCTTCACCGTCTATCTTTCGGTTTTCCTCATATCGACGAAGTTCCCGCCGTTTTAACGTCACATACCGGAACGGTTCGTAGTATTCCTCTTTCGCCGGCATCAGATAGGTAAATGGCTCTCCCTGTTCCGAAAGATCCTGCAAAACCCGTCTCATGCAAGCTGCCATATAGCCTTTCCGTCTCTGATCTTCCTCTGTTGCCACCCCTACGATATAATGCAGCAATAACTTCTTTGTCTCTCCATTTACATTCCACTGCCATCGGTATGGATTCAAATGGATCATGGAACACACTCTGTCAGATTCCACTGCTACCATTACCCGATTATTCGGATATACCTGTGCAAAATAGTATTCTGCAAATGCTTCCGGATCATGAAACGCCTGCTGCCACAGCCGGTAAACCTCATTTTTTCTCGTCTTATCCTCATAGAACAGTTTCATAGGCAGGCAATGCTCCGATCCAGGATACCTTTCATTTCCGAAATTGCAATTCCATAGTTTGTCATAGGGATTCCCTGTTGTTTTGCTTTTTTATACCGAGTCTTCACTTCCTGCTCCGTCAGCATACAGGAGCCACACTGAATAATCAGTGCATAACCACTCAGATCCTGTGGAAACTCCGTTCCGCTACAAAACTCAAAGTACAGACTCTTTCCGTCATTTACTTCCTGAATCCAACGCGGCAGCTTCTCTGTCCCTATATCCCCGCACTGCCTGTGATGTGTACAGCCTTCTGCAATCAGTATGGTATCTCCATCTTTCAGATTTCTTAGTTGTTTTACACCCTGAACCGCATCCTTCAGAATTCCCTTATGACGTGCAAACAGAATCGAAAACGATGTCAACGGAACTTCCTCCGGCACAATGCCAGCCACCTCTTTAAATACCTGGCTATCCGTCACCACCAACACAGGGTTCTTTTCCAACCGTTTCAGTGTCTGAGATAACTCCTTCTCTCTGGTCACCACTGCCACAGCACCTACATCCAACAGTTCCCGAATCGTCTGCTGCTGTGGCAGAATCAGTCGGCCCTTTGGTGCAGCCTTATCAATCGGTACTACCAGTACTACCAGGTCATTTTCATGCACCAGATCCGCAATTAACGGAATCTCTGACGCTTGCTCCGGCTGCATTCTACTTAATAGTTCTTTTAATTCATGGATATGATACTGATTTACCGTACTGACCCGGATACTAATTTCTTCCCCTCGATTTCTTCGTTCTAACAGTGCATCTACATCGATCGGTTCCGACATGGATGTCCGCATAAGATCCTGTTTATTATACACAACCACATATGGAATTCCTTTCTCCTGTATACGTTCTATGATTTGCTGATCTTCCGCTTCCATTCCAATCGATGCATCAATCACCACAACCCCGATGTCTGTCTTGTCTAACACCTGATAACTCTTCTCCATTCGAAAATGTCCCAGTTGTCCATCATCATCCAGCCCCGGCGTATCTGTCACTACAACCGGCCCCATTGGAAGCAATTCCATCGCCTTGCGCACCGGATCCGTCGTAGTACCCTTTACTTCCGACACGATAGATATCTTCTGTCCGGTTAATGCATTCATCAGACTTGACTTTCCTGCATTGCGTTTGCCGAATAAGCTGATATGCACTCTGTCACCACTTGGTGTATCATTCATACTCATATCCGTTCACCGTCCTCCCATAGTTATCCTTTTTGTTATCGTTTTGATTCCTTTTGCCCTAAAAACGGAAGTCCCGGCTTCCCTGTTCAATCTTGCTCAGATTCTCCTCTACAATCTTACGCACCTGTTCCTTCGGAATATTCTGAAGTTCTGCCTGTATCAGTGCCTCTCCGAGCTCCTTTGTATGCGGACCGGCATAGTCCATCAGGTATTCTTTCAGTGTCATCAATGCATTCGGATGACAGCAATTCTGAATCTGTCCGCTCTTACACAAACTCATAAACCGATCACCGGTTCGTCCTGCCCGATAGCAGGCAGTACAAAAGCTCGGTACATGCTTCTGCTCCATCAACCAGCACACAACCTCATCCAGTGTCCGATTATCCATAACATCGAACTGTTCAGACTTCTGATCTTCCGGTTCCGGCTCCACATACCCGCCGACACTCGTGCGTGATCCTCCACTGATCTGAGAGATTCCCAACTGCAATACCCGTTCCCGACACTTCTGATTTTCTCTTGTTGATACGATCATACCTGTATATGGAACTGCGATTCGGATACATGCTACAATCTTTGCAAAAATGTCATCACTAATTCCATTCGTAAATGAAGTTGAATCAATATCATCCGCATCGCGAAGTCTCGGTACACTAATCGTATGCGGACCAACTCCAAACACTGCCTCCAAATGCTCTGCATGCATAAGAATCCCGGCAAATTCGTACCGATACTTATCCAGTCCAAACAACACGCCACAGCCCACATCATCGATTCCGCCTTCCATGGCACGATCCATCGCTTCGGTATGATAATTATAATCATGCTTTGGTCCTGTCGGATGCAGTTTCAGATAACTCTCCTTATGATAGGTTTCCTGAAACAGAATATAAGTTCCGATCTCTGCTTCCTTCAGCTTCCGATAATTCTCTACCGTCGTTGCCGCTATATTTACATTTACTCTGCGGATTGCTCCATTTTTATGTTTCATGCTATAAATAGTGTCTACGCATTCCAGAATATACTCGATCGGGTTATTCACCGGATCTTCACCGGCTTCTATTGCCAGACGCTTATGTCCCATATCCTGTAGTGCAATTACCTCCCTACGTACTTCCTCCTGTGTCAGCTTCTTTCGCGGCATATGCTTGTTTACTGCATGATATGGACAATAGGTGCATCCATTTACACAATAGTTCGATAAATACAGGGGGGCAAACAGCACAATCCGATTTCCATAGAAATCCTGTTTCAACTGCTTCGCAAGTGCAAATATTTCCTCATCAATCTCCGGGTTTTCGTTTGCCAGCAGCACACTGGCTTCTCTATGATTCAGGCCCTTTCGCTCTCTGGCTTTCTGCAGAATATCCCGCATCAAACCGGTATCCGACTTATGTGCCTCTGCATATGCCAAAGTCTCCATAATCTCTTCCTGATTGATAAATTCATCTGCGATCTTACTCTTAGAATCATACTTCCACATAATTATGCCTTCTTTCTCTTATCTGCTCGTGTGAAGCTATTACTGTTATTTATTCGAAACTACCCGGTCAGGATAATCTCCCCGATCTGTTACGATCTCGTACCCAATTCTTTGCATTCTACCCTGAATGCATTGGGTGCATTGTGCCGATTCCTCACCGGTACAAATCTTATTATCATATAAACTATATTGCTTGCGTACTGCTACCGGGGATAAATTCGGCATAATGACATTTGCACCGGAAAGGATTCCCCGTTCTCTTCCATCTACCGCCAATGTTCCCAGTGCTGTCGTTGCCGGAATCAGCAATTTGGGATTCATCAACCGTAATACACCGATCAAAAACAGAGTCTGCTCCACGCTTCCATTCTTTTCCATAGAAAACGGAGTCTCACTATGCGATATAAACGGTCCGATTCCAACCATATGCGGTTTCAATTCCTGTATATATGCCAGATCTTCTGCCAGACAATGCAGGGACTGACCCGGCGAACCAACCATAAACCCGGCTCCTACCTGATAGCCGATCCGTTTCAAATCTTCCAGGCACTGCCTGCGATGATCATACGACATTTCATGCGGATGCAGTCTTTGATAATGTACCGAATCTGCAGTTTCATGCCGTAATAAATACCGTTCTGCACCTGCTTCATAATATCTGAGATAGCTCTCATAGGATCGCTCACCAATCGATAATGTCACCGCACAGTCCGGACAAAGTGTTCGAATATCATGAACCACATCGCAGATCCACTCGTCTGTCAGAAAAGGATCCTCTCCGCCTTGCAACACAAAGGTTCGGTATCCAAGTGTTCTTCCTTCCTGACAACAATTCAGTATCTGATCTTTTGTCAGGCGATATCGCTCCAGCCTCCGGTTTTCTCTGCGAATGCCACAGTAGTAACAGTTATTCTTGCAGTAGTTTGTAAATTCTATCAAACCTCTGGCATATATCTTTCTGCCAAATATCCGTTGCTGCCACGTCCTGGCCCGTGCAAACAGATCCTGATCCAAACGGCTTCCAATGTCCGGTTCTTCGTCCACTGTAGCATTTTTTGTATCTCCAAATCTACAGTCCAACAGCTCCTCATACTCTGATTCTGTGAGTCTGTGTTCCTGATCCAATTGTTTAATTAGTGTCTTTCCTCGTTGTAGCTGCATATTCATCTGACAAAATTATTTTGATATCGGGCAGCCACTGCAACCGCCACAGTTTCGCACGCCCTGCGTCTGTTCCTGCATTACATCATAGCTATAGTTTGCAACTGTTTCCAATGCACAAATGGCCTGTGCACTAATTCCCAGTCCTTCTCCGGTGAAGCCCAGCCCTTCTTCCGTTGTAGCTTTAACATTCACCCGATTCTCCGGCAGCTCAAGTGCCGCTGCTATATTCTGAACCATCTGCGGAATATAAGCAGCCAGCTTTGGCCGCTGTGCGATCACCGTTGCATCGATATTTTCAATAAAAAACAGATGTTCCTCCAGCAACCGCTTTACATGCTTTAATAGTTCCATACTATCTGCGCCCTTATAAGCCGGATCTGTATCCGGAAAATGTCTGCCGATATCTCCCAGCGCCGCCGCACCTAATAACGCATCCATAATCGCATGAACCAGTACGTCCGCATCTGAATGTCCCAGGAGTCCCTTTTCATACGGAACTTCCACTCCACCTAATATCAGTTTTCGATCTTCCACCAATTTATGAACATCATATCCCATTCCTACTCGCATCCATTTATTCCTCCTACTACTCATATAAAATAGTATACCATGGACCACTAACTGTGGATAGTCTTCCTTTTTGAAAATATTTTTTAAATTAGGACTTGACTTCTCCGAATCATTCACATATAATAGCAGATGTGTCAAGCGACTATGGGATCTTAGCTCAGCTGGGAGAGCATCTGCCTTACAAGCAGAGGGTCACAGGTTCGAGCCCTGTAGGTCCCATATATTTTGACAATGTGGCGGAATAGCTCAGTTGGCTAGAGCACACGGTTCATACCCGTGGTGTCGAGAGTTCGAATCTCCCTTCCGCTACTTTTTTATTGCTTATTTTTAATATTTCATCTTATATAGACCGCTTTCTGACCTACTCGATATCCTTTCCGTAAAAATCAAATCCGATGTTCAAGTCTACCGGCTGAGAGATGCCCGGTACGGTTCCCTGATCCGTATACTGCCAGATCTGATAGGTATATGGAAGCTGTGGTTCATTCGCATACTGTGCAAACCAGATCTTATATCCATATAGCTGTGTCAGATCCAGATTCAGTGCAATCCACCGCAGATTCGCATACAGCATGGTATCATATCCCGCTGCCTTTATCGTCTCTAAGAATCCACGGCAGGCCTCCGACCGCTGCTCCCGCGTCAATCCACTGGTTCTGGCGGTATCATCCATCGGATCCTCTGTATCCAGTACGATTGGCAGATTAATATTATATGCCTTTACATTATCCAGAACAAACTGTGCCTCTTCTACTCCTTCCTCATAAGTCGTTGCCTGTGAGTAAAAATATACCCCAACATTCAAATCATTCTTCAGTGCACCGGCCACATTTGTGTCAAAGGTTTCATCCAGCTTGATTGCTCCGTTTCCATATCCACGATAGCCAACCCGGACAAACGCAAAGTCTACACCTGCCGCCTTCACCTGTGCCCAGTCTATTGTTCCCTGAAACTTCGATACGTCGATTCCCACAGAAGATGTAATCTCACCATTTTCTGTATAATACTGAAAGCCGTCCTGTTCGACCAGAGCCGAATCAAAGTTATAATCATTTCGTCCAAACTGATTATCGATCTTTACCCACTGCAAAACGCCTTCATCATCGTATACCAGTATAAATCGCTGATGGACAAAGGTCCAATATGCATTGTCTGTTATGGCTGTCAGATCGTCACTACCGTAAGCTGTCCGCTGATCCTGCGGAATCTCAAACGGTAATGCCTTCGAATGACTTCTTGTCCTGCTGATCCCCGCCAACACAGCGATCAGCACGATTAATTCCGCTATTATAATAATTATCCACAGCTTGTACTTCTTTTGCATGCTCTCATCTCCATTACTGCGTTACTGTACGGTTGCCGAGACTCCTGTCGCCCCAGTCTCAGAGGCTGGTGGTGCCACAATCGTTCCTTCTGAACCACCCGAACCGGAAGAACCATCTTCGGAAGGAGCTCTGCCTGCCGGTCCTGCACTGATCACCAGCGTTACCGAATCACCTGCATATAGCGTTGTACCGGCTGATACAGACTGCCATACCACACAGCCTGCCGACACCGTATCACTATTTTCCGTATTTATAATCACCCGAAGTCCCAGTGCCTCCAGTGCACTTACTGCCTCTGCCTGACTGCTTCCGACTACATTTATCATAACCTTCGGTTCTTTTCCCTTACTGATCACGACTTCTACCGTCGTCCGTTCATCCACCTGTGTCCCCGGTGCAATGGACTGTGATACCACTTTTCCTGCCTCAACCGTATCCGAATACTGTTCTGTGAGTGTACAGTTTAATGTTACCCTATCCAGTGCCGCTCTTGCCTCTTCCGCTGTTTTTCCGCTCAGATCCGGCACCTGTGCCGTTGCATATGTACCGATGGAATTCAGATCCCGTCCATACTTATAGTCTACATAACAGATATTCATATCGACATTTCCACTGATTCCGGCTACCGATCCCTTTGATGTATACTGCCACATCTGATAAGAACCACTATAGTTTGTCCGTGGCATATCTGCATAATGCGCTACCCATACGCCGTAGGAACCAAGACCTGCAAATCGTCCCTGCAAATAACTTTTGCTTCCATATACCATTGGCTTATACCCGGCAGATGCAATGACCTGACAGAAGGTGGCAGCTACCTGAGAACGTGTTTCAGGACTATTGGCATTCGCCCGCCCAGGATCGGATGGTGTACCAGCATCCTCCAAATCGATAATCACAGGATATGTAATCGGAACTCCCTCACGTCGTATCAGTGTCAATACTGCATATGCCTCTTCTTGTGCTTCCTGTACATTCACTGCCTGTGAAAAGTAGTAAACTCCGACATCCAGCCCTGCATTATAAGCTCCGTGAATATTTCTGGAAAAATTACGATCTTCTGCCAAAACACCTGTACCATATCCTCTATATCCCGCACGTACAATCGCATAATCAATACCATCTGCCTTCACAGCCGACCAATTAATCGAACCCTGATGATGGGATACATCAATTCCGCAATAGGATGCCAACGCTCCATTGCCATTAAAGTAATAATGCCTTCCATTGATAACCTGATCTCCACACACCCGACGGCCTTCATTTGTATAATAACAATGATTGCCGGATATACTGGCCCAGCCCGGTTGTCCATTCCACCGTGGATCCACATCCGTCACCTGATTGAATGCCGGAGTCGTATCCGCTGGTTTCACTGCCGGTTCTCTAACAATCGGAGAATCTTCTTTCTTCTCCTCCTCCGGTGTCAGAATGACTGACTCTACCACTACTTCCTCTACATTAAAGTCACTGTTTGGTATCTCATATTCTAACCGCTTCGCTTCGACACTGTTCATCATCAGAATCTGTGCATAGTTTGGCATCTTGGATGCAATCTCCAGTGTCTCTACGGACTGTGCATCCCGCACAGTTTCATACTGTTCTGCCGTCTGATAGTTCATCGTCTCCTCAACCTGATTTCGATGCACCACGACTCCCGCTGTTACACCTCCGACCACCGCGACCGGAACTCCGATCATAATCACCTTCATCCAGATGGTATTCCGTATATTTAACCACAGGTTCTTCAACTTCCATCCTCTCCTTCGTTCTGCCTATCTTATACGTCTTATTTATTACTCATCTTCTTGTATTTACAGTTTCTCTACATAGTAGTCCAGCCACTTGATCAGATCCTTACATACCTTCTGCCTGTCCAGATCATGCAGCAGCTCATGCCGACTGTCTTTATACATCCGCAGTCTGCAGTCGAGTCCCAGACTCTTATAGATCTTATACAGGTGCTTCGGTCCCTTTCCAAAGTCACCGACCGGATCCTGATCCCCGGCCATTAAGAGGATCGGCATATCCTTTCGCAGCCGTTCCAGATTCTGCTTCTTATTGACCTCCTGCAGTGCCTCCATCATATCCCGATAAGCTCCGACTGTGAAGATAAAGTTGCACTCCGGTTTTGCATTATACAGTCCAACCTCTTCACGATCCCGGGACAACCAGCTGTTTCGCAGATTTTCTTCCTTAAAGTGCTTATCCAGACCTCCGATTGCCATATCATTCACAAAGGTACTCCGATACCGATAACCATCCTTTCTGGTATGTGCGATCAGCTCACACATCCCCTTTCCAAAGGTTACCGTAGCCGTACTGTGGTACATCGTACCCATCAGGATCATACCATCTACCGTATCCGGGAACCGTTCCACGAATTCCCGTACCATCAAAGAGCCAAAGCTATGTCCCAGAATGAAGTACGGAATCCCCGGATAAGCCCGCTTTGCAATTCCCTGCAAAAGAACCATATCCGATAACAGCTTCCAGTTTCCGTTATGATCTCCAAAGTATCCAAAACAGTTCTTATTCACCACAGACTGTCCATGTCCTAATGTATCGGCTCCATAGACCACATACCCTTTCTGACACAATGCCTGTGCCAGCGCTTCATATCTCTCGATATATTCCACCATACCGTGACAGATATGCACGACCGCCTTTGGTTTTCCTTCCGGCTTCCAGCAATAGCCATGAATCATCGTCACCTCGTCTGTTGACTTATAGCTTAATTCCTCTACTGTCGCCATTGTTTCTCACACACTCCCTTATATAAACTTCTGATCACCCTAGAATCCTCCCCGGAACGTCAAATCATCCGGTGGATATACGCCTGTATTATTCTTGATTTCATCACTGATCCGCAGCACTTCCGAAGAAGGTGTGTAACGATCCTTTCCGCTATCCTGTGTCGTTGCTGTACTCTCCGTTGTTCCGGATGAATTCGAATCCCCGTCATTGGCACCACCAGCCGCATCTGTTCCTCCGGTTCCGTCACCGGCCTCATCTTCGGTTGCTGCCTGCGTCAATGCGGAATCAATCTCCGCATCATAGAAAAACTGATGCAGAAGCTGAACATTATTATCCAGATCTGCCGCCACATCGATCGACAGATCCTGTCCGACTGCCTGATCATAGTACATACCTGCATGATATACCATAGGGAACCCTTCATTTCCCGTGATATTATACTCGAACACATTCGCCATCAATGCTATCAGATCCTTCTTAGAAAGACTAGTGGAAATATCATCCAGTACAT
Source organism: uncultured Clostridium sp. (assembly GCA_900539185.1). Classification (GTDB taxonomy): domain Bacteria; phylum Bacillota; class Clostridia; order Lachnospirales; family Lachnospiraceae; genus CAG-632. The sequence continues at coordinate 216,238 of UQBG01000001.1, forward strand.
CGTCTAAGATAGTATTCAGCGTACTCAGATCGGAAGTCTTCGCCTTCGTCAAAATCGCTTCCAGTACCTCTCTCTGTCTGGCCGCACGGTCAATGTCTCCTGCACCGATATTCCGGATCCGACAGTATGTCACGGCCTGTAAGCCATCCAGAGTCACATCTCCGGTCTCATATAATGCATTATAGCTTCTGCCGGCAATGCTGGCCGTCTCCGGCAGCCAGATATTCACAGACTGTCGTTCTGCTTCATCCACATTCACAGTAATACCGCCCAGATCATCCACCACCTCGGCCATAGAAGCAAAGTTCACAGTCACATAATCCGTGATCTGAAGATCCAGGTTCTTATTCAATGTCGCTACTGCTGCTTTCGGTCCGCCAAACGCATATGCATGGGTGATCTTCGTATACAGACCGTCATTCTTACCGTCCGGATTCTCCATCTCCAGATAGGTATCCCGGTATACGGATATGATCTTTACATCCTTCGTTTTATTATCGATACTGGCAACCAGAATCGTATCACTCCGATTCCCTGTATCAGAGGTCACATCTCTGGAGTCCAGACCAAACAGGGCAATGGTGGTATAACCCTCCTGATTATCATCCAGGCCCTCATTGATGCCCAAATCCTCCTCATCCAGCTGATTATAGTCAAGCATTCCCAGCTTATTATTCACATAGTAGATCCCATATCCGATGATCAGCAGGGAAAATACGAGTACCTCTACGCCCAGAATTGTCCATAGTTTCTTAATCCGCTTCTTTCTTGCCAGTGCCTTGGCCGATGGCTTCCTTCTGCGTGATTCACTCATATCTGTATTTCCCCTCTCCTGCATCTTCTGTCGTCTCTCGATCTCTTCCCGGGTTCTGTGCTCCGCTTCTTCCCGTCTCTGTCTCACATCCCGGTCAACCGTCTCCGCAGAGCCCGGCATCCGCAGACCTGCGGATGCATGACGCAGTCGATCCATCTCCTCTGCTGTACTTCTTCTCGTTGGTGGAACCTGTGGTCCGGACATACGCCCATTCCGACTCATTCTATTATTTTCCATATTACATTCCTTTTCCCATATAGCTTTCATCTTTGACTCTTCTATAAGAATTGCTACATTGATGCAATTCCCGCAACTATCATACCAAAACAAATCCAAAAGCACAATATCATGCTATGCGGGAATTTCTTAACTTTTTCTGAATGTTCAAAAAATACAAGTCATCTCACCAACAGACAAGCTTTGTCCACCAATGAGATGACTTTTATTTCAATTGATATGGTATCCTATTCTACTGTTACGGACTTTGCCAGATTCCGTGGTTTATCCACATCCAGCCCCTTCGCTACCGATACGTAGTATGCAAGCAACTGCAACGGGATCACCGATAATGACGGATAAAAACATGGATCCGTCTTCGGCAGTTCAATCACAAAGTCACCAATCTCCTTCATGCCTGCATTTTCCTCACTTACCAGTGCACAGACATACGAGCCTCTGGTCTTTACCTCCACGGTATTACTGATCATCTTCTCGAACAGCTCCGGCTGTGTCGATACAGACACCGTCAGGATTCCATCCTCGATCAGAGAAATCGTACCATGCTTCAGTTCCCCGGCCGCATATGCTTCTGAATGGATATAAGAGATTTCCTTTAACTTCAAGGATCCTTCCATCGAAGATGCATAGTCTACACCTCGCCCGATAAAGAATACATCCTGTGCATTCGCATACTTCGCCGCAAACCACTGAATCCGCTCCTTATCGCCCAGAATCTCCTGAATCTTTTCCGGAAGAAGTTTTAATTCCCGAAGCTTATTCTGATAGTCTTCCTCGCTCATCACACCGCGAACTTCTCCGAACAGCATTCCCAACATATAGATGGCTGTTAACTGTGTACTATATGCCTTTGTAGTAGCAACCGAGATCTCCGGACCCGCCCAGGTATACATGACGTTATCCGCCTCGCGGGCAATACTGCTTCCAACTACATTTACGATTCCCAGCACCTTTGCTCCCAGCTTCTGCGCCATACGAAGGGCTGCTAATGAATCCGCTGTTTCTCCGGACTGACTAATGATGATCACCATAGAGTCCGGTTCCAAAATCGGATCCCGATACCGAAACTCTGATGCCAGATCGATCTCAACCGGTATCCGTGTCATCTTCTCCAGCACATACTTCCCGACCGCACCGACATGATAGGCAGAGCCACAGCCTATGATATAGATTCTCCGAATCTTCTGAATCTCTTCTCTGGTCATTCCCAGTTCATCAATTACGATTCTGCCATCCTTGATCCGCGGACTGATCGTAGATTCCACTGCCTTTGGCTGCTCATAGATTTCCTTCATCATGAAATGTTCATAGCCACCCTTTTCGGCTGCTTCCACATCCCACTCTACCGTTACCATTTCCTTTGTAATCTCTTCACAGTCCTGATTATAGAAATGTACCTCATGCATAGACAGTTCTGCCAGTTCATAATTATCGATATAGTATACATTCCGTGTATGCTTCAAAATCGCCGGGACATCCGATGCGATATAATTTCCTGTATCCGATACCCCTACGATTAATGGTGAATCCTTCCGCACAGCATACACTCTTCCCGGAAAGTCCTTGAACATAATACCAAATGCATAAGAACCAATCACACGATGAAGCACCTTAAAGATTGCTTCCTTTGGGTTCCCCTGATAATAATAATCCAGCAAATGGGCTATTACCTCTGAATCCGTCTCTGAGTGAAACCGATAGCCCTTTGAAAGTAACTTTTCCTTCAGCGGCTGATAATTCTCAATAATTCCATTATGAACCACAGCAATAGTATGGTTCTGGTTATAATGCGGATGTGCATTTGCAACAGAAGGTTCTCCATGGGTTGCCCACCGGGTATGCCCGATCCCCACATATCCTTTCAGGTTTTCTCCATTCTGTGTCAGATCCCGCAATGCCTGCAAGCGTCCCTTTGCCTTTACGACATTGATCTTCTCACCATCAAAGACCGCGAGTCCTGCAGAGTCATATCCACGATACTCCAGCTTTGCCAATCCATCTAACAGGATCGGTGCTGCCGGTTCTTCTCCTACATATCCTACGATACCACACATACTGTATCCTCCTTATAACTCACGGATTCAAGGACCTGCCCTGAATCCGTGCACCTACTGTCTCTATATCATGTTTATTCGAGAAAACCCTCGCTCATACTTCCGTTTTCCCAACTATCACTTTTACTGAACTTTCTCCATTAATGCAGCAGTCAGTGCATCCAGCTTCTGCTGTGCATCTTCGATACTTGTACCCTTTACACCCATATAGAACTTAATCTTTGGCTCTGTACCGGATGGTCTTGCACAACACCAAGAGTTATTTGACAACTCCCAATACAGGACATTCGACTTCGGCAGTCCGGTAGAGGTTGTTTCACCGGTCTTGCAGTCAACTCTGGTATCTGCATTATAATCACGAACCGCCTGTACTTCCAGATCTCCAAAGTTCTTCGGCGGATTCTCACGCAACTGATTCATGATTGCCTGAATCTGTGCTGCACCATCGATTCCCTTTAAGGTAATGGTCTGCAGGCCTTCCTTGTAATATCCATACTTCTCATAAATCTTAATCATCTGATCCCACAGTGTCATGTTATGCTTCTTGCACCAAGCTGCTACTTCACATAACATCATAACCGCTACGCAGGCATCCTTATCTCTGGAATGTGTACCTGCCAAACAGCCATAGCTCTCTTCCAAACCAAATACATACTGATAGCTATGATTCTGCTCAAAGAGCTTGATCTGCTCACCGATATACTTAAAGCCGGTCAGCACTTCAATCAGCTTCATATGATAATCTTCTGCAATCGGGAATGTCATATTGGTCGTAACAATCGTGGTTACCAGTGCACCATTTGCAGGCAGTGTACCGGTTGCCTTCCGCTCCCGCATGATATACTCACAAATCAGCATACCGGACATATTTCCGGTAAAGCTTACATACTCTCCGGTCTTTGTATCCTTCGCATATACACCCAAACGGTCTGCATCCGGATCCGTCGCCAGTACGATATCAGCATCCACCTTCTTTGCAAGATCCAGTGCTAATGCAAATGCCTTTGGATCCTCCGGATTCGGATAGGATACGGTTGGGAAGTTTCCATCCGGATACTTCTGCTCCGGTACCGGGTATACATGTTCAAAGCCCAGTTCCTTCAGCACACGCTGTACCGGAATGCTGCCGGTACCATGCAATGGGGTATATACAATCTTAATATCCTTTGCAACTTCCTTAATCATATCCGGATGAATAATCTGCTTCTTTAATTCTGCCAGATACTTATCATCCAGATCGGAACCGATGATATTATAGAGTCCTGCCACCTGGGCATCCATCTTATCCATCGTCAATGCATCATGGTAATCCGTTACCTTTGCAACCTCAGCCAGTATATTCTTATCATGTGGCGGCGTAATCTGCGCACCATCTTCCCAATATACCTTATAGCCGTTATATTCCGGCGGGTTATGGCTGGCTGTAATAACGATACCTGCTATACAGCCCAACTCCCGTACCGCAAACGACAGTTCCGGTGTCGGACGCAGGGATGGGAATACATATGCCTTGATTCCATTCGCATTCAGACAAAGAGCGGCTACATCTGCGAATTCTGTCGACATCCGTCTGGAATCGTAGGCGATCGCTACCCCCTTCTGCTCACCTTTTGCAATCTTTATGTAATTTGCCAGTCCCTGTGTGGCCTTCCGAACGGTATAAATATTCATACGGTTTGTGCCGGCTCCTAAGATACCACGAAGTCCACCTGTACCAAACTCCAGATCCTTATAAAACCGTTCCTTAATCTCCGCATCATTATCCTTTATTGCCTGCAGTTCTGCCCTGGTTGCATCATCAAAGTATGAATCCTCACACCACAGCTTATAGCTTTCCATGTAATCCATGTTCATAATCTCCTTTCGATTCTGTCCATTTCCCGATCCATCCAACACTCATTGATGGTCAGTTTGTATTCTACCATTAATTACGGAAAAAGGAAATAGAAACTTATACCCTTCCTCTCCAATATTCCAATACATCCACAATCGTATCGTCAATACTTAATTCCGGTTTCCACCCTGTGCACTCCCGTAACTTTGTTGTATCTGCCTCTATCACCGGCACATCAACCGGACGGAACTTTGCGGGATCCTTCCGTATCTCAATTGTTACCTTTGCATTTACTAAGATTCGTTGAAGGATATCTTCAATCTTAATCGCATGCCCACTTCCTACATTGTAAGTCTCCCCGGCGACTCCATGCTGTATTAATAAAGCATATGCCCGAACTACATCCCGTACATCCGAAAAATCGCGAGCCGAACTTAAGTTTCCAACATAGATAACCGGCTCTTGCAAGCCTGCTTCAATCTCTGCCACCTGTTTGCAAAAATCCGCAACCACAAACAACGGGGCCTGATTCGGTCCAATATGATTAAATGCTCTTACGGAAACTACATCCATCTGATAGGCATCCACATAAATCTTCCCAAACATATTCTGACAAATCTTAGTCGCTGCATATATATTTGCAGGTCTTACAAAATTTGTCTCCTTTAACGGCGATTCACCTGGCAGGATATGTCCATACTCCTCTCCTGAACCTATTAATAGCACTCTTGGGTTATAATCCAGTTCACGAACACTATCTAATACATGAACACTCCCTTTAATATTAACATCTATCGTAAGATCCGGATTTTTCCAAGCAAGACCTACTGAACTTTGTGCAGCTAAGTGCATAATTGCATCCGGATGAACTTTCTGAAGCAATTGTAATACTCTATCTTTATCCAATATATCAAGATCATAAACATCAATGTTTGAAATAGCAATTGTCTCGTGTGGCATCTTAGTAGCTACAACCGTCCAATGCAAATCCTCTTTCAAATGTCGAATCAAATAACTACCTACAAACCCGGCAGCACCTATAATCAGCACTTTCATAATCAAATTCCTCATTTAACTTTTAAAGATAGCAGGGACATGGACAGCACTACTGTTCATATCCCTACAGATTTACATGATCCTTATTACATATTTGATATCTTTATTTCCTTTGCAACAATATCCATATCATTCTTTATCATACGTTCTACTAATTCAGAGAATGGAATTTCTCTCTTCCAACCCAGAACACTTTCGGCCTTTGCAGGATTTCCTAACAGCACATCCACCTCAGCCGGACGGAAAAAGTCCTTATTTACCTTTACTAATACCTTGCCAGTCTCCGCATCCTTACCTACTTCATCGATACCGGAGCCTTCCCAGTTGATTTTTATTCCCACATGTCCAAATGCAGTCTCTACAAATTCACGAACGGTACGAGTTTCATTTGTAGCAATAACATAATCATCCGGAGTATCCTGCTGAAGCATCAGCCACATAGCCTTTACATAATCCTTAGAATGTCCCCAGTCGCGCTTTGAATCCAGATTTCCCAGTTCGATATGATCCTGTACGCCCTGCTTAATACGTGCTACGGAATAGGTAATCTTACGGGTTACAAACTCCTTACCACGACGCTCACTTTCATGATTGAACAAGATACCGCTACATGCAAACAGATTATAGCTTTCTCTATAATTCTTTGTAATCCAATGACCATATAACTTTGCTACACCATATGGGCTTCTCGGATAGAATGGTGTCTTCTCTGTCTGAGGCATTTCCTGTACCAGACCAAACATTTCTGAAGTAGACGCCTGATAGAAATGAGCACTTGGCTTCACATTACGAATCGCCTCCAGCATATTCGTTACACCCAGTGCATCAATATCAGCTGTTGCCAATGGCTGTTCCCAGCTGGTAGCTACAAAGGACTGTGCAGCTAAGTTGTATACCTCATCTGCATCTGAAATTTTCATGGCATTCATCAGTGATACAACATCTGTCATATCTGCATAGATAAAATGAATCTTATCCTTGATATGATCCACATTACCATAATCTACCACACTCTTCCGACGCATGATACCGTATACGTTGTATCCTTTCTCCAATAACAACTCTGCTAAATAAGAGCCATCCTGTCCGGTAATACCGGTAATTAATGCATTTTTCATAATTTACTCCTTTTATTATATATATTCATCCCGGTTACATATCTTTAGGTTTTCCAATACCTTCTTGATATCTCCGGCACTGTTCTTATCACAGATTAAAGTTGCATCTTCTGTATCAACAATAATCAGGTCTTCAAGACCAACTGTAGCAATCAGCTTTTGTCCGCCCTCTATGATACAATTCTTTGTTCCAATGGTGATAATATTACCGTTTACTACATTTCCCTGCTCATTTGATTTACGAATTCTTCCAACTGCCAGCCATGAACCTACATCATCCCATCCAAAGGTTCCAGGAAGAATATAAATATTCTTTGCCTTTTCCATAATTCCATAATCAATAGACTCCGATGGAAACGCTGTAAACTCCGTTTCTAATACTGTATCTGCATCCTCAGTACCAATGGCGGCCTTGATAATCTGTAAACCATTATAAATACTTGGCATAAACTGTTTCAAATTATCTAAAATGGTAGATACCTTCCACATGAACATACCGCTATTCCACAAATACTGCTCTGTGGCTAAGTATTCTTTCGCCACTTCCAGACTTGGCTTTTCTACGAACCGATCTACTGCATATGCTGCACCATCCGCCTCTTCCGGAATAAACTTAATATATCCATATCCGGTCTCGGGATAGTCTGGTGTGATACCGATTGTAACCAGATTTGGTCCCTTCTCCGCCAACTCACATCCCTGTCGCAAGGTATTCACAAACATCTGATTATATTTAATCAAATGATCAGATGGCAGAACCATCATAACTGCATCATCATATTTTTTTGATATATGAATTGCTCCTAATCCAATACACGGTGCCGTATTTCTTCCAATCGGCTCACATAAGATATTCTCCTCAGGCAAATCCGGAAGTTGTTCCCGAACCAATGTTTTATAATCCCGATTTGTAGCAATATAGATATCTTCCATATCAACTAACGGTAAAATCCGCTCGACTGTCAACTGGATCATTGTCTTGCCATCGCCTGTTAGTGATAAAAACTGCTTTGGCAGATTTTTTCGACTCTTTGGCCAAAACCGCTCTCCACGTCCGCCGGCCATGATTAAAGCTGTTCTCTTCATACCTATCCTCCTAGCAAACATTATTTATTATATTACAATAAAATGCCAATAAATACAAGTTACAAAACTTTTAAGATTTATATTCTATTCTCATTTTCCATAGTCGAAACAGTGTTTTGATATAACTCACAATAAATGGAATCAATTGTCTCTTCGACTCCCCATATAATCGCTTGCTAAACGATATCGGACATTCTCCGATTCTAAATTCTCCTTTACCTACCAGAATTTTCAATTTTAAAAGAATCTCCTCCAAAATATCATAGTTTACACAAGACAGTTTCAAACCTTTCAACTGTTCTGTATGATACAGCCTGTAGTTCGTTGAAATATCTTTTGCACGAATTCCTAAGCATATCCTATATACCGTATTTAGCAGTCGGGACATTACCTGAGAAATTTTTGCATCCTCTGTATGCCCCCCTTCTATATAACGACTGCCAATTACTACATCATATCCCTCCATAAACTTCTCATATATAGCCGATATATACTCCGGGCTATGCGACCCATCACTATCCAACGCTAACAGCTTATCCATATTTGCTACTTCAATGCCCTTCCGATAAGCACCTCCAAAGCCCGGTTCCTCCTGATTATAGTAATTGATACCTATTTCCCTACAATAGTCCGATGTATGATCCAACGGTTCCTTCGTATCAATCACATTAATTTCATACTCCTCACCGATTCTATTCATAACCTCTATGATCTGGGGGCAAAGCACTCGAAGGTTTTCTTCTTCTTTATATGCCAGCAGCATTACACTGATTCCCATAATCTATCTTCCTCTCACTTCTAACAGAATACTATAGTCCTGTTCTGTCCCATTCCAGAAAGCCGGAGCTAATGTATTATTTTCATCCGAATAGGTTCTAAGATATAGCGGATACTGATTTCTGGCTATCTCATGTCCGGGTATACCTGTAAAACGCACGATATACTTTCGGTCTGCCAGCACCGATACCTGTTTGAGCCTAATTTCCTGTATTTCGTTTTCTTTTATCAGACTGGCTCCAAGCACCTTATCCGCCAATACCTCTCCTGTTGTACTATCAATCAGTTGAATCTGCACAGAGCTTGTATTCTGTTGCATATTCTCCGTCACATCCATTCGGAATCGTATCGACGTAACCTGTGCATTTTCATCAAATTCAATCGGCTGTTCCATCACATGTACTGACAGAGCCGGATTTATCATGTTCTCGATGCCTTGACTTCCATCATGATATACCAGTAGTTCACGGTCATCCATCCCACATAGCTCTGTCAGATAATTATGAAATGTCAGTTTATCATTTCCCGATAAGTCAATTATTTCGGACATATTTGTTATCAGACAATTATCCAGCTTCTTCCCGTACGTATATAATGGGATTCCTATTATCAGCAGCATCAGGACTATTCTCATCCATATATATCCAGAAGTTATATTGTGTTCCGTTTCCTCTTTCTGGTCATATCTTCCCGGTCGGTTTAATACCAATAGTGCAAGTATTCCTCCTACATAAACAGACGTCAAAAACGGAAGATAAACATCTATACCCATGCTCTGCAGCCAGTCTCCGGGTGATAGATACATACAGTTCAATAAATCAGAAGAAAATAGTTTTCCAAACAACATTTTTGATACCCAGAAATTACTCTCTCCAAAGATATCTCCCCGTAACATCACTGTCAAAACAAATGCAACGCCTGTAATACTTTCTATTAATACATTCACCTTATAATAGCGAGTATTTACCACTATCAGTAAAATCAAAAACGGTGCCATAAGAGCAACCCAGTATACCCGAATCGGAATCAGTGTTACAAACATGCCATAGATCAACACCGGCAGATATAATACACGATATTGATCCTTGATTTCTACTCCCGATGGTGTAATATAGCAATACACATTTATCGCCACATAAAGCACTAAAAACAGACTGACTCCAAAGCAAAGCTGTATATTATCCTGAATCAAATCCCGAATTGTATACCACGACAAACTTTTTGACATAAACGTATATGCAACACTGCTTTTATATAAAAGCTTCATAAGTATTGTTAATGAACATCCTGCCAGAAATTTTCCAAACAAATGCGGAATTCTCTTTTCATGTAGTAATAACATCGGTATAAACAGAAAAATAGCAAAAAGCTTCATTGGTATCGCCAAAGCAAAGGCTATTAAGAATCCTCTTGTATCCTGCTTCAGATATCTCCATATTCCTATTAACATAAACAGAACCGAAAGCACATCAATCTGCACCGCATACATAGTCGGAAAAAGGATATACAGACTACTCATAAAGAGCAAAATCATCCATGTTCTATTTCTTTGACTATTCCCATATGTTTTCAAAATCTGAATCATCATCCAGAGAATCAGTCCAAGAACAACAATTAAAAATCCTTTACACCACAAATGTGCCAAAGTAGAGTTCATATAATCCAATTCAAAACATTGTTCTGCTATCAGAATCGGTATATTCCATGCCGCCATCAGCAAACAGGGTAACATATCATAATTCATTGCCCATATAGAATGTGAATTCTGAATGGAAAACTCATACATATCTCTTATATGTCCGGTACCGATCGCCTTTATCATCAGTATGGAATTGTCCATAATACAAGACAAATCCGAGTAGTAAAAGCAAAAGAACATCACTATTACCAAAATCCCGACTACTATATATTCACATATCCGATTTTTGTACTTCTTCTGCCCAAACACTTTCATTCTTTTCTCCCACTTAAAATCAATCATTTCGTACATATACTCTTACAGGATAATCCTGTAGTTCGTATCGATTAACCAGTGAATAATGTCCGGCCTCTAATGCTTTCAATTCAATATCCATCGCATGAAGACCTGATACCTCTCCATCCCTAAAAGATTCCTCATGTGCCTTCACTGTATCTTTTGGCACATCTATATGAACAATTACCTTCGGCATATTTTCTTCCAATGTCTCCATATCTGCCTCTAATGATGCATCTGAGGCAACATCAAACCACTGCACTAATGAATATGTCACCGGCCACCGATCTGTCATCACATAGAAAATAGGTGCGTGCGGAAATACAAATATAGTATCCTCTACTTCAGAGTTTTCTTGAATATCCCTTACAATTCCCTCTATCGCTTTCTTTGTTTCTTCTGACACCTTAATATGGCTTACATTCGGAACCTCCAGTTCCTCCGTCGCTTCTCGTAAGTCACCCTCTTTTAGATTCCACCAAGAATAAGGAGTTTCATACTTATAAGATACGATTGTCATTATCATTGAAAATGCAATCAGCACAGCCGTAATCTGTACCGGCTTTCCATATTTGTGCTGGGCTAAATATAAAATAATACCTAATATTAATCCCACATCCAAAGCTGTCTGTCCTTCTGATAAGGAAGCTGAAGTTCCACATCCATAGTTAACAGCAAATGCAAGTCCCAATACCGCCATAAATTTCAAGTTCCACAGATTTTTCTCAGGCTGTTCTTTCCGCCCCCATATAACCCTTATAACCTCATATACAAACAATGCACATACAATAATAAATGACACAAACGGAATAAACACATCTCTCATACTGGAAAATGCTGCTGACAACCGCATAATCTTATAGCATGCAAAAATACCTACAAATGTTGCACTTGCAAAAACTATAAGCTGAATTCTCTGATACACTACTGTATTCTCATCTGTTCCATATTTTTTCTTCAACAGATAATTTACTAATATCACGAATCCAATTAACGCTATCATACCTGCCGCAGAAGCACAGTATCCCATTACTCTTGGAATCCACGCAAATAATATAGCTGCCATTCCACCCTTTGCCGCTATTGCCGACGTTGTTGTACTGGATAAAAACGCCTCTAACATTCCATTTTGTTTCATAAATATAACGCAGGCTATTACCGGAACAGCCACCCCCACTATATATATTAACAAATGAATGACCTGTTGTTTTTTATCAGAATATATAATCAGCATCCCTATCAAAAAAACAATCATAAACGCAATAACAATAGCTCCGCTGTTCTGTCGGATCAAAAAACCACTTCCCGAAAAGATACCCGCCAATAAAATAGACGTTTTCCAATATTGTTTCTTTTTAAATCTTCCTTCTAAGTATACCAGCAAACATACTCCCGTCACCAATACGCAAAGATCAAAAAAGCGGATATAATCATAGAATATTTGAACAATCTCTGACTGCATATAAAATGCAGACAGTACTGCACTTATACACCCTATATAGGCTGACCGGAATATTTTGGTATAGATTACATAGAATAATGCGGATAATGTTGCAAAAAGTATAACACCTACTACTCTAAGTACAAAAAGATCATATCCAAAAATCTTAGTAATAAATGCTATGATATATGCATATAATGGTGTGAACAGCAATTCGAAATCCTTATATGGAAGCAATCCATCATTGATCAATCTGGCATATGCTGAATACCATCCTTCAGCCGCAGGCATGGTTTTAAAAGATATCAATACACAATATGCTGTGCAGATCACCACTGTAATACATAAGCCAACCCAGAAGCTTTTTTCCTGCTTTTCAGGTGCAAATATGCCTATCGCCGACTTCTGCTCCAGCTTTCGTTCAGCGTATTTGTACATAGTATAAAATGCAACATTCATTAATACCATTCCAAGCAACAATGATCGCGGATACTCATAATTGAATTCCGGGAAAATTAACAGACTTAAAAATGCCAGAATTCCAAATACACATATAATCCCTGCCTCTCTTCCGGGTCCGGTATACTTACTTACTATATTAGCGGCCTTGCTATGATATAACCACAAATACCCCGTTCCTATCATGATCATAATAATGTACACATATATTAACATCGTCTTGTCTCCTTGTCTGCTATGTTATAAAATAAAACCATACTTAATAAAAGACAACTGTCAAGAATCGTCTGAATTCCAACAAAATGCTCCGGGATAAAGTAATAATACGCCTTCGGTATCAGAATTAACCCCATTAATACTAAATAACAGATATCCGTCTTCTTGCTGCCTCCATCATCTGCCACCAAAAGAAGTAATGTTGCAGGCAAGAAATACATTAAATTGTACATATAAGAACTTGGTGTTAAAAATACCATCAGGCAAAGGAGTATCAGTATCTTCTTCCAAAAGCGTTGTTCTTTTCTCAAATTCCATACACTCCACAGTACAAGTGCCGTTCCTCCAAATACATAGATCTTCATTAAAGGAATTGACTCCGGTATTTTACAATCATTCCATATCATAAACGGCATTCGTAATAGCGATGTTAACCCTGTACAAAAGTATACATTAGAATACTCTTCGACATACCCGCCGCCAAAGGCTAATAATGCTGCTCCAAATTCTCTGATATTCTGCCATATTCCTCCGTGAAAAAGCGGAAATGTCAATACGGTCACTCCACCACCTACGATCGTCGCCAGTCCCATGCTTTTCCACCGTTTATCAATAAACAACAGCAGGAATAAAAACATCGGATATATCTTCAATGCAATAGCCAGTCCCAGAAAGATAGCAGACACATACTCATGATCTTCATAGAAATATATGAACGCCAGCATTAAAATAATGGTAATGATCAAATAGTTTCCCCGATCTACCATAAACAAATACGGTGCAGTAATTGTTAATCCAATCGATACTATCCATCTTATCCACGGATTCTTTATCACCTTTGCCCGTTTTAAATATAGATTAACGAACCAAACTATCAGTAATGTAAAAATCCCTACAAACAATCCGAATGATATCTTTGCCGGCAATGTATAAACGATATCCAAAGGTGGATATTCATATGAAGCATAATCTGCCATTAGGGAAAACGGATACGCCAAGAGCAATGCCAACGGCGGATAAGAAGAATAGTATTCAATATACGGATTCCACTCATGAACCATAAAGTTTACATTAAAAAAATCCATATACTGATCTACAGAATTAAATAAAAAGGTCCCATTCGGATAATCCATCTTCAGTATACACCTTACAATATAGGAATATATTCCATATACTATATACCCCAAAATAATTATTCCCAATAGAACTGCAATCTTTTTCTGTGGTTTCATTTATAATTCCTCATTTTACCTTCCGATACCATTCCAATGTTTTTCTGATACCGTCTTCAAAGCTTATCATCGGTTCATAGCCTGTATCCTGCCTCAGTTCCTCTATATCAGCACACAAATACATGACCTGTCTTTCTCCATATGGCACAGCTCCCATCGCCAGTTCCGCTCCCGGTGCCACTACATCTCGAATCGTTTCAATATAGTTCTTTAACGGCTGTGCCTGTCCACTACCCAGCACATAGGTTTTTCCGTCCACACCGCTTTCACCGGCCAGACGAAATGCAACCGCTGCATCACCGCTATACAGATAATCCCACATCTGCTCGCCTTTGGTGAATTCCGGTACTTCTCCACTCAGCAGTCGTACGATCGTAGACATGACCATGCTTTGTTCTCCATCGTGCGGTCCATATATACTTAAGATCCGCATCCATATATGTTGCATTCCCAACTGATGTGCATAGCTCCTGGTCATCAAACCTGCACAAAGTTTTCCCATGCCATATCCCATTTCCGGGAATGCCGGTGTATCCGATCTTAGTTTTCCTTCTACGCGGCCATACTCAGCCTGTGATCCCGCCCCTACAAATGTATGGCAGCCAAAGCGTTTTGCCGCGCCCACCGCATCAAGTGCATACTGTACATTTCGATTCTGTAAAAACATATCATTGCGGGCAGTTCCTGTCGTACCCTCCCAGGCAAAGTGATAGAATACATCATATTCCTTACCTGTCTGATTCTGTACGGTTGCCAACTCGTCCAATGCACAGTTTATACACTCTACCAGCGGATGCTTTGGTATATTCTTGTTTCTCTTCGATCCTTGTCTGGTAAATACCAACACCTCTATCCCCGCACGAATACACTCCTGTATCAATGCAGTTCCAATAGAACCTGTGGCTCCCGTTATAATCACACGTTTCATAGAACCTCCTAACGGCTAACCCGACCAGATCCGTCGCCCTCTGCCAGTTTCTTCACTTCTTCCACCGATACCTGATTAAAGTCACCTTCTATGCTATGCTTTAAGCAACTGGCTGCTACCGCAAACTCAATGGCATCCTGACCGGCATATCCTTGTAGATTTGCGTAAATCAACCCTGCTCCGAAGGAATCGCCGCCACCGACCCGGTCTACGATATGAATCGGATAATTCTTACTATGATAATAAGCGGTGCCATCATATAAAAGTGCTGCCCACTGATTATCCGATGCACTAATAGAAGTACGTAAGGTAATTGCTACCTGCTTCAAATGGAATCTTTCATACAAAGTTGCAGCTACCTGCTGATAGCCGGATTCGTTTAACTTTCCGGTTGTAACATCCGTATCATCCGCTTTGATTCCAAATACATCTGCTGCATCCTCTTCATTTGCAATCACCACATCGATATATTCCATCAGCTGTCCCATCGTTCGTCCAGCCTCTTCCTTTGTCCAAAGTTTCTTACGATAATTCAGATCGCAACTGATCTTTAATCCCTGTTTCTTCGCTTCCTTGCAGGCCTGCAGACAGATCCCGGCTACATTTTCTCCTAAAGCAGGTGTAATTCCCGTAAAATGAAACCACTCTGCTCCCTGAAAGATTTTCTTCCAGTCAAAATCGCTTTCTTCTGCCTCTTGAATCGAGGAATGTGCCCGGTCATAAATCACAAGTGATGGACGCTGACTCGCACCTTTCTCCAGATAGTAAATTCCGACACGATCACCACCGCGTTCAATATACTGGGTATCTACTCCATATCTGCGAACTGCATTTACCGCAGCTGTTCCGATCTGATGAGTCGGCAGCTTCGTCACAAATGCAGTATCAATTCCGTAATTTGCCAGAGATACTGCTACATTTGCCTCAGCGCCACCATAAGTTGCTCCAAAATTCTCAGCCTGCACAAATCGATAATAGCCCTCCGGTGCCAGGCGAAGCATAATCTCTCCAAATGTTACTACTCTTGCCATATCTGATTCCTCTCATGTTGTTTCTATCTTACTGTTTCATAGTGTGTTGGCGTCAGAAACTCAATATGGATCTTCCGCTTAATTCCATCCAGTTCATCTGCAATTAAACGATTCCTATTCTCTGCTTCTTCTGAAAAATCATAATCCAGCTTTCGATCATAATAGTCATTGCTCTTCATGCCGGAATATCCATCCATACCGGCGATCCGAACCTCTTTTATACCCAGTTCAATCAAAAGCTTCAGCGCCATAAGTCCGGAATTATCGATAATATCCGGCTCTGCAGATGTATAGCTTGCAAAGTTCACCACATATGCACTATCCTCAGCTTCCTTCATATTCGAAGTTGTGATGCATGGGATACTTGTCTTCCCCTGAATCTTATGATATCTCCGCATATTACTGCTAAATATATAATCGATTGGAAAATCGTCACTCATAAAGTTCACTGCCAGAACAATGGTATCCTTCTGTCTGCTCTCTTGCTGAACCATCTCTTTATACTCTGTCAGACTCTTTCCCGGTGCCAAAAGTAATACCTTTTTCCCAGCCATCTTTGTAGACAGCTCCGCAATCGTTTCACGATCATCTATGAAGTTTTCCTGATACTGTCTATAGTATGCCTCTGCCTTTTCCTTACTGAACTTCGCCTTATCCTCCTTTGGAATTCCCCGAAGAAGTTCATTAAACGACCGTACCGTCAGACTATCCTTCTCCTCCAGATAGATCGCATAGTTCGGATGACAGCCCGCATTTGCAGACAGATATAGCGGTAACGAATATCCCCAAAAACGATTCTTATAGATATCATTCAGGTATTCATCCATGATTTCTAACATTGGCTCGATCCGATAGTGTGTATTGTAGTTTTCATTCATATATTCTGCAAAAAGCTCAAGATTCAGATTCCCGGCTCCTCTTCCCATACCGAATACACAGGCATCTATACAGATATCCCGCTTCAAATTCAGTTCCACCAGTGCTTCCGCATTTCCAAATGCCTGCTGCAAATTATTGTGTGCATGATAGCACAGCGTAATTCCCTCTGCCATATTATTATCCGCCAAATATGCCAGACGTAAAAACTGCTTCCGTTTAATCAACCCGAAGGTATCCACTATGGTCATAGCATATGGCTGAAGCACATTGAACCGCTCAATTGCTTCAATAAACTCTTTATCTGTATACAGATCTGTTCCAACGAAATTCACAAAGAGCAAATACCCTAATTCCTGAATATACTTACAATACTCATACGCTTCATCCATCTTATCTTTTTTGAAAATCACACGAATACCATCGATGGATGTTCCATCGCATGGAACCAGACGTTCCATCGGAATCGGGGCACTCATATCCAGCATTCCGACATAAGTCATAGACTTTGCCTTTGGCTGAATCATAGCCGACATAGACTGAATATCCGGAAATACAGATCGATTTTTATCATAGGTATCTCCTTTTATAAAGCCTACTTCAAACATCTCTATACCGGTCTGAACAATCTTACGTCCAAATCCTTTAATGGTATCCTCTCCGAACTGCCAGTCATTTACATACCCACCATCTCGCAGGGTACAGTCTAACAAACTTATTTTTCCCATTCGATATCTCCTTGAATCCTAATCCGTCTCACTTACTCTTCTTCTACAGGTTTAATATATAGATTCTCCAGTACTTCTTCCCTCGGTAAGAATGGTGCCAGATCCTCTAAAGGCGGACTTACCAGTGTACCATCCGGTAACCGCTTCGTACTGCTCTTTGGTTCCCATACCTGTGTCGTATTTGTAAAGATCTCACAGAATGCAAATCCCGGCTGTGCTAATACTTCCGCAACAACTTCCTTCATCTCATCATTGCTATGTGCACTATAATATGGATAGCCAAACGCCTCTGCTATCTTTTTGTATTCAGGGAAGGACAGATCCTTTGACTCCGGACCGATTCCCACCTTGCAATGTTCTTTAAATAAGTTATTCTGTGTCAAACGAATGGAATGGTATCCATCATTATTAATCAGGAATATTTTTATCGGGAGCTGATTTGTTATAATCGTCTGAAGTTCCTGAAGATTCATCATAATGGATCCATCTCCCTCCAGACAAATGGTTTCTCTTCGACCTCCGGCTATACATAAACCAATCGCTGCCGGCAATCCATATCCCATACTTGCAATCGCACTGTTTATGATAAATCTGGTTCCCTTCTTTATCATATAATCCTGATGTCCCACTACACAGCATGCTCCATTTGATACCGCCGTGAGACTTCCTTCCGGCAGAGAACTGCTTAAATGCCGGATAAAAGCAAATACATTCGCATATCCGTCATTTTCATCCCAGTGACGTTTTAATGTTACCGGATACTTGTGCTTCCAGTTTTGACAAATATCCAGCCATTCCTGCCCCTGAAATACCTTACCGGACTCCTCTCGCAAACACTGGTTCATAACCGTCAGAAAATCTTTTGCATCTGCCCACACCGGCATATCCACATGAATGGTATGCTTCTTCATCTCAGCAGCATCAATATCAACCATAATAACCTCGGCCTCTCTTGCCCAGGTATGAAAACTGTATCCCGTCTGCCGAATAGAGATTCTGGTTCCAATCGTCAGAAGCAGATCTGCATTCTGTACGGCAAAGTTTCCGGCACGATCACCCATATTACCGCCACGTCCTACATATAACGGATGCTCATCCTCGATCACATCGACGCTATTCCAGTAGGTAGCAACCGGAACATTCAGTTGCTCGATCGCCTTACGGAATTCCTCAAAGCCACCTGACAGTCGAATACCGCCTCCTGCATAGATGACCGGTCTCTTTGCTTTCCGTATTTTTTCAATAATGGTCTTAACAGTTTCCACCGTTACATGTGGTGGAAGCTTGCTGTCATCCTCCGTTGGATCATATCCTTCCAGTTCTTCTGTTTCTATATATCCTCCCTGGAAATTTACCGGCACATCGATCCAAACCGGTCCAGGACGTCCGGTTGTTGCCAGATGCCATCCTTTTTCCAGTGCATACCGAATCTGCTTCGGATCCTCTATCATAGTTGCATACTTACACATCGGCTCTACAGACTTTACAATATCATACTCCTGATCGCCAACTGCCCGAAGTGGCAGCCCATCGGTAAACTGACTGGCATATCTCGCTGTCGTATCATATCGGACCTGACCGGATATAATAAACATCGGAATGGAATCCAGCCATCCGCCTACTACTCCGGTGATTGCATTTGTTCCTCCCGGTCCTGTCGTTACACATACAGCAGCTATACGATTATCTAATCTGGCATATGCCTCTGCTGCTATTGCGCACGCCTGTTCGTGATGATTATAGGTCACTTTGAGTCCCTCTTTATGTCCGAATGCATCATTTAAATGCATAGCACCACCGCCAACGACACTAAAACAATCTGTCACTCCATGTTCCACTAAAAAATCTGCAATATAATCTGCAAGCCGCTGCTTCATTTCTACATCTCCTTGTGTTCAAAGTTAATTCTTTCTTCTTCTACTACTAATGGTCGATTCATAACACGTTCATTAATACTTAGTATATATTCTCCCAGCAGTCCTATAAAGAACAACTGCAACGCTCCTAGGAAACACATACCAATCAAAATCGGTGCCATACCTGCCTGGAACTGATTCCACATTACCAGTTTCAAGATCAAATAAACCAATGCTACCAGCAAACTGATCATTCCAACACCGCATCCTACAAAGGTAGCCAGTCGTAATCCTATCTTTGTATATGAGGTAATACTCAGCATCGCTGCATCATACAGGGTATAAAAGTTATTATGTGTCTTTCCCGCCCTTCTCTGTGGTTGTTCATATGGAATTTCTTTTCTTCGGAAACCGAGCTCCGCCACTATTCCTCTTAAAAATGGTTTCGGATCCTTTAGATTTCTCAATACTTCCACAAACTCCCGGTCATACAGACCGGAACCGGTAAAGTGTTCAATCTGTTCCACATCTGAGAACTTCTTGATCATCTTATAGTAAACACTTCGCAGGAAATACATAATCTTGCTTTCCTTACTGCTCGTCTTAATACCGATTACAATCTTATAGCCGTTCTCCCACTCCTGCAGGTACTTCGGTATCAGTTCAATCGGATCCTGAAAATCACACACCATAGATATCGTACAATCACCGGTTGTCTGAAGAATTCCATAATACGGCGAATTAAACTGTCCAAAGTTCTTTGCATTGAAGATTGCCTTAATATTGGAATTTTTGCTGCAAATCTCCCGCAGTAACTCTCTTGTCTTATCATGGGAATCATTATCAATGAATACCAGCTCATAATTATACTGTGTCAACTCATTTTCAAATAAATTCACAATCGCCTCACTCATCGGACCGACATTTTCTTCTTCATTGTAGCATGGAATCAATATACTAACTGTCTTTTTCATATTCCTATTCCTCTTCTACCTCTATCTGTTTCTTTTCTTTTTGTCTGTATGCCCAGAACTTATTAATACAAAAGTTAATTGGTATCGTAACGACCATATTCAGAAACGGTGCCAGTGATACCGCCACATCCGTAGCGGATAACTGCAGTCCAAAACCTGTCAGCCACTGTGCCACTCCACCCAGATACTGTTCGATATGCACGACCTTCAGCCAAAGTGCCAGCAACACTGCTGTCAGGAATAAACCAGAAAATGCATAAGATATATAGGTCTTAATCAAAACCTTCCACCATACCCGGTGCTCTCCACCTTCCTGTTCCTTAAACACAAATTTACTCTGCCAGATATAAGCATTTAACACACTGATCACAAAGCCAACGACATTTGCAATCTGTACCTTTATATCATCTGTCATCGTCGATGCACCCAGTATCCAGTAATATGTCAGCGAATATGTGACATAGGATACTACTGTATTGGATACACCAACCAGTCCAAACTTTATAAACTGCCAAACAGCAGATAAGCCTTTTTTCGGCTTATCTGCTTCTGTTTTCTTTTCTTCCGTCTCATTCATGTTGAAACCCTTTACTTCTTTCTATTACTGAAGTGCTTCTTTAATTGTCTTTGCCATGTAGTCGATCATCTCGTCTGTCATACCCGGATATACACCCACCCAGAACGTTTCGTTCATAATACGATCTGTATTTGTTAAATCGCCGACGATTCTATATCCTTTTCCTGACTTCCGCATTTCATCAAAGCAAGGATGCTTGATCAGATTGCCCGCAAACAACATACGTGTCTGTACGCCATGCTGCTCCACATACTGAACCACATGATTCCGATCTACCCCTTCCTTACAAGTGATCAAGAATCCAAACCAGCTCGGAATCGAGTTTTCACATGGTTCCGGCAGAATCAATTTATCCTCTGTACCGGCCAGTGCTGCCTTCAGTCGATCAAAGTTATGACGACGACGTTCTACAAATCCCGGGAACTTCACAATCTGTGCACACCCAACTGCTGCCTGCATATCTGTTGCCTTTAAGTTATATCCAAAATGAGAATATACATACTTATGATCATATCCTAACGGAAGCTCTCCATACTGCTTGTCAAACCGGTGTCCACACAGGTTATCATGTCCGGATGGGCAGACACAGTCGCGTCCCCAGTCACGGAAGGAACGAATACACTTATTGAGCAGTGCATTGTTTGTATAAACAGCTCCGCCTTCGCCCATCGTCATATGATGTGGAGGGTAAAAGCTGGATGTACCAATATCACCGATCGTACCCGTGAACTTTTCTTCTCCATCTATGATATACTTGGAACCTAACGCATCGCAGTTATCCTCTACCAGCCACAGTCCGTGTTTATCACAGAATGCTTTCACTGCCTTCAGATCAAATGGATTCCCCAGTGTATGGGCAACCATCACTGCCTTTGTCTTATCGGAATATGCTTCCTCCAGCTTTGTTACATCGATATTATACTGTGGAATCGTTACGTCTACGAATACCGGAATCGCACCATACTGAATCACAGGAGCTACTGTCGTTGGGAAGCCGGCAGCTACGGTAATGACCTCATCCCCTCTCCGGATTGCACGATCACCCAACAATGGAGAGGTCAGTGCCATAAATGCATTCAGATTTGCAGAAGATCCGGAGTTTACTAAAGAACAGTACTTTACTCCTAAGTAATCTGCAAATTTCTTTTCAAACTCATCCGTGTACCGTCCGGCAGTTAACCAGAACTCCAGTGCACTGTCTACCAGATTACACATTTCTTCATGGTCATATACACGAGATGCATACGGAATTCGATCTCCTTCCTTAAACGGCCCCTTTTTATTGTGATAGGTATCACAATAATCTGCCACCATATCTAATATCTGCTTCTTTGCCTGATCCTCTGTCATATTCTCAAACATCTTTTTTCTCCTTATAAATTTATATTATTATACTCTGCAATCTGCTTATCCATAATCGCCGGTATATCACCATCTGCAAAATACACCTTCGTCCACTCTACAACCTTGTCCAATGCTTCCGCTACATTCCAGCGCGGTTTCCATCCAAAGGTTGTCTTTAACTTTGAGCAGTCTAACTTTAGGAAGTTCGCTTCATGAGGTCCACCGTCATACTTGTTGATCCATTTGAGACCTTCTCCCCATTTCTCGCAGAACATCGTTACAATATCTCCGGTCGTTACACAGTCCAGATCATCCGGTCCTACATTATAATAGTCTGCAAAACTTCCATCTTCATACTGACGCTCTGCTATCATCAGATATGCCATGACAGGCTCCAGTACATGCTGATATGGCCGGGTAGAATGCGGATTCCGTACAACCATATCTTCTTTCTTCTGTGCTGCCCGAACGCAGTCCGGTATAATTCGATCATTCGCAAAATCACCGCCGCCAATCACATTACCGGCTCTGGAGGTAGAGATTGCAACCCTTCCATCTCCAAAGAAAGAGTTCTTATAGCTATGTGTCACCAGTTCCGAACAGGATTTACTATTCGAATATGGATCATATCCATCTAACGGCTCGTTTTCACGATATCCCCATGCCCATTCATTATTCTTATAAACCTTATCCGTCGTTACATTCACAAATGATTTCACACAATCATTCAACCGAATACACTCCAGAACATTTACCGTTCCCATGACATTCGTCTCATAGGTATATACCGGATTCTTATAGGAATCCCGCACGATTGGCTGTGCCGCCATATGAATCACAATCTCCGGCTGTGCCTGTTCAAACACCTGCTTTAAGTGATCCAGATCCCGAATATCTCCGATCACAGATGTCATCCTGTGCTCTACATCTGCCATAGAAAACAAATTCGGTGTCGTTGGCGGATTCAGGGAATAACCGGTCAGAATCGCTCCTGCATTTACAAGCACCCGACTCATCCATGATCCTTTAAATCCGGTATGTCCGGTCAATAACACTTTCTTTCCCTTATAAAATTCAAGGTTCAAACCACATGTTTCCATTCTTTAGTCCTCCCACACCTTCCAAGGGGCTCTGCCATCGGCAATCATTTCTTCCAACTGATTCTTGTCTCTGGTTGTATCCATACACTTCCAGAATCCGTCATGAAAGTATGCCTTCAGTTGTCCTTCGCTTGCGAGTTGCTCTAATGGTGCCTTCTCAAATACGGTACTATCGCCTTCGATATAATCAAACACTTCTGGGTTTAATACCATATATCCTCCATTGATTACACTACCATCCCGATCCTGCTTCTCACGGAACTTATGAATCGTTCCTTCCGAATCAATATCCAGAACACCAAACTGCTGTCCGACATTCACCGCTGTCATCGTAGCAATCTTGCCGTGAGACTGATGAAACTTCACCAATTCATCAATATTTACATTTGATACTCCATCTCCGTAAGTCAGCATAAACGGTTCATCACCTACATACTTCTGAATCCGTTTTACTCGACCACCGGTCATCGTGTTCAAACCGGTATCTACCAATGTTACCTTCCATGGATCCGTATAGGACTTATGAACCTCCATCGCTCCATTATTTGCAAAATCAAAGGTAATGTCACTTGTATGCAGATAATAATCCGCAAACCACTCCTTAATAACATGCTGCTTATATCCACAGCAAATAATGAACTCATTATATCCAAAAGAAGAATAGTACTTCATAATATGCCAAAGTATCGGCTTTCCCCCGATCTCTACCATTGGCTTTGGCTTCAGATAACTCTCTTCACTGATTCTTGTACCGAATCCTCCGGCAAGCAATACAACCTTCATCTTTCTACCTCCTTATATTTCCTAATCATAATCCCTATTATTTTACACCATACGTCACAACATGTAAATCCCATTTTAATAATTCTGTAACATTTATCATCACTCTGTTTTTAAAACCTTTATAGTCGTCACATCTATATCTGCAAGTACCAATTCATATATGACACCCTCTTCTGCCTCCTTTACCTTTTTCTGAGTTGTCAAATCTAACGTCTGCCACTCCCCCTCCTTTATATAAGCCACATTATCCACATCACTATCATTTATATATAGATATACCCTCTGTACCTTTTGTTCGCCATCCAATTGCCCATCCTGCCCCAGCACCACACATCCATTTGTCTGATCCGCATAGCTCCAAACATACCAGGCTATATCCGGTCTCTCCGCTTCCGCTGTTTGCTGATTCAAGATGTTCAATTTCTTTTTTGCCGCCAGTGCATAAAATGTATCAACCTCTTCCCTGTCAAAATAATAATCGCTCATCAGCACAACCGGCTCCTGCTGATCAACCACATCAAATATCCCCATATTTCCTGCATTCTGTATATTTTCGTACGGATACCGATAATACAAATTTTCAATATCAACGGATGTACGCGCCTCCATCTCCTGCATCAGTACAATCGGAATATTCAGTATAATCAATCCCACTATAATGCCATGTCCAATTCTCGGTTTACTCTTCGTAACCAACAAGATTCCGGCTAATATTGTTACTGCCAACCCCAAACTCTGTATTAGCGTTGTAATATGTCCTATTCCCCAATCTAATACTGCTTGATACTTTGCTGATATAGAGATTAGTATTGGCGGCAGAAGCATAATTAACAATCCTATTATTAAAATCCACTGTTTCTTTTTCACCTTCTGTGCCTGAGCAAACAAGCGGTTGTTCATATACAACAGAAGGCTCACCATAATGCCTATCAGTAAAATATCCGTCCATTTTAGATGTCTTAAAAGATCCCATTTTCCATAGGGAACACCATACAACAATGTTCTGGAACAAAATCTGGCTAACGGTATCGTTGACCATAATTGTTTAAGAAATGTCACTACAACATCATGTATTGAAAAATGTATAGTTATACCTGTATATCCGGTTCCTCTCACTCCCAGACGTAATCCTATATTTACCATTAATATTATGCCAAATCCAATAAACTGTGGAATCAATGTCCGAAGCGTATGTTTTATATTGCCCGTATAAGCCCATACTACCACAAACGCAAATACCGCCAAGACAAATGCTACCTCATAGGTTCCAAGTGCCAGGATTAATGTCAAACCTCCAACTACCTTATATCCTACCCTTTTTTTTCTATCAACTTCCTTCCGACGATCTATATCCGCAACCTTTAATGCACTAAGCAAGGATAGACAGATCCATATCCATGTCAACTGAACCAGCATTTGATAACAATATAAAGCACTTCCGAATTCTCCGGTCAACTGCATACATAGTGGTATTACCATCATCAATATGTCCCCAAATTCTCTGGAACCGGATACTTTTATTACCACCCGCGCCAATAGGAGACTGCTCAAAAAAAGTGATCCTATCAACAATGCTTTATAACAAGCCCTTGACGGAATATATGCAAACAGCAGATATGTATAATTTGCAAAAGGAAAAAATCGTCCCGCACGTATCCACTCTCCAAATTGCCGTCCCGTTAATGCCCAAACCGAATCATTCATATAATTGACACCTGCTACAGTAGCATTTAACCGGTCATCGGCTGTATAGCTGCTTTGTATTACCACCCAGTAATACAAGCCCCAAAACACTATAATTCCCAGCCATATCAATATTCTTTTTTTGTTTTCCTGTAGTATCTGTTCTTTCATTTCTTTCTTAAAATTTATTCATTTAATATATAAAACCATAATCTACCATTCTCACTCACAAGAGATACGTCCCCGACCTCATTTTTCAGTTCTGCCTGTAGTATAGATAACTCATCCGCTGTATATGCATATGTGTCAATATAGATACCTGTAAATCCCTGTTCCCGCATTAACACTAGCTGTTCCTCTAATGTTTTTTGCGATATCTGTCTCTGCCATTGATCGGCCTCTCTTCCTTTTACCGCACAATAGGACCAACGTAATGTATCAGAGTGCAAATATCCTCTTAGATGAGAATAATCAACCATATTATTCACTGCCCCCTGTTCCGGATATACAACATATGGCATTTGAAAAATCATCCCTTCCGGCTGCATATTTTCAATTTGCTTCACAAATGCTTCATCACTATCATAATCCGCCTTTATACCATCATAATTCGGAACAAATGCCGGTGATGTCTGATCCCATATTCCAATACACAGCAATACTGCCGGCACAATGTACTGCAGAATTTTTTTATTCTTCTCTGCCTTCCATTTATCAAAGATTCTGTCTAATATTAAGCATATTGTAATAACGGAAAACATAGCAATATATATGCAAATACGGTTATAGCAACGAATTAAACTAAACAAAAATCCGATTATACTCGAGAAACTTCCGACGGTTCCAATCAAAAGTGCCGCCAGATTCAGAACAGAAAGTTTTCTTATATCCTCATAATTTTCCTTTTGTTTTCTTACTATAAATAAAGAAAACAATAATATCAAAAATCCAATTGACATAATCAATCCAAGTGATACCGTAGTATTCTCATTTGACAGTAAAAAACTATCATAAGCAGAACGCAAATCTGCCAGCTTTGATATGCGATGTCCGGATATCGGCAATATCAGTTGAACCAGTTTCATAGAATAGATCTCCGCTCCAGCCGCAGAGCGTTCAACCGCCTCTGAATTCCGACCGTTTTGAAGCCAGTATATCAAGGATGGGCTAACCGCCAATATCAGACTGACTGCAATCATCCCTATTCCGGCCAGTTCCTGTCTGCACCGCTTCCATGATATCTGATTCAATAATTTGTACCCTATACTGACACACAGAAAAAAGCATGCAAAATATGCATAATAAACTCCTGTCAACCCCATACAACCGAAAATCAATACATGTCCGACATTCTTCCAAGTCAGCCATCGTCCATTTTCCTTCTTCCAGACAGTCTCCCCTCTCATAAACAACACTACATAATATACCATAAGCGGAACCATAAAATACTCACTCAGATATAAGTGTCCTATATTACGGAAAAAATGATATGGAAGAAACGCATACAAAACCGCTCCCAACATTCCTGTCCATCTTGATATTCCCAGATGTTTTAATACAAAATATGCCGACCATGCCACCAATACATATCCCAGTAAATAAAATATGTTTAATGCTAATACCCAATTATTTGTAACCATTACACATATTTTCTCCAGAAGGTTCAAAAGCACTTCTCCCGTAGTTGCATCATAGGAATTTGTTCCTTGTACATTTGGTGCTCCAAGCAGAGGATTTGTATAGAACCACCCTTCTTCCTGAATCGTCTTTATTGTCATGGCTGCAGTCATATCATCTCCCTGCCCATATTGCAATGGATATTTGGCCAGATCTGCCCGCCATAGCTGTAAAACAAACAATAACCCAATTATTACCAGCCCCATAACAACTATATAATCTATGCCAGATAACAGATGCTTTTTCAGAACTTGTTTACTCACGGGTATCCTCCTTATTTTCAGATACATATGCAATGATACGATCAAATTTCTCCATAATAATATCCCACTTAAAGTATGTATTTACATACTGATATCCATTTTCGCCCATTTGCTTCCATATGTCTGGGTGTTCTTTAAGATGGCGAAGGCAACCCTCAAATTCAAAATAATTCGTATAGTACAAACCGCCATTACTCTTTGTACAATGACCTTTTAACACATCACATATCCCATTTACCAACACTGCTCGTCTCAGCTCCATTGCTTCCAATACCGAAATAGACAAGCTTTCATACTTAGATGGCAAAATCAGAGCCTCCGCTCCTTGAATACCGTTGAATTTATCCTCATCACTCACAAACCCAAGACTGATAATATCCTCGTGCTTTGGAATCTTCATAACAGCTTTTCCCATCAACACTAATTTCAAATCATCCTGATTCCGCTTCTTATATTCCAAAAAATACTGAAACATCTTATGGCAGTCTTTACCATAATCAATTCTACCCACATATACAATATATCGTTCCAAGCCATATTTCTTCTTAAAACTACTGCTATCAATATCGGCCGGGACGTCTATTCCCACACCCATTACATCATTCTTAATATTTTCCACATGGAACTGGTTCTGTACCAGTCTGCGCTCCTCATCTGTTAAGAATACATATGCCTTTGGCATTTTAAAGTTTGGCTCATATAACCTAAAATGCAAATATGGTTCCTGATGAGCCGTCGGTATAAAAATCAGTCGATCTGCCACAACCGGAATACTCTTGACTGCCTGATAGTATAGATAAGTTACAACGATCACAACATCGTACTCTTCTTTATGTTCTTTCAGATACTCAATCAGATCCGGCACATACGGCCCCATCTCTTCAATCCACTTTTCTGCCTTTTCCGCAGGAATATCCAGCGTTAAATGCATGTCAATATCCAAGGCTGTAAATACTTTGGGCTGTCTTTCATGATGCGTAGGGAATCTCCGAACCTTAATGCCATTTACTTCTGATACTCCCGGTTTATATTGATTCTTCCAAGTAACATAATCTACTGCACAGGATGTCAAAACCTCAACGTCATATTTCTCACTTAGCTTTTCTGCAATCATCCGAGTGTATAATTCTGACCCACCATTCACTTCTAAGCCATATCTTTGATTAATTAATGCTATCTTTTTCATTCTTTTCTCCTCGTAAGAACTCCTTCAATAATTCCTCAAATCTATCCTTTATCTGCTCATAAGCAAAATCCCCTAAACGAATAGACTGACCTTCAATCAACTGTTGTTGTACCTCATTATTTTTCACAATATAGTTCATAATTCCGGCCACCTCCAGTGGATTTTGTGTATCAATCAAAAAACCGCTATGACCTAAGGTATATGGTATAGCCGAACTGTTATAAGCCACTATCGGCACTTGGAAAAACATAGCTTCCACTAACGGCACACAAAAACCCTCATGTTCGCTCATACATAAGAAAACAGACGCGATCTTATAATATGCTAAGATCTCATCAAACCCAATATGTCCGGTAAACACTACATCCTGTAATTCTAACTGTTCAACATACTTTTTCAATCTCCGGTAATATCTATTTTCCTCTTTATAAGCCCCTACTATAAACAATCTAGCTGTTGGATCATAATATTTTTTATAGTAATAAAAAGCAGCAATAATATCTTCCTGTTTCTTATTCGGAACAATCCTCCCGGTGAATACAATGTTTGTATTCCCATCACTGTAACGTTTCAACACCGATGCATTTGGCTTTTTCCTATAATCATCAAATGGAATCAATACCGGAAGCACATCAATCGGGCATTGATATCCCATTTTAACTAATTCCTCTTTATTGTATTCAGAATCTGCGATACAGTAATCTACTTTATCTGCCAAGTATTTCACTGCCTCTAATGCCCACTGATTAATCCCTTCAATATAACTATCGCTATCCGAAAAGTAGCATGGTGGCGTAACATTATGATAAATCACAACCTTTTTACACGGAAACTTTGCAAAATCATAATTCAACTGGGCCCCGGTTGATAAATGCAAAATACCGACATCCTTTTCATTTAGTTCCGGCAGTTCGTTTATCAGCAAAGCTGTTTTCCTTCCAAGCGGAGGCACAACGCTTTCCGCATAGATTCCAGTTTCATATCCCATCTCCTCAATCACCTTACGCAGTGCAACTGCATCATTTCCAACTGCATCTCCATATGCTATTGTAGGAATAAACTGTATTATCCTCATTATTTCCTTTTCTCCTAATTATCATTTAATTCTTCATTCTTCTTTTTCAGTTCAATAATTTCTTTTTTTAAAACATTAATTGTCTCATTTTGTTCCCTAACATAACAATTTAATAAATTTACGGTTCTTACCAGATTCGCATTAAATTGATTTTGGTCCTCCACAACCGGATCCACATAAAATCGAATACACTTCCGTATAACTTTTTTCACAAAACCTACAGGACCTCTCGACCCTAAATCTCGATATGTCTGAACACTCCAGCTATGGTTTAATCCCATAACCTCTTTGGTAAAAGCATCCTCATCAAAACTATCATGCAATACTACATTTCCCTCATCCGCTTCAACGTCATCAAAGCTTAAGATATCATTTTCATATCCCTTTTCTTTTATTTCTCTTCTGATTTGCTCCATGATTTCCTCAACATTAATTTCATTTGTTACATCGCTCATATCTCTTTTTCTCCTTCTATTACAAATTTCCTATATCTATACCATATTTTTCACAAAGCTCTCGATACTCTTGAGAATATAAAAATCCTTTTATAACATTCTCTTTTTCACTCCAGCTCATTGTCGGAAGCTGCTGTACCCATGATTGTTTTCCCGCAGCATCCGAATTTCTTTGTAAATATGTATTATATAAACACTCCACAAAGTCTTCTTTGTTTACATTCTGATTTTGAAATTCGGGACTAAATACAAATCCCTTTGTTAAATCCGCTGCCGTTCCACCATTTACCAGTAATGTTGTCCAATTCTCCAGTCCATCCTCATCCGGTTCACGTTTTAAAAATCCCTGATAATAATTTGCCACAAAATCAGCCACTTTAGTATATAATTTTGCATTCTTTGTGACTGCACTGCCTTGTCTTATACCATATCTTTCACATGTTTGTTCAAATTCCCTTGAATTCTCGAATCCCCAAACGATACTATTTCTAGATATTCCCCGATCCAGTTGTCCTACCCAATCACTTTTACCGGCCGGATCGGAGGCTCTTCCGAGATAAATATGATACAATTGCTCTACAAACTCATCATTACTTAAATTCTTCTGTGTAAATTCCGGACTCCACACAAAGTTCTGGGCCAATTGGCTTCCCGACATGTCATGAGCAGCCACCTGTTGCAACCAATACGACACCTCTACCCTAGACGGTTCCCGATTCAAACTATTTATATACAGCCCCCGTATAAATCCTGCTATGTCTATTGTATCCTCTGTATATAATTCACTTGAATCATCTACCAATGTTCCTGCTACATCTGTTCCCTTCGTTAAGCCAAAATACTTTGCTATGCCTTCTGCATCCGCTATACCTAAGTTTCTTAATTTAGTATCATCATTTAAAAAACGACTTGCATCCCCCGCACTAGATATAAATCCATGTTCTATTATAATTCCCGGAAGACCGGCTCTCATGCTCTTTCTGGTAATTGCATACCAGTCCGCTGTTGCTCCATTCGGATACACATACTCGGCACCTGTACTGTCTGACCAACGTATATATAAACCTCTGCTGGTTAACCCCAGTTTTTCAAGTTCACTCTGTATGGTTCTGCCTGCCTGTTGCGTAATCGTTGTTAAATCATCTCGATATCCGGAATATCCTGCAACTATCGCCAACGAACCTGTTGCATTCGGATTAGATGATGCATCCGCATGAATACTTACCAATAAATCTGCACCCACGGACTGTGCCTTATTTACTCTGGCCTGCATACATTCTCCATTGTTAGTAGCATTTAAGCAGGTACCGTCTTCTCTTGTCATATAAACTACAACATTGTTGTATTTTTCCAGCTCCATCCTACAGTACTGGGCAATTTTCAGATTTACCTCCTCTTCTCTTAATCCATTTCCTTGAGCTCCATGGTGGACATTATCATGTCCCGGATCTAAAACCACGACCACTTTTCCACCGGATGCCACCAGATTGACATTCGCGTTTCCCAGCACAACTTCGCCTACTGTTTCCATTTCATCCGACTGCTGAGTAAGTATAATATCCTCTTCCCCATTTACCGCCTTGGGTTCCAGCACTTCAAACTGTGGTTGTCCCAGACCTGATTCTTCCCTGAAGTCAACCGTTCGCTCTTCCGCTTCCACCCTATATACCAGCTTTTGCAAAACATAACTACCAATCTGATCAGGCTGAATTTGAAACAGTAACAGTTGATCCATATTCTGTTTCAGGGCAATCTCTTGTTCTCCGTCCGGTCCCATAAAATAAAGCGTTGCATCTTCTACATTCCCATCCACATCGCGAACATGAAACACAATACTCTCCTGCTCTCCAAGTGTCAGGCTTCGTTGATCTATATATATATACTCTATACATTCTGCACTTTGGGATTCAGAAATGGAATTCTGATTTTCCACACTGGTATCCATGTTTTCCGATTCTTCTGCATATATAGTCGGTGCTACCACTGAAGTTCCCAATACCAACACCATTCCTATGGTTAATGCTCTCTTAAATATTTTCATTTTCTTCATCCTTCTTATAGACCATACGCTGCTGATAGTTCCTGAAACTCTCTTGAATTAACAAAGTCTCTCATTACACTTTCTCTGGAACCGCCCTGATTTAATATATTCACCCAATTATTACAACCTTGAATATCCGGTTCCCGATCTAAAAATGTATGATACAGTATTGTTACATATTCTTCATTTGAATAGTTATGGCTTTTAAATTCCGGAGAGAATACAAACCCATATGACACGCCATATAAATCCGTTTCGTGACAATATAATCTTCCTGTCCATTCATTTAATCCTTGCACTTCCGGTTCTCTTTGTAGTGCCTTCACATATAATCTACGTACAAATGCTGTAGTATTTAGATTTCGGTCTCTGTTTTCCTGTGTTGTTAGAGTTCCCCGTACTACATTATAGCTATTACACAAATTCGTAAATTCCTGAGAATTTGTAAATCCTACCAATACATATCTTCTTGATGCACCCTGATTCAATGCATCTATCCAATTTGCTTTTCCCTGTGGATCCGATGCTCTATTCAGCATACATTCATACATAATCTCTACATATTCATCATCTGCCATAACACGGTTCTGAAATTCTGCACTATATACAAATCCCTCTATTACCTGTGAAGCTGTCATGCCATTTTCCTGCATCTGATAGGTCCAGTTTGCCAACCCCTGTTCATCTGCCTCACGTCCCAGGATCAAACTATACAGTCGCTTCACAAAAGCTTCCAGCTCCTGATTTGTGTTCTCATCCGGTTTTAGGCACCGCACTGCCGGCATATTATCATAAATCGGAATTTTAAAAATCAGTGCATTATCAAGAATTCCGATAGAGCTGTATGTATTATACGTTGTTTTTGCTTCATTAGCTGCACCTCGAATATTCTGCATATACTGGTGGGTAAATAAGGTATATCCGTTATTTACTACATGAAACTTCTGCAAATATAAAGTATCCTGACCCTTTGATATATAATTGCCACTCAATATTCTGGCACCACCCCGAATACTGCTAAACCTAGATGTCCAACCCTCGGTTCTTGCCCTTGTCAGACCATTCACATAAATTTCCTGTGTAGTAGATCCATATGCGCCTATGTTAAAAAAGTTATACAGTCCCTCGTACCCTGAATACGTTCCCGAAATCAATGGTGACGAACCGGCTGCCCCCTGTTCCTGTCGCACCCGGGCTGCCAACATATATGGACTCGTCTGCGTCTCCTGTCCTACTCGACAAAACGTCTGTGCATAGGTAATCGTATCCCCTGGCATAACGGTATGGCTCATAAATGTACCATTCAATATAGACTCAACGCCTTCTTCCGTTTGCAAGTTTCCGTTATAGCCTAATAGTTCAAATTGAAATATTCCCTGTTCATCCAGAAAATTCCTAGGATCCGCAAAATATTTAACAGCCCCCTCTGATGCCTGTACCCAATTATAACCGCTTAATCCGTAATATTCCCCTGTTGATGCATTATATGCCCAACTCTGTTTGCCCTTATATGCATCCGGTACAGACCGTTCAATCAGGCTTCTCTCTGGAGTCATCTCCGCAGCAATGAACGTATTCCAGTCTACCCCTGTACTCTGCGGAATGAACACCCAATTAGGATGTGCCGCATGTAGATTTCTGAGATATGGTTTATAACTCTCCGGAAATCCGGATATCATACTTTCAAAATCTGCACTTCCTGCCGTCTGAACGATTGGAATATCACCCTCGGTCTCATCTTTTAAAACAGATGCTGCATATGCCTCCAAATTTCGCAAAGAAATCAAGTATTTACCTTCGATATATCCCTTTATTCCCGGATCCTCTGTTTTCTCAACCAGATACCAAAGCTTCCCATTCCGGTTTACCACATCTAGCACATGTAGTTGTTGCCCCGCATATAAATCGCCTATTTTCGTAGTACAATCCTCCTCGGCAAGCCAATCACAACTATCACAGTTATAAACTGTTGCTAACAATTGATTATAATCGTAATCGTCCGGCGGAGTTTCATCCTCTACCATATGTACTACCTGACTTTCCTCTGATACCATTTGACTTCCTGAATCTCCTTGTTCTTCAGCCAACACATTTATCGGCATTCCTGTTGACACAAGAAGTGCCATAGCTACTATACTCACCGTCGCCTTTAGTCCGCATCGTCTCATAACGCACTCTCCTTTTCTTTACCCGGTCTATATGATAAATATATTCTCAAAAAACAATAAATCGAGTTGTAAATACATACTCGATTTATTATATCATTAATCTTATACCTCTATCAAGTAGGGTACCAGCATCTTCATTTTTTTGTATTATTCTTATAATCAATTATCAAATATGCAACCATCCAAATCATAGCCGCAATTGTTAAACAACCACCATATATTAAATATATTGGCGTATATTTGAATTGTATATTATACTTACCTTTGGGAAGTTCTATTCCCATAATAGATTCATTAACTTTATATAGTTGAACTTCCTCTCCATTGATATACGCTTTCCAACCCGGATAATAACATTGCGAAAACATTACAAATCCTTTCTCCTCTGCATCAATAACTGCTGAAATTTGATTGTTTGTAAACTCAGTGTTAGATATAGAAATTTTATTATTATTTATTTCATAACTTATCCCCGCTTCCACACACGCCGTTTTATCCAAATTATACATAGCCATATTCTGATAAAACTGACTTCTACTTTCAATATTTACCACTTGATCAGGTACATATAACACAGAATTCACATTCTTATTAATATAGATATTATGTTCTTCACTATCATCCCAAAGTTCATATACATCCGTTCTACCTTGCCCCAGTTTTTCAACCTCTACACTTTTCAAAGTAAACTCTTGACTTGGAATAGAAAATACTCTAAACACCACTTCTTCCGATATTTTATCCATATTTCCAGAATCTATATAACCAACATATTCTTCTTGAGTATCAATCAGATGAAAGTCAACTTGCTGGCTCTGTGAATCATATTCAGCCCCTCCATATAAATCCAAATGTATGTCCTGTTTATCTATACCTTCAGCTTTAACTGTTATGCGATATACAGTATTAGGATCAATATTTATCGAATATGAATACACATATGGATTTTCTTCTATTGGGAAATTTAAATTGTTCTCCAACAATATATTTTCTCCTCTTTCTTGCCTGTCAACTACCACAAGCCCATCTTTCAATATATCAGAAGAATCAATAATATATTTCACTCCAAACATAGAAAGTATATCATTCCTTACCTTCAATTCATATTCTGCATTCCCATTTCCTATAAATAATCCAGAACAATTTAAGGGTGCTGTTTCACCCTTACTATACATCAATCCATAAACATCTGGATTATTAAACGCCATATATGTATTTATCGTCTGTAACCTTTTAGTTATATTGGTATTCTGTGTTATAATATTAGCATGCTGTGAATCTAAATTTGAAAAATCGTCCCAAATTTTATCTTCATTAATATTTGCCTGTATTTTCTCTACTAATGGATCCTCTGCTTTTAATTGATTAATATCGCTTACATTAGCATACAATGTAAATGGCATAACTTCAATTAACGCCCCCGACATTAATAACACACACATCAACTTTACCTTTTGCTCACATGCAATATTTTTAATTGTTTTAATTGCATATCCGCACGCCAGCACCACCACATTGACAATAATAACTTTCCCAAATGTTTTAAGCATATATGTCCCTAGCGCCTCCCAATCAGTTAAAAAATATGCAAAATGAGCGACCACTCCCCAAACACCTGCAAAAATCAGCATAATCACAATGGAAACACTATAATACTTTTCCAATTTTACTTTACTGTTTCTAGCATTTATATTGGTAAAACCTAATCCTAATAGTGTATATGCAAAAAATATAAATATAAACAAACTTCTAGCAGAGCACCGAAAACTATTCAACAAGGGGATATGATAAATAATCCAACCCAAAAATAACATACCTTAAAGCAAATGCAAAAGGTAAAATAAAGGCAGAAGTTGTGACTGGTAACCCTTGATAATATTTTCTTTTCTCTGTTGTTTGTTGCTGTCTAGTTTCTTC
>UQBG01000002.1 GCA_900539185.1 uncultured Clostridium sp.
GAACGTTGATTTTTCAACATTCCCGGTTTTGAGTTTACTGCCGGCAGCGGGACTTGAACCCGCACGCGGTTGCCCGCAACAGATTTTGAGTCTGCCTCGTCTGCCATTCCGACACGCCGGCATGAAATCATAAGACTTCTTATGGCACTTACGCACCAACAGTTGATAGTATATATGATTCCACCGTAATTGTCAATTACTTTCTTCGACCAAACAGGCGAAGAATCTTCAGTAAGAGATTTACAAAGTCCAGATACAGGTTCATACCGCCTGCCAGTCCGATCCCCCAGATCGGGCGTTGCAGATCCTGCTCTGCTTCTCCGGTGATTCTCTTAATATCAAAGGCTGTAATTCCTATAAACAACAGGATACCGAAAATACAGATAAATAGATCCAGCACTGACCACTGAAAGATCAGATATATGACACTGAGTGCAATCAGTGCAAATAATCCCATAATCATCGAAGTCTGAAGACCGCTCAGATCTTTTTTTACGATCAGTGCCACCAGAGCCGTTCCACCAAAGATCAGTGTCGTAACCAGAAAAATTCCTAAAACAGACTGTGGTGCATAGGTCAAAAAGATACTCATAAAAGTCGTTCCGTTGGCCAATGCAAACAGGCAGTAGCAGATCACTGCCGCTACCATATTTTCCTTCTGTATCATCTTGTCCGTAACAAATACCATAGCAAACTCCAGAATGACGGAACCGACTATCATCGGAACGATCAACGATGGAACAAACGCCATCACTACCAGTCCGACCAATGCCGCTACTGTAGACAGAAACAGTCCGCCACACATAACGGCCAGACTGATTACCAGTGCCGTCTTTTTTCGACTCGTAACAGAGGTGGTCCCATTATACAGATTTGCCTGCATGCCATTCCCCGCATTTTGCATCTGCGCGCCTGCATATTCCACCCCATTTAACCGATAGCCCTGTGAAGTTGTCGTTTGTCCTGCCTGCGGCGCCGGTTGCATATCATCCTCCAACCGGAATCCGTATGGATTATTTTCTCCCATATCCGTTTCCTCCTATTCTTCTACTTTGCGTGCTACCACCGCGAATCGTCCATTCTCCGTATGATAGGCACAGGTAGATAACGTAATCAATGTGTCACCGTAGTTTGCCGTTGTATCAATCTCATACGGCGTCAATGCTTTCACCTGCTCTACATATGCATCAAATGCATCTTCATCCTCTGCATCAAAGAACTCATAATACTTAAAATGTGTCTCATCCTCTTCCGGATAGATCTCAGAATAAAAGGCAGCTATCACTTCATAGGTTCCGTCTCCATCCAGCGTATCAAACCGAATCTGCGTATGTTCCTTGTAAAAATCCTCTGAATGATACTTCAGGATCCCGGCAAACATCGTTCCGGCCTTCATATTATGCCCATATATCATCAGATTTGATGTTGCGTCCTCACCGATTCTGCATTGATTATCTAAAAACGGAAGACCGGATCCATCATATTCTCCATCAAAATTCCGATGAATATAGTATTCATTTTCTTCCATATTCTGCATCACCGGATAATCGACCTTTGTATCCGGTATTGTGATCCATCCTATAAAATCCGGATTTTCCTCATATAAATCCGCATATTTTGCCTGAATCATACGACCATTCACTTCTACCATAGCAGGTTCCCGGCCATCTTCCTCTGCCTGATCTGTCTGTATCAGTTCTTTCAGATTCTGAACCTGGTTCTGGCCCTTTTGGCTCTTCCAAAAATAATTTCCCAGATAAAGCAGACACCCCAGTGCCACACACAGACATAATGCACTTAACACTCTACGCAAAATCCGGTTGCCGCCCGCCTTCTCTGTTCCGGTTGTCTCCGATTCTCTGTTTTCTGTCTTCTTCATAATATGCTCCCACCTATATTAAGTCTGCTACGTAAAAAGAGGCTTATCTGCCTCTTTTTATAAATACTTCCTGTTTCCCCACTGATTACTGCGTTTCAGTTCCATATACTCTGCATATGCCTGATCCAGTATCTGCTTCTCATTTGGAAACTTTAACAAATGATATGCCTCATGGTACTTATAATACCCGGAATCCATGAAATATTCTTCTCTTTGTGGTTTGCTGTAATAACTATCAGCCATCATAAGATACCAGTGTACATCCTTATTTACAACATCCGATGCCACATTAAATGTATAATTGCTCTTTCCGATGTACTTAATAATGGTTGCCTGTACGCCAGTTTCTTCCTGTACCTCACGCAAAGCGGTCTGGGCATGTTCCTCGCCCTTCTCCACCGTTCCCTTCGGCAACACCCAGCCTTCATACTTATTCCTGTAATTTTTATACAGCAGCAGGATCTTACCCCGGAATATTACCACACCTCCACAGCTTGTTGCCTCAATCATTGCAATTCCTCCTGGTGTGACTTACTATCGTGATAAGTATAGCAAGATTCCCTTTCATTTTCAACCATTATTGATAATAGGCATCGAAAATCTGTCTGGCAACACTCGTTGCTCTTACACCCGAAACATCTGCTTCTTCAATCACTACACATACTACAATATCCGGGTTTTCTACATTCGAGAATCCCACAAACCAAGAGTGTGACTGTCCCTCAGCATTATACTCTGCGGTTCCGGTTTTTCCGGCTACCGAATACGCCTCGGTATTCACACCGTATCCGGTTCCGTAGTCTACAACACCCTCCAGCAGTTCTGTCAGTTCCTGCGCCTCCTGGGCACTCATCAGCCGCTTATATGCCGATGGAGAAAACCGTTTCACATTGACTCCCTCATAGTTCTGGATACTATCCACGATATAGGGCTTCATCATAACTCCACCATTTGCCACCGTCGCCATGATCATTGCATTATGCAACGGTGAAATCAGGGTATCCCCCTGCCCGATCACAGTCTGCGGAATCTGGGACGGATCACTGTTTCCGTCCAGCACAAAGCTGCTCTGCTTGTATACTCCACCGTACGGCAGACTCTTGTTAAACAGAAAATCTTCGCATAAGCTATGAAACTTATCCATATCCAGCGAGGTTCCGATATTTGAAAAAGATGTATTACAGGAAAATGCAAGCGAATCTGCCAGATCCTCTTCTCCATGAACCGTACTGTTATAACAATGGATCGTAACGCTATTAAAGACACCCTCTCCTTCACAGGTATAGCGATAGTTCCGCCAGTTCACATTTTCACGCAGAAACTCCAGTGTCGTCAATGTCTTAAAGGTCGACCCCGGTGGATAACTTCCCTGTGTTGTCCGGTTTAGCAGAATCGTATTATCGGCTGCGGTTCCTTCTGTCACAGATGCCCAGATACTGTCGATATCATTGGGATTAAAGTCCGGCTTTGATACCATAGCCAGAATCTTTCCCGTATCCGGCTCCATAACAACCACAGCTCCCTTTGCATATCCCATTGCATTATATGCTGCTATCTGTAGTTTAGAATCTAACGTCGTTACAACGGTATTGCCCATATTTTTCTCGTCCCGCAGTGCATTCCCGGTTCGTTCAAAAATATTCGCATCCGACGTCAGAAGATAATAATTCGCCGTCAGTTCTATACCGGCCTTTCCATTGGTTGAATATCCCACTGCATGAGCAAACTGACTGCCATACGGATAATATCTGGTATAGCTTCCATCATCCGCATATTGATTGGTTGCCAGCACCTGTCCGTCACTCGATACGATATCTCCGCGGATCACATGGTCTGCCAGCTTATCCAGACGGGCGTTATAAGAGCTTGCGATCACATTCTCACTGTCAAAAATCATAAACTTACAAATGTACAGGATCATCAGAAAGAAGACTCCGGCAAATACATAGGTCATCAACAGAATCGGTCTATTGGCTATTTTGTTTTTTTCGTTTCGGCGCTTTTCCTGCTGCAGAAACTCTTGCGGGCTCTTCTTCCCGGAGGATCTTTTCTCTTTCTCGCTCAACCTTCTCTGCCTCCTTGCTTGATATCATATATATGCCCTGCACGATCTGAAAGATAATCAGGGTACTGGTAATCGAACTCAGTCCATAGCTGACCAGCGGTAGCGTCACTCCTGTCGACGGTATAAACTTCGTAGCTCCTCCGATATTCAGTAATACCTGGAAGATATAACAAACTGCGAATCCAAACGCCATGTTTTTATAAAAGGACCGTTTACACTTCATGGCTATATTCACAAATCCGATAAATACACTAAAGCAGATCAGTATCACGATCAACGCGACCAGTACCCCCATCTCCTCCGCAATTACAGAAAAAATAAAGTCACTTTCACGAACCGGGATCGCCTGCGGCATCCCTTCATCCAGACCGGATCCAAACCAGCCGCCGGAGCCGATTGCAAATAAGGACTGTGCAATCTGCCACCCACTGTTTTCAATATCGCTCCATGGATCGATCCAGTTATTGACTCGAACCATGACATGCTGAAACAACTTCTGACGGAACAGCAGGAACGCCAATGCTCCTGCTATACAGGCGCCTCCGATGCACCCAAAGAAGTACATTGGTCTTCGGGTTGCTATGTATAGCATCGTCACATAGATAACGAAGAAAATCAGGGCTCCACCCAGATCCTTCTCTAAAACCAGAACTCCGATATGTGCAACCGCAAATCCGGTTGCGATCAATACCTGTCGGAACTCTGTACTCTTCGCCAGTATACTGGCCACAAAAAATACAAACAGAATCTTCACAAACTCCGATGGCTGCAGCGACAATGTATAATCAGCGGTTCCGATTGACAGCCAGTTTCTGGCTCCGCCCTGTGTCACTCCATGGATAAAGCCCTCTCCGGGGATAAAGACTGTCAACAGCCCGATGATTCCCAGAACGCCATATACCAGATAGTAGTTTCGCAGCTTCCGATACCGCATCATAATAACCGGAATGAAGCTAACGGTCAACAGCGTCACCGTAGAGATCAGGAACTGTTTCAGTGCCAGACTGAAATTAATCCTTGTCAGCATTGTATATCCCAGAAGCAAAAGGAAACACATATTATTCGTAATCAATCTGGACGAATAGGTATACAAATGATGATACAATACCATATATAATGCCGCTACGAGAATTTCTCCTCCATATAGCAGCAGCACCTTCATGGAATCATCTGCATCTGCCTTCAGGAACAGAACCAGATACCACAGAAAATGAATACTAAAGATTAATACGATCTGCTTCGTGAGCTTCTTATTCTGAACCTCTTTATCTGTAGATTTGAAAATACTGAAACAAAGCCAGCCGTAGATTGCCAACAGTATAATACTGATATATTGTGCTATGATCGTAATGACAGTTATCATAGTTCCTACTCAATTCCTTTCTCATAATGTCCGGTCTGTCCTTTTGCAGCCGGAACTCCCTCCAGTATATTTTCAGTCTCACCGGTGCCCTCATCCGTCAGAACAATCCGATATCCCCGGACATTCGGATTCTTCTGTTCCGACCGAAACGCAAACAGATCGATCGGTTGCTCCAGATATATCACATTATAGCAATACTTGCAGATTGCCCGTGCCTGCAGGCGATCTCCATGAGCATTGTGCATGACTCGCGCCTGCTTCTTATGATTACACCCATCCGTATTCTGAACGCTACACTGTGCTGTCACCATAACCGGCTGTCTGCCGTACAGAATCCATTCCCAGGACTGCTCCGGTGTCTTTTCTGTCAGCATCCGGAGCTCCCCGCCTGTTAATTCTACCGGAAGTGTCAGAATCGCTTCTGCACTCTTTATACCCTGTAGCCCCTGAGCACAAACCTCTGCGCTGACAGAATTATACGCATATAGGTTATAGTCACAAACCACCGGTACCTCCGGCATATGGTGTCTCAAAAAGCCCAATTCATCATATGTCCGTACAACATACCCATCGGCTGACAGATTTCTTAGTTGTAGAAATTCTGCTTCCATCTCTATGCGAAAGCATCTTGGAAGGCTCACATATGCCAGCTTCTTTCGTTCATGGATTCGCCAAATCAACGATTCCAGTTCGGATACGGTATATTCTTCCAGTTCCAGATCGATCCGATCGACTCCGGCAGACCGTAACGCTACCTTTAGCTGTTCTTCCCTTCGAACAGAAACCGCCAGATACGGCTTCTTCTCCGGGTTCATCTTTTCAGGCTGCATTTCACCAACCACAGTCCGTTCTGATTCATATTTCTGATGTAGTCTATCTATGCAGGTATCCACGGAAAGTTCTGTAGCACCAGACCGTCTGTCGGTCGAAAGCAGTGCTTCCTTCAGTTCCTGTACCGCCTGTCTCCGCAGTTCATTAAACTCTTTCATCGAGTAAAAGCAATCGGAATCCATATCGACCTTTACCGCCTCTGCCTGAAACGGAGTATCTCCCAGCTTCTGCAGCTTCTCTCGTATATCTGCTTCTTGAAGCGGATGACTCTTTGCCGCTTCTACAACACCACCGACTACAGATACACAGACATCCTGACACCTGATATCTATCTTAGCAGATTGGTCTTTCTTCAACGTAACGGAAATATGAATCTTTTCTTTCAATTCTCTTGCAGAATTCTCCGCAAGCAGTTGATCACACAATGCGTGATTCTTTGTCCGGTATACCGGAATCCCCAACCGGATCTGCCGGATCTGCCGTCCGTTTAATGTCAGTCTGCTACCAGCCAAACCGTTCTCACCGGCCGTTAGTTCAATCTCT
Source organism: uncultured Clostridium sp. (assembly GCA_900539185.1). Classification (GTDB taxonomy): domain Bacteria; phylum Bacillota; class Clostridia; order Lachnospirales; family Lachnospiraceae; genus CAG-632. Next base: position 6,682 of record UQBG01000002.1, read on the forward strand.
TTTCCCTGACCGGTACGGAGTTCCAGTACATCTCCCTTTGATACCGCTTCGGATAACTCCAGTGTTACCTTACCGCCATGAACAGCAACTACGGTTCCAACCGGTACCCCGTTATGATTTCCCCGGTCCATGGACATCATACCCTTGCCGTTTCGCTGATGGTAATATCCTTCTGTAAACCCTCCACGATTGAATATATCCGCAAGCTTTCTTTTTTCCTGCTCCAGTTCCTCCGTCTTGAAAGGCATCTGCTCCATATAACGATCTATGGCGTTTCGATACGCCTGAACAGCCGATATCACATACTCCGGCTTTTTCATCCGTCCTTCGATCTTAAACGAGTCCACTCCTGCCTGTATCAACTCCGGAACCATCTCCAGTCCACACAGATCCTTCGGACTTAAAAAATAGCCCTGGCGTCCGCTCTCCAGGGTGTATAACTGCCGGCATGGCTGTGCACACCGTCCACGATTCCCACTTCTTCCACCAATCATACTACTGAGCAGACATTCGCCGGAATAAGCATAACACAGAGCACCATGAACAAACACCTCCATCTCCAGTCCGGTGTTTTCCTTCATCCTGCGGATTTCTTCCAGACTCAGTTCCCTGGCCGGAACCACTCTGGTTACTCCCATCTGCTTCAGTCCTTCAACACCATATGCAGTCGTGAGTGACATCTGCGTGCTGGCATGAATCTCCATCTCCGGAAATGCCTCATGAATATAGGCAACCGCTCCCAGATCCTGTACAATCACCGCATCCAGACCTGCTGCATACAGCTTCTCCAGATAGGAAAAAAGTCCGTCAATCTCTTTCTCCTTCATCAGTGTATTAACTGTCAGATATAACCGTTTATGATGAAGCTTACTGTATTCGATTCCCTGTATCAGTTCCTGTTCGGACAGATTCGCTGCATAGGCTCTTGCCCCATACATTTGTCCGCCCAGATAGACTGCATCAGCACCCGCCTGAAACGCTTCTTTCATGATTTCAAGCGATCCTGCCGGTGCCAGTATCTCTACTCCTGCCACTATTTTTCCGTACCCCGATTCTTCTCTGCCTCCAGTTGTATAATCTTTCTCTGTAAGGCATTTACCTGTTCCTTATATTCCTCTACCAGTTTCAAAGCAGACTCCTGCTTGATTCTGGTCTCGATCACCTCATGACGCAGATCATAAAGCTGCTTTTCCTTCTCTCCTTCGACCTTGCCGGACTCCTCTGCCTGCTTCTTTGCTTTAAAGTAGTCATCGGCTATATTCAGTGCCAAAAGCACGCCCTGATACTCTGCGCTCAGCTTCCGATAATGCTCACTGCCCTTACATTCGGTTACCTTGTTATTAATATACATAGCGATACTCTGAAGATACTCCTCACTCTCATATCCGCTCAGGGTATACACTTTTCCATTAATCACTACCGGTATATCATTCTTCTGTGCCATATGCTCCTCCTACTCTTCCTGACTGTTTCTATCTGTGATACCGAAATGTTCATAGCATAACGGTGTAACAACTCTTCCTCTTGGTGTCCGGTTTATAAATCCGTTCTTGATCAGATACGGTTCATATACATCCTCAATCGTTCCGGAATCTTCTCCGATCGCTGCCGCTAATGTATCCAGCCCGACCGGTTTTCCCTGAAACTTCTCCATCATCGTCAGCAGAATCCGCCGATCCGTCTCATCCAGTCCCATGGAATCGACTTCTAATCGGTTCAATGCCGTTCTGGCAATCTCATACGTAATTGCACCCTGATACTCTACCTCTGCGAAATCCCGTACCCGCTTCAGCAAGCGATTTGCCAGTCGCGGAGTTCCCCTAGAGCGTCTTGCGATCTCTGCCGCTCCGGCACTATCTAACGATATTCCCAGAACATATGCCGATCGTTCCAGAATCTCGGATAATTCCTCATTCGTATAAAACTCCAGTCGATTCACAACTCCAAACCGATCCCGCAACGGTGCTGTCAGCATACCGGCTCTGGTCGTTGCACCGATCAATGTAAAATGCGGAAGCTCCAGTCGAATCGACCGGGCGGAAGCTCCCTTGCCGATCATAACGTCGATTGCAAAATCTTCCATCGCCGGATACAGCACCTCTTCCACCTGACGATTTAACCGATGAATCTCATCAATAAAAAGCACATCATTCTCCGATAGATTATTCAGCACCGCTGCCAGTTCTCCCGGTTTTTCAATCGCCGGTCCGGAGGTGATCTTCAGATTCACCTTCAGTTCATTGGCTACAATCGATGCCAGCGTGGTTTTTCCCAGTCCCGGCGGTCCGTATAGCAACACATGATCAAGCGACTCTCCCCGCTGTCTGGCTGCTTCGATAAACACGCGAAGATTGTTCTTGACCTTTTCCTGACCAATATAGTCATCCAGATACTTTGGTCGAAGACTTCCCTCGATTCGGCTATCTTCCTCCGTATATTCCGTTGTTATCATTCTCTGATTCATGAATGTATAAACCTGTCTCTCTTATTGTAATTTCTGTCTCCACTACTGCAATACTTTTTTCAAAGCTGCCTTCAGCAATGTCTCTTCCGACATCTGGTCTGCCATCTCTACCTGACGAACTGCATGCATTGCTTCCATCTGACTATACCCCAGGCCTACCAGAGCCATTGCAACCGATGCCGTCACGGATGTATCACCCGTTTGCACATCTACGTGTGTCTTATCTGCCGCCGGCTCCAGCATCACATCCAGATTTAATTTACCTTTCAGTTCCATAATGATGCGTTCTGCACCCTTTTTTGCGATTCCTTTTGCCTTCGTCAGTGCCTTCACATCCCCACTGATAATCGCCATCTGTATCTCCGTCACAGATAATGCAGATAACAGAGCCAAAGATGCTTTTGGTCCGATCGTCGATACCGTCATCAGAAGCTTGAAGATCTCCAGTGCTTCCCTGCTTTGAAATCCATACAAACTGATCGATGCTTCCCGTTCGGATATCTGCATATGCAGATAAAAGATCACTTCTCCGCCCAGAGGCGGAAGACGGTCAATCTCTATAGCAGATGTATAGATCTGATAACCGATTCCCTGATTATCTACTACAACATATTCTTCCTCTACATCTACCAGAATTCCCTTTATATAAGATAGCATAACCGACTCCTTTATCCAGCAATCACTTTTCATTCGTTCTCTTATCATACTATAATTTTCATTAGATTGCAAACCTCTGGTCATTCATACGGATTTATTGTATGATAGAAACTATACCGAATGGAGTTCCATGCAGAAGGGAGAAAGCGACAATGAAAGAATGGAACGGAATACTGAATACACAGATTTCTTATCAACCAACAGACTGGAATCTTCCGGATCAGACCGTGCTGTTTGACATCGAAACAACCGGGCTTTCACCTAAGAATTCTATGCTATACTTTATCGGTTTTTGCTACTACCGGGATTCCGTCTGGCATTATCGTATGCTATTCAATGATGATAGTCATTCCGAACACAAGATTCTACAGACATTTCTGGATATTCTGACGTCCGAAACCACACTGGTACATTACAACGGAGACAGTTTTGATCTTCCATATCTCACCGTAAAGTGTGAACAGTATGCATCTCTTGGTCTTCCGCTTACCGGTGCTACCAAGCTACAGGACTGTACAAGTCTGGATCTTTATAAGGTGATTCAACCTTATCGGAACGGACTGTCACTGTCAAATTTAAAGCTGCAAACTTTAGAACAGGCGATGCATATTTCCCGTTCAGATCACACCCATGGCGGCGAACTGATTCGTGTCTATCATGCCTATGAGCATTCCGGCGATGCCCGTCTGGAACAGATTCTGTTTCAACATAACTTTGATGATGTTCAGGCCATGATTCCTCTTTTGCAGCTTCTATCCTTCCGGTTTCTGTCACAGGGACTATGGATCCTTCAGCACACAGAGGACCTGGGTACTACCTTCTGTCTGTCCTTTTGTCTGACACATGCACTGCCTCTGGAGTATACACTCTCTGCTTCATCCTATAGACTGACCGGTTCCAACACCTCGTTTACCTGTCAGCTTCCGGTTAAAAGCGGAGAACTGCGCTACTATCTTCCAGACTGGAAAGACTACTACTATCTTCCGGTTGAAGATACGGTCATCCATAAGAGCATTGCCGCTTATGTAGACAGTCCATATAAAGAGCGGGCAAAAAAACAGAACGCATACATAAAAAAAAGCAGTCGTTTTCTTCCATATCCCGGCAAGAAAGCACCGACACCTCTCCACCTGTATCATACAGACGAAAAGGGTAGCGATGCCTATATTGATCTGGCGGAACTGGTTCACTGCCAGCCTGCCTTCTGGGATGCGTACATCAAACAACTGCTGTAACGATTTGTTATGTCAATCGTATTAACTTATAGGATCTGTTCTTATGAGCTATTGTGTTTTCTTATAGAAAAACGAATACTGCGGTTCAAAATGAATCGCTCTGGCTTGCAGAATCTGCTCTGTACTGCCAATAAACAAAAAACCATCCTTCCGCAGTGAATCATTAAACCGCTTAAACACCTCCAGCTTTGCCTCTTCTGTAAAATAGATCAGGACATTTCTGCACACGATCAAGTCGTAGTTCGTATCATACCGATCAGCCAGAAGATTATGTTGCCGGAACTCTACACACTTCATGACATCCTCCGATATCTGGTACATATCTCCGTTCAGCTTTTGGAAATATTTTTTTTGATAGGTTTCCGGAAGCTTCTCCAGACTTTTTTTATGATAGGTTCCCTGTTTTGCCCAGGCAAGCACCTGATCATCCAGATCCGTTGCCAGCAAGCGGATCTTTGCCTTTGGAAACCGTTCCTTCATCAGCATCACGATCGTATAGGGTTCATCTCCGGTTGAACAGGCTGCACTCCATATCTTCAAAGATCCTCCGGTGGTCTTGAGCAATTCCGGGATCACCTTTTCTTCCAACGTCTGCCACTGAGCCGGATTACGATAAAACTCTGATACATTGATTGTCAGATAGTTCATGAAGCTCTTTAAATGCTCCGGATTTTTCTTCAGATCCAGATAAAACGAATCATAATCCTGAAATCCGTATTTTGAGCTCAAAGTTGTGATTCTACGTTTCATCTGTCGTTCCTTATATGCATTCAGGTCGATACCTGTAAGACTCCGTATATTCTTTTTGAACTGTTCATAATCCGTCATACCCTGTCTTCCCCCTGATTCTATCTCCTAATACAAATTGAACTGCCGAAAGTTCTTCGACAGTTCAACTTATCTTCATCTCTATGAACGAGTATTTAATTCTTACTCTTCTGTTGCTTCTTCAGCATCATCCTCTGGCAGTAACGCCTTCATGCTCAGGCTGATCTTTCTGTCTGCTTCCTTGAAGTCAACAACCTTTGCAGTAATCTCCTGACCGATAGACAGAACAGATGATGGCTTCTCAATATGCTCCTTAGCGATCTGAGATACATGTAACAGTGCATCTACACCCGGTTCTAACTCAACGAATGCACCAAAGTCTGTCATTCTTGCTACCTTACCGGTTACAACATTGCCAACTGCATACTTCTCTGCTGCATTTGCCCATGGATTCTGCTCCGGGAACTTCATGCTAAGAGCAATCTTGTTACCCTGAATATCCTTAATAAATGCCTTAACGGTATCACCAACCTTAAGAACTTTCTTTGGATTCTCAACTCTGCCCCAAGACATCTCTGAGATGTGTAACAGTCCGTCTGCTCCACCTAAGTCGATGAATGCACCAAAGTCTGTTACATTCTTTACGGTACCTTCTACAGTCATACCTACTTCGATTCTCTCGAATAATGCCTTCTGAGCCTCTTCCTTCTGAGCAACCAGTAACATCTTACGGTTACCGATCACTCTTCTCTTACGAGGATTGCACTCAGTAATAACGAACTGGATCTCCTGATCCATATACTTTTCAAGATTCTTCTCATACGTATCTGACACTAAGCTGGCTGGAATGAATACTTTGCTCTCGCCGTACAGTACGGTTAAACCACCGTCCAGTACCTGAATAACCTTACCGGTTAATACTTCACCACTCTCACAGGCTGCTTCTAACTTATCATTTGCCTGATCCAGAGCGACACGACGATATGAGAGTAATACCTGGCCCTCTCCGTCATTGTTCTTAACAACCTTAGCAGTAATCTTGTCACCGACATTTACCATAGTTGTTAAATCCGCATTTGGCTGATTGGTGTATTCGGCTCTTGGGATAACACCTTCAGACTTGTAATTAATATTTACAATAATCTCCTCTGGCTTTACGCTTAATACTTCGCCCTCAACTAACTTTCCAGGAGCGATCTGGATGCTGTTCTTTTCTTCTTCCTGTAATAATTCTTCAAAACTTAATTCTGACATGCTGTCATGAACCTCCTTAATAATATTATTTGGGGTAGATGCCCCTGCAGTAATACCTACCCTACTTACGGATTCAAAAGCAGTCAAATCCAAGTCAACGAGTGTCTGTATATAGTAAGTATTTGCACATTCATTTTTGCTGATAGCATATAGCTTCTGAGTGTTTGAGCTATTCTTACCGCCAATAACAATCATTGCGTCTACAGCTTTGGCAATCTGAGCCGTTTCTTTCTGTCTTGCCTCCGTTGCATTGCAAATCGTATTACAAGCATTACTATCATACCCTTTTTTTGATATAATTTCAACTAATTCTTGAAATTTCTTGTTATTAAATGTCGTTTGGGATACAATCACCAGCTTTTCATCCGGCGAAACCCTTATAGAATCTATATCTTTCGCCTCTTCGACCACAAATGGGGTATTTTGACACCAGCCCTTTATGCCTTCGACTTCCGGGTGTTCATTGTTCCCGATAATGACGATTCGGTTCCCCTTTGCACTCTCATCCCTCACTATGGAATGGATTTTCAACACAAACGGACAGGTTGCATCCACCAGTTGCAGTCCCTGTTCCTGTATAATATCATAGATCTCCTTTGCAACTCCATGGGAACGAATCACCACTGTACCATGTGTCAGCTTCCGCAGTTCTTCCGGAGAATGAATCACCCGGACACCCTTTTGCTCCAGATCCTTCACAACCTCTTCATTATGAATGATCGGTCCGTAGGTATACACCGGCTTTTCTTTCTCAACCTCTTCATAAACCGTATCCACTGCACGCTTAACCCCGAAACAAAAACCGGCGGTCTTAGCAAGTATTATCTCCATGCGGCTGTCTCCTTACATTTCTTCAGTATCGTCTCTACCACCTGCGGAATCGTCAGTTCGGAGCTGTCCAGATAATAGGCATCTTCTGCCTGCTTCAGCGGTGCGATTGCCCGGTTCATATCCTGCTCGTCCCGCTTTATAATATCAGCTTCGATCTGATTAATATCACAGTTCTCTCCCTTCTGCTTCAGTTCCTCGTAGCGTCGTCTGGCACGTTCCGCCGAAGACGCCGTCAGATAAATCTTCACCTCAGCATTCGGAAGCACATGTGTACCGATATCCCGTCCGTCCATAACGACATTCTGCCGAGCCGCCATATCCCGCTGTAGCTGCAGAAGCTTATCCCGTACCGGCTGCTTTGCAGATGACTTGGAAGCCATATTCCCGACTGCCTCTGTCCGAAGCTCCCCCGTTACATTTTCTCCGTTTAACCATACCTGTTGAATCCCATCTTCATAGCTGATGGATACCCCCAGCTCCCGGCAGGCCGTTTCTACCTGTGCGGGATCCTCCGGATCTACCTGATTTCTCAGGAAATAAATCGCAATCGCCCGATACATCGCACCTGTATCTACATAAATGGCCCCCAGCTCCTTCGCTACCTGTTTTGCAATCGTACTCTTACCGGCACCTGCCGGTCCATCGATAGCCACACTTGCCATACTGTTATCCTCCTTACTTTACACCAGCTGTATTCTAATATCTGTTTTCTATTATCGCCTTTATTATTCTTTTTGTAAAGTCTTTTTTATTTTTTTCTCATTTTTTTACAAATCGTTATTGACCACCATTCAACGCTTCTCTCCATATCGCGATTAGTCGCTCCAGAGAATACGCTGCATTTGCCGGACTGGTCGACGGCAGTGTGACCGCCTCTGTTCCAAGCTCCGCCTGCTGATACTTTTTATAGTATTTTCCGGATGTTGCACCGTTGCAATATATCTGGGTAATGGCCGATTGTGCCAGAATCGGTTTCAGATCCGTCGGTACTACATTGCGGATACTGCTATCACTGGAGCCTATGATATCGCAACTATAGATCGTATCCCAAAGGGCGATATGATGGCTGTGAAGCAGTCGCTTCTTTTCTTCCATCGTCGCAGGAACGTCTTCCTCCAGAACCGCTGCAATTACCTTCCAGAATCGATTCTGCGGATGTCCATAGAAGAACATCTGCTCTCTGGACTTCACGGACGGCAGGCTTCCCAGAATCAGCAGTTTCGACTCGCTGTCATATAACGGCGGAAACGGATGTACAATATGGGAATATTCTGCTTTCATACTATAATCCTTCCTTTTATTCATCTTGTCCTTATACGAACCCTTTTACCGGAAAACGCAATTCCAAATTTCATAATATCCTTAATTCCTACCGCTTTCATCTCGGAATCATATCGCTTCTGATCGATTTGATCCAAGGCCTCCTCCGCCAAAGCATCCAGTGCCTCTGCTTCTAAACGCCTCTTCCACTTTAATTCTATCAAGATGCCCGGATAGCAGTTCGTTCTCGGAATCAAGCCTATATCATATCTTCCATCTCCGGATTCCCGATTAGACTGAATTTTATACTGATTATCCATCAATGCAATCAGTCCGAGAACAAGCCCATGATAAAATCCTTCGGCACCTGCATCGTAAAAGCTAATCGTTTTATCCATATATTCAGCAATCGCCACCTGTAGTTTCTTATAATCATTTGCATAAAGGCTTTCGGCTATTTTATTTGCTGTCGTTCTTGCAATGGCACCAATCTGTAACAAATGTGACAAGATTTCACTCTTATAAACTGCCGCTATTTCTCTGTTTGGAATGGAAACCTTACATAAATAGGAACCATCTCCCTGCAGATCCTTCTTTGTCACTTTCAAATAGCCAGCTACCAATAACAGACTATATATATTTGCAGGATCTTCGGTCAGGGAGCGGTACACAACATTCTGATCAATTCTGGCAACAACGTCCGTTCCCTGTAGTAAGGCATATAATCTTTCTGTCACTTCATCCGTTGCTGTCTTCAATACATCCTCCAGAATTTCATTTTTTCCGGTATTCACCCAATATGCCTGCGGAACACAGCCTTTCGAGACATAATTAATAACGGACCATGGATTATAGATTTCTTTTTTACCAAATATATATCCATCATACCAGTCCTTCAACTCCGCCTCTTTTTCCAAAACTCCGTAATACCCCAGCATTTTATGAATCTCTTCACCGGTAAATCCAAAATATTTATCATACGCTTCATCCATCACAGAATTCACTACCAAATTATTAAGTCCACTAAAAATACTCTCCTGTGCGATTCGAAGAATTCCGGTCAAAAAACCATATGAGAGGTTTCGATTGTCCTTAAATGCACCCGAAAAGAAATTCCGCATAAACCCAATAATTTCTTCATAAAAGTCCTTGGAATGTCCTTCCTGTATCGGTGTATCGTATTCATCAATAATAATCACCGGAGCCGTTCCATAATGTACTCTCAGCATTTTTGACAACCGTTCCAATGCAGAGGCCAGTTCTACTTCATTCGCTGTTCCGTTTAAGATTTTTGAAAAGAAATCTTTTTCATATCCTGCAAGTTTATCACTGGATAACAGGATCTGATGTCTCCCGTATTCGTCTTGAAGAAGTGCCCGGATCTTATCCAGCGTTGCCCCCCATGTATCAAACTTAACATCCTTAAAGGTAAGAAACACAACCGGATATCTTCCCTGATGAAACTGATATTCTTTCCCTGCCTTCCAGATAGCTTTATCCCTAAAATATACACTCGTATCTTCATCCGATATTTCAAAAAATACTCTGAGCATATCCATATTCAGTGTCTTTCCAAACCGTCTTGGTCTTGTAAATAAGGACACTAATGGTTTTTGATCCAAAAAATCTTTGATCAGTAAGGTCTTATCCACATAGTAATACTCAGACTGGGCACGCACATAATCCGAAATTCCAATCGGCAGAGCTTTCCGTTTCGCTGCCCTTTTTACATATTTCCCGGATGAAACACGACCGTCAATCGGTTTTTCTGCATGATCCGGTATCTGCCAAATACCTTTTTCCTTTACAACACCTGTTATCTTTCCCTTCTTGCACATATCATTCACAGTCCGGTCCGAAACGCCCCATTCCACTGCTTTTTCTTTACACGACTTCATGCACTCTTCACCACTCTTTCGTCATCCATGTATTACTCTACGAAAATTATATGCATACATCCGCAAAATGTCAATCCGGTATTGGTATTTTGCGGATATGTATTTATATTGCAAATATGTTCGTTCAATTTTGTGTATTGACTTCTTTTTCTTTGCGTGTTATAAGTGTACTTGTACAATAAGTACACTTATAAGGAGAATCCATGGAAATCATTATTAGTAACAATAGTACCAAACCAATCTATGAACAAATCACATCTCAAATCAAAGCTATGATAATGAACGGTGAACTGCAGGCAGGGGAATCCATCCCATCCATGCGTGCTCTAGCAAAGTCTATTCATGTCAGTGTTATAACTGTTCAAAAAGCCTATGAGGATTTGCAACGGGATGGATTTATCAACACAACCGTAGGACGCGGCAGCTTCGTAGCTGCCCGCAGCCAAACATTTTATCAAGAAGAGCAACAGCGTATGGCAGAAGAACATCTGCAAATTGCCGCAGATATCGGTCGTACCTGTAATATTCCATTAAAGAAACTTCAGGAACTGTTAGCTCTATTTTATGAGGAGGAAGCATAAATGGACTATGCCTTACAATTACAAAATGTAACTAAATCATTTAAACATTCAGATTTTCTCTTAGATCACATTTCCTTTGCATTGCCAAAGGGAGCCATCATGGGATTCGTTGGTGAAAACGGTGCCGGAAAGACAACAACCATTGGCTGTATTATGAATACATTGAGGATAGATTCCGGTTCCATTCAGGTTTTAGGTCAAACACTGAACGGACAGAATCCGTTATTATCTGAACAGATCGGTATTGTTTATGATGGCGACAACTTTCCATCTTATCTAACTGCCAATCAACTTGAGCACATTCTGCGAGGGATCTATAGTGCATGGGATCCGTCTCTTTTCCAAAAGTTTTTAGAACGCTTTGAATTAAACAGGACCTTAAAAATATCCAAATATTCCAAAGGCATGTCAATGAAACTGGCGATTGCTGTTGCACTTTCCCACCATCCAAAGCTATTAATCCTTGACGAAGCGACTGCAGGTCTGGATCCGGTTATACGCGATGAAATGTTAGATCTTTTTCTTGATTTTATTGAGGATCCTGAACATTCCATTCTACTTTCCTCACACATTACAAGTGATTTGGAGAAAATAGCCGATTATATTACTTTCATACATAAAGGTAAAATCATATTAACAGAAACAAAGGATCATTTGATTTATCAATATGGAATCCTGCGTTGCAGACAAAAAGAATTTGAGCAAATTAACACTACCGATATCCTTGCTTACCGAAAACGAGACTATCAGATCGATGTACTTGTTGCAAATCGACATACAGCAGAAAAGAACTATAAAAATCTGGTTATTGATCCGGCGACCATCGACGAAATCATGTTACTTTTAACAAAGGAGGAACGTATATGAACGGACTTTTAAAAAACAACTTTTACGGTATGATTGAAAACGTAAAGATTGCCATTGTATTTGTGTTAATCCTAGGCATCACTTTATTAATCTCCGGCAATGATACTATTCTAAATATTTTTTGTATTATTTCAACACCGGCAATTGCCATTTTATCTTTATCCTGCCTTCGCAAAGAAAGTGCGTCCAAATGGCAGAAATACAAATTAACATTACCTATTACCCGAAACGCTATCGTTAATAGCCAATATATCAGCCATATTATTTTATGCTTAACGACAACCGCCATTATAAGTTTGTTCATCATTCTTACTGTTTGTATCCATGGAAATCAGTATTTTTACTATGGTTTTCGCGATGCAGTCACCTTACTTATGACCAGCTTTGTACTATCTATTCTGATCGGGGCAATCTCCTATCCACTCTGCTATCTTTGGGGTGCAGAGCGGATAGAGGTTATTACTGTTTTGAGCGTAATTGGTGCTGTCGCTATTGTACTGGGGCTCAGCCTGATAATCAATCTAATGTTTGATAGGAGCAGTATAACAAACACCATCTATTACATCAGTCTGGCTTCAATACTGGTTATCACTCTCGTTATTTTTATCCTTTCAAAAATAGCCTCCTGCATCATTTTCAAAAGGAAAGAATATTAACACATCGTTTTTTATTTATTATATTTATAGAACCCTTCTCCGGATGCCATGCCCAGCTTTCCTTCATCGATATACTGTTTCAGGATGGCTTCCATCTTCTTAAAATTATACGGCATCATCATTTTCTTAAGAAGCGGCGAGAACAGTCCCGGAACACTCTGATACTGGTGTACGATATTATAAGCGGTATTCAGTCCAACCGTGTCAAAGATCTGAAATGGTCCCTTCGGTGCTCCGGTTCCTCTCGTCCACGCAAGATCAATGCTCTCCGGATCCGAGATCCCTGCCGCATACAGATCCAGTCCGCTCAGCAGAAACGGTACCAGCATAGAATTCAAAAGATATCCACTCTTTTCCTTCCTGACCGGAAGTCCGATCATACGGATATCATTGGCAAACTGCAGGATCTCATTGAAGTACCGTTCCTCTGTCTGTGCCTGTGACATAACCTCTGCCGTATTATTTTTCCAGATAGAATTTGCAAAATGAAGCGACAGATATTTCTCCGGTCTTCCCGTATACTTTGCAAACATCGATGGCAGCAGGGTAGACGAATTCGTTACCAGTACCGTCTTTTCCGGCAGAAACGGTGCCAGCTTTTCATAAAACGCAATCTTATCCTTCTCATTCTCCGCCATAGATTCAATCACCAGATCTGCATCTGCAACGGCCTTTTCCATATTCAGCTCCAGCTTCAGACTGCTGTATGCATGTTCAACCTTTGCCAGACAAGCCTCCTTATCAAAAGTCTCCTCATCTGCAATCCCCGCACACCAAACACCTTTACCTGCCGCCATATCCTCAATGGCTGCTATATATGTTTCCTTCAGTGCATCCAGCTTTGGCTGTGTCCGTCCAATGGAGCCTTCACTCCGCAGCCAGATGGTTACATCTGCACCACAGTATGCAGACTGGAATGCAATCTGACTTCCCAAAACACCGCCGCCTGCTACTACTACATTTGAATATACCATATTCTTCTCCTCCTTCTATTCCTTGCACACATCTATCCAGCCTGCCGCAGGATATACGGTATCAAATCTCCGAAGACTCTCATCGAGATAGACCTGTATTCCTTCCCGAACCCCAAATGGGCATACACCTCCCGGTGCATGCCCGATTCGTTCTTCTACTTCATCAAACGGAATCATCTTCGCTTTCACATATTGTCTATGACCACTGGACCAACCGATAGTATACTCTGGATGTAATCGCATAAACTGCAGCATACAGGATGCCAAAGGCAAACACACAGCCAAAGATACATCCGATAAAGAGCATCCGATTATCCAGTTGTACCATACGAAGCAGACGTTCTATAACCGGATATGCAAATAGCACATGAATCATTGCCGTCACCAGCGGCAGAAAGAACACCGTCAGGATCTGAGATCGGATCGAGGTCTTTACCTCTGCCTGACTCATTCCCACCTTCTGCATAATAATATAACGGTCACGATCTTCATATCCTTCTGATATCTGCTTATAATATATAATCAGGATCGTTGCCAGTGTAAACAGCAGTCCCAGGAAAATACCGATAAAGAGCAGTCCTCCATATGCATTCAGGAATGTATCCCGGATATCCTTCTGTTCAAACAACTGAACACCATCGGTTTTCAACCATCCCTGGTCTGCAAATTGGCGTTCGATCCTCTGATAGAGTTCATGCTTCTCCTGCACGGAACCATGAAAGTCATATCCCACGATTGTACTGATGCCTCCTGCCAGATTTCCCTGTTCTGCCTGCATAGATTCCATTATACTCTGTATATCATGCTTTGTCATTACCATATATGCTTCTGTAAAGACACTGTTGGAATACATTGGAATAAAACTCTGCAGCTGCTTCCGGACCCGGTAACTCTTTCCATACAAATTCCAGACTCCGGACTCAAACCGGTCATCCCTACAGTAAACCAGACTTTCTCCGTCCTGCAGTTCTTCTGTTTCTCCCGATATACGATTATAGTCATCAATGGAGATCAGGAAGCAATAATAAATCTTCGCATTTTCAACCGATGCAAACGCATTTGCATCCGCATAGATCGTATCACCGGCCTTTAGTGCCACAAAGTCATAATACTGATATACATAGTGTCTTGTCACTTCCATCTGTGTCTCTTCTATCTCTTGATTGATTGCCTGCTCCCATTCGTCCGGCAGTTGTTCGGACTCAACCGTCATCATAAAGTCACTTGGATACATTCTTTGTATCGTATCCTCCATACCGGACCGCATACTGATCGTCGTAGACAGCATAACCAGTACCATCGTAGACAGGACACAGATATTTGCCAGTCCAACGGCATTTCTCTTCATACGATACAGCATACCGGAAACAGATATAAAATGACTGGTCTTATAATAATATCGTTTATTCTTTTTCAGAAGCTTTAAGAGAGCTATCGTTCCCGCTGTAAAAAGCAGGTAGGTTCCGATAATCACCAGCAGCACCGCTACAAAGAACAGTCCCATAACCCTTAGCGGATTCTGTGTTGTAATCGATATATAATATCCGGTACCGATACATAACACTCCCAAAACCGCCAGCACCCACTTGGCCTTTGGCTCCCGTTCTCCGACCGCATTTCCCTTCAACAGTTCAATCGGCTTGGAAACCAGAACCGACAGCATAGACTTCCCGTAAATGAGTACAAACACGATACCAAACAGAATCAACGTCGTAAGTAATGCTTCCTTACAAATATGGAACCCAAATACGATATTGAAATTCACAAGCTTCAGCAAAATCAGAAATGCCAGTTTCTCAAATAAAATTCCGGTCAGAATTCCCAGTCCCAGACTAAGTACTGCAATATACAGAGATTCTATTGCAATCACGATCAGAACATGCCGTTTTTCCATGCCCAAAACATTCCATAGTCCCAGCTCCTGCTTTCTTCGCTTCATCAGGAAGCTGTTCGTATAGAATAAAAATATCACCGCAAATACAGCTATCACATACCGTCCGAATTCCAGTATATTCAACAGGAACTGACCGGTATTTCCCATATTCAGAATATCCGTATTGACCGATATCGAATGCATGATGTAGTACATTGCGATCGACAGAATACAGGTAATCATATATGGCAGGTATATCTGTAGATTCTTCCGAATGTTCATAGCCGCCAGATGCGGGTAAAAGATCTTATTCATTCTGATCACCACCCGTCGATAGCATAGTCAGAGCATTGGTGATCTTCTGATACTGTTCCTCTACGGAACTATTTCCACGATAAATCTGGTGAAAGACCTGCCCATCTTTAATAAACAGAACACGTTTGGCATGACTGGCAGCCGTTACCGAATGTGTCACCATAAGGATCGTCTGTCCCTCCTCATTCACCTGATCAAACACCTTTAAAAGCTCCGCTGTCGATCTGGAATCCAACGCACCGGTCGGTTCATCCGCCAGAATCAGCTTCGGATTCGTAATCAATGCCCGTGCGACCGCAGCCCTCTGCTTTTGTCCGCCGGATACCTCATACGGATATTTCTCCAGTAAATCCTTAATGCCCAGCTTATTCGCCAGTGGCTTTAACCGAATCTGCATCTGTGCATAGCTTTCTCCCGCCAACACCAGTGGCAGAACGA
Source organism: uncultured Clostridium sp. (assembly GCA_900539185.1). Lineage (GTDB taxonomy): Bacteria > Bacillota > Clostridia > Lachnospirales > Lachnospiraceae > CAG-632. The sequence continues at coordinate 22,753 of UQBG01000002.1, forward strand.
TATTATCCTTCAGTGAAAAGGTATCCAGAAGATTAAAGTCCTGAAATACAAATCCCAGATTATCTCTTCGGAATGCGGATAACTGCCGTTCTTTGATCTCTGACAGCTTTTTCCCATCCAGTAAAACTTCTCCGGATGTTGCCCGATCCAGTGCCGCCAAAATATTCAGCAGTGTCGTTTTTCCGGAACCGGACTCTCCCATGATCGCTACATATTCACCCTGTTCTACCGAAAAGCTGACATCCGTCAGTGCCTGCACCTGGTTGCCACCCAGTCTGGTCGTATAGATCTTCTTCAGATTATTTACCTCTAATATTGTCATTGGAACCTCCTGTTTATCCGGTATGAATTTCATACCCTTGTTTATGACCTTATTATATTTTTTCTGATCGAAGTTCTCCATTCATTCCGGTGACACTTTTCAGGTTCGATGTGACAGTTTTGTAAGATGGCAGTTCTTCATCCGTTAGTCTGTCAGAAGCCGTTCCTTCCCCACATAAATTCGTACCGTCGTACCGACTCCCACCGTTGATTCAACATCAACCCGGATTCCCAGCTTATCCGCCGTCTTCTTGCACAGATACAAACCGATTCCGGTCGCCTTTTTATCCAGTCTGCCATTATAACCGGTAAATCCCTTCTCAAAGATCCGTGGCAGATCCTCCGGAGCAATCCCGATTCCGGTGTCTGTGATTGCAAATACTCCCTCACCCTCTGCCCGGATCGTAACAGCTCCGGTCTTTGTATACTTGATTGCATTGGAAACCACCTGCTCTAACAGAAATACAAACCACTTTTCATCTGTCAGGATTCTCTGTCCACTCTCCTTATATTCCAAGCGCAGCCGTTTTCGGACAAACTGTCCTGCATACTTATGAATCACCTGACGTATCGCATCATCGGCACTGATTTCTCGGAACACAAAGTCCGTCTCTGTTCCTTCCAGCCGATAATAATTAAGTACCATGGCTACATACTGTTCGATCTGAAACAGTTCTGCCAAAAGTTCCCGGTTTTCTTCTGTGTCTTCCCCCTGCAGTACCAGCTTCATCGTAGCAATCGGCACCTTGATCTGATGAATCCAGGTTGTATAAAACTCCAGACTGTTCTTCCGTTCCAGATTCCAGCCCTGCATATCACAGGCATAGCGTTCCTGCAGCTTCATCAGAATCTGATAATAGGCCTGTTCAATCTCATTATCCGGTTGCGGCAGTTCCTCTGTGAGCAGGGTTTCCTGCTGTACCACCGACAAAAGCTGCCTTCTTTTTCGATAGAATGAAAGATATGCCAGACTGCCTGCCACCAGCACCACCAGAAGGCAGATGACATCCGCATATACTATAATCTCCAAATTGATCTTATACAGGTACAGCACAGCATGTATGATCCCGGCACAGATCAAATAGGCACATACACTGTACCGATGTTGCTTTATAAAGGCTCCGAACACCTGCAACCCCTTCTTCACCCTGCTTTCTCCTTTCATTCTGCGATCATATATCCACAGCCAACCTTTGTCGTAATATACTCTTTTAACCCCAACTCATCCAGCTTTTTACGCAGACGATTAATGTTCACCGTCAATGTATTCTCCTCCACATAGGAATCGATCTCCCACAGCCGGGTCATGAGTGTATTCCGACTGACGACCTTCCCCTTTTGCTCCAGAAGTGTCTGAAGGATCCGGAATTCATTTCGCGTCAGATTCAGGCTCTGGCCTTCATAATGCAATGTCATATCATTCAGATTCAAAATTGCTCCCCTGTGTTCCAGTACTGGAATTGTTCCTGCCAGATCATAGGTTCTACGCAGGATTGCCTGCACCTTGGCAGACAAAACATTCAGATCAAACGGTTTTGCTATAAAATCATCGCCGCCCATATTCATCGCCATAATGATATTCATATTGTCAGATGCCGAGGATATAAACAAAATCGGGACATTGGAATGTTTCCGGATCTCGCTGCACCAGTGATATCCATTAAAAAACGGAAGCATAATATCCAGTAAAACCAATTGCGGTTCTTCCGTCAGAAATTCCTCTGTCACCTTCTGGAAATCTCGAACACAGCACACCTCATATCCCCAGGCGGCCAACTGTGTCCGCATCGCATTTGCCATATTTCCATCATCTTCTACGATCATGATCTTATACATCGTAACATCCTTCCTTCTATCCTACTCGATGGCATTTCCTGCTGCATATCCGGTACTCCATGCGATCTGAAGATTAAAGCCTCCCGTCACCGCATCCGTATCCAACAGCTCTCCTGCTACATACAGTCCTGATACCAGCTTCGATTCCATGGTCTGTGGATTGATTTCTTTTACATTCACACCACCTCTGGTAATGATCGCCTCCTGGAACCCCCGGCATCCTACGATGTGCAAAGGCACGTTCTTCAGCGTATGCACCAGCCGCAGCCGCTCCTCCTTCGTCAGCACATTCACCTTCTTCTCCTCCGGGATCCCGCTGATCGATATCACGACCGGAATCAGCTTCTTTGGCAGCAGATCGTCCATCGCATTCTGTAGCTGGCGGTTCTGATAACGGAAAAAGTCTCTTTGCAGCCGCTCATCCAGTTGTTCCCCGGTCAGTGCCGGTTTCAGATCGAGCATAAGCTCCAGCGGCTTTGTAAGAGAAACTGTCTGTGGTTGTCCTCCGGCATCCGCTTTGGCAGACTCCAGATATCCTTTCAGTCCGGTACTGGCCGTCAGCACCAGCGGACCGCTTACGCCGAAATGCGTAAACAGCAGTTCTCCGAATCCATCATACAGACACTTCTTGCCATCCCGAACCTGTATCGCTATATTCTTCAGTGTCAGTCCCATAAGATCTTTACACCAGGATTCCTCTGTCACAAACGGCACCAGTGATGGCTCCGGTGTCACAACTGTATGTCCCAGCTTCTTTGCAATGCGATATCCATCTCCGGTGGAACCTGTCGCGGTATAGGAGCAGCCTCCGGTTGTCAGGATCACTGCATCCGCAGGTATCTGTTCTCCCGGATTCTTCTTACATCTCACACCGGTAACATGTCCGTCCTCGACACAGATTTCTGTGATCTCCGTATGCAGCCGGATTCGGACTCCACGTCGTTTCAGTTCCTGTTCTAACGCCCGGATAATATCCGATGAATGATCAGACTCCGGAAATACCCGGTTACCCCGTTCTATTTTCAGACGTACCCCCAGATCTTCAAAAAATGAATACGTCATCCAGTTGTCAAAGCCATAGATAGAACTATATAAAAACTTATGATTCGTTATAATATTCGTAAATAATTCATTTGTATCACAGGCATTTGTCAGATTGCACCTACCCTTTCCCGTGATAAACAGTTTCTTTCCCAGTTTTTCATTTTTTTCCAATAACAGGACCTGATGTCCCTTTCCGGCAGCCGTGATTGCCGCCATCATGCCGGCAGCTCCGCCGCCGATTACGATTACCTTAGCCATAATTTCTCCTGAAAATATTATAAGGCTGCCACATTGACATCTCCTGCTTCTGCGACAGCCTTATGTTCTCTCCCGATCCTGGGAGGATTCGTTCCGATTATTTAATTATACCGGATATACCTTGTTCTCTGTATCAGCTACTGAGGTATCTACCTTCTTCTGCTGTGCTTCCCGATACTTAAAGAAGTCGGTTGCTACCTGTGGGAACAGAGCGTAAGACAGTACATCTTCATCCTGCTGTTTGTACTGAGCCATTTCCTTCTCCAGCTTCGGAAGCTGTGGTTCGATATCGTCAGCCGGACGATAGGTGATCGGTTCCTTCATGCCTAAGCTATCCAGTGCCTTCTTCTGAACCTCCGGATTCATCGGCTTAACGGTCTGGCCATACTTACCGGCTAACAGATCCTTTGATTCCTTTGTCAACATCTTATAACGTTCACCGGTTACAACATTCAGAACTGCCTGTGTACCTACGATCTGTGAACTTGGTGTTACAAGCGGTGGCTCGCCAAAGTCCTTACGAACTCTTGGAACCTCTTCCAGAACGGCATCAAACTTATCCTCTGCCTTCATTTCCTTTAACTGAGATACCAGATTTGATAACATACCACCCGGTACCTGATATAACAGAGTCTTAATATTAACGCCCATTACCTTTGGACTTAACAGACCGCTCTCCAGCCACTGCTCACGAAGCGGGCGGAAGTAATCTGCGATCTCAGCCAACAGATTCTGGTCAAAGCCCGGATCATAAGGAGTTCCTTCAAATGCCTTCGCCATAACCTCGGTTGCCGGCTGTGAAGTACCCATAGACAACGGTGACATCGCTGTGTCAATAATGTCACAGCCTGCCTCTACTGCCTTCATGTAGGTCATAGAAGCCACACCGGATGTATAATGTGTATGCAACTGGATCGGAAGCTTCGTTCCTTCTTTCAGTGCCTGTACCAGCTCTGTTGCCTTTACAGGAACCAAAAGACCGGCCATATCCTTAATACAGATAGAGTCTGCACCCATATCCTCGATTCTCTTTGCCATATCCTTCCAGTAGTCCAGTGTATAAGCATCTCCCAAGGTATAAGACAGTGCAACCTGTGCATGTCCCTTTTCCTTGTTTGCCGCTTTAACGGCTGTCTCCAGATTTCGAAGATCATTCAAACAGTCAAAGATACGAATGATATCAATACCGTTTGCAATGGACTTCTGTACAAAGTACTCTACTACATCGTCTGCATATGGGCTGTATCCTAAGATATTCTGTCCACGGAATAACATCTGCAGCTTTGTATGCTTGAATCCATCTCTTAACTTTCGAAGTCTGTCCCATGGATCCTCATGCAGGAAACGAAGGGATGCATCAAATGTAGCACCACCCCAGCACTCTACAGAGTGGTAACCCACCTGATCCATTTTATCAATAATTGGCAACATCTGCTCTGTTGTCATACGAGTTGCAATCAGTGACTGATGTGCATCACGTAATACAGTTTCAGTAATCTTAACCGGCTTAGCCGCTACCTGATCTGCCATAATAGTTCCTCCTTTATTGTTTGTCTTCTATTCTTATACTCTTGTCTTACTTTACTCCAAAGATAGCCATAAAGGTTCCGGCTGCTACAGCAGTACCGATAACACCGGCTACGTTTGGTCCCATTGCATGCATCAGCAGGAAGTTCGTAGGATCTGCCTCAGCACCCACCTTCTGTGATACACGGGCAGCCATAGGAACTGCAGATACACCGGCAGAACCGATCAGTGGATTTACCTTTCCCTTTGTTATCCAGCACATCAGCTTACCGAACAGTACACCGGCTGCGGTACCGAAGATGAAGGCCACCAGACCCAGAACTACAATTTTTAAAGTACTTATCTTTAAGAATGCCTGAGCTGTTGTTGTCGCACCTACGGAAGTACCCAGCAGGATAACTACGATATACATCAGGGCATTGGATGCTGTCTCTGTCAACTGCTTTACAACACCACACTCACGGAACAGGTTGCCTAGCATCAGCATACCTACCAATGGTGCTGTCGTCGGAAGGATCAGTACAACTACGATCGTAACAATGATCGGGAACAGGATCTTCTCCAGCTTTGATACCGGACGAAGCTGATCCATCTTAATCTTCCGTTCCTTTTCGGTTGTGAATAACTTCATAACCGGTGGCTGAATAACCGGAACCAGTGCCATATAAGAATAAGCAGCTACTGCGATTGGTCCCATCAGAGTTCCACCCATGCCCAGCTTACCGGCCAGGAAGATTGAGGTAGGACCGTCTGCACCACCGATGATAGAGATCGCTGCGGCTTCCTTTCCGCCGAATCCCATAAAGATAGCCAGAAAGTATGCAGCATAAATACCAAACTGAGCGGCAGCTCCCAATAAGAAGCTCTTCGGGTTTGCAATCAACGGACCAAAGTCTGTCATCGCACCTACACCCAGGAATATCAGGGATGGCAGGATACTCCATTCATCCAACATATAAAAGAAATGTAACAAGCCTCCCTCTGCAATAATGCCCGGGAACATATTTGATAACAACATACCGAATGCAATCGGTACTAACAACAATGGTTCAAATCCCTTTGCAATCGCCAGGTATAAGAATACCAGAGCCACCAGGATCATAACATAATTTCCCCAGTATAATGTAGAAAACGCTGTCTGATCAGCAAGATTTTGCAAGGTTGATATAATGTAATCCATTTATTTTCCTCCTGTCAGAATAATATTGTTTGACAGTGCTTTAGTTCAAAGTAGCTAAAGTATCGCCGGCTTCTACTGCAGAACCTACTGCTACATTAATACTTGCAATTGTTCCGTCTTCCGGTGCTACTACTTCGTTCTCCATCTTCATAGCTTCCAGAATCAGTACCACATCACCCTTCTTAACAGCCTGTCCTACATTTGCCTTAACAGCTAAGATCTTACCCGGCATAGGAGCTGATACAGAAATGCTTCCTGCTGCTCCGCCGGCTGCAGGTGCGGCTGGTGCCGGAGCTGCGGCTGGTGCCGGTGTTGCTGCTACCGGTGCTGCAGCCGCCGGTGCTGCACTTCCACCTAATTCTTCTACTGCTACGTCATATGCGGTACCATTTACGGTAATTCTATAATTCTTCATATTTATTATCCTCCTAATTCACTATCTTGCTGCTCTCTTAATTGAACGTACCACTAACTTATCGCTACTGGTCGTTGCTGTTCCACTGCCACTCGCTGCCATTACTGCCGCTGTTATAACTGCTACCAGTTCCTGATCATTCATCAGATTTTCGTCTGCCGCAGATGCTTTCACGGCTGGTGCAGGTGTTGCTGCCACCGGTGTCGGCTTTGCTGCACTCTTCTTTGTCTGCTTCTTTGCTCCACTGCCCGGCATAAACTTGAAGAGACTGATAACCAGGGATATAAAGATCAGAACCAGGAATACAACGCCCATACCCATCAGCGTATTCATTCCGGCCTTCTCCATCAGTTCACCCAGGCTATACTGTGCAGATACAACAACCTGACTCAGAATGTATGATTCCTCATTTGCATCATACTGTGCTATTTCATTCTGTACAAACGTGAATTCATAATCAACGATTCTTTCCGTAAATTCGACCGGAACCGTGATCACTACATTGCTGCCGTTTGCCTCATATGTGATATCCGTTACATTTATGGTAACCGGATCACCGGCCTCTTCTTTTGCGGTAATCGTTCCCGCACTGATCGAGGTGATGATATCTACATCATATCCGAGATTCTCAGACGTAAAATATGCATCTGCATTATGTGCCAATGCTGTCAGATCCGAATCCTCCATTCTAAGAATGGATGCTGCCATACCGACAGCCGTATTCGTCTCTGTATTCTGATCAAAGTCATCCGGCAATGGCTGTGCTGCACAGGCTGTTAAGGATAGCATCATGGCAAACAAAAGAACAAATAATAATTTTTTCTTCATTTTGTTGTCACCTCACTACTTGGAGCCATGCTTCTTAGCCGGCTTATCTTCGCACTTTGTATATAACATTTCAAATGCTGCGATCAATCTCTTTCTGGTTGCATCCGGAACAATGATATCATCCACGATACCACGCTTTGCAGCAGCGACTGCACTAGCCTGCTCCTCTGCAAACTGCTTCTTCTTATCTGCGATCACTGCCTTCTTATCATCTGCCGCAGCAATCTCATCCGCATACATGATAGAGACTGCAGCCTCCGGATCCATCATACCGATCTTAGCAGACGGCCATGCATACTCGATATCCGCACCGATAGCCTTAGAGTTCATAGCTGTATAAGCAGAACCGAATGCCTCTCCGGTGATCAGATTTACCTTTGGTACGGTAGCACCTGCAAATGCTGCTGTCATAGTTGCAACTGCCTTTGCCATACCTGCCTCTTCTTCTACGGTTGCCTTATAGCCCTTTACATTTGTAACCGTTAATACCGGAATTTCAAATGCATCACAGAAGTTTACAAATTCAGCTGCCTTATAAGCACCGGCAACAGACAGCACATCGCCGCCTTCATTTCCCTGATTTGCGATACATCCGACGGTTGCTCCGTTGAATCTTACAAAACCGGTTACCATATCTGTTGCATAGTCCTTCTTTGCTTCTACAAACTGATTATTATCTGATATCGTGATCAGCAGAGACTTTGCATCATTTACATATCCTTCTACTGCAACAACACGATTTAAGTCATCCTCACAATCAGAATAAGACAGGTCTGTCTCATTGTTCGCCGGAAGAATCGTTACCAACTGACGAATCTGTGCCAGTACCTCAGCGTCTGTATCGAATACACCATCTACCACGCCGGAATTCTTGCTCTGGTAATCTGCAGAAGATGTATCCAGCTTTGATACATGATTGCCATCCAGTACATTTGGTGCATTTACGAATAATTTTGCATCGTCCTTTGTCATATAAGTAAAATCACTTAAGCCTGCCATGACTGCAGCACCGCCGCCACAGCTTCCGAATACGGCTGTGATCTGTGGAACGACACCGGATGCCATTGTCTGCTTTGCATAGATCGTACCGAACCCATTCAGTGCATCGACTGCTTCCTGCAAGCGCAGGCCGGCACAATCAATCAAACCGATCACAGGTGCACCCATCTTGACTGCCATATCATAAATCTTCGCAATCTTGGCTGCATGCATCTCTCCAATGGAACCATTTAATACTGTTGCGTCCTGACTGTACACGAATACCAGATTACCATCGATTACACCGTAACCTGTAACAACGCCATCAGCAGGTGTTTCTTTGTCTGCCATATTGAAGTCTGTGCTTCTGGCTGTTACATAGCTTCCAACTTCGACAAAGCTGGAGTCATCTAACAGGGAAGCGATTCTCTGTCCAGCAGACATCTGAGAATTATTGCTCATATCAAGCCCTCCGTTGTATATTTATTTCATGGTTAACAAAAATAATGAAAACCAATTTCTGCCGAGTATATTGTATTATTTCTTACTGAAAATTGCAAGCGAAAAGGCACAATTCTTATGTATTTCTTTTCAAACGATTTCGTAGTTGCTCACGTTGACCTATTATAGTCAAACTGCTATAATTATTCTTGTATGAATCAGACGAAAGGAAGTGTTTGATTGGATAATTTAAATCAAATACATGTAAATGAACATGAGATTCTAAACATACCGGAGGCTTTTCAGAATGAAGCACACCTGTACATGGAGCTTATGATGATGTATCGGGGTGCTATCCGCGAGATCCAGACGAAGCTGGAGGTTCTAAATGATGAATTTTCTACCAGATACCAGCGAAATCCAATTTCCTTTATCAAGTCCCGGATCAAGTCACCGGAAAGCATTATAAAAAAGCTCCATACCCGTGGCTACGAGATTTCACTGGAAAGTATTACCGAAAATCTTCATGATGTAGCCGGCATTCGTGTCATCTGTTCCTTTATTGATGACATTTATGAAGTCGCACAGATGCTGACGAAGCAGGATGATGTTACTCTGCTTGAAACAAAGGACTATATCCAGAATCCGAAACCGAACGGCTATCGCAGTCTTCACCTGATTCTGGAGGTTCCGGTCTTCTTCTCCGACCGCAAGCAGCCGATGAAGGTCGAGGTCCAGATCCGTACGATTGCTATGGACTTCTGGGCCAGTCTGGACCATCAGCTTCGATACAAGAGGAATATTGAAAATGCATCCCAGATCTCAGAGGATCTTAAAGATTGTGCGGATATTATTTCCGCTACGGATCAGCGTATGCAGATTATCAAATATCAGATCTACGGAGACGAGTCCGGAAACTTTATGAATTGACGTATATTTCTCCCTCCATTATCGAATACTAGTGATAGAAGGAGGTAAAACCGCATGTATAATAAAGTATTGGATTGCACAGCACTTACGATTGCCATTATCGGTGCCATTAACTGGGGGCTGATCGGATTCTTTAGCTTTGATCTGGTAGCATTCATCTTTGGCAATATGTCCTGGATTTCCAGAATCATATATGCCTTAGTTGGGTTATCCGGTCTGTATCTGATTACCTTCTATGTGTATGTCAACGCAATTGCACAGAAGCACTGATTTGTTTCCGTACGACGTGGTATTGAAAGAATGAACGCAAGCAGGCACCTCCCGCCATAAGCGGGAAGTGCCTGTTTTTACTTCAAAAATCCGTTAATAATCTGCTCTTCTGCTTCCTTTTCCGTCAGTCCCAGCGTCATAAGCTTGATCAACTGTTCTCCTGCGATCTTACCGATGGCTGCTTCATGAATCAGTGCCGCATCAATATGGTTCGCTGTCAACTCCGGCTTTGCGGTCACCTTTGCTCCATCCATAATGATTGCATCACACTCCGTATGCCCGGAGCATGGAGCATTTCCATTGATGATTGACTGGAAACACTGAGTCGACTGCTCCTTTGCAACGGATCTGGACGATACACTGGCACTGCTTCCGGCACCATTCATATCGACACTGAAGCGGGTCTCGGCATGCTGACTGCCATGCGTCATGATCTTTTCCTTGACTACCAGTGTTGCCCCGGCAGCCAGATCTCCTTCGGTAACACGGACGGTAGAATCTACACCCTTGATCTGAACGGTTATCATCTCCAGATAGGCGTCTTCACCCACATGTATGATCGTCGTTGGATTCAGAATCCGCTTTCCGGTGCCGTCTCCTTCGCCATAATGCTTTTCGATATATCGAACCTTCGCACCCTTCTCCAGATAGAAGGTATGAATACCATCATGCTCGGAGGTATCCACTCCGCAGTTATGAATTCCGCAACCGGCTACGATCGTCACATCTGCACCTTCTCCTACATAGAAGTCATTGTAGACCATATCCTTCAGTCCGCTTTCACTCAGAACTACCGGGATATGAACACTTTCATTCTTTGTTCCCGGCTTTATGATAATATCGATTCCCGGTTTATCCTCTTTTGTTACAATATCAATATTCGCTGTCGTATTTCTGCCTGCCAGCTTTCCGTTTGCCCGGATATTATAAGCACCCTCCGGTACGGTATGAAGGTCTGCGACCTGTTCCAATAATGTCTGTTGAATCTTGTCCACCATATGCCCTCCTATACCAACTTATCCATCAAGGTCTTGCAGGCTGCACCTGTTGTATTCAAAAGTTCCGGCAGAATCTCTTCCCTGGTGCCGGTCTGACGAATCTCACCATCTGCCACTACTACAATCTGATCAGCGATATTCAAGATCCGTTCCTGATGGGAGATAATCAGTATCGTTCCATTGATCTTCTGATACATGCTTTCAAACACCTGTATCAGGTTGTTAAAGCTCCACAGATCAATGCCGGCTTCCGGCTCATCAAAGATCGTAAACTCTGCACCTCTGGCGATCGTCATTGCAATCTCGATTCTTTTCAACTCACCGCCCGACAGACTGGCGTTTACCTCCCGGTTGATATAATCCTTTGCGCACAGACCTACCTCAGCCAGATAATTGCACGCCTGATTGATATCGATCTGCTTTCCCGCAGCCAGTGTGATCAGATCCCGCACCGTGATCCCCTTGAACTTCACCGGCTGCTGAAAGGCATATCCGATTCCCTTCTTCGCACGTTCTGTAATATTACACTGTGTAATGTCTTCACCATTCAGCAGAATCTGACCGGATGTCGGTGTTACGATACCGGCGATGATCTTTGCCAGGGTAGACTTTCCGCCTCCATTCGGGCCGGTAACCGCCACAAATCGATCCTTTACTACCAGATTGATATTCTTCAGTATCTCCAGACTTCCGTCCTCTACCTGATAATTAATATTTCTTAACTCTAACATGTGCTTATCCTTTCAAGCATTCTTCCTATAGTATTACCAGTATCTCTCATCAATATCATAAAACTTCTTATGCACACCGACAAACTTATAGGCAGGACGTATGATCTTACCGTTATTTACAACCTCCTCCAGACGATGGGCACTCCAGCCTGAAATACGGGAAACTGCAAACATCGGTGTAAACAATGCTTCCGGTATTCCCAGCATGCTATATACAAAGCCACTGTAGAAGTCTACATTGGCACAGATCGGTTTGAATAACCGTCTGTGATCCGCGATCACTTCCTTTGCCAGCCGTTCGACACGATCATAGAACTCAAAGTCTTCATGCAGCCCCTTCTCAATCGACAGCTTCTCCGCATAGTCCTTTAACACAACCTCTCTCGGATCGGACTCCGTATAAACGGCATGCCCCATACCATAAATCAGACCGGCCTTGTCAAAGGTCTCTTTATTCAATATTTTCCGCAGATACGAACGAATCTCGTCTTCATTTGTCAGATCCTCTACATGCTCGCGGATATCACGGAACATCTGCTGAACCTTCAGGTTCGCACCACCGTGTCTTGGTCCCTTCAGGGATGCAATGGATGCTGCCACTGCGGAATAGGTATCTGTTCCGGAGGATGTAACTACATGGTTGGTGAAGGTCGAGTTATTACCGCCACCATGTTCTGCATGAAGAACCAGTGCGATATCCAGTACCTTCGCCTCCAGTTCGGTAAACTTTCCGTCCGGACGCAGCATCTGCAGGATATTCTCAGCCGTTGACAGACTCTTATCCGGTGTCCGGATAACCAGATTCTCTCCACAGTGGATATGCCGATATGCATGATAAGAATATACGGATATCAGCGGAATCTTGCCGATCAGCTGCAGAGACTGACGCAGTACATTCGGTACCGTTACATCATCCGGCTTCTCATCATACGAATATAAGGTCAACACACATCTCTGCAGTCCATTCATGATGTTGGCACTCGGTGCCTTCATGATCACATCACGGATAAAATTACCGGACAGCTCCTGCAGACTGGTCAGGATGTCGATAAAGCTCTTTAACTGCTTCTGATTCGGAAGATCACCAAACAGCAAAAGATATGTAACCTCCTCGAATCCGAATCTTCTGGTTTTATAGCTCTCTACAATATCCTGTACATCATAGCCCTGATAATAAAGCTTACCATCCGAAGGAATCTTTACTCCTCCGTCAAATCTATACGATACGACATCCGCAATCTCGGTCAAACCGGTAAGAACACCCTTACCGTTTGAATCACGAAGTCCTCTTTTTACATCATACTCAGCATATAATTCTTGATTAATTGCACCTGAAACCATGCAATAATTTACCAAATCATCAAACTGTGCATTGAGTTCATCATCTAATTCCATCATTGCCCGACTGTTCATTTCAATGCCTCCTATCCTCTCTTTTGCTCATTCCTTGCTGTTGCAATCATACAACCAAACCTGTATTTTTTCAACTTTTTTTACAACAGCGGCTACAGTAACCATATAACTCCAGCTTATGTCCGGTCACCGTGAAGTCCTCTGTATCCATATGTAAGGTCAGATGCTCCATCGGACATTCCTTCAGCGGGATCTTCCGTCTACACTTTAGGCAGATCGCATAGTGCTTATGATTCTCCCGTTTCCATTCATAAACTGCTGTATCTTCTCCCATAAGGGTTGTTTTTTCCAGAAGATCCTGTTCCTCAAAGGCAGCCAGTGCCCGGTAGATCGTAGATATGGCATAATTCTGATCACTGGTATTCTCCATAACCCGGCGATAGATCTCCATCGCAGTCAGTGGTTCTTCTGCCTGCGTCAGCACCCGATATACATCTTCTCTCTGTCTGGTACGCTTCATACCAGCCGGCCATTGTTGCTCCATGGAATATCCCTTCCTCTCTTATCGACTGTTATATAATTCATAATAGAATCCACGCTTTTGTAATAGCTGCTGATGATTTCCCTGTTCGATAATATTGCCATCCTTCATAACCAGTATCACATCGGCACCCTGAATCGTAGATAACCGGTGTGCCACGATAAAGCTGGTTCTTCCCTCCATCAGTCTGGCAAATGCTTCCTGAACCTTCAGCTCCGTACGGGTATCGATCGAAGAGGTCGCCTCATCCAGAATCAGCATCGGCGGATGACACAGCATAACTCTGGCAATACAAAGAAGCTGCTTCTGACCCTGTGAAAGACTGTCACTGTTCTCCGTCACTACCGTGTCATAGCCCTGCGGCAACCGTTTGATAAAGCTATGTGCGTGTGTCAGTTTCGCTGCCTGAATGATCTCCTCATCCGTTGCATCCGGGCGCCCCATCGCGATATTTTCCCGGATCGTTCCGGTCTTTAACCAGGTCTCCTGTAGTACCATACCATAGGACTCCCGCAGACTGGCTCTGGTTACCTGACGGATATCATTTCCTTCTACCAGAATCTGTCCGCTATTGACATCATAGAACCGCATAAGCAGATTAATAAGCGTCGTTTTACCACAGCCGGTCGGTCCTACGATAGCGATTCTCTGTCCGGCTGCCACCTTCAGACTGACATGCTCTAACAGCTTCTGTTCCGGTACATAGGAGAAGGATACATCGTCGATGGCTACATTTCCCTGTACATCCTCCAGTATCACAGCATCCTCTGCATCCGGGATCTGCGGTTCCTCATCGATCAATTCTAAAATCCGCCCTGCACATGCCAGCGCATTCTGCAGCTCGGTTACAACCCCGGATATCTCATTAAACGGCTTTGTATACTGATTCGCATATCCCAAAAATGCCGTTAACTGTCCGATACTGATTCCGCCGTTGATTGCTACGATCGCACCGGTCACCCCGACTCCCGCATATACCAGACTGTTTACAAATCTGGTGGAAGGATTCGTAATGGATGAAAAGAAGATTGCCTTTAGGGAACTCTTCTGCAACCGTTCATTGATCTCATCAAAGGTCTCCATAGATGCCTCTTCCCGGCTATATGCCTGCACCACCTTCAGATTTCCCACCATCTCATCGATATAGCCCGTCTGCTCGCCCCGGATCTCGGACTGTACCTTGAACATATTGTAGGTCTTTTTTGCAATAAATGCTGCCACAAATAAGGATAACGGTGTAATACAGATTACGACCAGTGCGATTCCGGCATGGATCCGCAACATAAAGAACAGGGTTCCCAGAATCGTCATCAGACTGGTAAAGAACTGTGTAAAGCCCATTAACAGTCCGTCCGCGAACTGGTCAACATCGGCGATTACCCGGTTCACAACCTCACCGCTGGTATGCGTATCCAAATACTGGAACGGCAGCTTCTCGATCTTATCAAATGCATCTCTCCGTACATCCCGGACAATACCATAGGTCATACGGTTATTGCAGACATTCATGATCCACTGTGCCAGTGCTGTTATCCCGATGCAGACCGCCATGATTCCAACCAGTCTGGCAATCCCCGGGAAATCTACCTGTCCCGGCCCTACGATCAGATCGATCGCATCACCGATCAGGATCGGAAGATACAGAGTCAGAGCTACACTGATCAATGCCATCAGTAAGGATACGATCAAGAAAAACCAATAGTGCTTCAAGTACTTCATCAGCCGCTTCAGCGTCGCTCCGGAGGTCATCGTTTTTGTATTCTTATCGGTTGTACTCATGCTCCCTGTTCCTCCTTCTTGTTCTGTGAATAGTAGATCTCCTGATAGATCTCACACCGCTTTAACAGCTCCTCATGGGTACCGATATCTATTACATTTCCATCATCTAAGACTATGATGCGATCTGCCTGCTGGATGGATACGGTACGCTGCGATACGATAAATACCGTCGTCTTTTCCTCCATCTCCCGCAGTGCCTTACGAAGCTTGGCATCTGTCGCATAATCCAGTGCCGAGGTACTGTCATCCAGGATCAGGATCTCCGGCTTTCTGACCAGTGCCCGGGCGATCGTCAGACGCTGCCGCTGACCGCCGGACAGATTCTTTCCTCCCTGGCTGATCATTGCATCCAGCTTTCCGTCCTTTTTATCAACGACCTCCTCTGCCTGTGCAATCCGCAGTGCCTGCCACAGTTCTTCATCTGTCGTTTCTTCATTTCCCCAGCGGAGATTCTCCCGTATCGTTCCTTTAAACAGAACCGCCTTCTGCATTACAATACCGATCTTCTTTCGCAACTGCTCCTTCGGATAATCCTTTACATCCACGCCATCTACCAGCACCGTACCGGCCGTTGCATCATAAAAACGCGGAATCAGATGCACCAGACTCGTTTTTCCGGAACCTGTTCCTCCGATCACACCGATCGTTTCTCCACGCTTCACCTGAAGCTCCAGATGCCGGAGTGCCTCTTCACCCTCCGTATGATAGGCGAAGCTGACATCCCGAAAGTCCACCACTACCTCCGGCTTTCCGTTCTCCTTCACCGGTTCCTCCGCAAAGGTCTGTGTGCTCTCCTGCTCCAGTACGGACTGGATCCGGTTGCCACAGGCCACCGCCTTCGTAATGGTAATGATCAGATTTGCCAGCTTTACCAGCTCTACCAGAATCTGATTCATATAGTTATACAGGGCAACCACATCCCCCTGTGTCAATATACCGATATTTACCCGTACCGCTCCGGTCCAGAGCAACGCAATAATCGCCGCATTTACGATCACATAGGTTGCAGGATTCATAAATGCTGAGATTCTTCCTACCACCAACTGTAGTCTGGTCAACCGCTCATTGCTGTCACGGAAGCTTTCCCGCTCCTGCTCTTCCTGATGGAAGGCACGAATGACACGTACACCGGTCAGATTCTCTCTGGTGATTCCGAGTACCCGGTCTAAGCCCTCCTGTACCTTCTTAAACTTCGGAATACTGATCAGCATGATACCAAATACCACGATCGACAGTAACGGAATCGCAACTACGAATACCATAGCGGCCTTCCAGTCAATGGTAAACGCCATGATCATCGCACCAAATACAATAAACGGTGACCGCAGGAACAGACGAAGCACCATATTGACACCGTTCTGAACCTGATTCATATCACTGGTCATACGCGTAATCAGTGTCGAGGTTCCGAGATCATCCACCTCTGAAAATGACAGCTTCTGAATATGATCATATACCACATGTTTTAGCTTCGTGGAAAATCCGACCGCCGCCTTTGCAGCGAAGTACTGTGCCGTCAGAGAACAGGTCAGACCGATCACTGCCAGTGCCAGCAGCAAACCTGCCATCTTCCATACATATGCCATATCCTGATTCTCAATGCCCACATCGATGATCTGCTTGATAACCAGCGGGACAAACAGCTCGAAAGAGGCCTCTAACATTTTAAAGAGCGGTGCCAGAATACATTCCTTCCGATATCCTTTTAGGTATACTAATAATTTCTTCAACGTAAACTCCTATCCTCTGCCCTTATTCTGCCGACACTCCTGTCAAATACAGCCAGATTTTTTCCTCTTTTTCGCCTGCTCAAAAATAAGCGTTATTATTATAGCAGATTTAAACCAATTCTGCAATTCTGGTAACACCCACATAAATCTCCGATATCTTATACCAGGTTCGATAATCCACAACACCGGTCTGCGGCAGCTTAAACACCCGCTGGAATACCCTGACCGATTCCTCCGTTGCCGGACCGTAAATGCCATCCACCGCAACCTTCGGAATAGCCGGGTAGTTTTCTGAAATCCGGTTCAACTGCTCCTGAATGGTCCGCACCGCCTCTCCGGACGATCCATTCTCCAGTGCTGCCCCCGGCCACGATAACGGCACACCGGATACGGCATCTGCCTGATTGATATAGATTGTTTCACCATAGTAGTTCTTTAAGATCTGGATCGCCGTATAGTTCTGATCTGCCAGATACTTACTGCCCCACTGACTCATCCAGTTCGGACAGGTCACCCGCTTTCCGTCGCAGTACTGGGTTAAAATCGGCTGTCTTACATTCGGTCTGGACAGATATGACGTATACAGTCGGTCTACAACTGCATCGATGCTTTCATAGGTAGACTTTCCATAGATCCACTTATGGTCATAGGCAGTCGAGCTGGTAATCGTAAATCCATACCCCTGATTCCGATACCACTCTGTATACACCCGATTTAAGGTAAATGACATGATTGCCAATACATTCGCCTCGATACAGGCCTCCGGCCAGGTGGAGTAGATCTCGCACGCCGCTACGGTCTTGATATAATCCTTATACCGAATATAGTAATTCTCTGCCGTAGAATCGGTCGGTGCTCCATCATGTACGACGATGTATTCCGGTACCACTACCCGGCTTAATACGATCTCTCCCGAGCTGTTGATCGGCTTGATCTCAGCCTCCGGAATCTTTGGCGGATATTCTTCCCAGAGTGTATGCCCGCCGATCACAGTCGGATTATACTCTTCTTCCTCCTGCTGTGGCCGCGGCCGCAGAGCAGAAAACTGGATCGCCGTTTCATTAGAAAATATCTGAACACCGGAAAACAGCCGTCCCTCGTATCCGGCTGCCCGGATCCGTACATTGTATTCCGCATACGGCTGATTCTCCGAGGGTGCCATAGAGTAGCTGCGTGGAGGTGCCGCCAACGATATCTCATCCGTCATACCATTTTCATCAGTTACGATCTCAGCCAACACGCCACCGGTACCACCCGTCGAGGTGATCGTAATCTGCGCATTTGCAATCGGGATCCGCCCGAGGGAAGAATTCACTTCTACACGAAGCCTTCCCATTTCCTGTTCCTGTCTGTTATCTGTGAAATCCATAGCATCACTCACTGAATGTCATTAAGATTAGTATATGCAGAAATGAAAAAAAGGATTCAGAAATCTTCTGAATCCTTCCAGCAGTTCGTAGGGGAATCGAACCCCTGTTTTCGCCGTGAGAGGGCGACGTCTTAACCGCTTGACCAACGAACCATTTACTCTTTGTCACACGCGACTTTGTCAGTATAGCAAAGAGTATCAAAAAAAGCAAGTACTTTTTTCAATTTTTTTATTTTTTTGTATTTTTCTGTTTTTACTTACGATTGATTCAATTTTTCCTGCAGTTCACTCAGGTAAACCAGTGCCTTCATCGGCGTCATATTGGACAGATCCAGTGCCTGTATCTCTGCCACTACCTCCTGCTCCATAGGATTGGCAAACAGCGATAGCTGCTGTGGTTCCGGCTTCTTCTTCGGTGGTGCCACCGTGACCTTCTTTCCCTTTCCCGCCAGATCATGTTCATCCAGCAGTTCTGCCAGAATCTCATTGGCACGATCGATAACCTCTGCCGGGATCCCTGCCAGCTTCGCCACCTGAATACCGTAGCTCCGGTCTGCACCTCCACGCATGATCTTCCTCAGGAATACAATGTCATCTCCCTGCTCCTTCACTGCGATGCAGTAGTTATGGACACCCGGAAGCTGTCCTTCCAGCTCCGTCAGTTCATGATAGTGTGTGGCAAACAAGGTCTTTGCTCCCAGCCGATGGAAGCTGCTGATATACTCTACCACTGCCCATGCGATCGATAAACCGTCATAGGTACTGGTTCCCCGTCCGATCTCATCCAGAATCAACAGACTGTTTACCGTAGCATTCCGCAGGATATTGGCAACCTCACTCATTTCCACCATAAAGGTACTCTGCCCGGATGCCAGATCATCCGATGCACCCACTCTCGTAAAGATACGATCCACGATTCCGATGTCTGCCTGATCTGCCGGAACATAACAGCCGATCTGTGCCATCAGTACGATCAGGGCCGTCTGGCGCATATAGGTCGACTTACCGGCCATATTCGGACCGGTGATGATCGAGATCCGGTTCTCCTGTATATCCAGCTCGGTATCGTTACGGATAAACATATCATTTGGAATCATCTTCTCTACCACCGGATGTCTGCCGCCCCGGATCGCCAGCCGTCCTTCTTCATTCATCGCCGGTCGTACATAATGATTCTGCTCAGTCACATAAGCCAGCGAGGTCATAACATCCAGCTCCGCCACTGCATGTGCCGTCCGCTGAACCCGCTTGATCTCATTGGATATCGTTTCTCGTATATTACAAAAGGTCTCATACTCCAGTGCACACAGCTTGTCCTCCGAGCCCAGAATCGTATCCGCCAGCTTATCCAGCTCCTCCGTCGTATACCGTTCGGAGTTTGCCAGTGTCTGCTTTCTTATAAAATGCTCCGGCACCAAACTCTTATAGGAGTTCGTTACATCAAAATAATAACCGAATACCTTATTGTACTTAATCTTCAGATTCTTGATTCCACTGGCTTCCCGTTCTCTGGCCTCCAGCTCCGCCAGCCACTGCTTTCCATCCGTCTTCGCGTGCTTCAGCTCATCGATATGCTCTAAGAATCCATCCTTGATGATACCGCCCTCCTTGATCTGAAGCGGCGGATCCTCGATAATCGCATCCTCCAACAGTTGATGAATGTCCTCCAGACTATCCATATCCTCATAGATCTTTCGGAGCATACCGTGATCATAACCGGACAAAAGCTGTCTGATATATGGCAGATAGGATAACGATGTCTTAAAGGAAATCAGATCCCTCGGATTCGCCGTTTTTAAGCTAATCCGTGTCATCAGTCGTTCCAGATCATAGATCGGATTCAGATATTCCCGCATTTCCTCCCGGTTAATCGCCTCCTGATTCAGCATCTCAATCGCATCCAGCCGCTCCTCGATCATTTCCTTCCGGATCAACGGCTGTTCAATATAGGTTCGAAGCAGTCTCGCTCCCATCGCCGTCTTCGTCTTATCCAGCACCCACAAAAGGGAGCCTCGTTTCTCCTTATCCCGCAGGGTTTCCGTAAGCTCCAGATTCCGTCTGGTCGAGCTATCCAGGATCATATAATCATCCACCGAATACAGCTCTAACTGGTTCATATGCTCCAGCGAACTCTTCTGCGTATCCATCAGATACTCCATCAGAGCTCCTGCCGCTATGACCGCCAGACTATAACCCTTTAACCCAAGTGCTTCCATACTGCTAACCTTAAAATGCCGCTCCAGACAGGTCTCTGCCTGTTCTTCCTCAAAGTGCCATGCATCCAGTGCGGATATCGTGATATGCAGCCGTTCCCGATAGTACTCCACATCCCAGTCCTGACACAGCAGAGCGTCATTGCAGATAATCTCGGACGGCTGATACTTATTGATCTCATCCCTGCACTTCTCCAGACTGGTGACCTGACAGGTCTTCGCCTCCCCGGTCGTGATATCCGCGACTGCCATTCCGTAGGCATCATCCACTGCATAGATACACATCAGGAAGTTATTCTGTCCTTCCTTCAGATTCTGCGTAGACAGGTTCGTTCCCGGTGTTATGATCTGTATTACATCTCTTTTTACCAGTCCCTTTGCCAGCTTCGGATCCTCCACCTGTTCACAGATGGCGACCTTATAGCCCTGATCCACCAGCTTATTCGCATAGATCTCATAGGCGTGATACGGCACCCCGCACATCGGTGCCCGTTCCTCCTGTCCACAGTCTTTTCCCGTCAGCGTAATCTCCAGTGCTTTTGATGCCGTTAATGCATCGTCAAAGAACATCTCATAGAAGTCTCCGACTCTGTAGAACATGATACAGTCCTTATACTGTTCCTTAATGTCCAGATACTGTTGCATCATTGGTGTAAATGCTGCCATTCCTTTTCTTCCATCCTTATCTTTATATACATACTGAATCCATCTCCGGTACTACCACCAGTCGCTATCCCACAGGATCGTAAACGGGCCGTCGTTTTCTAAACGCACCTTCATATCTGCACCAAAGCTTCCGCAGGCGACTCTGCCAAAGGTCTCCGCACATCGCTGCTTGAAGTACTCATATAGCTCATTGGCCAGATCCGGTGCTCCTGCCTTTACAAAGCTTGGGCGATTCCCCTTCCGGCAGTCTGCGTACAGGGTAAACTGAGAAACAACCATGATCTCTCCATTCACATCTGCGAGGGAACGATTGGTCTTTCTCTGTTCGTCTTCAAAGATCCGAAGCCCCGACAGCTTCTTCACATACTTATCTACCATCTCTTTTGTATCAGCTTCCCCGACTCCCAGCAGAATCAACAGTCCCTTGCCGATCTCTCCGATCACCTGACCATCGACACTGACCGATGCGTGATTTACCCGTTGTATAACCAGTCTCATAAGCGTCCTCCACTCGTATCCCATTTTGCTTTCCCATTATAGCACAGATTGGTTTCATTTGTCAGAATCTTTTATTCATATCTTTACACAAATCCGTTTATCTGTGATAAAATAAAATCGCAAATACGTCATTTATGAGGTGATCCACATGATAAAAATAGATTTAATCACCGGATTCTTAGGCTCCGGAAAAACAACCTTCATCCGCAAATATGCCTCCTATCTTCTGGAACAGGGCATGAACATCGGCATTCTGGAAAACGACTTCGGTGCCGTCAATGTAGACTCCATGCTTCTGCAGGATATTCTGGGCGAGCACTGTACTCTGGAATCCGTCGCCGGAGGCTGTGATGCAGACTGCCACCGCCGCCGCTTCAAGACAAAGCTGATCGCAATGGGTATGTGCGGATACGACCGGATACTGGTAGAGCCGTCCGGGATCTTTGATATGGATGAATTCTTTGATGTCCTTCACGAAGAACCGCTGGATCGCTGGTATGAACCCGGAAGTGTCATTACAATCGTCGATGCAACACTGGAGCTGAATCTCTCTCCTGCCTCCGGCTATATTCTGGCATCTCAGGTTGCTCAGGCGGGATGTCTGCTCTACAGCCATGTTCAGGAGGTATCCGCTGACCGTCTCACCGCAGTGGCTGCTTACATCAACGAACAGCTTACGCAGCTTCACTGCCCGCGTGATCTGGCTGCCATCACGCTCCAAAAGGACTGGAACACCCTCGAATCCGCAGACTTTCAGCGTATCCTATCTGCCGGATATCACCCGGCGGACTATCCAAAACGCTGGCTTGACCAACAGGAAACCTATGAAAGCCTGTACTTTATGAACCGCTCCTTCACCCCGGACACCTTGCAGGATATCTGTACCAAACTACTAAAAGACCCTGCCTGCGGCAAGGTCTTTCGAATCAAGGGCTTTCAGCAGCTTCCGGATCAGCGGTGGATCTCGATCAATGCCACCCATCAAGGCATCCGGATAGACCCTATCCCTAACGGTCAGGCGATTCTGATTGTGATCGGGGAAGGTCTGTGTCAGGATGCGATAGAAGCTTATTTTTCATCTTCTATAAGTGTGCCCACTGGATCAAAAGGATCCAGGATAAACCATAATATGTTACAACCGCTACCAGATCATTCACCGTGGTAATCAAAGGACCGGATGCAACTGCCGGATCCACCTTGATCTTGTGGAAAAAGAGCGGTACCAGAGTACCGACCAGACTGGATATGATCATAGCCACCAGCAGAGAGATTCCCACGCATCCGGAGATCAGGAACGCCTGATGGATCGCATAGCCCTTAAACAGGGTGATATAAAGCCCCAGACAAAGGAGGGAAACGATCCCCAGAAGCAGGCCGTTTCCCAGTCCTACCTTCATTTCCTTTCCGATCAGTGCCAGTTTATCACGCCCTTTGAGATCCTCATCTACCAGAACCCGGATGGTAACCGCCAGAGACTGGGTTCCTACATTTCCTGCCATATCCAAGATCAGCGACTGGAAGCATATGATGATCGGCAGCACCGCAACCACATCTTCAAATGCTCCGACCACCGTCGATACACCCATTCCCAAAAACAGCAGGATAATCAGCCATGGCAGACGCTTCCGCATACTTTGCGCAGTCGTTTCCTTTAAGTCCTCCTCAGCAGTCAGACCGGCCAGCTTTGCATAGTCCTCGCCCATCTCATCATCTACGACCTCGATCACATCCTGTGCGGTCAGAATACCGATGATTTTCTTTTCATCATTTAATACCGGCAAGGAATCCTCTGCATAGTCCTTTATCTTTTCAATACTTTCCGAAATGTTCTCGTGATCCAGCAGATATGGATACGAATAACTGATAATGCCATCCAGCTCATCATGTTCTCTTGCGATGATCAGATCCTTCAGATCGATTCCGCCACAGTATTTATCTTCCTGATCGACTACATAAAGGGTTGATATATTATCATGGTCGCCTGCCTGCTTCACCAGCTCATGCATCGCCTGACGGATCGTCAGATTCTTCGATATCTTGATATAGTTCGTCGTCATCAGGCTGCCGATCTCATCGTCATCATAGGAATTTATCAGACGGATATCGGCCTTGATCTCTTCCTTCAGGATCGGACGCAGCTGTTTCTTTATATTCTCATCGATATCCTCCAGCAGGTCAACGGCATCGTCCGAATCCATTTCATTGATGACTGCCGCCAGCTTATCAACGCCCAGCTCTTCGATATATTCATCCGGTTCTTCGATATAGGAGAAAATGTCAGACATCCACTCCGCACCGAGTGCATTATACAGGGCGATCCGCTCTTCCTTTGACAGATATTCCAGACTCTGTGCAATATCATTTTCATGATAATCATGCAGTCGATCCCGTAGTTCTTCCTCCGGGAGCCCGCTTCTGATAATTGTAACAATATCATTTACAAACATCGGTTCCTTTAATACTTCCTTTAAGCCTTCTTTCTTCATCTTAAGCCTCCTGTTCTTTAAAAAGGTATAAGATAGACATACTTATTATGAATCATAATTATGATGATATAAAACCGGATAGAGCTTTCTTTCTGCCTCCATCCGGTTCTATACTTTGCTTCCTCTATAATAATCGTTTCATGAAACTACTTCTTATCTGTGATAAAGGTATCATAGATCGCTCTGATCGTTGTTTCGAAGTCACTGTTTTTAACTCCGATAATGATATTCAGCTCAGAAGAACCCTGATCGATCATCTTGATATTAATGCCTTCCTTTGCCAATGCGCCAAACAGCTTTGCGGCTGTACCGCTTGCAGACTTCATTCCCCGTCCAACTACGGCTACCAGCGCAAGTCCGGATTCAATCTCAACTGAGTCCGGCTCTGCAAGACGATGGATCGCTGATACGACACTCTGTTCTTTATCTATGAATTCATCCGCATGAACCACGATGGTCATAGTGTCAATTCCGGATGGCATATGCTCAAACGAAATATTATTTTCCTCAAATGCCTGTAAAACCTTCCGTCCAAACCCGATCTCCGCATTCATCATAGCCTTGCTGATGAAGATCGTACAGAAGTCCTTCTTACCTGCGATACCGGTCACTACATAATCCTGCTTCTGGCAGGTACTCTCTACGATCCATGTACCGGCATCTTCCGGTGCATTGGTGTTCCGAATATTAATCGGGATACCGCAGTGGCGTACCGGAAAGATCGCATCCTCATGCAGAACGGATGCTCCCATGTAGGACAGCTCTCGTAATTCTCTGTAGGTAATATACTTAATCGGCTTTGGGTTCGGTACGATCCGTGGATCTGCTACTAAGAATCCGGATACATCTGTCCAGTTCTCATACACATCTGCCCGGCTTGCCTGTGCCACGATGGAGCCTGTCACATCGGAACCACCCCGGGAGAAGGTCTTTACCCTGCCATCCTTGCCTGTTCCGTAAAAGCCCGGAATAACCGCACGTTCACATTTCTTTAAACGTGCCCCCATTAACTTTTCTGTTTTATAACTATTTAGGTTTCCTTCTTCATTAAAGAAGATCACCTCTGCCGCATCGATAAATTCCACTCCGAGATATGCTGCCATGATCTTACCGTTCAGGAATTCTCCTCTGGAAGCAGCATAATCCTTCTGCGGATCCTCTTTTAATATCTTTGTAATCTCTTCAAACTCATGATTCAGAGAAAAGTCCTTCAGACCGAGTCCCTGAATGATCTCGTCATATCTTGCCTTAATAGCCTTCATTTCCTCTGTGATATCTTTGCCCTCACTTGCTGTCTCATATACATGGAGAAGCATATCAGTAACCTTCGTATCGTCGGAAAATCTCTTTCCCGGTGCGGAAGGTACCACGTAAACACGTGACTCATCTGCACGAATAATATCTCCTACTTTTTTGAACTGTTCTGCACTTGCCAGTGAACTACCGCCAAACTTGACTACTTTTTTCATTGAAGTATCCCTTTTCTTTCCTGTTTTTGATAAGTCTATCATCTGTATTTTAGACATCTTTCGCCTATATGGCAAGAGAAAATATAAAATTTTAAAAAACTTTCTTCTGACAGCCCCGTTCTTTATATTTCTGTGCTTTCCTTACAAAGGCCTCTGCAAAATGCGGATTGGACGGATAATAAAGATGCGGGAACCCAAACCAGTAGTCTTCCCCGCTTATCACACATGGGTACTGCCGTCCCGTTGCAGGCTTGGTTGCAATACAGGCATTCCCGTTATCCGTGCTGTCATAATAGTGAAATTCATGAGCCCGTATGGTTTCATTTTCCGGCAGAAAGCTGCTGCTGAGTTCTTTCAGTTCCACATATCCGAATCGAACCAGCCGTTCCTTCCGATAACAGCCTGCATCCAGTACTCCGACAAACGGAACTGTCGTTTCTTTTCCATTCTCCCCGGTCTGCACCTGCAGGAAGGAATGGAGATACAAAAAACCGCCACACTCTGCAACCATTGGCATTCCACTCTCAAATGCTGCCTTTACAGCCGCTCGCATGGTTATATTCTCACTCAGCTCCTTTGCATACAGCTCCGGATACCCTCCACCGAGCAGTACTGCATCACAGTCCTTCGGAAGCTCCCGATCATGGATTGGAGAAAAATACTGTAGATCCGCTCCATAGTTTTCCAGCAGCCGAAGATTATCCGCATAGTAAAAACAAAAGGCTTCATCCATGGCAACCGCTATCCGGCAACGATTTTCTGCTGTGTCCTGCCTTTTCCATCCGTCCGGGTGTCCACAGTATCCCTGCCGGCCTTCATCCGTTGCCAGCTCTGCCGCCCCGGCTGCGAGCCGGCACACCTCATTGATATCAATGGTCGTCTTCATTCTATCCGCCAGTTCTCTCAGGTACTTTTGGGTATCTGCCAGTTCATCCGGCATCACCAGCCCCAGATGCCGGCTCTCCAAATGCATGTCTTTTTGCTCCGGAAAATATCCGATCACCTTTATGCAAAGCTCCTCTTCGATCAACGGTTTTATGATATCATAATACCCTTTTGACATACGATTTAAGAGCACCCCTTTTATCAGATGCTCCGTATCATACCTCAGAAATCCCGAGATCAGTGCCAGCACTGACTTTCCCATCCCTTTAGCATCCACAACAAGGATGATCGGTGTCCGTGTTACCTTTGCCAGATGATAGGATGAGCCCTGCTCATAGATGCCGCCAAGTCCATCATAGAGTCCCATAACCCCCTCCAGCACTGCGAGCGTCCCCTCCGAGCGACCGGAAAGAAACAGTTCTCTGGTTGTCTCTTCGTCTGTAAAGAAGGTATCCAGATTCTTTGACGGAACACCCAGCACCTTTCGATGGAACATCGGATCGATATAATCCGGACCGCATTTATAGGATGCCACCGTCTTTCCCATATCTTTTAAAATCTGCAGTAAGGCACAGGTTATCATTGTTTTTCCGCTGCCGCTTTTCGGAGCGGCGATCATGAATCGATCTACTTTCATCTCTTATCCTTTCATGTCAAATGCACAGATCCATACCGGATTTTCCGCCTGCATCAGATGATAGCTTCCAAGTTGCTTTGAGCGGCTCACCTGCAGTTGCACGATATCTGCATCCGTAATCGCATCGTGTGTCAATATCTCCCGGATCTCACAGATCGTCTCCATTGAAATCGCGTTTATGACAATGCGGATATTCGGATTCTTTGCCCGGAGGCAGTCTACTATCTCCTTTAGGCGTCCTCCACTGCCACCGATAAATGCGTGCGTAGGCATCGGAAGTGCCTGCAGCCCCTCCGGCGCCGTCGTCCTTACAATGTGAACATTATCCAGTGCAAACCTTTCTTTATTCCTTTCGATCAGATGTACGGCTGCTTCCTTCTGCTCGATCGCATAGACCTCCATATCCTCTGAAAGCAATGCTGCTTCCATCGCGATGGAACCGGTTCCGCTTCCCACATCGTAAAGGACAGAATCTGCTTTCAGATGAAGCTTACAGACACTGATCTGACGGATCTCTTCCTTTGTCATAGGTACCTTTTCCCGAAGAAACACAGCATCCCGCAGATGCGGAGTGACTGCCCTGCTGAGCGGTTGTTCATTTCTTACCATACAAATATACAGCCCCTCATCTGTCAACTGCATACATTCCTGTGGCGAAAGCCTTCGGATCTTTTCCTCCGGATAAGAAAGCTGATATCCCACATAGACGGTACTCTCCGCTAAACCATATCTGTCATCCTCGCTGAGCAGCCGCCCAAGGGTGTGCACATCCGATACGCCGGACATCAGCAGAAAGGTCTTTTCATGTCTGCTGATTCTTGATGCAAGGTTGGAAAGCGTCACCCCATGGAGACTTGCAATATAGGCATCGCTATAGGACTCCCCGACTGCAGCCGCCAGATAAGCAACCGAGGATATCCCCGGAAGTACAGATACATCCGCCTGTATTCTCCCGGATGCGATCTCTGCATCTATCGCTGCATATAACTTTTTGCAACCGCTATAGAATCCGGCATCACCGGAAAACAGGATCACAACTTTGATTTTCTCATGCGAAGGATCCATATCCGTTACCTTTTGCAGGTAAGGCAGAATCTGTTCTGCCATATAATAGGGCTTCTTCTCAATCTTCGCCGGATAGGGCTCGATCATACGCCTTGCACCCAGAAGAATATCCGCCTCTTCTATGGCAGAGGCTACCGCTTTCGTCATGCAGGCGGTCTCTCCCATGCCGATTCCGGCAAGCACAATCTGCAGCTTTTTACTGTGCGGCTCTCCGATACGGCGTTCCAGATACTCACAGACCTCTGCAAAGGATAATCCCTCCTCTTCCCCGCTCTGTCCTACAACATATACCGGTATGTTTTTATTTTTTGCTGCTGCGATCTTTTCCCTCCAGCCACCTGCCACACCGCTCTTTTTGGTCACCAGACATTTGATCTTATATTGCTCGATCAGTGCTTCATTTAATGCTATTCCGAACGGTCCCTGAAGTGCCAGAATATGCCTGCCTGCGATTCCCTGTTCCATACAAAGCCGGATGCTTTCGATGCCGGGAAGTACCCGTACATACAGCCGTTCCTTTACAGTCTCTCTCGCACAGTATGCCGACAGTTCCTTACTTCCGGTCGTCAGAAGAATATTCCCTTCGATATGATCCAGTTCTGCCGCACATGCTGTATGATCCGGGAAGTAAGTGATCGTATCATAGTCTGTCACGATCTCCGTCTCCCGTTTCAGGCGCAGATACTCTATCGGAGTCTTACAGACATTCACTGCAGCCCTTATATTTTCTGTTACCACCGTTGCATACGGATGCGTGGCATCTACTACGATCTCACACGCTTGTTCCGCAAAAAATCCCGCCATTGCAGCACTATCCATCCGTCCCTTATGAATCCGGGCATATGAATTCTCCCGCAATACGATTTCTCCGTACTCGGTTGCCACACATACGGTATGCTCCACCTTTCGTTCGCACAGATATTCCGACAGTTGCCTGCCTTCTGTTGTTCCTGCAAAAATCAGTATTTTACTCAATTTGATACCCTCTCCTTGTAACCAGCTTTCCGTCCATGATCCTTGTTCCCGCATTCCCTATAAACACCGTCGTAAACATATTCACCTGCAGATCTCTCAGTTCACCGAGCGTACAGACTGTATTGCTTGTGCCGTCCCGCCCGATATTCTCGACATACCCACACGGTCTTTGCGGCTCCATGTACCGCAACAGGATATCACATGCCCGCATCAGATAGTCCTTTCGCTTATGACTGGATGGATTATAGAATACTATGACAAAATCCCCCTCAGCCGCAGCAACCAGCCGTTTTTCAATGGTTTCCCAAGGGGTAAGCAGATCGCTTAAACTAATTGTACAAAAGTCATGGTTCAACGGTGCTCCTATTACAGCCGCTCCGCTGTTTGCCGCTGTGATCCCGGGTATCACCTCAAGCTCTACGCCTTCATAGTCCCGGCCGATCTCATACATCAGAGATGCAAGCCCGTAGATGCCCGCGTCACCACTACATATAAGGGCTACGGTTTTTCCCTCCAGTGCCTTTTGAAAGCACAGTTGACAGCGTTCCTTTTCCTGGCGCATCGGTGTAGTCAGAAGCTCCTTTTTCTGAAATCGTGCTTCCAACAACCGGATATAAACCGTATATCCTACAATGACATCTGCCTGCTCCAGTGCCCGAACTGCCTGCCCGGTCATCAGGTCTTCCCTGCCCGGTCCCATACCAACGATATATACTTTATTCACGCGTTCCTCCATTTCTATCTGTAACCACACTTTGAAGCTGCCACCGTCACGCCGTCATATGCATGCTTTCGAAAGACCAGCTCTGCTTTCCCGGAATGTTCCTCCCTGCATGCAAAGACCGCAGCCCTTTCACATACGGTATCGACTCCGACATGATCTCTCACAAACTCTGATACGGAAAATGTCCCCTGCAGTGACATCAGCTCCTCTGCCGAGTATGTGACGAATTCCACCCGATGTTTTCTGCTCCATTCTAAGATGCCGGGTTCTGTTCCCTTCCGATCAATCGATGCGATCCTGCTGATTTCACAGCTTTCGATCCCGATTTCGTCCAGTGCTTCCCTGATTGCCCGAGCGATTGTTTCATAATCTGTATCTTTTTTACAGCCGATTCCCAGAGTATATTGCTTTGGTCGCAAATATAATAACGCATTCTGCCTTCCTCTGTCCTTCTCCGGCGACAGGAGAATATCAACCGGTTTGTCCGGTGGATACTCCGTAAGATATACCTGCTGCTGCAGGTCGTGCAGCAGCGCCCTTCCGTCATCCTTCCGGCACAATACCGGATCTACGGAAGCGGTAATCGGTTCTCCTGCCAGCACCTTTGCAGATACCTTTGCAATTCCCTCTTTGTTGCAGATCATCAGCTTGTGTTTTCCCGCAAATACATCCACTGCAAAGGCACCATGAAGATCGGTGGCTGTTGTAATCACCGGAACCGCACCGATCCGATCCGCGATCCGGCATGCGAGTTCATTAGCACCACCCACATGCCCGGATAATATCGGGATTACAAACCGCCCAAGCTCATCCACTACGATCACCGGACTGTCGCTTAGCTTATCCCTTACAGCAGGTGCAATCGCCCGCACTGCTATCCCGCAGGCTCCGATAAAGACAACTGCATTCTTTTCCTGCATCTGTGCAGCCGCCCATTCATCGACCGTCTCCTCTATCGGATCAATATCCGCTGTCTTCAGCGTTGTACACTTCGTATAAATCCTGATTTTATCCGCTTCGTCTTGTAGCCGTTTTGCGATCGCACAGGACTGTTCATATCCCTTTTGTGTGAAGCTTATTATACTAATCATCTCTTTGCCTCTCGATATTCTGTGGAAAAATCCGGTGCATACAGCCTGGATTTCCTATAGTGCTGATGGGTAATCACTTCCCCTACCAGTACGATTGCGGTCTTTGTGATGGCATGTGCGTTTGCAGTCTCCGGTAATGTTCCGACTGTGCACACATAGGCCTCTTCCTCCGGCCAGGTCGCCTTATATACCAACGCTGCCGGTGTATCCTTCGTATAGCCACCGGCGATCAGCCGCTCACACAGCTCCTCTAAAAGACCGGTACTGAGATAAATCGCCATGGATGCCTGATGTGCCGCAAAGCTTTCAATACTCTCCTTTGGCGGCACGCCTGTACGCCCCTCCATCCGTGTAATGATCAGGGACTGCGAAATATCCGGCAGTGTGTATTCGATATTTAAGGAAGCTGCTGCTCCAAAGCATGCACTCACTCCCGGACAGCTCTCATATCCGATTCCGAGCCGGTCAAGCTCATCCATTTGTTCTCGCACCGCCCCATATATACTCGGCTCTCCCGTATGCAGACGCACGATCATTTTCCCGTCCTTCTCTGCCTGATTCATCACATCAAGCACCTCGTCCAGTGTCATTCTTGCACTGTTATAGATCACACATTCCTCTTTCGCATAGTCCAAAAGCTGAGGATTTACCAGAGATCCGGCATATATGATTACATCTGCCCGTTCCAAAAGATGCATACCTCTTACCGTTATCAGATCTGCTGCACCTGTTCCTGCTCCAACAAAATAAACCATTTCTCTGCCTCCTTACTCTTTGCCAGCTCGCCAAATTCATTCGAATACATCACACAGTCGATCTGCAGCCGGCCGTTTGCCCGTTTATCCAGGTAAAAGCATATTCGTTCCATAGCATACTCCATGACCGGATACAGCTTTCCACTTTCCTGCAGGATCGATAGTGCCTCTTCTGTCGACAGACAGTCCATGATCCGCATGATATCCTCCATCGAAACCCTGCATTTTACCGCAAATGCCGCCAACAGTTCTATTCTGCAGTCTGCTTCTCTGGAATGGGTATTCATGATTCCCCCGGCTACTTTTATCAGCTTCCCGATATGACCGGTCAAAAGCAATTTCTGAAAGCCCATATCCGCCGCCATATCTATCGTCTGTCCGATAAAGTTGCTGCATTTTACACTCCGATCCAGATTGTAGCCATATCTGGTTTGCATAAAGTCCAGCCCATAATTGCCCGGTGCCACAGCCACATAATCAAATCCCTGTGCCCGTCTCTGGTTTAGCTCCACCTTTATCGTGTCCAGTATGGCCTGATTGCTCATTGGCTCCACGATGCCGCTTGTCCCCAGGATGGATATTCCTCCGACGATTCCAAGCCTCGGATTAAAGGTCCTAGCCGCAAGTTCGGCTCCTGTCGGTACAGAGATCTCGATCTCCAGTCCTCCTGTATAGTCCAGAAGCTCACATACCTCACGAACCTCTTTTTCAATCATCTCACGCGGAACATGATTGATCGCTGCATTTCCGACCGGCTGATCCAGTCCGGGCTTCGTTACTCTCCCGACCCCCTCGCCTCCGTCAATACGGATCGTTGCCCGGTCTGTCTCTTCTCCCACTGACAGGATAACACTGGCATAAATGCAAGCCCCCGTTGTAACATCCGGATCATCCCCTCCATCCTTCACGACAGCACAGCTCACCGCACGTTCCCTCCGCTTTATATCGATAATGTCCGCCGTATACGGGATACCCTTTGGCGTCTCGATCGTTATCTGTTTCTTTATCGTTCCGGTCAAAAGCATATATACCGCAGCCTTTGATGCTGCCGCGGCACAGCTCCCGGTTGTAAACCCATATCTCATCATTCTCCTGCACCTGTCTCCTGCTTTTACTGCCTTCGATCTGCCATTGTGTATATGATTGCATTGCATATCGCTGCTGCAATATTGCTGCCACCCTTTCTGCCCTTATTTACAATATAGGGCACATCGGTCTCCATGATCAGCTCCTTTGCAGCCTCCACATTCACAAAGCCAACCGGAACCCCTATGATAAATGCCGGCCGGTAGCGTCCCTGCTGCAGCATCTCATAGAGCTGAATCAATGCGGTCGGTGCGTTTCCCACAGCAAAGATCACCGGTTTTTCTATTCTTGCCGCCATCTCCATGCTGACAGCCGCCCGCGTTGTCTTTCGCTCCTTTGCCAGCTCCGCTACCGTCTCATCTGCCATAAAGCAGTGTACCTGTCCTCCGAATCCGGCAAGCAGCTTTTTATTAATCCCGGAAAGTGCCATATTGGTATCTGTCACAATGTCTGCTCCGTTTCTTATGAGTTCCTTCGCCTTTGCCACAGCACCCGGTGAATACTTTAGGGTATCCACGTATTCAAAGTCTGCACTTGTATGAATCACCCGCTTTGTGATCGGTTCCTGATCTGCCGGAAGTACAATTCTCCGTTTTTCAAGCTCCTGAGATAGAATCTCAAAGCTCCGTTTTTCAATTTCCATTGGCTGTAAATGCTCAATCTTTTTCAATGCATGCACCTATCGCTTTCAATAATTTTTCGTTTTCTTCTTCCGTCTTTACTGCGACTCTGTAGTATCCGCTCGTAAGTCCCCGATAGTTGGAACAGTCCCGTATCAGAATCCCTCTCTCTAACAGCAGATCATACAGCGGGACCTCCGTATAGAATAATATAAAGTTTGCCCGACTGTTATATACCCGGAACCCGTATGCCGTCAGTCCCGCCATCAGCTTTCTTCTCTGCTCCGTCACATAGTCTCTGGTTTCGGCAACATACGCCTTCTCCTGCGTACATGCGACTCCGGCTGCCTGTGCGATCCCTGAAATATTCCACTCCGGCAGATGCTTTGAGATCGTTTCCCTTACTACCGGACTGCCACATATCAAGTATCCCAGACGCACACCGGGGATTGCATAGAGTTTTGTAAATGCACGTACCACTATCAGATTCTCATACTGCTCCGTCATACCTACGGCAGACCAGGCATCCTCACAGAAGTCGATAAAGCATTCATCCATGACAACATAGATGTTTTTATCCCGGCAATGGTTTAAGATCTTTCCTATGGTTTCTTTCTCCAACGTCTGTCCGGTAGGATTATTCGGATTTGCCAGAAATAAAAGATCAATATCCCCGGTCAGAGCCTGTATGAGTTCCTGCTCGTCCAATCCGTCCTTCTTCCAATCGTAGTATATTTTTTTGCAATCAACCGCATCGACCGCATACTCATAACCATAAAAGGATGGTATGGGAATCACTGCCTGCCTCGGCTTTATGGCATGAACGACCGCCATGAAAAGCTCCGAGGCACCATTTCCAAACAGAACCTCTTCTGCCCGGTCTTTTGCTACCGCATACCTGAGTCTGTCACAGTTGATGTCCGGATAGCGGTCACAATGCTCTACGGCATCATGCATTGCCCT
Organism: uncultured Clostridium sp.; assembly: GCA_900539185.1. Taxonomy (GTDB): domain Bacteria; phylum Bacillota; class Clostridia; order Lachnospirales; family Lachnospiraceae; genus CAG-632. Next base: position 57,415 of record UQBG01000002.1, read on the forward strand.
TTTCACACGGTCCGGCATCCCAAGTGGATTAATATTGACCGAATAGTCCATATTCACTTTGTTGTTATAAATGTCTCCACCATGGATATTTTTCATCGCATTCCCCATAAAAAATAATGATATAAATAACAACTGCATAATCCGAGACTGCAAAGCAGCTCACAGATCCATGCCGTCCTATACATCAGCTTGTTTGCCCGCCGGATATCCTCGTATTCGATCGGCCGCAACGCATCTCCTATCAATGGCTTTTTAACCGTCTTTCCGAAATAAACAGCATCTCCGGCAAGCTGTATGCGGAGTGCACCGGCACATACCGCTTCTGTCTGAGCAGAATTCGGGCTTGCATGCTTCCGCCTGTCTCTTCGATAAATCTTACGTGCCTGTGCCCCGTCAAACTGACTGCCTCCCAGATAAGCGGCCAATATCATAAGCCGGGCACTGATTCTAGCCGGAAAAAAATTCACAACGTCATCCAGCTTTGCCGCCGCTCTGCCGAAACAAAGATATCGATCATTCTTATATCCAATCATCGAGTCCATCGTATTGATCGCCTTATATACAAATCCAAGAACCGGACCGCCGATCGCTGTATAGAGCATGGGAGCAATGACACCGTCAGATGTATTTTCCGCAACCGTCTCAACTGCCGCCTTTGTGACTCCGACTGCGTCCAGTGCATCCGTATCCCGCCCGACAATCATGGATACTGCCCTTCGACCGGCCTCCAGTCCCTCCTCTTTCAGACTCGTATACACCTTCATACTTTCCACCCGAAGGCATTTCGTAGCAAGGATCTGATAGGTCATAACTGCCTCGATGGCGGTTCCGAGATATGGATGAATCCGATACCCAACGAAAAGGACTGCCGCTGATACGAGACCTGTGGCCAGAATCACAAGCACAACGAGAAAAACACCATATCGGATCTTATGATTCTCTTTATTGTCTTTCGCATTTACACGCTCGCGGTTCAGCCGTTTCTCCAAACCTGCGATCATGCATCCGATCAGTCTGATCGGATGCGGCAGCCAATGCGGATCTCCGATGATCAGATCCAGAATAAACCCCGCCACAAATGCAGCTATATGATATCTCATGCTTTCTACCCTAACCTCTACCTCTGTTTTATATATGAATGGCTTCTATATCCGTAAACATGTAGCCATCCTGTGTGTGTTCTATGTTACATCGAAACCCGCAGCCGTTTCCTACCTGATAGTCAAAATAATCGCCGCTACAGTAATGACTGAAAATCGCCATGATCGTACCGCCATGCACAACAAATGCAACCGGCTTCTCCGGGTCCGTCTTCCTCATCACCCGTTCAAAGCCGTTTACACATCGTTTCATAAACGCCTCTCTGCTCTCTCCGTCCGGAAACGGCAGGACTCCGCCACTGTCGATCCACGCCTGATATGCCTTTTGATATCGTGAATCCGTGCTTAACTGTTCATGATCTTTTCCCTCAAATGCACCGAAATCCATCTCTGAAAACGCTTCTTCTGTCCTGTATTCCGCATCCGGATATAGGATCTGAGCGGTCTGTATGCACCTGATCAACGGACTGGAATACACAACCGGCTCTTCCATGTCCGGGCTATCATATACACCGGATAAGACAGCGTGCCGGAGTTTTTGGATGCCGGCTTCTTCGAGTGGCTCATCGGTTCTTCCCAGATATTTGTGTTCCCGGTTGGAGACCGTACTTCCATGCCTTATAAAGATCCCTTTTATTTTATTTTTTGCCCGATTCCACATACTACACGCACCACCTCATCTGCCCGGCCTGCCAGTTCGATCAGCACTCTGCCGGATTGTTCCCGGTATTCTCTCTCATGGGGATCCATCGGAACGATTCCATTCCCGATCTCATCGCTTATAAGGATGGTATCCGGAGCTTCCTCTATGTACTGATACAGCTTTTTCACATACTCTGTATCGCAGGCTTTCGTACAGTCAAATATGACCACACGTTTCCGGTATTCCTCGGAAGAACCTACCATTGTTTCTCTTACATATTTTCGTTTTCCCTGTGCATATCCGCCAATTACCAGTTTCATCGTATGCTCCTGTTCTTATATCCCTATTAGATCTCCGTCATCTGCCGCTGCTTATCACGATGGATACGACGGCTGTCACCACCGCCATGCAGCCCTCGCAGACCGTCACAAAGTAGCCTGCAGTATCACCTGTGATACCACCCAGTTCTTTTTTACTCTTATAGTAATAATATAAGAAACTGCCCAGTGCAGCGACAACCGCTGCGGTTCCTGCCGGAAGCGACAGATATAACATCCATGCTGTACACAGAATGAGTTGAATCAAAAGAGCTCCCTTTACGATCCGTTTCTGTGCCGCATCCGCAAACATATAGAGCAGGCCATCCGTCTTTGCTGATTTCCAGGACACGACAGCCATGCCGCTTAAGCCTCTTGCCAGGAAGAAGCCGCTGCAGAATACAGCCAGACACCTCGCATCCGTGATCTGCGAAAAGGCTCCGAGATAAAGCAGGCCATACGCAGCCAGCATAATCACCGCAAAGGCTCCGATATGCGGATCCTTTAAGATCTCCAGTTTCCTCTCGCGTGGCTGATAGGAATGAAAGGCATCCATCGTATCCATAAACCCATCGATATGAAATCCACCGGTTACAGCAATCGGAATCAGCATGCCCACTGCGATATAACAGATCATTCCGATTCCGATCCTGTCACACAACCAGTGCCAAAGCCATATCAGCACTCCGATCACAGCTCCGATCCATGGAAAAAAGCATAACATGTATCGCATATCGTCCTCTTTCCACTCAAGCTGTGGTGTTGGTATCTTTGAATACATCGAAAATGCAACGATGCATGATCGGATTAGTTTCATGTACTTCCCCTTTCTATCCCTTTATCCGTACGGGAATCCCGACAACCACCTCTATGACGCGGTCTGCCATGGCTGCTATCTCTTGATTTATCAGTCCCATGGCCTTTAAATACTCCATGGTTGCGGCATCATACCTTCTTCCATCCTCAAACACATTGTTGGTCACGATTACCAGTTCCTCGAAGCTGTCCCGCAGCAACCGTATCCCTTCCGAGATCTTTTGACAGACCGTATCCGTATCCACGATTTCGGGAGTTCCCTTGTCATCCTCCTGAAACATTTCATTTGCCACGAGGTTTGACATACATTCAAGCAACGCTGCCGGTTGATCTCCGGCATACCGAAGATTCTCCATCTTCTCCACCAACTTCCGGATATCCGTCGGTTGTTCTATCGTAATAAAACCTTTGCCCTGCCGCATCCTCCGGTGTCGCTCGATCCTTTTTTCTCCCTCGGTGTCAGAAACTTTCATTGTAGCAATGTAGTATTTATGACGGTTTCCAGACCGTTCGCATATATAGTTTTCCGCATAGGCAGACTTCCCACTGCCGCTTCCCCCGGTTATCACCGTCATCATCTATACATACCTCTCATAGGGTGTCACCTTTATATCTCCAAATGTTGTCCTGTCGCCGTATATGCTCATTGCCAGATCTAAGAGTGCAAACATCATGACCGCTCCGGTTCCCTCACCAAGTGCAAGCTGTCCGTCTATGACCGGCTCCAGTCCGAGTGACTCTGTCAAAGGTCCTACGGCAGGTTCTTTTCCGCTATGCGATGCGATCATATACGCCTTCACGCCCGGCACCATACGTTCCGCCGCCAGTGCTGCGACCATGCTGATTACACCGTCTAAAACGATTGGGATATGGTACCTTGCACCACCGATACATACACCGGCGAGTCCGGCGATATCCAGTCCGCCTACGGTCCTTAAGATCGTAAATGCATCTGCCTGATAAAGCTCATATTTTTCAAGCGCATCCCTTATCACAGACTCCTTGATTGCAAGCCCCCGATCGTTAAGACCGGCACCTCTTCCGGTAACGGACTGTACATCACAGCCTAATAGGGCTGCCGCCATCGCTGCACTGGTCGTTGTATTACCGATACCCATTTCTCCGGTTGCCAGTATGCCGTATCCGGCTTTCCTGCACATGTGTACCATCTCTATCCCCACTCTGATCGCTCTCCGAGTCTCATCTGCAGTCATTGCCGGCTCCAGGGCGAAGTTTCTCGTACCGGGTCTTACCTTTTTATCCAGAAGTCCCGCCACCTGCTCTGTGCTGTTTATCCCGATATCCACCGGTATTGTATCTGCCCCGATCGCCGCCGCCATCTGTCCGACGGATGACTGTTGCTTTGCCATGGAGCGGGCCACTGCAAATGTAACCTCCTGCCCCGACTGACTGACACCTTCGGCGACAACCCCGTTATCCGCACACATTATAATAACTGCTTTCTTTGCAATATCAATCTGTGTACTTCCCTGTATGGCACCGATCTGATCAATTATGGTTTCAAATCGTCCCATACCGTCTAACGGTTTTGCAACCGCATCCCAGTTTTGCTGCACACGCTCCCGGATTTTTTCATTTGGTTGTTCAATCTTAAGCTCCGTCAATCTCGGCCTCCCTAAGCATTCCATATATTGCATCCATATCCAGATACTGTCTCAATGTATCTGCGAGTTTATCATATTGCTGTTCTTTATAGACCGAATAGTCTAAAAAGGAATCTCCGGACAGTTTGATCCCCTTTTTTTGTGCCAGATATCCAACGATATGTTTGGCGATCGCTGCGGCATCAAACAGCCCATGTATGTAGGATCCATAGACATTCGCCCCATCTGAGACAATCGCCTCTAACTGTCCTTCTCCGGATTCCATATCTGTATATCCCATATGGATCTCATAGCCTTTATACTGCATCCCGGATATGCCGGAAAATGCACCCTCTGTCTGCGGAATCCGTCCGGAGACCTGACCTCTCTTTTTTTGTTGTTGCAGCGTGGTTTCGGTTGGGAGCAGTTCCATGCCCCTTACAGAACCACCCTCCTCTACAGCATCCGGATCACAGATGCTATGTCCGAGCATCTGATAGCCGCCACAGATGCCAAAGACCGGAACCGTACCGGAAAGCTTCTTTACCGCCGCTTCGAGTCCATTCTGCCGCATCCACTTAAGATCTCCCATGGTATTTTTACTGCCTGGGAGAAAAATCATATCCGGATGATGGAGTTCGGATACCGATGTAACATATCTTACGGATACCTCTTTCATCTGTTCAAACACGTTAAAGTCAGTAAAATTCGAGATTCTGGGATATCGGATTACAGCGATATCAATGATACCCTCGTCTTTCCGGTCAAAACGCTCCGTCAGACTATCCTCATCCTCCAGAGCGAGCTCCATATACGGAACTACTCCGACTACCGGTACCTGCCCTTTCTTCTCCAGCATTTCAATGCCGGGATCCAGAATGCTTTTATCCCCTCGGAACTTATTTACGATCAGCCCCTTTACCCGGTTCTTTTCTTCATCGGTAAGGAGCAGCAAGGTTCCGAGAAGCTGTGCGAATACCCCGCCTCTGTCGATATCTCCTACCAGAAGTACGGGTGCATTTACCATATGAGCCATCCCCATATTTACAATATCCTGTTCCTTCAGATTGATCTCGGCAGGGCTTCCGGCTCCCTCGATCACAATAATATCCGCATACTGTTCCAGCTCCCGGAAGGCCTCCTTTATATCCGGGATCAGCTTTGTCTTATAGCGAAAGTAATCCTTTGCAGTCATATTGCCAAGTACCCGGCCATTTACGATCACCTGTGAGCCTACATTGTTGGTTGGCTTCAAAAGGATCGGATTCATACATACCATTGGCCGGATTCCGGATGCCTCGGCCTGCATAACCTGTGCCCGTCCCATTTCAAGCCCTTCGTCTGTGATATAAGAATTCAATGCCATATTCTGTGATTTAAATGGAGCTACCCGATAACCGTCCTGTTTCAATATACGACAAAGTCCCGCAACCAGAAAGCTTTTTCCGGCACTCGACATCGTGCCCTGTACCATAATTACTCTTGCCATACCCTACTTCCTATTCATCCATTCGCAGTTTTCCCTGCGATAATGCGTATTCATACAGTTTCTTATTATAGGTTTCATATGTTCCGAAGTGCGTTCTTGTGCAAATAACTCTGTCACAGGAATCCATAAGTTTCTTCGCCTGCTCGATCACAGCCGTATCTGCCGGTTCAAATTCCGGCACCTCTGCCATGCCTGCACTCAATGCCTTTGCCGCCGGATAATCCAGATCATTCTGACAGATGATTCCTGTATAAAATCCTGTGCCACTCCTTTGCAGCCTGCGAAAGGTCTTTCTTCCGCTTCCGCCGCCCGCGATCACGAAGATCTTCGGATCCTCCTTCGCCGGAGCAAGCTCGATATCCTCACCACCTTCATCATAGCTACCCGATTCCACTCCAAACAAACCGGAAATGTATCCTTCCGTAAAAATCTCATCCGGACTGCCATAGCGGTCCACATAGGTTCCATCCACACACAGAATCCTATCTGAAATCCGCTCTGCCAGATCAAGCTCATGCAGGGACATAACCACCGTCAGATTCTTTTGTCGTTTCAGCCGCTGCAGTACAGACAGGAACTCAAGCTTATACTTGATATCCAGATAGGAGGTAGGCTCATCCAGGACGATGATCTGTGGCTGTTGACAGATGGCACGTGCAAGCATGATACGCTGTCTCTGACCATCACTGATCCGTGAAAAATCTCTGTCCTTAATCGCTGTGACACTTACCAGCTCCATTGCTTCTTTTACAAGCTGCCTGTCTTCTTCCCCAAGCAGTCCAAACCTGCCTGTGTATGGATATCTGCCGGATGCAACCACATCCTCACAGGTCATAAGCTCCGCCCGCATCCGCTGCGTTGTAACCACGGCCATCGTTCTCGCCAGTGCATTTGCAGACATCCCGCTTTGATCCCTGCCATCTATATAGACCGTTCCGTCAAGCAGCTTTAGCTGTCTTGTGATACTATTCAGTATCGTAGACTTTCCTGCTCCATTTGGCCCGATCAGCGTAAGAATCTCACCCTTTTTCAGTGAAAATTCGATATCCCGGATCAAGGGCTTGTCATCATATCCGACAGTCATCTTTTTTGCTGTAAAGTAATAGTCCATCAGATTGTCTTCTCCTTCTTGCGCCTTATCATAACCCACAAAACAACCGGTGCTCCAAATACGGCTGTAACCGTACTGATACTAAGCTCTGTCGGTGCAAACAACATCCGTGCCAGCAGATCACAAAACAGACAAAATACACTGCCGCCTAAGAAGCATGCCGGGATCATAAGGATCGGTTTCGTACTGTTTAACATACTTTTTACAATATGCGGTACCGCAATCCCGACAAATGATATCGGTCCTGCAAATGCTACGATGCAGGCAGACAACATGCTTGACAAAATCACCATTGCCACCCGCAGCATTCGAATATTTACACCCATGCTCCGGGCATAGGACTCTCCCATCTGATAGGCTCCAAGTGGTTTTGAGAGCATAAATATCCAGATAACCGTAACTCCGGTGACCACACTCATCACAGCCACATTGTTCCATGTCATTCCTGAAAAACTGCCGCGTGACCAGTTGTGGAGATTTACAATATCCGCATCATCCGCAAACGTAACAACAAGCTCCGTAATTGCCGAACAGATATAGCCAATCATCACGCCGCTCACTACAAGCATCGCCATATTATTCACTCGCTTTGACATAAGAAGAACAAAGCCCATAGCTATCATCGCTCCTGCGAATGCCGCTGCTATCATGGCTGCCGAGCTTACTTTTACCGCATTTCCCATAAGAAATACCATAACCAGTGCCACAACCATCTTTGCCCCCGATGATATACCGAGTACAAACGGACCTGCGATCGGATTATGAAAAAAGGTCTGCAGCAGATATCCTGCCAGTGCCAGTGCTCCTCCGAGTATCATCGCGGCAAACGTACGCGGCATACGGATATCCATAATGATTCTACCCAGCCTGTTTGTGCGGTCTGCGATCGCATACCATGCCTCCGCCAGTGATATCTGTACCGTTCCTATACAGATATTCAACACCAAACATACAAGCACGCAGGCAATCAATATCAGAAATGTTATAAAATATCGTCTTTTTCTCTTTGGCTCCATGCATCTTCTCCGTCATTATTCGAGTCTGAACAAATATGTCATCCTGCTTTCATCCGCTCCGATCAGCATCGAATGGATATCATCTATCATATATCCGATTGACATGGACTGTTGATACATATCATTTGTCGTACACCATACATTCCCGTTTTTTACTGCTTTAAAATCGGCAAGCATCGGACATTTTTCTATCAACTGATCGAGTGTATCCACACCTCCGTCGATCGCACTGTTGTAGATCAGATAATCTGCATCGATGGCACCATCATAGAAGTCCTCCAGCTGCATATTCATCGTCGATCGCCCGGTTCCATCATCCGTCAAATCATCAAATATATACCTTCCGCCGGCAAGCGTGATCATCTTTGGCACATAATCCGTACTTTTCCTGACCTGTGCCAATCCATTTGAGGTGATGTAGAAAAATGCAACCGTATTCTGTGATCCGTCAACCGCCTGTGTACGATCTGCTTCCGTGATACCATTCACGATCGCAACCTGTTCATCAAATACCTGCTCGGCTTCCGTTTCTCTGTCTGTGAGTGCACCAAAAAACTTCACCCATTCTACCCTGCCAAGCGGTTCCGACTCATAGCTGGAATACTCTATCATAGATGGGATTTCAAAGCTATCCAGCATCTCTACAACCTCCGGTGCATGCGATATCATCTTATTTTCGATTGCCAGTGTACAGTTTCCCGATACCAAAAGCTCATAGTCCGGTTTACTATACTTTCCGGCATACACCAGATCACCGGCCTCCATCGCCTCTTTTGCCCCTTCTATATACCATCCTTCCTCCTTCTGCCCGGAGAACCGTATGGTATCAATAGCATCAATCTTATCAAACATATCCATAACTGCTGATGAGACCAGATATAAATTACTTACAGGCTCTTTCAAAACAATCATATCCTCTTCGATATCCTTTGGTGTATCCATATCCTCCGGAACCGTCAGGATCCTTGTTCCATCCATTGTCGTAAGTATCTTGTATCCACCCTCATAGTAATCGACGGAAAAGTTCTTTGCATAGGAAAGCACCATACTTCTTTCATAAATCAGACCGTCTCCTTCCTGTCCTCCCACTTCCGGTTCGTTTCCCTTAGAAGCGGAAGAAGGACTCCCGCAGCCAAACAGCCCCAGCAGTCCTATCATAACTATCATACCAAATGTAATGATCTTTTTTCTTCCTGTCATATCACAATCTTCCTCTTCAGATCGGATACCTTTCTTTCTTATTCACCATCTGCAGCCGATACCTCTTGTGCCGTCTGCGAATGGAACGTCAGCGTATATTCGATCTCGTGTGGTGTGCTCATTGCCACCGTATCCCCAATCACCTGCATTGGTTCATCCAGTATCACCGGTATCTCAAATACAGAATTTCCCTCTGTATTTACAGGCATGTATTTCTCACCGTCAATCAGCATATAGTCATAGTTTGGACTACTCCACTCAACGGTTGCGATTGCATCTCCATTGCTTATGGTCACTCTGGCCGGTGATGAAATACTTGCCTTTCCACTTCCGCCTTCGAAATCAAGGTCTATCTCATAGGTTCCGTCAGAAAGCTGCACATCTCCGATCGTATCCGCTGTATCCTCCTGTGGCTGTGGGTTTGATACCTTTACCTTATGGTCATACCATTCCCCTTTGGTGCCGATCAGTGCAAGATCAAATTCCTCATCCAAAGCAGGTACCGGTACATCGAATCCATATGCCTCATCAGTAGTACCATCCTCATAATCTACCGTATCTGTTGTCGGTTCCAGAAGCTCTGCTCCATCCTTCCGGGCATCCTCTGCTGTCCCCAAAAACAGATTCACAATCTTTTTAGAGGTCAGGGTGATATGGATCGTTGCCTGACCATCCTTTACTGTCAGAATCCCTTTGTTATCATATGCTTCATTTACATGAAACATAGAGCTGTCAGTTGTAAACTCCGCGGTATACATACCGTCCGGAAGATCGATCTTCGCCGGTTCCTCTGTATCCTGTGTACGCTCCGTATTATCTTCCGTTACAGTCTCTGTATCGTTATTCCGATCATTGCTATCGGTACTCTTACATGCTGTAACGCTCATGCAAAGTACCAGCAGCATAGCAACGATATACATGTACTTATTCTTGATAAATGTGCTCATCTTTCTCTTAAAATGACTCCTTTACTGATTCATAGCAGCCGCTGTATGCTCTACATAGATTTTCTCGATGCCTTCGATAGAACCCAGACCGCTGATCTGTGTATCAATACTATCAAAATCACCGGATGCCTTGAACTGGCTCAGCCATGAATCATCGTCATCTCCGGCCATATCATTATTTGCATGGTCACCTGCCACTACCATAAGCGGACGAAGGATCACCTTCTTGTAGCCTGCATCTGCAACCTTCTGGATCACGGCTTCACAGGATGTATCCTCCGGCTCACCCTCTACGGTTCCGATGAATACGTTGTCATAACCAAGATCTGACATCTGTGTCTGCATCTGGCTGTAAGAAATCTTTGCAGTATGGCTGGTTCCATGACCCATGAATACAAATGCCACACCATCCTCCTTGGCAGCTTCTACACTGTCATAGCCGGCTACCTTTGCAGCCTCTGCAGACAACGTCTCGGCAACTACCTTCTTATCATCATTTACAACGGTTGCATCCGAACCAACCTCACCAAGCAGTGGCTCCGCGATCTTTACGGACTCAAACTTATCCTGATATGCCTCAACCACCTCTTTCATCTCGTCATACTCAGCTCCATGCATAAGGTGTGTCGGCTGAACAACCAGATTCTTAACACCGTTTGCAACTGCACGCTCAAGTGCCTGATCCATATTATCAATCTTCTCACCATCTCTTGCCTGAACATGGTTGATAATGATCTGTGCCGTAAAGGCTCTGCGTACAGACCAGTCCGGATTTGCTTCTGCGATTGCATCCTCCACACCCTTAATATCGGCTACACGACTGTCATTGAAGGAAGTACCGAAGCTTACAACCAAAATCTCATTTTCTCCGATATCATCCTGATTTCTCGGATCATCCTTTGAAGCATCACCGGTATCTCTTCCGAAGTAATCCGGATCTGCATTCTCGCCCTCCACGAGAGCCTTCTGTGCATCGGTCAGTGCATCCCAGGCTGCCTTTGCTTCCTCGCACTGCTTGTCTGTGTCATCGGTTCTTTCCTGAACATAAATCGCATCAATCAGTTCTGCTACATGATCTGCGGCTGCCTGATCTGCGTCCGCCTCTGTATCGGTCGCTTCCTGCGTCGATGCCTCTTCCGTATCCTTCTGGGTATCACTGTTGTTGTTTCCGCAACCGGCTACAGCTGTTGATACCATCAGTGCTGACATAAATAATACTGCTAACTTCTTTTTCATGTTGTCTCCTTTTGCATTTTCACGCTTGATTTTTTTATAAATATGTAAGACAGAAGCAGTCCTTGCCGCACCAAAAATAAAAGCTCTTTTACTATTAAGCAAAAGAGCTATACACATCAGAAATAACCTGCTGTCGGCAGCATAATTTCATTCACGTACAACCAATTACTCGTGGCTTGAAACAAATCATGTCTCTGTACAACTTCAAGGCAGGTCTCCCGGCTTAAAGATCATTGCTCTGACCATCTTCCCAGTTTCCCAGTGATATAGTAGTCATCGCTCCCTAATTACGGTGACGAGTTCGTACAGGACTTCCACCTGTTTCCCTTTTCACCGGAGCCAGACATTACTTTCTTATATCCGCTCCGACACCTTGTCATTACATATTCACTTTATATGATGTATCATATCATGATACCAGCTGATTATATTACAATCAGTTCTATTAATCAATCCTTAATTTATTTTCCTGTCCTTTTTACTGTATTACCTCATAGATGGCCTCGATGGTTTCAACCGGAGCATCGCTCCATGGATACGCAGCATCCTCACATCCGGCATCCTCCAGCAGTTCCTCTGCATCCGGTTCCAATAGTTTCTGATATGCATCATAGACGGAAGCAAACTTTTCTGTAAACTCGCTCTGTTCCGTATCACTCTTACCGGACAGCCAGTCTGTCGTTTCCTGCCGGATCTCATCGGTTGTCATACTGGTTCCGACACCCCAGTTTAATAAATGTGCTGCCGCCTTGACAGACACCAGACTACTACCTGCGGTTCCCGGATAAATATCGGTATTGATTTCTTCCAGAATATGATCCAGCTCCTGATACGATGGTTTTCTGGTCTGTGCCGCTTCCTCAGTCTGCCCGGTTGCTTCTGCCTGCTCCGTGGTATCTGATGTGGTCTGTTCCGTACGCTCCTCTGTCATAACCGCCTGCTCGGTACTACTTTCTGTAAATGCCGATGTTCCGGCTCCCTGCGTTCCGCATGCACACAGGGTACATGCCATAGTCACCATGCTAATTGCCAATAATCTATTTTTCATAATCTCTGCCTCCTGTTTTTTCATTCCTTCATTCTATGTTTTCTGTCCATATTTCTCGTTCCCGCTACTTTTTTCCGGGATGTCGGATAACTGTAAGCAGGAAATAAACGCCTCCGAATACAAGGATGCACATATTGGCAGGTAAGTTGCAAAAAAGAGCCAGCCCTTCGGCTGACTCTAATCTCTGTTTCTTTAACCTTCTTCCTGCATACGGCTTAATTTTGCCGCCTGATCCGCCGCAATGCACGCGTCGATAATCTCCTGAATATCTCCATTCATGATCTTATCCAGCTTATACAGTGTCAGATTGATTCTGTGATCCGTTACACGTCCCTGCGGGAAGTTATAGGTACGGATCTTCTCCGAACGATCACCGGTTCCGATCTGGCTTCTCCTGGCCTCTGCTTCTGCATCATGCTGCTTCTGCTGTTCCATATCGTACAGCTTTGCACGTAAGAGTGCAAATGCCTTTTCCTTGTTTTGCAGCTGTGATTTCTCTGTCTGGCTGTAGATTACGATACCGGTCGGGTAGTGTGTCAGACGAACGGCAGAGTCTGTCGTATTGACACACTGACCACCATTTCCGGATGCACGCATGACATCGATCCGGATATCCTTTTCATTGATTTCGATATCGACATCCTCTGCCTCCGGCATAACCGCTACCGTTATAGTGGAGGTGTGGATACGTCCACCGGATTCTGTCTCAGGAACCCGCTGTACGCGATGAACACCGGATTCATACTTCATCATTGAATAGGCTCCGGCACCTGTGATCATGAAGGTCACGCTCTTCATTCCACCGATTCCGATCTCTTCACATTCCATCATTTCAATCTTCCAACGCTTACTCTCTGCGTAATGTACATACATACGATAGATCTCAGCAGCAAACAGTGCCGCCTCGTCTCCGCCGGCACCTGCCCGGATCTCGACGATTACATTCTTGTCATCATTCGGATCCTTTGGCAGCAACAGGATCTTTAGCTGCTGTTCACAGGCTGCTAACGTCTCTTTTCCTGCCGCTAATTCTTCCTTTGCCAGTTCCTTCAGTTCTTCATCCGGCTCTTCCATCATTGCCAGACTATCCTCGATCGTCTGCTTTGCATCCTTATATTCCTGATACTTCTCTACCAAAGGTGTCAGACTGCTATATTCCTTCATCAGCTTCCGATACCGGTTCTGATCATTCGTAACCTCCGGCGAATTCAGTTCTTCCTGGATCTCTTCATATCGAATCAATATATCTTCTAACTTATCAAACATAGTTTAACCTCCTGCCCTGTCTAACGGGTTTGTATTTATAGCTGCTTACCCGGCCATCTGCCCAGAACGACACGATCCAGACCTGCCAGGTCCTGTATGATTTCTATCTGATCATATCCTGCATCTACAAGTATCTCCCGGACGTCTTGTGCTTGATCATAACCGATTTCATAATATAGATATCCCTCGTCTTCTAAATAATTCCTTGCGGCTTCCGTAATTCTACGATAGTAACGCAGTCCATCGCTGTCTCCGTCCAGTGCCAGATGCGGCTCATAATCCCGTACCTCCGGCATCAGTTCCTCGATCACATGGGTCGGTATATATGGCGGATTCGAAACGATAATCGAAAACCTGTCCTTTATAGTATCAAATAAATCACTTTCTATCAACTCTGCCGGAACCTCCAACTGCTGTCGATTCCGCTCCGTTACCTGAAGTGCCTCCGGCGAAATATCTGCCAACGTCAGCCGGATGCTTTTTCCCGGTTGTTTTTCTTTATAAAGCTTGTACAGACTAAGGCCGATGCAGCCTGAACCACAGCACAGATCCAGGACCTTCCAGTCTGCCTGTCTTTGATCCGCCAGCATCCGCTTCCAGACTGTCTCTACCAGAATCTCGGTATCCTGCCTCGGTATCAGAACATGTTCGTTCACATAAAACGGATATCCCATAAACTCCTGACAGCCGGTAATCTGCTGTAGCGGAACATGCTGCTGTCTCCTACAGATGGCATCCTGATATCGCTTCTCTGCCTCCGGCGACACCTCTGCATCCGGATGAAGCAACAGATAGGAGTAGTCCTGATTCATTGCCCATTCCAACAGATACTTTGCTTCATTTACTCCATTATCCACTTCTCTGTCCTGCAACATCCGACTGCCACTCATTAACAGCTCCCGAATCTTCATTCGTCAGCTTCCTCCTGTTTCATCTCCGCCTGATAGGCTCTCCAGTCCAACACGCCCTCTACCGAAGCAATCGCAACCTCCAGCATATCCAGATCCGGCTCCCGTGTGGTTAACCGCTGTACCCACAGTCCCGGTGCACTGAGCACCCGGACGATCCAACTGTCATTGCGTCCCGCCAGCCGGATAAACTCATAGGATACTCCGGCGATCACCGGTACTAAAAGCAGACGCAGCAGGATCCGTAGGATCGCACTATCTACATTGATTACCATAAAAAACAAAATACTGATAATCATAACAATGAATAAAAAGCTGGTTCCGCAACGCTTATGGAATCTGGAATACTGCATCACATTTTCCGGTGTCAGCGGAACACCTGCCTCCAGACAGTTAATCGTCTTATGCTCGGCTCCATGATACATGAACACCCGCTTCATATCATTCATCAGAGAAATTCCCCACACATACAACAGGAAAATCGCCAGTCGGATCACACCCTCCAGCAGTGCTACCACGATATTATTATCGATCCCCTTCCGAATCAGTTCTCCCAGCCACGCCGGCAATAAGATAAACAGTCCCACTGCCAGTATCACAGACAGCATAACTGTAAGAAACATAACGACTCCTTCGCCACCCTTTTTAGCAGCCTTTTCAGCCGTTCCCTGTTTTTTTTCACTTTCTTCCTCTTCTTCATAGAAGCTGGCAGAATAAGTCAGAGTCTTCGTTCCGATCACCAGAGACTCGATAAAATTTACGACACCACGTATGATTGGAATCCGCAGTATCGCTGACCGGTCTCCCATTGCTACATAATGTTCGACCTTCACATCAATTGTCTGATCCGGCTTTCGAACAGCGATCGCATATTGATCCTTATTCTTCATCATGACGCCTTCGATAACCGCCTGACCACCTATATATACTCGCTCCATACGTTCCTCCATACTGAAAAAGGTTGGGATTGATTCAATCCCAACCTTATCATTTCCTATTTTACTGATTTACGCCGTACTTACGATTGAACTTATCAATACGTCCACGAGCCTGAGCTGCCTTCTGCTGACCAGTGTAGAATGAATGACACTTAGAGCAAATTTCTACGTGGATATCTTCTTTTGTTGATCCTGTAACAAATTCGTTACCACAGTTGCAGACAACCTTAGCCTGGTAGTAATCTGGATGGATTCCTTCTTTCATCTTTTTCACCTCACCGTTATTTCCTATCTATTTGAGCAGGCTTTCGCCTAACATTCGCTCAACAACTTCCTTAGTTTATCACAGAGTATCTTATATTGCAAGATATTTCTTAAAAATAGTTTATTTTTTTATATTCCTTACCGTCTTCCCAGTGACCGCTGTACCAGCTGCAGGAATTCTTCGTTATTCTTGGTTCTCACGAACAGGCGTAACACCTCTTCGATTGCCTCTTCTCCCTTGGCTCCGCCGATTTCTCTGCGGATCAGATACATCGCATCCTGTTCTTCCTTCGTAAGTAGCAAATCATCCCTACGTGTTCCGGACTTGCTGATATCGAGTGCCGGGAATATCCGCTTCTCTGATAGCTTCCGATCCAGAACCAGTTCCATATTACCGGTTCCCTTGAACTCCTCGAATACAACATCATCCATCTTGCTTCCGGTTTCTACCAATGCTGTCGCCAGTATCGTCAGACTGCCGCCCTCCCGGATATTTCTTGCAGCCCCAAAGAACTTCTTTGGCATATGCAGAGCCGCCGGATCCAGACCACCGGTCAGGGTTCTTCCGCTCGGCGGAACGATCAGGTTGTATGCCCGTGCCAGTCGTGTAATACTGTCTAACAGGATCACAACATCCTTCTTATGCTCTACCAGTCTCTTTGCCCGCTCCAGAACCATCTCCGCTACCCGCTTATGATGCTCCGGCAGTTCGTCAAAAGTGGAATAGATCACTTCTACATTCGGTCCCTCGATGGATTCCCGGATATCCGTTACTTCCTCCGGTCGCTCATCAATCAGCAATACCAGCATATGCATATCCGGATAGCTTGTACTGATCGTCTTTGCCATCTGTTTCAACAGTGTCGTCTTACCGGCCTTTGGCGGTGATACGATCATACCTCTCTGTCCCTTACCGATCGGAGCGATCACATCCACGATCCGCATCGGAATTCCGGCTCCCGGCTGTTCCAGCTTTATCTTCTCATTCGGAAAGATCGGTGTCAGTTCCTCAAACGGTCTCCGCTTCTGTGCCACTAATGGATCATATCCGTTTACAGAGGTCAGATATAATAATGCACGAAACTTTTCTGTCGGAATCTTTACCTTTTTATTTCCACGCAAAATATCACCTGTCTTAAGATTAAATCGGCGAATCTGTGCTGCGGAAACATACACATCCTCGTCACCCGGCAGATAATTTGCACTCCGTATAAACCCATAGCTTTCTACAATCTCCAGAATCCCGTTTACTTCATTTCCGCTATCCAGTTCTAAGAGTTCCGGCGACTCCAGCTTCATGAATTCCTCATAGGTGAATGCCTCTGCACGAATATTCAACGGACGTTTCTCTTCCTGCATCCGCTCTGTATGTGGCTGTGTCTCATTCCCTATCGTCTGCTGTCCTTCTACGATATCGGAGGAATGTGCGACTACCGTTTCCGTTCTTACCGGTCGTTCACTTCTGTTCTCTGATCTGGTATTCCAGTTTTCTGTATGACTGTTTCGATTATCGAATCGCTGAACGATTCTTCCCGCATTGCGATTATCCTGACTTCTTCTCTCCGTTTGTCTCCGATAAGTTCTCGGTTCCGTCACCATTGACTCCTGCTTTGTCTCCGGTCTTCCTTCAGTCTTTCTTTCTGACCGTTCTTCTGTTCTCCCCTCAGTCCGTATCTCTGTTCTCCCCTCAGTCCGTATCTCTGTTCTCCCCTCAGTCTTTGCCTCTGCTTTTCCTGCCGGTCTCCCTTTTTTCTTTGGTGTCTGTTCCTCCCGGTCCAGTTCCTCCAAAGTTTGAACCAGCTCCGCTTTTCTCATTCCTGTTACACTTTTCAGTTGTCTGCTTCTTGCCACTTCCCGTAGCTCCGCTAAGGTCATACTACTATAGTCCATTCTTTTTCCTCTCTATATGTAATCGTGTTATTGGGTTCTTTTAAAATGATTATCTATGATCTTTAGAACATTATTTTGCATTATAACATAGTTTATTCTTACAGTAAAGTCTTTAATTCAAACAACTACAGACAGGCAACGTCAAAATCCGCTGCCTGTCTGCTCGGTTGTTCCGTCATTTATAGCCGGATCATATGGTTATTTCCGTTCTTTTCCGACCACTCATACGGTGTATTCTGATATACATAGTAATTCAGCCAATTTGTATACAGGGTGTTGGCATGACATCTCCAGGACTTGATCGGCGGATTGTCCGGATTATTATCCGGATAATAATTCTCCGGAATATTCGGATTCAGCCCTCTGCCCAGGTCACGTTTATACTCCAGATCCAATGTCATGGTATCATACTCCGGATGTCCGGTAACGAATATATTCTTTCCGCCGTCTCCGATCACCAGATACGGACCGGTTTCATTGGAGTCGGCTACGATCTCCAGATGTTCATTTGTCTGTATATCCTCTCTTCGAACACCGGTATACCGGGACTGCGGAACCAGGAATGAATCATCAAAGCCCCGTACCAGCGGTGTCTTCTTGTGGAAGGTATAATGCTTATACACACCGGATATCTTTTCCGCCAGCCGGATCTTCGGAATACCGTAGCGATAATACAGTCCCGCCTGTGCTCCCCAGCAGATATGAAGGGTAGATGTTACATTCTTTTCTGACCAGTCCATGATATGGGTCAGTTCCTTCCAGTACTCTACCTCTTCGAAGTCCATTTGCTCCACAGGGGCTCCGGTAATGATCAGGCCATCATACTTCTTATCCTTAATCTCATCAAAGGTGGTATAGAAGCGTTCCATATGGTTCTTTGCCACATGTTTCGCCTCGTATGAATCTGTACGAATCAGTGTAATATTGACCTGAAGTGGGGTATTTGACAGACTCCGCATCAGTTGAAGCTCCGTATCCTCCTTTAAAGGCATCAGATTCAAAATCAAAATAGACAACGGACGAATCTCCTGACTCATAGCCCGATCCTCATCCATTACAAATATATTCTCTGCCTCCAGTATCTTTTTTACCGGTAAATCATTGGCTATACGTATTGGCATTTTTATTCCTTCCTTTCCATCTTACTCTTCTTCATTCAGCAGGTTTAAGAAATCCTCTTCTGACAGAATCGGAATTCCCAGTTCTTTTGCTTTTTTATTCTTTGATGAATTCGATGTCACATCATTGTTGATCAGATAATTTGTCTTTGAGGTTACAGATCCCGTCACCTTACCGCCTCTGGCTTCGATAACTGCCTTTACCGCATCCCGGTTTGCAAAGTGATGCACACTGCCTGTTATGACGAAGTTCACGCCATCCAGAGACTGCTCCTGCTGAGACTCTTCTTCCTCAAACTGCAGCTCCTTTAGCAGCTCCTGCAGCCGATACTGGTTCTCTTCATTCCGAAAATATGCCACATAGGATTCTGCAATCACCTGACCGATGCCCTCGATCTCCATGAGTTCCTCTACGGTTGCATTTTGGATCGCCGGCAGCTGATTCCTAAAATGCTTACAGATCAGCTTCGCCGTAGCGACTCCGATATTCATAATACCCAGTCCATACAGCAGCCGGGAAAGTGTTGTCTTTCTGGATACCTCTATGGAATGCTGAAGATTATCATACGACTTTTCTCCGAATCCGTCCAGTACTACGATCTGCATACGATACGGTTCCAGTCGATACAGGTCATATAAATCATTTAAAAATCCCTCTTCAATAAACCGATCAATCGTCGCCTCGGATAATCCATCGATATTCATTGCATTTCTGGATACAAAGTGACTAAACAGCTTTATTTTCTTTGCACTACAGAACTCATTCGTACAGTAAAGTGCCTTCACATCATTGATTTGCCGGATCTCTGTCGGTGCGCCACAGGCAGGACAGTGTTCGATAATCTTTATCGTACCGCTGCGGGTGCGATTCTCAGCGACCTGTGGAATGATCATATTTGCCTTGAATACTGTAATCTCATCTCCCACGCCCATCTGGAAGCTCTCCAGTATGCTGATATTGTGCATACTCGCACGACTGACGGAGGTTCCCTCCAGCTCGACCGGATCGAACACCGCTACCGGATTAATCAGACCGGTTCTGGATGGGCTCCATTCGATCTCGCGCAAATGTGTAACCGCCAGTTCATCTGCCCATTTAAATGCAATTGAATCCCGCGGATATTTTGCGGTCACGCCCAGACTCTTTCCATATGCGATGTCATCATATAAAAGCACCAGGCCATCCGAAGGGAAGTCATTATCCCGGATTCTGGATGCAAAGCCCTGTACGGCATCCCGGATCGTCTGCCGGTTCACTCGCTCATACTCTACCACATCGAAGCCCAACCGCCGCAGCCATAGAAACCGTTGTTCCATGGAGTTATGAAAGTCTACATCCTCTACCTCTACCAGATTGAATGCAAAGAAATATACGTTTCGTTCTGCCGTGATCTGATTATTTAACTGCCGGACCGTTCCGCTGCACAGATTTCGCGGATTTTTATAGCGGGCTTCCACATCCTCGATACCGGCATTGATCTTTTCAAAATCCGAATACTTTATAACTGCTTCTCCCCGTACCACCAGTTCTCCCGTATATGGGATTCTTCCCGGTATGTTTCGGAAGGTTTTGGCATTATTTGTGATAACTTCTCCGATCTCACCATTTCCTCTGGTTACCGCCTTCTGCAGCTCTCCGTCCCGGTAGGTCAACACCACCGTCAAGCCATCCATTTTCCAGGACAGCAGGCCCTCCTGATCTCCCAGCCATGCGGCCAGTGCTTCTACATCCTTTGTTTTATCCAGCGATAGCATCGGTGTATTGTGAACCTCCTTTTTCAGTTCACTCACCACCTCATAGCCTACATGAATCGTTGGACTATCTGCCAGTGTAATTCCGGTACGCCGTTCCAACTCTACCAGTTCGTCATATAATGCATCATACTCCCGGTTGCTCATGATCTCCCGGTCTTCCTGATAATAGGCTCTTCCTGCCTGATTTAACAGGGCTACGAGTTCTTTCATTCTATCTAATTCCATACTGTCCTCACTTTTCCATCCTTAAAAGCCGCTTCAAATGCTCTACTTCTGTCGCTGTCAGTTCCCGATACTGTCCGGGTTCCAGATCTTCCAATGTAATATTTACAACTCTTACCCGCTTTAATCGTCTTACATAGTAGCCACAGGCTTCACACATCCGACGGATCTGACGATTCAGCCCCTGTGTCAAAATAATCGAGAACTCCTTTTCACCGGTCTGCCGTACCTTACATGGACGTGTCACGGTATCCAGAATCCGCACGCCCTCTGACATTCTCTTTAGAAACTGCCCGGTCACCGGTCGGTTCACACGTACCAGATACTCTTTTTCATGCCCGTAACGAGCCTTACTGATCCGGTTTGCCAGTTCTCCGTCATTTGTCAGCAGAAGCAACCCTTCGGAGTCCTTATCCAGTCTTCCGACATAGTATAACGGAATCGGATACTGCATATACGCCTCGACCGTCTGTGCTCCCTGTCCATTTGCAGAACAGACCAACCCCCGCGGCTTATAAAACGCCAGGATCCTCTTTTCCTGAATTCTCTGCACGGTCTGCCCTTCAACGGTAACGATATCCTGATCTGAAACCCGGTCTCCCATATGTGCGATTTTTCCGTTGATCAGAACCCTTCCCTGATCGATCAGAATATCTGCCTTTCTTCGGGAACAGATACCGGATTCGCTTAAATATTTATTTAGCCGTACACCTAATTCTTCCATGAAATGCTCCTTAATATGCAATGAGACGGGTATACCCCGTCTCGTGCTTAGTTCGTATCCTGTATCGAATTACGGAAGTTCTGCAGTTCTTCATCTCTTGCTGCTGATTCGTCATTATTCTGTGTTACCCGGTCATATAACTCCACCACATCCGGATCCCGATCGATCTGATTCAGATATGCGTCAATGTCCGGCTCCGATACGGTTGTATTGTCCAAAATAAATCCACCATACTCATTCGGCACCAGATAAAGAAGATGCATACTGAGTGGCTGAACCTCAACTCCCGGAATCTGTGTATTCACAATGGCATATACCACATAAGAACCATCCGTAAGTCCCGGTTTTGTATAACAGTCAACATTGGAATAACTCAGTACATACTGTTTCCTCTGACTTAGCCGCTCCGGTGTATACGGAGTCGGATCCTTCACCATAGTACTGAGTACCGTCATATCTTCCGATGTAATCGCATTCAGATAATTCTCTACAAAAGAGTTAATCTCCGGATATTCATTTCTTTGAAACGGAACATAGTCCTCATTACTGGTCTGTTCCTTCTGCACGCCGGCAGTTCCATTTCCGGTATGTGCAAATGGTTTTCCTATGATAATAAACAGCAGGAATGCCACTAAGAAAATACTCCATCCGATTATCAGCTTTACGGTAGGATTAATATAGATGGATTCACCCTTTGTTTTTATCTCTGTGTCCTGTAAATGAATTCGGTTAAATACCTGATTTAGTCGTCTGAAAAAATTATTCTGCATCATCCATGCTTCCTTTCGTGACTTACATTTTAACAAACCGGAAAATAAAAATCAATAAGTGTTTGCATATTCGGAAATTTTGAGTTATAATACTACTCGATGCACCAGTAGCTCAGTGGATAGAGCACTGGCCTCCGGAGCCAGGTGCGTAGGTTCGATTCCTATCTGGTGCATTTTTTATTTACATAATTCAACAGAACTCCAGAGCAAGATGCACTTATTCAGAAAATTGGAGTGAAATAATCGGTCATGAACTATACCATATATATAAATACAAAAAAACCGGAAGCTGTCGAAAAACAGGCGACTTCCGAATACACGAAACGCTTAAGCAGTTATTGTAAAACAAAACTCATCTATAAGCCTTCGGATACGCTTCCGATACAAACGGAGACATCGGAGAATATTCATACCCGCTGTCTTCAGATCCTACCCGGTATGGAAACTCCGACCTCCGAAGAATTCGCGGATACCTTAAACCAATACGGTGTAACCGGAACCTCCTCCATCGTCTTCTTTATCGGTTATCCTGTTGATACTCTAGTCCCGGTTCTGTCTCTGTCCTCTATGGAGATCTCACTGGGATTAACCGCAACTCTGCTCTGCGAACAGATCTACCGCAGCTACCGCATCCTGAATCATCAGCCGTATCACAAGTAGTCCTCCATGTGATCTGCGATCTGCTGTACCAGAATCACCCGCATCAGTTGATGCGGATAGGTCAAGGCAGAAAAGCTCAGCCTCTGATTTGCAAGGGAAACAATCTCCTCTGCTAATCCTAACGATCCGCCGATCACATAGGTAACCTCTGTAATCTCCTGTTCTTTGATTATCTGTTGCAATCGTTTTCCCCATTGCTCTGTACTATACCGTTTTCCGTCAATACAAAGTGCTACGATCAGCCTTCCCGGTGTCCGCACCAGATATTTTTTCATCCGGTCTCCCTCTGTCTGAATCACCTTTCGTATCTCAACATCCGACATATGCTCTCCGGTTTTCTCATCTTCAACCTCTATAATCTCGAATTCTGCCCGTTTTCGAATCGCCTTTGCATAATCTTCCAGTTGGTTCCGATAGAACGCCTCCTTTACGCGTCCCACGCATAAAATCCGTATTTTCATAGCCTGCTCCCTTTCTCTTA
Organism: uncultured Clostridium sp.; assembly: GCA_900539185.1. Taxonomy (GTDB): domain Bacteria; phylum Bacillota; class Clostridia; order Lachnospirales; family Lachnospiraceae; genus CAG-632. Next base: position 80,938 of record UQBG01000002.1, read on the forward strand.
TGGGGGTGAATTTAAATTCATCTTTTACACATTGTTTGATTCATATTCACATTTTGTTCATATTTACTCGATATAATGCAGTTAAATAAAAAGGTAATGATATATATATTTTCTCTCCATATATTACTATAAGCATTCAGGGTCGGCTGAATGCTTATTCTGTTTCACAAAGAAATCCTCTACCTTTCCCCTGCTTTATTTATGATTCTTATTTAGTCCCGGCTTTCTATCACAAATAAAAGCCCTGACTGAATCCGTATGACTCCCTGCTCCTCTGCCAGTTCATTACTAACACCCCGACTGATTCCCTGTGTAAATACCCCATTCTCCAGCGGATATTGGAATCCGGTCAGGGTAATGCCCTCTACCCGCTCGGTATACGGCATCAGGGAAATATACTTTCCGAACAGTTCCTCTCTTCGAATCGTAAGTTCCCGGTCGATCATACGGATCCGATTATGTGCATCGACCAGCTCTGCCTGCACATTCTGCTCCAGACACAACTTTAGCAGTCCCATATTCGCCAATACATGATCTAACCGTGTACCGGTAGCTCCCATAATACAAAGCTCCGTTGCTCCATGCTCGATCGCCGTTTCGATCGCCAGATGCGAATCTGTATAATCCTTTTCCGGTGGAAACTTCAGATTCAGAATCCCCTTTTGCTTCTCGTAGTCTGCCAACACATCCGGTGAAATGGAGTCATAATCCCCTAACATAATATCCGGAAGCATCTGCAGACCGGCGATTCTTTCCAGCCCTTTATCTGCCGTTATGATCAGCTCCGGCCGTTTTCCGTTATATTTATCCCGAATATAAGAAGAGGCGAATGATGGATTCCATTCGCCTCCTGCTATGATCAGACAGCGTTTCTTCATATCTAACACATCCGTTTCTTAAACTCTTTTACATTCTTCTCCGGATCCCCCTTGAAGATAGCAGAACCGGCTACGATCACATCTGCACCTGCATCTACCACTGCAGATACATTATTCAGTGTCACGCCTCCATCCACCTCAATTTCAAGGTTCATCAGTCCCTTATCGTCTGCAATCTTATGAATTCTCTTGATCTTATCCAATACTGCCGGAATAAAGGTCTGTCCGCCAAATCCCGGATTCACACTCATTACCAGTGCCAGATCAATATCATCAAATATGTAATTCAACACACTTACAGATGTAGCAGGATTCAGTGCAACCCCGGCTTTCATATCCAGTTCCCGGATCCGGCTGATCGTCCGATGCAGATGAACACAGCTCTCCGCATGCACCGTTACGATATCGGCTCCCGCAGCTTTAAACTCCTCCAGATACCGGATCGGTTCCTCTATCATCAGATGCACATCCAACGGTTTATCTGTCACCTTACGAATCGCCTCTATAACCGGCATACCGAAGGATATATTCGGTACAAACTTTCCATCCATAACATCCAGATGAATATAATCTGCACCTGCCTCATCTACTAACCGTACCTGTTCTCCTAATTTTGCAAAATCTGCTGATAATACTGATGGTGATAATTTCATGCTACCAACTCCTTGTATGTTTTAATTCTTCATAAAGCTCTACATAGTTTTTATAACGGATCTCACTGATTTCTCCGTCCTCTACTGCCTGCTTCACCGCACACTCCGGCTCGTGGGTATGGGAACACGGCAAAAACCGGCACTGTCCCTCATACGGCTGAAACTCCGCAAACCCATACTGCAGGGTTTCTTTTTCAAAGCCATCCAGATACAGCGTACTAAATCCCGGTGTATCAATATAATACGTATCCCTGCCCAGCATCATCAGTTCTGAATGTCTGGTAGTGTGCTTTCCTCTCTGAATCTTCTCACTGATCGCCCCTGTCTTCGCTCCGGCATCCGGATACAGCTGATTTAAGAGCGATGACTTCCCCACTCCGGACGGACCGGCAAAAACCGTCGTTTTTCCTTCCGTCAACCGGCGGATGGCATCGATTCCTTCTCCGGTATAGGTACTGGTAAACACAACCGGACTTCCACATTTTTCATAATTCTTCCGCAGGCGTTCCAGCATGTCCTCCGGTGCGATATCAATCTTATTAAAGCATATGATAGTATTAACCTGCTGTCGGTTCATAATCAATAAAAACCGATCCAACAGGTTAAGATTTGGATTCGGCTGAACCGCCGCAAACTCGATCAGAGCCTGATCGACATTTGCGACTGCCGGCCGTATTAATTCATTTATTCTTGGAAGTATCTCCGACAGATTTCCCAGCTTCTTTTCCTCGTCCAGAACATCAATCACTACACAGTCTCCCGGCAACGGCTTGATCTTTCGGTTTCGAAAGCTCCCCTTTGCCTTGCACTCATAGACTCCATGCTCCGGTACATCTACATAATAGAATCCGCCGATTCCCTTGATAATCTTTCCCTGCATATGGACCCTACTCTTCTGACACCTGTACATTTACAGCCTGTGATACATCACTTGGCTGTGTTGTAGATCCATTATACAGAACCTGAAGGGTTCCTGTACTTGCCAGGTCTGACAGTGTCGAATTATTAATCGTCAGGGTCGGGTTTGCAGCACTGATACTTCCGGTTGTTACGGTCTTATTCGTATCACCGACTACATACCGTACCTCTATATTGTAGCTGTTCGCAGAATCTGCCGCACCGGTAAATGTAATACTACCACTGAAGGTTGCCGAATAGGTCTTATTCTTCTCCGTTGTCGGCTCCGGTCCTTTACTGATCGTTACATCAACCGAATTGCCTTCATTTACCTTCGTACCTACACTGGTACTCTGGTTGATGACCTGACCAACCGGTACCGTCGGACTGAATTCTTCTGTTATATTTCCCAGATTCAGCTTCACATTCTGCAGCGCTGCAGATGCCTCCTGCTGTGTCTTACCTCTTAAGTCCGGAACCTCTACTTCCTTTACCTCTGCACCATTACTGATGGTTATCTTTACGGTTGCACCACTTGCTGCCTTCTGTGTAGAATCCGGTTCCTGGCTGATTACATGATCCTTCTCTACATTCTCATCATAATCATACGCATGTGTTACCTTGAAGCCGGCTTCCGTCAATACAGTATCTGCCTTATCGACTTCATAACCGACTACATTCGGTACTGCTACCTCTTCCTTACCGGCACTTACAACGATCTTTACCTTGCTTCCGGCCGGAATCATATCACCCTTGTTTACGCTCTGGGAAATAACGATATCCGCCTCTACAGAATCATCATTTGCGTGCTCGATCGTATATGGGATCTCCTTTGTGGTCAGAGCATTCTCTGCTTCATCCACATTCATACCAACCACATTTACAGACATCTCCACTGCCTGCTCCTCATCCTGGCTGCTTGGCTTCTTATCTCCGAACTTGAACCATCCGGCAGCCTTGCCTACCAGCAACATAATAAACATAGCGATAATAACTGCAGCTACGATGCCGCCGATCATAACGATCTTCTGCAGCTTCGGATCTACATCATCCTCTTCTGTCGCCTCCGACAGGTCTGTATCATCATCCTCATCATCATCATCATCATCATATTCATAGTCTTTATCATTCGGATCAAAATCATCATCAACCGTTGGTGCCGGCTTTGAACTATTATAGGTCTTCTGTGACTGTTCACTTTTGTATACCGGCTCCTGTGGGTGCTGTGCAACCGGAGTCTCCTCTGGTTCCTCCATCGCCTTCTGGGCTGTCGATTCTTTTATCGAGGTCATCTCTGCATCCGACATCATGACTGTCGGTGCATCCGTTGCCATATTATTTCCCATCACCACAAAGTCACCGTTTGGATTTGTAGCAACCCGCTTCAGATCTGCGATCAAAGCACTGGCAGTCAGATATCTGCGTTCCGGCTTCTTCTGGGTACACTTTAAGATCACTTTCTCGAAGCTGGCCGGAATATCCGGATAATACTCTCTTGGTGGAATCATCTCGCCCTGAATATGCATCAGTGCAACGGTTACGTTGTTATCTCCTTCAAACGGCACCCGTCCGGTTACCATCTCATACATCGTGATACCCAGAGAATAAATATCGCTCTTTTCATCACTATACCCGCCTCTTGCCTGTTCCGGTGAGATATAATGAACACTGCCCATTGCATTGGATGCAACGGTATTCGATGTAGCAGCTCTCGCAATACCAAAGTCTGTTACCTTTAAAGTCCCGTTCTTGGATACAATGATATTCTGTGGCTTAATGTCTCTGTGGATCGTATGATTCTGATGTGCCACCTCGATACCGGATGCGATCTGCAGAGCAAAGTCCAGTGCCTGATCTGCCGGCAGTCTGCCATGATCCATGATATATTCCTTCAGGGTAATTCCCTCTACAAACTCCATAACGATATAGTGAATTCCCTCATCCTCACCTACATCATAGACATTTACGATATTCGGATGCGCCAGTCCTGCGGCTGATTGTGCTTCCACACGGAACTTTGATACAAAATTCCGGTCATCACTAAACTCTTTCTTCAGAACCTTTACTGCAACATACCGGTTCAACTTATGGTCCTTTGCCTTGTATACCTCTGACATACCGCCAGAGCCTACAAGCTCTATTATCTCATATCTATCACCTAGCATCATTCCTGGTTTTAACATCTTTACACCTCTCTATTTACTGTACTGCCACAAGGGCTGCTATGTTATCCTTACCACCATAATAGTTCGCCCGTTCAATCAGGCGTTCCACTGCAGCTTTGGGGGTATCCGTTTCCATCACTATGTTCAGCAGTTCATCGTCTTCCACCATATTTGACAATCCGTCTGAGCACATCAATACCCGTTCCTCCATATGCAACTCCAGTTCGAAAAAGTCCGGTATGGCTTCTTCACTGACTCCCAGTGCACGGGTGATAATGTTCTTTTCGGGATGATTCCGAACCTTCAGCGGATCTAACTGCCCGGTGCGAATCAATTCCTCTACTAATGAGTGATCCAATGTAATCTGTCGAATCGTATCCTTATCCAGCAGATACAATCGACTGTCCCCGATATTTGCCACATACAGATGATTCTTTGCTATAACCGCGCAGACAAATGTAGTGCCCATGCCGCTTAGCTCTTCCCGTTCTCTGGAAGCACATAGGATTCCTTCATTCACAGTACGGATTCCCTTCTTCATCACTGTAATGGGATTTGTGTCCTCACATCGTTTCACAAACTCAACAAACCGATAGACTGCATAAGAAGAAGCATAGTCACCCGCCTTATGGCCTCCCATTCCATCTGCTACGATATACAGATTCGGAAGATTCCCTACAGGCTCATCACTGAAGAAGAGATTGTCTTGATTCATACTCCGCTTCTTACCAATATCTGTTTTTCCATATGATAACAAACTCTGCTTCCTCCTACTCGTGTTTTTGCATGTAATTTCTTCTTAACTGGCCACAGGCAGCATCAATATCGCTACCCATACCTCTTCTTATAGTAACATTTATTTGATTATTTTCAAGTACATATTTGAAATTTTGTATACTTTTGTCGGTTGCGCGCTGATAGTTCCGCTCCTTGATCGGATTGACCGGGATCAGATTCACATGGCATGGACGCATGGGTTTTAACAGGTGGCTCAAGCGTTCCGCATGTGCGTTTGTATCATTTACCCTCTGAACCAGACTGTACTCATAGGTCACACGTCTGCCGGTCTTTTCAAAGTAATACCTACAGGCATCGAACACCTCCGACAAGGTATACCGTCTGGCGATCGGCATCAGTTCCTGCCGTTCCGCATCCGTTGTCGCATGAAGGGACAGTGCAAATGTGATCTGGAAGTTCTCATCTGCCAGACGCCTGATCTCCGGCACCAGCCCACAGCTTGAGACCGTTATATTTCTCTGACTGATATGCAGACCTTTTTCTGCAGAAATCAGAGTTAAAAACCGTGTCAGATTCTCATAATTATCCAATGGTTCTCCGGAGCCCATCACAACAATATTCGACACCCGCTCTCCCATATGATGCTGCATCGCATATACCTGATCCAACATCTCGGAAGTCGTCAGATTTCGAACCATTCCGTCGATGGTCGAAGCACAGAAACGACATCCCATCCGGCACCCCACCTGAGAGGAGATGCAGACGGAATTTCCATGCTTATACGGCATCCATACACTCTCGATCAGATTATCATCCCGTAACCGGAACAGGAACTTATGCGTTCCGTCCAGCTTGGATGCATAGTCTGCCTCGATCTGTACTCCCTGCCAGTCCTCTGCCAGTTTTTCCCGGATCGTTGCCGGCAGATTCTTCATTTCCTCCGGGCTGCGAACCAGCTTCTGATGCAACCACTGATAAATCTGACCGCCTCGATAACGCGGCCAGCCTTGTTCGATACAGTATGCTTCCAGTTCTTCATAGGTTAATGCTCGAATATCCATTGCTTATCTCTCCATTGTTTTCTGCAGTAATGCAACAAAGAAGCCATCACACTTCTGTTTTCCCGGTAATAATGTACAGTAGCCTCTCTCCAGATCCGTTCCCGGCTGACCCATAACCTCCGTCCTCAGTTGTTCCGGCAGATACTCGGTGATATCCACCCGTTTCCAGCCTCCCTGTGCTTCCAGCCATTGAAGCTGTTCTTCATTCTCCATTGGATCCACCGTACAGGTACTATATACCAGATATCCGTCCGGCTTCACATACTTCCGGGCGGTCAGCAGGATCTCCCGCTGCAGATCCACCAGCTCCCTTAACTGATCCTCCCGGATTCGATACTTAATATCCTGCTTTCTCCCAATCACACCCAAACCGGAACAGGGAACATCGGCGATCAGGATATCGATCTTCTCCTCATATGCCGGATCCGGTGTTCTGGCATCCCAGCACCGGACCTCAACATTCGGATACTGCATCCGTTCCAGATTTTCTAAGATGCGCTCGGTTTTATCCTCGGTCAGATCTCTGGCAATCACCTTGCCGCTCTCCTGTTCGGTTCCGGCCTCCTGCTCCACCTGCCAAAGCCGCTCTGCCGCATGCAGGCTCTTTCCTCCCGGTGCCGCACAGATATCCATGATCCAATCTCCTGCCTTTGGTTGAACAAGGCAACCCTGAAGAACAGAGCTTTCATCCTGTACTGTAATATCGCCCTGTCGAAAGGCCCGGATACGATTCATATAATTGATGGACTGTAACCGCAACGTATTATCCGTATAGATGCCCGGTTCTGTCTGTATGGAATCCTCCAGCAGCCGTTCCCGTACCTCGGAAACAGTTGCATGCAGTTGATTTACCCGTACCGTAATCGGAGCCTCCTGCAGAAAAGCCTGTAGCATTCCCTCCGTAACCTCGCCCGAATACCAGCTAAGCATCGCCTTCACCAGCCATTCCGGCACCGAATAGGTGACTGACAGATATCGTTCGATGGACGCCTCCCGCTTTGGAAGCTTGAGATGATCCTTGTTTCGAACCAGATTCCGTAACACACCATTGACGTATCCGCTAAGAGAACCAAAGCCACGCTTCTTTGCCAGCTTCACTCCCTCATTACAGACCGCTTCATCCGGTACTGCATTCATATATTGAATCTGATAAAGACTCATCCGGAGAAGGCATCGGATCAATGGCTTACACTTGTTCATCGGTGTCTTCGATATCTGATTTAGCAGATAATCAAGCTGAATCTGATACTCGATGGTGCCCTCGGTCAGGCGCGTATAGAAGCTTCGCTCCTGCTTACTCATATACTGGTATCGCCTTAGTGTTCCACTGACCGCCTCACTGAGTGTTCGTTTATTCCGTTCAATATCTAACAGGGAATCCAGTACCAGTTCCCGTACATTGATCTCATTTGCCATGTTTCCTACCTATTCTCCGTCACTTACCGTTTATCTTGTCAGTTCCATCCCGGGAGTCACTGTATACCCCAGCAGAAATGCAGCCGTTTCCATCCGTTTCTTTCCTTCCAGCTGCAGTGCAAGTACCCGTAAAGCACCTTCGCTGCACCGGATCACAAAGGACTTCTTATCCACAGAAAGAACCCTGCCCGGAGCTACATTTCGCTCCTCTTCTGTAAGATCCTGTTCCTCTATAATATCTGCTTCATAGATTTTCAACGTCTTACCCTGTATATGAGTATATGCACTCGGCCATGGATTTAGCCCGCGAATCAGACGTTCCAGTTCCCGGGCTGTTTTCGTATAATCCAGCTCTCCCATTGCTTTGTTCAGCATATGGGCGTAGCAGCTTAACGAATCATCCTGTGGGATTCTGGGTGCCGTCCCCTGCTTTAGCTTCTCAAGCGTTGACAGAATCAGCTTTGCTCCTGCCGCTGCCAGCTTATCATGATAGCTGCCTCCTGTTTCCTTTTCATCGATCGGTACCACGACATGTTCGATCATATCGCCGGTATCCAGCCCTTTTGCCATATACATGGTGGTCACTCCGCTTTCCTTTTCTCCGTCTATGATCACCTGCTGGATCGGAGCTGCTCCCCGATACTTTGGAAGCAGCGAAGCATGTACATTAATACAGCCAAGCCGCGGAATATTTAATATCGCCTCCGGCAGAATCTGTCCAAATGCTACAACAACAATCACCTCCGGCTGAAGTGCCCGTATCTCTTCGATCACCTCCGGTTCCCGTACCTTTGGCGGTTGATAGACCGGTATCCCGTATTCCAGTGCCTTTTCCTTTACCGGCGGATACTGCAGGCTCTTTCCCCTTCCCTTTGGCTTATCCGGCTGTGTATAAACACCGATAACCTCATGTCCCGCCTCTTTGATTGAGGTCAGCACATGCACTGCGAACTCCGGTGTTCCCATAAATAAAATACGCATTATTCTACCTCTCTTAATCCACCGTCTGCACGATCCCGATACAGGATGCCCTTTAAATGATCCAGTTCATGACAGATTGCTCTTGCCTTGAGTTCGGTTCCTTCTATAATGACGGTCTCCATATTTTCATTGAATGCCTGACACTTTACATAGTTCGGTCTGGTAACCGTTCCTACCTTTCCCGGCAGGCTTAAGCAGCCTTCATCCCCAGTCTGTTCTCCACTCTGTTCGATGATCTCCGGATTAATCAGTACAAGCGGATCATCATCTCCGATATCGATAACAACGATCTGCTTTAAGATACCGACCTGCGGACCTGCCAGTCCGACTCCGTTTGCTTCATACATCGTATCAAACATATCATCGATCAACTGCTCCAGTCTCGGTGTCATCTTGTCAATTGGCTTACATTGTTTTCTGAGGATTGGATCTCCTTCGAGTCTTATTTTACGAATTCCCATGGTTATTTCCGCCTTTCTGCTTCATTTCTACGGTAAAGTATACCTGTTTTTTGCTTTATATTCAATATCTCTATCTTTTCAATATCCCTTCATCGGATTCAGGTCAAAGTACACCCGGATCTGATTTTGCTCCTGCATGATTCCAACCTGTGCTTCGATCTGCGCCCGCACAGTAAGGAGTGCCGCTTCGTCCAGTGATTTCAGATACAGTACCCGCCGATAAAGATCCTTCACCTTTGCGATCACCGGTGTTGCCGGCCCGATTACCCGTACCGGATCTACCGGATGTTCCGAATCGACTACACGACTTTTGACCTCCTCTTCACTGACCGTTCTGGCATAGGCCGCGATCCTCCCGGCCACCAGATCTACAACCGCTTCCTGCTCCGAGGTGATCAGCACTGCCAGCATGTTGCAGACCGGCGGATACCGTAGCAGTCGGCGATATGCGATTTCATTCTCATAAAAAGCCTCATAGTCCTGGCTTGCCGCTGTTTGTATCACTACCTGCTCCGGATCATAGCTCTGAATCACAACCCGTCCCGGCTTCTCTCCCCGTCCGGCTCTGCCTGCCGCCTGTGTCAGCAGATCAAAAGTTCGTTCGCCTGCCATATAGTCCTGACTGTGCAAAGAAAGATCCGCCGCCAGAACCCCGACCAGTGTCACATTCGGAAAGTCATGTCCCTTTACGATCATCTGGGTTCCCACCAGAATATCCGCTTTGCCATCCGCAAATGCTTCGAGGATAGCCTCATGTCCCTGTTTTCCCTTTGTCGTATCGGCATCCATACGCAGAATCGTCGCCTCTGGGAACCGTTCCCGCAGCTCTCCTTCCACCATCTGAGTACCGGATCCGAATCGTCCGATCATGGCAGATCCGCAGACCTTACACTTCTGAACAAATGGTTCCTCATATCCACAGTAATGACAAACCAATCTGGGATGTCCGGTATTATGATCATGATAGGTCAGTGACACCTGACAATGCGGACAATTGACGACCTCTCCGCAGCTTCGGCAGGATACAAAACTGGAATATCCACGCCGATTCATAAAGATCATGATCTGCTCCTTTGCTTCCAGCCGTTCCTGAATCAGGTTTTGAAGCCGATAACTGAATCGGCTTCGATTGCCGTTTTGCAGTTCTTCCCGCATATCGATCAGTTCTACCTCCGGCAGTCTTGCTGCCCTTGCACGATCTGTCAGCTTCCACAGGCGATACTCCCCTTTTTGTGCCCGATAGTATGCATTCAGAGATGGGGTTGCCGATCCTAAGATGATGCTGGCTCCACACATCTGTGCACGTTTCTCTGCCACCTCTCTAGCATGATACTTCGGGATATTATCACTCTTATAGCTCCCTTCCTGTTCCTCATCGATCACAATCAGACCAAGATTCGGAAACGGTGCAAACAATGCAGATCGGGGACCGATTACAATATCGACCTCTCTGCGTCGGATCCGTTCGAACTGATCATACCGTTCCCCATCACTCATCCGGGAGTTTAGGATTGTGATCCGATCTCCAAAATGTCTCCGAAACCGCATAACTGTCTGAAAGGTCAGGGCAATCTCCGGAATCAGTACAATCACCTGCCGTCCCTGTTCTAAAACGACATCGATCGTATGCATATATACCTCTGTCTTTCCGCTGCCGGTTACCCCGTGAAGCAGATAGGTCTGATAATCTCCTTTCTGATAGTCCTCTGTAAACGCTTCTACCAGCGTCTGCTGTGCCGGATTCAGCTCCGGCTCCGGTTCTGTCATCTGTCTTCTGTTGCCTGCCTCCCGGTACTGTGTCTGTGTCCATACTGTAAGTGTTCCCTCTTCCTGCATCCGATCACAGGTACTCTTACTGATATTTAACTTATCCTTTGCCAGATCGTAAGGAATCTCTCCATGCTCCAGAAGTGCTTCTAACAGCCGTGCTTTCGCCACATTATGCTTCCGACGGTATTCCAGCAGCCGCAGTCTGCCTTCCTCCGGCTCGACTGCCAGTTGCAGAAGCTTCTTCTCGACCGGTCGTATCTTTTTCTTTACCGGCATAACCGTCATCAGTGCCTGATACATCGTGGAACCATAGGTTTCCCGCATCCATGCCGCAAGTCTTATCAACTGTCCCTCTACCGGGATCTGTTTCTCTACGATTCCCTGTACCTGCTTTATGCGTTCCACCGGCCAGTCCGGGTGATCGCTCATCCCGATCACATAGCCGGTCCGCAGATGATTACCGGTGCCAAAAGGAACCCTGACCTGCATTCCCAGCGATATCTTTCCATACAAAGAAAGGGGCACTTCATACTGAAATGCCCGATCAATGGCTTCATGCGAAATATCGATTATTATATCCACATATTTTGCTGACATCTTCTTCCTCCAACACTTCCCGTATCAGCTCACGTTCATCCATATGGTGCTTCACACCCTTGATCTCCTGATAGTCTTCATGCCCCTTGCCTGCCAGTACGATCACATCCCCCGGCTCTGCATGCAGGATTGCATATCGGAAGGCTTCCTTTCGATCAATGATCTCAATATAGCTTCCGGATGTCTTCGACATACCGGTAATAATATCATTTATAATATCCTGCGGCTCTTCGTATCTTGGGTTATCAGATGTAATAATGGTAAAGTCTGCCATTCGTCCGGCGACCTCTCCCATCTCATACCGTCTGGTCTTCGAGCGATTTCCGCCGCATCCGAAAACCGCGATCAGCCGCTTCGGATGATACTCACGCAGCGTTTCCAATATGCTCTCCAGACTAACCGCATTATGTGCATAGTCGATCAGGATCGTAAAGGCATCGGATATCGGAATCAGTTCCACCCGTCCCCGGACCTTTACGGTTTTTAATGCCTCCTGTATCACAGGAAACGCCACCTGCATTTCATTTGCCACGGCAATCGCTGCCAAAGAGTTGTAGATACTGAAGGTGCCCGGCATATTTACCATCATCTGTCCTTCTGCCTTTCCGGACAGATGATATTCAATTCCCAGATGACCGCCCTCATTATGCAGCACCGGCTCACTTGCATGATAATCTGCTGCTTCGTTCATGCCGTATGTAACTACCTGGCAGGTATGTCCTTTTAAAATCTCCTGATAATGAGGATCGTCCTGATTAAAGATTCCGATCTTACACAGCTGAAAAAGTTTACTCTTCCACATACAGTATTCTTCAAAGCTGGCATGCTCGTTTGGTCCGATATGATCCTCTGACAGATTCGTAAAGATTCCATAATCAAAGTCTACACCTGCGACACGATCCAGCATCAGTCCCTGAGAGGATACCTCCATAACCACACTGTCCAGTCCCTGTGCTACCATATCACGCATCGTCCGCTGTAATACTAACGACTCCGGTGTTGTATTCATGGCCGGAATATGCCTCTCTCCATCTATGATCTCTATCGTACCGATCAGTCCGGTTTTATGCCCGGTCTGCTCTAACATCGACTGAATCATATAGGTTGTCGTTGTCTTCCCCTTCGTACCGGTTATTCCGATCACCGTCATTTTCTTAGATGGCTCTCCGTAGAACACGGAAGACAGAACTCCCATTGCATATCTGGAGCTTGGAACCTGAATCACCGTCACATGCTCCGGCACCTCTACCGGATGCTCCACGATCAATACAGCCGCTCCCTTTTCAGCTACCTCCTGTGCGAAGTCATGTCCATCTCTGACACTTCCCGCAATACAGAAAAATAATGTTCCCGGCTGCACCTTTCGTGAGTCATTCTCAACCTCTGTCACCTCTGTATCCAAACTTCCCTGTAGCAGGGTATATTCCAATGATTGTAATAACTGTGATAGTATCATAATGATCTCCCCTTTTCTGTCAGATTGAAAAAGGAGCTTACCTCGAAGCTCCTTATCCGTCTATTCCTCTTCGTCACCTACGATTTTTACCTTACCGCTGTATAGCTCTTCGACTGCCAGTGAAAGAGGTTTGTTACTTGCACACTTCACCAGCGGCTCTGAACCCGCAATAATCTGTCTGGCACGCTTTGCTGTTGCCAGAACGATGGAATACCGACTCTGAACAACCGGCTGCTCGCCCGGCTCTACCTCACTGTTAACAACTGCCATTAAATCCGTATACGATGGATGTATCATAATAAAAGCTCCTTTCTATAATGCCTTTAGTTCTTCTTTCATTTGGTTCATAAATGCTATATTCTGCTCTGCCATGCAGCCCTTTGCCACAATTACAGAATTCACATCCTTTACACACTGATCCAGATCATCATTTACAATGATGTACTCATACTGATCCATATTATCAGACTCTTCCTGTGCCCGCTTCATCCGCTTCTCAACGACCGCCGGATCCTCTGTACCTCTGCCTACCAGACGGTGCTTCAGTTCTGCAGCACTCGGTGCCGTCAGGAAAATCAGCACTGCATCCGGATACTGCCGCTTAATATTCATGGCACCCTGGACCTCGATCTCCAGTATCACATTGTGACCGACCGCCAGTTCTTTCTCCACAAATGCCCTCGGTGTGCCATAATAGTTTTCTACATAGACAGCCCATTCAATAAATCCATTATAATCAATCAGATTCATGAATTCATCCCGTGACTTAAAGTAGTATTCTCTTCCGTCTACCTCTCCTTCCCGCGGTGCACGGGTAGTCGCCGAAATGGATAAGCTATAGCCATAGTCCTGCACCAGTCTCTTTACCACGGTTCCCTTTCCTACACCGGAGAAACCGGATATAACGATTAACAATCCTTTTTTATTCATCCAATCTCACCTGACCTTATTCAATATTCTGAATCTGCTCCCGGACTTTTTCAATCTCCGTTTTTAAGTCAATCGCCTTATTAGATATATCCAGGGAGTTCGCTTTGGACAGAATCGTGTTCGCTTCCCGATTCATCTCCTGTGCGATAAAGTCTAACTTTCGTCCAACGCTTCCACCATCTTCCAGAATCTGCTTTGCACCGGTAATGTGGCTTCTTAAACGAACGGTTTCTTCGTCTACACAGATCTTATCTGCATATAAAACAACCTCTGTTGCGATTCGGCTTTCGTCTAAATTACTGCCCTCCAGCAGTTCCTTCACTTTTGCTTCCAGTTTCTCGCGATATTCCTGAACCAGCTGTGGGGAGCGCTCTTCTATATAATCCACCATGGCCAGCATCTCGGTCAGTTTTCCGGTCAGATCCTGCTTCAGATTCTCACCTTCCCGGGTTCTTGCCGCTACAAACTGCTCTGCTGCCTGTCGAACCCCTGCATCCAGAATCGTCCACAGTTCCTCTTCATCCATTGGCTGTTCTTCTCTGGTCAATACATCCGGGAACTCCGCCAGCTTTACAGATGTAATCTCATTCCGGATTCCAAATTCCTGCCCCATCTGTTCCAGATATGTCATATATTCCCGTGCCACATCTGAATTATATTTGATGCAGACATCAGATTCCCGATAATTCTCGTACGTAATAAAAATATCGACCTTACCCCGATTGATATACTCCTTTAATACGCTTCGGATCCCTGCTTCAAAAAAATTCAGTTTCTTTGGCATCTTAATTCCAAACTCACTGTATCGGTGATTGACAGCCTTCATCTCAACCACCAGCTTATAATCTGCAGTGACTGTTTCACTGCGCCCAAAGCCCGTCATACTGCGAATCATATCGTCACCTTTTTCCATTATTACTTCCACACTGTATGTGGCATATTCCTTACAATCCTATCTATTATACGGTAATCAATAAGAAAAAGTCAATGGATTTTAGGATTTCTCCTGCCGAACTTCTTCGATTCCCCGTATATCCGGCTCCACCGTCATCGAATAGTTCGTATGATAGATGACAAAGCCCGGTGCTCCCCCCGGTGTTTTCTTCAGATTGGAACGTTTTGTATAATCTACCTCTACCTTCGAGCCGGTTCTTGCAGATGAATAATAGGCGGCCAGTCTTCCCGCCTCTTCGTAAGTACGATCCGGCAGTTCCGCCGCTCCCTCCGTTTTCACAATCACATGAGACCCCGGTGCCTGCTTCGCATGAAACCACAGATCATTCCCATTTGCCACCTTGAAGGTCAGTTCTTCATTCTGATAGTTATTCTTTCCCACATACATATGGTATCCATCCGAGGATCGATAATGAAGCGGCCGGCTCTTTTCCTGTTTTCCCTTCTTCTTTCCTTCACTCTTATAGCGTATATATCCATAGTCCATCAGTTCCCGTTTGATATCTGTCAGATCCATATCCTCCTGTGCAATATCCAGCGCTGCCTGAATCGACTGCAAATGTTTCAGCTCCTGTTCCGTCTGTTTGAGTTGCTCCGACAGTGCCTCATAGGTTCGTTTCAGTTTATTATACCGTGCAAAGTACTTCTTGGAATTTTCTCCGGGTGTCAATGTCCCATCCAGCGGAATCGTCAGTTCTTCATTCGTGTAATAGTTCATAACCGTTACCGACTTTGCACCTTCCTCGATTCCATATCCATAGGTGTTTAACAGTTCTCCGTATACCCGGTATTTATCCCGTTTCTCTGTATCCCTTAGCTGACCTCTCTGCAGGTCATACTTCTTCGCCGTCCGTTCCAGTGCCGTACTTACGATTCGTCTTAGGTCGGAGGACTTCTGATGAATCCGTGTGTTCCGGTTCTTAGCCGCATAATACTCCTGCAACACTTCCGATATCGTTTCCTTTGACTGCCATTCCATATCCGCATACATCGTCAATCGGATCGCCGAGAATTCCACCGGTTCTTCCTTTGCGTTATAACAGATCCCCGGTTCAAACCGCTCTTCCCGGATCTCTTCTATCACCTGATGAAGTGCCTCCCAGAGAGCATCCTCTTTTTCCTTTATCCCCTGCACACCGGCACTGCTCTGATCTCCATCCAACAACGCCCGATAGCAGATCTCATTGGCGATCACCGGACTGAAACCGGTCAGAGATGTATATAACATCTTACACAGAGGCAGCGGTTTTTTTAACATCTGTTCTTCATAGTAGTCCCTGGTCAGCTCCAGTGGATTGATCTTATCCTGCGTCGGTGGTTGTTCATACATCCGTCCCGGCAGTACCTCACGCACCGAACTCATCTGAGCCCCAACCCGCTTAATGCTGTCAATGATCTGACCATCTCCGTCACAGAATATGATATTACTGTGCTTGCCCATAATCTCTATTATCAGGATTTTCGTACACAGATCTCCCATTTCGTCCAGATGCTCGATCCGGAACTGAACGATACGTTCCATCCCCGGCTGTTCAATCCCCACGATCCGTCCATTACCGATGTGCTTGCGGAGCAACATGCAGAAGTTCGGAGCTGTCATTGGATTATTCTTATTTTCCGTAGACAGATAGATCAGCGGAAGGGATGCACTGGCTGACAATAACAGCCGATTGTTTCCGCTTCCTGTCTTTAAGATCAGGTTCAGCTCATCCGGCTCCGGCTGATATATCTTATAAATACGGCTGTTCAGCACATGTTCCTTCAGTTCATGCACCATGCTTGCTATTACAACTCCGTCAAATGCCATTTCACTATCACTCCTATCATATGTGAACCGAATACAGCCCCCAGAGGCCATACGCATTTGGGGGCTGTATCATACTAAGATCTATATCGGTTCTTCTCGTTCTTAGATCTGATTATATAATTCCTGATACTTCTCAGCAGACTTCTGCCATGAATAATCACTGTTCATAGCACGCTCCATGATACCGTACCAGCTCTGCTTGTCATTATAATATACTTCTTTTGCATAATTAATCGTATTCAGCATCTCATGTGCATTGTAGTTGCGGAAGCTGAATCCGTTACCGGTCTTCTCATACTCATTGTACGGAATAACCGTATCCTTCAGACCACCGGTTTCACGAACAACCGGAATGGTACCGTAACGAAGTGCCATAAGCTGTGTCAGTCCACATGGTTCGAATCTGGATGGCACCAGCATCACATCACAGCCCGCATATAGCTTATGAGAACCGTCATCCGAATAGTAAATGTTTGCAGATACCTTTTGCGGATGAATGCCTCTATAGAAACGGAACATATCCTCATAACGCTGTTCACCGGTTCCCAGAACGATAAACTGTACACCATCCTGACAGATCTCATTCATTACACAGTCAACCAGATCCAGTCCCTTCTGATCCGTCAGACGAGAGATAATACCGATCACAAACTGCTTATCATCCACCGGAAGTCCATATTCTTCCTGCATCTTACGCTTATTCTCTGCCTTCGCCTTCTTGTAGCTCTTAGCGGAATAATTCTTATAAATCAGTGGATCCTTTGCCGGATTGTATACATCATAATCAATACCGTTTACGATTCCCCACAGGTCATTTCTTCTGGCAAACAACAGTCCTTCCAGTCCTTCTCCATACTCCTGTGTCTGGATCTCACCCGCATAGGTATTACTAACGGTTGTAATCTTGTCTGCATAGACCAGACCACCCTTCAGCATACTTGCATTTTTCTTAAACTCCAGCTTATCCGGTGTAAATACATACTCCGGCAGACCGGAATACGCCTGTATCGTCTCGATATCCCAGTTTCCCTGAAACTTCAGATTATGAATCGTCATAATGGACTTGATGCCCTGGAAGAACGGATTGCTGGCAAACAATGTCTTTAAGTATACCGGAACCAGTCCTGACTGCCAGTCATGGCAGTGTATAATGTCCGGACGGAAGCCGATAACCGGAAGAATCGAAAGTGCTGCCTTTGAGAAAAAGCAGAACTTTTCAATATCCCACTTTACATCACCGTATGGCGTAAATCCATTAAAGTAATATTCATTATCGATAAAGTAAACCGGAACACCCTCATATTCCATATACATAACACCGACATACTGCTGTCTCCAGCCGATATCCAATTGAAAATGTGTCAGATACTTCATCTTCTCACGATATTTATTCGGAATGCACAAATAATTCGGGATAATAATCCGTACATCATATTCATTTTTGTCAAACATCTTTGGCAATGTTCCTACAACATCCGCCAATCCACCTGTCTTTATAAATGGCACACACTCTGATGCAATATAAGCCACTTTCTTCATGCTCCATAACCCTCCCAGTATTCCTTTTTCATTCGAAAACTATGTGAGAAAAGTATAGCATATTTTAAGTATAAATGGAACCATATTTTTACAATTCATAATCCAGGCGTAATTTATCTGCAATCAATGCAATAAACTCAGAATTTGTCGGTTTTCCCTTACCCGCATGGATCGTATAGCCGAACAGTTCCTGAATCACATCCATTTTTCCCCTGCTCCATGCCACCTCAATCGCATGCCGGATTGCACGCTCTACACTGGAGGATGTGGTTTTATACTTCTTTGCAATCGCCGGATACAGCAGCTTTGTAATATAATTCAACATATTCGGATCCTCTACTGCCATCATGATGCCTTCCCGGATATACTGATAGCCCTTAATATGTGCCGGAATTCCGATCTCCCGGATGATATCCGTGACCTCTCCCTCCAAACTTCGCTCCCTCTCATAGGAAGCAAGATCCTCCCCCAGTTCTAAAACCGCTTCCTCCTCCTGTTCCCGTCGGAGGAGCTGTTTCATCCGCCGCTTTAGGATCTGATTATCAAACGGCTTTAACATATAATAGGATGCTCCCATCATAAATGCGGTCTCGATCACGCTTTCTGTTCCAATGGTTGTCAGCAGGATATACCGGGTATGGATCTCCGGATGTTCCTCCTTCATCCGCCGCATCAGTTCGATTCCATCGGTATGCTTTAAAAGGGCATCCATAACCACCAGATCCGGCTGTTCGTTTACAATTGCATGATACAGCTCATCCCCGTCCAGATACTTGCCGACGACCTCCATGCTCCCATCTCTGGATACAAAGTCATATCTGCCCAACTCCTCTATCAGATCCTGATCCGCTGCCATAACCTTCATTTTTTCTGTTCTTTCCATGATTTTCCCCATCTTTCTCTTTGTATTTTCTTTTTCATGACTGATACTGATTTCACTCACTCCACGTTGCTGCCGTTTTCCCCTTAAGCACTCTTCATTTTCTGATCCAGACGGATCTTATCCGCTATCAGAGCTATGAATTCCGAATTCGTAGGCTTTCCCTTTCCTGCATGGATCGTATAGCCGAACAGTTCGTCTATGGTATCCATTCTGCCTCTTCCCCATGCGACTTCGATTGCATGGCGGATTGCACGCTCTACGCGGCTGGAAGTCGTTCCGTACTGCTTTGCGATCTCCGGATACAACTGTTTCGTAATGGAATTTAAAATATCCATATCCGCTACTGCCATCAGAATGGCACTTCTTAAGTACTGATATCCCTTGATATGTGCCGGAACTCCGATCTCATGGATAATATCCGTCACTACCAGCTCCAGCTTGTCCTCTGCCGGTGCTACCGTGATTGCCGCACTCTGTATGCCACTGAGTCTGGCCGTTTTTCTGCCGCCATTTATAATCTGAAATGCATGTTTTAAGTCAGAGGAAGGGAACCCTGCTCCTACCCCGATCACATTCTGGCTTTCAGCCGCCATCCGGAACATACACTCCTGTCCTTTCATCATACCTACAATATACCTTGGGTGCAGGTCTCTTCCTGACTGGTTCTCAACCTGCTCCATAATTCCCATCCCATCTACATGCGGCATAATCAGATCCAGGATCACCACCTCCGGCCTTTGTTCCCGAATCATTCCGACTGCCTCCTGACCGTCCTGCGCGGTTCCCACCACCTGCACCTGACCGTCCTCATCCAGATACTGCTGAATCTTCTGCACAACGAATTTATCATGATTTACTATTGCTACCTTCATATCGTTTCTAGCTCGCCTCCTGTACTTTTTTCTCCCTATTTGTTGTTCCTTTGCAATTATAGTAGAATTAGAAAAGTGAGAAAAGGGGGTATCCTCCGCAATTATTGACAGGATATCGGCAGACTACCATTCTTTCGTATTTTTCATAATTATTTCGATTCGAACGCTGTAGACAGATGTTGAATCACCTTTCCCTTTGGTCGAACTAAAAAAAGAGTCTTTCGACTCTTTTTTAGTTCCTGTGATGCCTCTACCGAACTGCCATTTACATCTGATAAAACAGCAGATTATTCTTCAGATCCGGGGTAATCTCCCCACCAGCCTTTACATAGCGCGCACACATGCCATTATAATGCTGCAGCTTCTTCGCATTCTCTGCTTCGAATCTGGTAATCGATGTCTGGTATAATGGATTGGAACGCAGTTCATTCCGAATCGCACCCGCAAACGGACAGTAACGAACCAGAATATCTCTGGATACCTTGTTCAAGCGGAAACTGCCTCTGGATTCAAATCGAATCCAATTCACATAATCCCTTACAAACACTTCCCTGTAATTATTCTTTGCACGCGCCAGAGCTCCCTTGATCCGCTCCTTTGCATCTGCAGACAGGTCATGATTTTTCCGGTAAAACTGAATATAGGTACAGTACTCGGCCGTCAATGACTTCTCCCGGATATCATTCCAGTGAATTCCTTCTTCCTTTCTGCAGATCTCCCATCGGAACTGACCGATGACATCCAGCATCAGATCATTTAATTCAACTGAGGTCAGAATCGGGAACATAAACCTGCCCGGTGTACTGCTTCGCATACCGGAACACTCCTGCCACATCATTCCTCTCGTTCCTGCATTCGGCATCAGAATGATCTCCGGCAGAATCTCTTTTTTAAGCCGTTCCGTGTTGATTCCCTTCTCCGGATCAGAAAAAACAATATCCCGATAGAATACGGAGTAATCCACCTTTCGAACCACATTCATCGCCTGCTCCAGCTTATCTACCGTTACCAGCATCTTCTCGACGGTATTGATCATATCATCCGAGCACAGAATCGGACAAAATGTCGTCACCTTACCATACGTCAGCTTATTCACACTGGTAAACATATTCTGGATCTCAAACTTTACACGTAGCTCCATATCCCCATACTGCTGTTGTACCTGTTCCTTTATCAACTGCCCACGCTTCAACTGATCTGCAAGGTAGGCTGCATAGTTCATATCAAACTCATTCTTAGACGGTTCCTTTTCTCCGCGATAGATACATTTCAGCCATTCATAGATTGTAAATACATGCTCGGAACGACAGATATCCAGATGGGCACACAGATCATACAGCTCCTTTGCCAGTTCCTCTCCCACATAGGACAGATCCATAAAACCAAAGTTTAAAAACATCTCCAGTATCGGCGTCAGACTTTCCTCATCTTTTACCGCTCGGATAAACACCCGATAGTAAATGTCATAGAAAATGGCTGTCAACGCCTTTCTCAGCGCATATACCTTCGGATCACTTGAATACATATCCGGCAGATTTCGATAGATCTTTATCTGTTTGCTGATTTGATCGGATTCCTCATCTCCATAACCTGCATACTCCAGAATGTGCTCCAGACAATCAATCGCCGTTATATCCACTTCTTTTCTGACCGCAACACCGGCTGCCTCTGCAACATCCCGTGATGCATCCGAATAATCATACTCCTTAAATTCCTTCCAGCGTCTGGATATCATCCGTGGGGTATACAGTGCTGTCTGCTCTGCAAAGCTGCGGATCAGCTGAAGCTTCTCCCTTACGCCCTGCGTATCATACTTCTTGGCATGCATCTGAATAGACAGTTCAAAATACAGTCCAAACAGATCATTTTTATTCTCACTCAGCAGAATCTCTTTGTTATACGCCAGATAGGCCTCAATCTCTCCGATTCCCATAGAGAATCGACGCATCTGTGCGGCTGCCTCCATAATTACTCCAACCGTAAGGCTTTCATCCCTCTCCATCAGTTGCAAGTATTCCTTCATATAGGTCTTAGCCAGACGCTCACAGTTATGGATCTCCCAATCCTCTGCCATATGCTGCATCACCAGGGGATTAAAATGCTCCATCTTCGGGAACATCTGCTCCTCTACCCGGTATTTTCCACACAGGTTCTTATAATCATTGTATACCGTTTCGACAAACATATGGAACTGTTTCGCTTTGTTATAAAGCTCCGAATATAACTGTAGCAGTGCATACCGCTGACCGATTGCCGACCGCAGGAAGATATTCCGAATCTTCTCCTGTCCGGAAAGGATCTTCTGCAGATCCTCAACACTTTCACATACAAAGGCAGCCAGCACACTATCCTCTGCTGCGATATAATCACACATATATATATCCCGCTCCAGAATACCGATCACAGCATTTTTCTCCAGACGCACCTGTGCCGTTCCAAGCTGCTGATATACGACTCCTTCCTGCAGCAGGTACCAGTACTTCACCTTTTCATTTTTCATTGCAATGGGCTGCCCCTGCAGCACCTTCATAATCTCCATCTTCTATTCCCTCCGGCTTCCGATATAGTAAAAGCCTTTCGCCTGATCCAGATGAACCATACACAGACTGCCGACCAGCGACTCATCTCCCGGAAAATGTACCAGAAGATTATTCGACAACCGTCCGGTCACCATAGACGGATCCTGCTCACTGATTCCTTCTACCAAAACCTCCATCGTCTGGCCTTCCAGACGTCCGGTACGCTGCGCAGAAGACTCGGCCACTACATTTAACAAACGCCGGAACCGTTCCTTTACCACTTCCTCCGGTACCTGATCTTCCATATTTGCCGCCGGTGTTCCGGTTCTCTTGGAATAGATAAATGTATAAGCACTGTCATATTCTGCCTGCCGTACGACATCCAGAGTCTCTTCAAAGTCTTCCTCCGTTTCCCCCGGGAAACCTACAATAATATCTGTCGTCAAAGAAATATCCGGAATCGCCGCCCGCAGCTTTCTTACCAGTTCCAGATAATGCTCCTTTGTATATCTCCGATTCATCTTTTCCAGTAACCGGCTGCTTCCGGACTGTACCGGAAGATGCATATGCTTACAGATCTTTTCCGACTTTGCCATTACCTGAATCAGATCATCGGACAGATCCTTTGGATGAGAGGTCATAAAGCGGATACGCTTTAGTCCCGGCACCTGTTCTACCCGTTCCAGAAGTTCAGCAAAGGATACCGGGTGCTCCAGCGTTTTCCCATAGGAATTCACATTCTGCCCCAGCAGCATAACCTCAACGACACCTTCTGCTACCATCTCCTCGATCTCATGGATGATATCCTCCGGCTCTCGGCTTCGTTCCCTGCCACGCACATACGGAACGATACAATAGCTGCAGAAATTATTGCAGCCAAACATAATATTGACTCCGGCCTTGAAGGAATACTTTCGGATCGACGGAAGATCCTCTACAATCTCCTTTGCATCTTTCCAGAGATCTACTACCATACGGTCAGACTCCAACCGTGTCTGAATCAGCTCCGCCAGCTTATAGATATTATGGGTTCCAAAAATAATATCCACAAACCGATAGCTCTCCTTCAACTTCTCTACTACCAGCTCCTCCTGCATCATACAGCCGCATAATGCAATCAGCATATGTGGATTTTTCTTCTTATAATTCTTCAAAATACCCAGATGTCCATATACCTTCTGATTTGCATTTTCCCGTACCGTACAGGTATTCAGGAGTACAAAGTCCGCCTGTTCTGTATCCGTTTCCACATATCCGATCTCCTCCAGAATACCGGCCAGCTTCTCGGAATCCTTAAAGTTCATCTGGCATCCAAAGGTCGATATATGATAGGTCAGCGGTCTGCCCAGCTCCTTCTGTCGATCTGCAATGCTTTCTCTGCACCGCTTCATCATCTCTATCTGTCGTTGTGCTTCTATATGTCCCTGTTCTTTCATATCCTTTTCCTCGTATCTGTCATTCACTATATCTATCTATAATTCCCTGAAGGGTTGCCATATGGTCTCCGATCGAATCCTGCAGCTCCTCCCGGTGCAGATCTGCCAGAACCGCTTCATAGTCCAGCTTTGCCAGCTCCTGCATATGAAGGCTGTCTGTATCGCCTGTTTTCCATGCATGGATTGTCCGTATACCATCCTTATAGCCCAGCTGTTCGCACGCCTTTATATGCCGTGGTTGGAAGTTCAATGTTCCACGAAAGAGATCCCCTAACGGATAACTCGGATAAATAGATAGAAACTCCACATCCGAATACGCTGCTTCCATCCGCTTCATCTCCGCCTTCAGACCGATCAATATGATTTTTCGATATCCCAGATCATATAACGGCTGGATCGGAACATTATCGGTCAGACCTCCGTCCCGGTAGTACGCACCATTGATTGCCACAGGTTCATACACAAGCGGAAGTGCGGAGGATGCCAGCAGCACAGACTCTACCATCTCTGCCGTCCTTCCATCGATATGCATATATTCTCCCGCATATACCGTCTCCCCCATCAGACCCTGAATCGAACTCCGATACTGATCATTCGAAAGCAGCCGGGACACACTGCATATCACCGGTTCTTTTCGTGTCATGAGTTTTGAAAACTGTACATACCTGCGGATCAGTGTCAGCATCTCTTCTCTGGAAAATGTACCTTCTTTTCCATCGAGCAGTGCCCATTCCGTATCAAATACCGACAACAGATCGACCTCTGCCCATGCGGTTTCCGCCATCTTATAATCGCCGCATGCAAATAACGCTGCATTCAGTGCTCCGATCGAAGCACCGGATATCCCACCGATCCATGACTCGATTCCCAGCTCCTTCATTGCCTTCCATACACCGATCTGATAGGCCCCTTTGGCTCCACCGCCACTCAGTACCAGTCCCCAGTTCTGTTCTTTGTTCTGATCACTCATTTATGACTCCATTCAAACGCATTTTCTTATTCTTATTATACGCAGCTCAGCTTCTAATCTGACCATTTCCATGAATCACATATTTACTGGATGTCAATGCCAGAAGTCCCATCGGTCCACGGGCATGCAGCTTCTGGGTACTGATTCCGATCTCTGCACCGAATCCGAACTCAAATCCATCGGTAAACCGGGTGGATGCATTTACATATACACAGGCAGAATCTACCCCTTCCGTAAATGCCTTTGCTGCTGCCTCATTCTCAGTTATAATCGCTTCGGAGTGTCCGGTACTGTACCGATTAATATGGTCAATGGCTTCATACACGCTCTTTACAATCTTAGCAGATATGATCTTTGCCAGATATTCCGTTCCATAATCCTCTTCTGTTGCTGCCTTCACATCCGGGCTGATTTCCCGTACCTTTTCATCTCCGCGGATTTCACAGCCTTCCTTCTGCAGATCTGCTACCAGTAGCGGAATCACCTGATCCGCAATCTTCTCATGAATCACTAATGATTCACAGGCGTTGCATACACCCAGTCTCTGCAGCTTCGCATTATGAACGATCGGAACCGCCTTTTCGATATCCGCATATCGGTCAATGTAGATATGACAGTTACCGGTTCCGGTTTCGATCACCGGTATCGTTGACTGTTCTACAACCGTCTGGATCAATCCCGCACCACCGCGTGGAATCAGTACATCAATATACTGCTTCATCTTCATAAAACGTGCAGCCACCTGACGACTGGTATCCTCGATCAGACAAATTGCATTTTCATCCACATCCATGGACTTTAATGCCTTTCGTATCACCGTAACCAACGCCAGATTTGTATGAATGGCATCACTGCCGCCACGCAGTACGACTGCATTTCCGGTCTTAAAGCATAGGGAAAATGCATCTACCGTTACATTCGGTCTGGATTCGTATATAATCCCGATCACGCCAAACGGTACCCGAATCTGTTCAATGTGAAGTCCGTTTGGACGGTCAAACCGATTCATGACCGTTCCGACCGGATCTGTCAGGCTCACCACCTGAACCACACCTTCTATAATTCCCTGAATCCGCTGTTCATTTAAGGTCAGGCGATCAATCAATGCCTCTGCCATACCGTTCTTTTTTGCATTCGCTACATCCCTGGCATTTGCCTTCAGAATCATATCCTGATTTTCTTCAATCTCCTTGCTCACCTTTAGCAAACAGGCATTTTTTCTGGCAGTATCCAGAAGATTCAATGTCCGGCTGGCCTTCTTTGCCGCCTTACAGACCTCTTCCAGATTAAATTCTTTTGGCTTCATAATTACCCTGCTTTCTGTTACGATCATTTCCGGTTTCACATCATGGATCTCCTGCTTGATCTTCCCCACGATCTGGAATTCATACGCTAACGCAATCCGCTTCATCTTCGGATGCTTCGACAGATACCGATCATAGTATCCCTTTCCGTATCCGATTCGATTGCAGTTCAGATCAAAAGCAACCCCAGGCATAATCACCAGACTCTCTTCATCTGCGACAGCCTCTTTTCCGGTTGGCTCCCAGATATCATATGCTCCCTGCTCCAGTTCCTCCTTTGACCGGAAGTAGTAGAACTCCATTGTATCGCCATCCACTCTCGGGGCTGCCACCCGCTTTCCGTTCTCCAGACAGAATCGAATAATCGCACTGGTGTCTATCTCATTTCCGGTCGGCATATATACACACACCGTATCTGCCTCTAACAGTTCCGGAAACTGCAGTACCTTCGATACACATTCCTCCGAACGTGTCTGCACTTCATCCTGAGACAGCCCTAACCGCTGCTCCTTTATCGCATTTCTCGTAATCTTCTTACTTGTTGTCTGCATGCTTTTTCCCCACTTCCTTTAGATTCTTTACCGTTCCATCCGGGTACTCTACCACTGTGTTTTCCAGTGTTCGCCGCATATTTCTTCGAATTGCCATCAGATACTCCTGCCGCAGCTTTGTCTGTTCTTCCTTTTCCTCTTTTGTCAACCCTTCCGGGGACTTCGATTTATGATATAACTCATTGATACGTGCTACCTGTTCGTCTGTCATCGATGCGTTTCCTCCACATAGTCTTCGATCTTAAAGTGCAGCTCCGGGTGGGCATGGAACACCGTTCCTACATCCTCTCCCTGGAACAGTTCACTCAGTACTTCGATCCGCTCTCCATTTACGATTGCCATATCAGCACCGACTGCCGTAGCGATCGAAGCTGCGGTGATTTTTGTTGCCATACCTCCGGTTCCCAGATTCGTGGCCGCTCCTTTTCCCATCGCTCTTAGTTCCTCAGTAATCTCCGGTACTTCGGAAATCAGCTCTGCATTTTTATTGTAATGCGGATCATCTGTATAGAGTCCGTCAATATCTGACATCAGCACCAGACAGTCTGCCTTTACCAGTGCTGCCACGATTGCAGACAGCGTATCATTATCACCAAACTCGATTTCTTCTGTTGCCACGGTATCATTCTCATTTACAACCGGGATGATTCCGAGCTGAAGCAGTTCGTTGAAGGTATTCATACTGTTCCGCCTGCGTTCCTCCGAGGTAATAACATCAAAGGTCAGCAGTACCTGTGCAGATACCTGATGATATTCCGAAAACAGCTTCTGATATACCATCATCAGCTGCCCCTGACCAACAGCCGCACATGCCTGCTTCAAAGAAGTCGTTCTGGGACGTTCAAACAGCCCCAGCGCCTTTGCTCCTACCCCTATGGCACCGGAAGACACCAGAATCACATCCTTCCCCTGATTCCGCAGATCACATAAAAACCGAACCAGCTTTTCCAGCTTCACATAGTCCAGATTCTGCGTATTGCTATGTACCAGTGAAGAGGATCCTATCTTTATAACGATTCGATTCTTTCTGGCTAATTGTTCCCGCACTCTGCTCATACCTATCTCCTTATCTGTACTCCGGCGAAAGCTGTGCTGCCACGGCTTCGGCCACCCGTATTCCGTCAACTGCTGCGGAAGTGATTCCTCCCGCATAGCCGGCACCTTCTCCGCATGGATAGATCCCGGCTATATTACTGCATAAGTCTGAATCTCTCTGGATCCGAACCGGTGAAGATGTTCTGCTCTCTATCCCGCAAAGGATTGCATCTTCTCTGGCAAATCCACGGATTCGCTTATCAAAAGACATAATTCCATTTATTATAGCATTATTCACAAAATTAGGCAAACACCCATTTAGATCTGCAAGCGCATACTGTCCCTTCAGATCCGGTTGTATCTCCCCCAGTGAGGTTGATGCGGTTCCCCGGCAATAGTCACCAAATAACTGGAGCGGAACCTTCCCTTGTCCCGCCTTATATGCAGCTGCCTCCCAGGTTCGCTGGAATTCGATTCCGGCCAGTGATCCACTCCCCGGGAAGTCTTCCGGTGTTACATTCACAACGATCGCACTGTTGGAATTCTGTGCATCCCGGCTTCGATAGCTCATCCCATTGACCGCAATCCTGCCCGGTTCAGAAGATGCATCTACGATATGCCCGCCCGGACACATACAGAACGAATACACCGCCCGTCCGTCCGGTGTCTGATGCGTCAGCTTATAGTCCGCTGCCGGCAGCTCCTTTGCCTCTCTGGAGCTGCCGTACTGCGCCTCCTGTATCATGGACGCCGGATGTTCGATCCGAAGTCCGACCGCAAATGCCTTCGGTGTCATGTAAACACCCTTCTGTTCAAGCAGATAAAAGGTATCTCTGGCACTATGCCCGATTGCCAGAACCAGACATTCGCAGGAGAGCTTCTTCACCTGTTCTCCCTGCTTCACCCATATTCCGGTCAGCTTTCTTGCGGCTCCGGTTCCTTCGGTTTCAATATCCGTCAGACAGGTCTGAAACCATACCTGTCCACCCAGCTCGATGATCTTCTTACGCATACTCTGAACGACCGCCTCCAGAACATCCGTCCCGATATGCGGTTTATGAACATATAGGATATCAGAAGGTGCTCCAAAGTCTGCAAAGGTATGCAGCACATGATGAATTCGACCGGTCTTATCCTTAATCATCGTATTCAGCTTTCCATCGGAACAGGTACCTGCTCCGCCTTCTCCGAACTGCACATTACAGTCCGGATTCAACGGCTTTCCATCCCAATAGCTCTGAATCTCCTTCCGCCGCTCCTCAACCGCCATCCCGCGTTCAATGATAATCGGCTGATACCCTGCCTTTGCCAGTTCATAACCACAGTATAACCCGGCCGGTCCGCTTCCCACGATGACCGGTGGCTCCTTTAGTCCCTTTTTTCTGTCTGCTTCCTGCAGCTGTTCCACTGCACGTTCAAACCGATACGGCTGTTCCTCCTGAATCGTTATATTTTTATCCTTCAGATACCGTTTCTGCTCTGCCGGACGATACAGATTCGCCGGCACTTCTATCGTATAGATATAGCGTAATTTTTCCTTATCTCTTGCATCGATAGACTGTCGTATGATCCGATAGTCCGGTACCTGCTTTTTCTGCAGTACCCTGCAGACTGCACGATCCAGATCTGCCTTCGTATGCTGCACCGACAGCTTGATTTGATTGATTCTAAGTACTTTCATAGGTATCTTCCTGCCCTTCTTCCGGTCTCCCATGCCCACATCAGATTGTAACCGCCACACGAACCGTCTACGTCCAATAGCTCGCCAATCAGATAACATCCCGGCTGCACCCGTGACTCCATGGATTGCAGTTCCACCTCGTGAATCGGAACACCTCCTGCAGTTACCTGTGCCTGCTCGTAGGAATTCCCCCCGGTGATTGGAACCGTCAGCCGCTTACAGGTCTGCATCAGCTCCCGAAGCTCTTTCTCCGACAGTTCCTTCCAGTTCCTCTTTTCCGATATTCCTGTCCGTCGCAGCAGATAGCCGGCCAGCTTCTCCGGCAGATAGCCGGTCAATACATCCAGTGCCTTTCGATATCCACAGGTCTTCTTTAGCCCCTCCCACTGCCGGATCAATACCGGTTCCTCATACTCTTCCAAAAGATCACAGACTACTTCTACGTACTGTTTCTTATGTAATCCAAGCGCGGCGTATCGTGACAGATTAAAAACCACAATTCCGGACAGTCCATATGTAGTAAACTGAATCTCACCGGTATCCGCAAGTATGCTCCTTCGATCCAGTCTAAGCTCTACACGCCCCTTTGCACGAACGCCCTGAAGCTGTCCCCAGCCTTTTTCACTGCATTTTAACCCACATAGAGCCGGTACACAGACTGTTACCTTGTGTCCCAGCTCCCTTGCCAGCTTATATCCACTTCCATCACTTCCCAGTACAGGTGCCGCCTGCCCTCCGGTTGCCAATACGACCGCCCGTCCGTCCAGAGACTGTGTTTCCGTCCATACCGTTCCGCAGTTCTTCCTTTCTTTCCACTGCACCCGCGTCACATGCTCACCACATTGGATCCTGCCGCCGGCTGCCAAAAACGCCTGTTCCAGTCCATGTACAACCGCTGCCGCCTGTTCTGATCTGGGATATAAGTACCCCTGTTTTGATATCGTCGGTAAACCGAGCATTTGAAAGTAGTCTTTTAGTTCTCTCCAGGTATTCTCTTTGATCACCTGTGAAACCAGACCGGTATCTGCCGGATTCACAGTATGATAGCAGCTATCCGTCAGAACCTCATTTGCATAATTGCATCTTCCGTTACCGGTTGCATACAGCTTCTTACCGGTCTTTTCCTTCTGTTCCAGTATCACACACTGCTTTCCTCTGCGACCAGCCTCGATTCCGCAGATCAGTCCGGATGCACCACCACCGATTATAATCGCATCTACCATTGATTGTCTCCTTCTAACTGGAATATGTCTGTAAAAAATCAAACAGCTCCTGTTCGTTTTTCACACGGATTCCATCTATCAGTTCCTGCTGCACCTCTTCAGGCAGCGTCTTTTGTTCAATATTTGTATACTCATA
Organism: uncultured Clostridium sp.; assembly: GCA_900539185.1. Taxonomy (GTDB): domain Bacteria; phylum Bacillota; class Clostridia; order Lachnospirales; family Lachnospiraceae; genus CAG-632. Next base: position 111,851 of record UQBG01000002.1, read on the forward strand.
CACGGCAGAACGGTCTGCCAGATAAACGATGACAACTCCGTCCCGAACACCTATGAAGTATCCTTCCTCCGGCTCTGGTTCTCCATAATACTTTACAAATGTAACCGTTTCGGGTGAATAGGACTCCAGCACCATCCGTTCCAGCCCCTCCTCCTGTTCCTCCGAAGATGCATACTGCTCCCGATATTGATTCGCATACAGCAGCAGCTCCAGGCGATTCTGTCCCATATATATCGCATTTCCACTCTCTTCTGTACGGTTGATCCGTTTACCGTCTTTATCATAGCTTTCAATGATAATCGTGGTGTCCTTTGTGACCGTATCTGCACCTTGTACCACCGGCTCCAGTTCCTCTTCTGTCTTAGCCTGCTCCTGATGTCTCCATGTATTCACTAAGGTGATCTGATAGCCCAGAATCGCAACTACCAGAGTCAGACCCGTGATCAATGATAATTTCTTCCACATAATTCCTTCCTCCTAGTGGAATTATGCCCGAAATACCTCTGTTTATTCTTCCTCACGGCTTTCCAGCAGTCCAACCTTCTTCAACACCCGAACGATCACATGTCCCTTCGGTATCCGCATCAGTTCTTCCTCTGTCACACCATTAAACAATGGCAGTGCAACCGCATAGGTTATAATGCCCAACACAAATGCCACCAGAAAACCGATGGTATTACTCTTTGTCAGATAATGGATAATATAATAGCTGCACCAGCATACGATTCCCATGATTCCGGAGATCAGAAGCGGCTTCCATATACTTCCAACCCAGTCCATCCGAAAGCCGACCTTTCGCCGCAAAACCAGATGATTCAATACACACAGTACCACTGCAAATAATATCGTAGACCACATCAGTGCCCAGACGCCCATTCCCATACGTAGCATAACATAGGCTGCCACTGTATGCAGTACCAGTGCAATGACGGAATGAATCACCGGATATCGAAGGTTGTCCGTTGCCTGTAACAGTGCATTGGTTACCGTCGACATGGAGAAAAACAGCACAAAGCAGCTTCCGTATAAAAACAGATTTCTTGCCATATCCGGATGTACCGTACTGTTTCCGTAGATCAACTGCGCTGCCGGTCCTCCAAGAACGGTCAGCCCCAGCGTACAAGGAAGTGCAAGCAGCATAGTAACCTTAATCGTCATCTGTGCTTTGCTTAAGATCCCAGATGCATCTCCTCTGGCTTTGGCTGCTGCTACCTCCGGCAGCATTGCGGACGACAGTGCACTGGCAAATGCAACCGGAATATTTACCAACTGCAGATACTTTCCGGCATAGATACCATGCATGGCACCAATCGCCTCTTCGGAAACTCCCAGATTTCCCATCACGCCATAGATTAGGTTATTATCAATATATGGGCTGACATTATAAAGCGTCGCACTTAACACCATCGGCGTCACCGTCCATAGGATCATCTTCAGGATCTGTCCATAGGAATCAATCGGAGCCTCCTGTCCTTTCCGTACCCGTTTTTTCAGTTTCGGTCGGAACATCAGATAGACCAGTACGACAAATGCCAGACCGGCGACCACGCCGGCACCGGTACCCATGGTACTTCCCATTGCTCCGCGGATCGGACGCAGTCCCTCCGGATCTTCCACGCGGAACGGTGCTATCAACAATACCGCTGCCACAATACTGACAACCGCATTTATAATCTGCTCAATGATCTGTGAAACGGACGTCGGAACCATAGTTCCCTGTCCCTGAAATAACCCACGAAAGGTGCCCAGTACCGCCGAGAACAAAATCACCGGTGCCAGAATCCGGAGAACCGGGATGGCTCCCTCTGCCTGCACCAGCCAAGGTGCACAAAAATAACAGATCGCAGACGCCAGCACACCTACCACCAGTGCATACAGAATGGAACACCGAAATACCCGCTCTGCATTTACATATTCCTTACATGCATTCTTCGCCGCTATCATCTTTGATACCGCCACCGGCAAGCTATAGGATGAAACGATCAGTATAATACTATATGCCGAATACGCCGTCTCATACAGACTGATTCCGTACTCTCCCAGAATTCTTGTGATCGGTATTCGATAGGCCATTCCTATAAACCGTACTACGATACCGGCGATTGCCAGAATTCCACCCTGCAGCAGGAAGTTATTCCGCCGGCTGTCTTTTGTTTTACCCATACTGTCTCTCCTGAAATATCTACTCTTATTGCACAGCCTATCTGTGCTCCAGCCGGAAAGCTCCCGGCAGTAATTCATTCACCTTATAGGTTGTGATTCCGGTTTCATCTTCCAGATAGACCAGTCCTTCCGGAAAAAACTCTGACATCACTTGAAGGCATATTCCACATGGATATGCCTTCCTACCTTCACTGCATACAATTGCTATACTCTCGATCTCACGCTCTCCCTGCGATACAGCCTTGCCGATCGCCGTACGTTCCGCACATATGGTAGCACCATACGAAGCATTTTCGATATTGCATCCAGTATATACTGTTCCTTTTTTTGTTACCAGCGCCGCTCCGACCCGGAACCCGGAATACGGGGCATACGCATGCTCCATCGCCTGTCTGGCATGAAGTATCAGATCTTTCGAAGTCATCCGGACCTCCTATTCAAAGGTTACTCCATTTGGATTTGCTACATCAAAGAATGTGATCCAAGTCTTGCCGGGATTCATCTGTAGCTGTTCACCGGATGTCTCATAGTAATGAATGGTTCCGTTGGTATACTTCCATGTGATCGGTATATACTGACCGTTCGTTGCGTAGTATCCGTCACCGGACTCTTCATTTTTTACTTCCATCAGATAGCCATCAACCGAATATGTGGTTGCATACAGAATCAACACATTCTGGAAATGTAACTGTTCATTGGTCTGATCATCGATCTGAGCCTCACCATACTGGAATCGATAGTACTGCTTGTCTTCTTCATTATATTCAAACCACGGTTTCCGATTGGCACTAAATGCTGTTGTAATCTTCTTTGCTGAACTTCCGTCGGTCAAATCCTGATTCTTAGAACGGAATGAAAACATCGGTTCATAGCTTGATTTATGGTTCATATCGAATCCGGCGCTCTCAATCGCCTTATTCAGACCTTCTTCTGAGGTATATGCGTTATGTGGAGCTACCCGGCTGTTATCCCGATATATAAAGTAGTTTCCCAATGCACCCATACCATCCATATCCGATACATTGCCGGATGCGATCTCCTGATCTGCCAGCGTTGATGTTCCTATATGGCAAAATACTGCATCCAACTGTTCTGCATTCCGCACATAGTACTGTCTGGCACTTCTGACCGGTCCGATCTTCTCCAGACCACGATAGTCAGAGAATATAGCTTCCAAACGGGTAATGCCACCCTCTACGACCATCTCGTAGATCACATCTGCCTGTCCGATTCCGGACTGTGGCATAGCTTCACCGATATTATTGATCATAATCGCAACCGGTCGCTTGTCATTGATCTCCTGATCCACCCATTCTCCGGTCAGATCACTGAGCACCTTACCTTCTGTATTTACCAGGTCGATATCACCGGCTGTATTCATCGTCTCTGTCCCGGGCAATACTGTCTCAGACTCACCTTTTGCCCCACAGCCGCTCAGAAGCATTGATGTTCCTATTATGATACTCATGCCTGCTGCTACTGTCTTCTTTTTCATTCCTTTCATGTTTCTACCTCACTCCTTAGTCTCTCGTATATCCCTTCCGTGTCAGAATCTCTTCCTGCTTTGCTTCCATAACCAGTCGTTCCGCCTCTTCCTCATGGTCATAACCACTCAGATGTAACATACTGTGTGCGATCAAAAATGCCAGTTCCCGCTCCGGACTGTGTCCAAACTCCTGTGCCTGCTCATATACCTTATCCATAGACACTACGATATCTCCCAGATTCAGTTCTCCGGTGTCACTGTCAAAGTAATCCTCCGGATGCTCCTCCACCAGTTCGAACCCCTCCGGCTTCCGGAAATCAATCATCGGAAATGATAAAACATCCGTCGGGCGGTCGATATCCCGCTGTTCCTTATTGATCTCCTGAATACCATCATTATCCGTCAGCAGCACATTCACCTCAACATCGTAGGGACATGCAACATACTCAACTGCCGCTTCCACAATTTCATGAATAATATGCAGATAATCTATGTTGATCTCACACAGATATTCATTCTCAATATTAACTGTCATAGCTCCTCCTAACGCAACATCTTGTACTTTTTTTATTATAAACAACAAAATATATTATGACAACCCTTTTTCACGTGACTTTTCTCTCCGTCTGCGTCCGGCTTCCTCATAAGAATCATAGGCACTTACTATCTTCTGTACCAGCGGATGACGCACGACATCCTGACTGGTCAGACGGCACACACCGATCTCATTGATCTTAGATAATACCTTCAACGCCTCATCCAGACCGGACTTCGCATTTGGAGCCAGATCCTTCTGTGACAAGTCACCGGTAATGATTGCCTTTGAGCCAAAGCCGATTCGGGTTAAGAACATCTTCATCTGTGCCGGAGTCGTATTCTGTGCTTCATCCAGGATAATGTAGGAATTATCCAATGTCCGTCCCCGCATATATGCCAGAGGTGCCACCTCAATCAGCCCTTTTTCCATATTTTTTAAAAACGTCTCCGCACCCATAATCTCATAAAGTGCATCATACAGTGGCCGCAGATACGGATCCACCTTGCTCTGCAGGTCTCCCGGCAGGAATCCCAGTTTCTCTCCTGCTTCGATCGCCGGCCGGGTTAAAATGATCCGGTTAACCTCATTATTCTTAAACGCTGTGATCGCCATAGCCATTGCCAGATAAGTTTTACCGGTACCGGCCGGTCCCACTCCGAATACGATCATCTTATCCTGAATCAACTGCAGATACTGCTTCTGACCGATTGTTTTCGCCTTTACCGGTTTTCCGCTCACCGTGTGGCAGATCACATCCTGCTCCACCTCTGACATCTGCTGTACCTGACCGGTAAATGCTAACGACAGTGCATAGTCTACATTCTGTTCGGTAATCGTATTTCCACGCTGTGACAAAGCAATCAGCTCCTCCAGAATCTCCTTTGTTTTCGTTACCTGTTCCTCCGAGCCTATAATCTTTAAACGGTCATCCCGCATAATCATAGTAACCGACAGAGTTCTTTCTATCTTCTTAATATACTTATCAAACTGTCCAAACACATTCTGCGTATGCTCTGCGGGTATATTCAGACTGATTTCTACTGTATTCATTCCCTTTCCTCCGGTATATTTAGGCATCTTCCATATCCGATTCGTTCCCAGACTACGATCATTCCCTTGGATTGGCAGACACCGTCCTTTATCTCTATTGTAACATTATTTTCCATGATTTCTACCTCTTTTTCAGATAAATTCTGAATGTACCGGTTCAGTCGCTCCTCCGCCCGCTGTCTGGCTTCCTCTTCTGTATAGGTCATAAGAACAGGCTGATACTCCCGCCTTTGTACCACCGTTATTCCGATTGGCAGTATATAGGTATGCCCCAGTCTCAATTGTCGTGTTTCCTGTACCACATCATAATTGCCATAGTCCTTCCATGGCAGATGAAGCTCCTGTCTCCAGCCCATGACTTCAACAATTATGGAGGCCTGCTTTCTGCCGGTATATTCCTTTTCATAGTACTGCATTTCAAATGAATCCTCATAGGAATATCCGGTTTCTGCAATCACATCTCCATCTGCAGCCACATAATCGGTTTCCAGAACTTCATCAAAGTCATCATAGATATGAATCACTCCGGAGATCAAAACTTCGCCATCGGATATCGTCTGCCCGATGCGTGCAACCGGCGTTCCGTTCCGGGTGATCATTTCCACAATCACCCCATCCTTTGCTGCCACGATATCCTGTGGCGGTGTCTCTTCATCGACCGGTTCGGTTCCCTCCAGTGTTTCCTTGATGTCTACATTCAGTTGTGTACCGACGATTTCGCAGCTCACCCAGGACAATTCCGGGAAGTCCTGTCTCAACTGCTCCTCTAACCATTTGCAGTCGATCTGCGACTTTCTTTGTCCCAGCCTGACATATGCCTCTTCGATCCGGTTCACGATCTGTTCATCCGTATAGTAATAGGTCCCCTCTACATTAATGTCCCATATATATAAGGAGCCTAGATAAACCAGTCCACCCGCCAGCAGGATCCCCAGAGCAAACAGCTTCCGCTTTCGATATCGGAACAGCCAGTATGGCAGACCGTACCGTTCCCGGAATGAAAGCTTTGAACCGGTCTTTTTCCGAATTTCATCCAGTTCCCGGATATATGGCTTCGCGATCATAAACTGATACCCTTTTTCAACAGGTTCCATATCCCAGATCGGGATTTCCCGATGATGAAGCAATGACAAAAATCGTTCCGGCTGATTTCCGTATACATACACCTGTACATAACCGGTCAGCCACGTTCTTACCTTTCCCATATGTCACCTACACAAACTCTATTTTTGATACGACTCCCGTGATCTTCATGTCCTCCGATCCATAGTAGTCAATCCGCATATGTTCTCCATAAATATGTACCTCTGCATGCCGGCCGATCACCCGGATATTCTGATCCGTGTATTCGGTCAGCGTCCGGTAATTTTCCAGCCATAGTTCTTCTCTCCCCTGCGTTCGAAGAATGATCGCTCCGTCCGTCACATCATTCGGCATCTGCATAGCATTCTCCCATAAAAAAACTCTCTGACATCTTTTTATAGTATATGTCAGAGAGTTCATTCCATTCCAAATTATTCGATTATACTTACTCGACTGAAATCACATAGTAGTAGATCGGCTGTCCGCCATAATGCAGTTCAACATCACAGTTCTTATACTTCTTCTCTAAGGCATCCAGCAATGCATTTGCATCGTCCTCCTGTACCTCATCTCCATAGTAAAGACAGATCAGTTCAGTATCCTCATCTACCAGATGATCAATCAGTTCCATCGTTGTCTGATGAACATCCTGACTCAGTGCCTGGATTCCATCATCTCCGATCCCCATGATATCTCCCATCTTGATCACCTTGCCATCAATACTGGTATCCCGAACCGCATACGTAACCTGCCCGGTCTTCACATAGCTCATAGCCTCTGTCATACCGGCTGTATTGTCTTCAACGGTCTGTGACGGATCAAATGCAATGATTGCAGAGATGCCCTGCGGCACCGTCTTCGACGGAATCACGATAATCTTCTTCTCCTCTACCAGACTCTGTGCCTGCTGTGCAGCCAGAATGATATTCTTATTATTCGGCAAAATGAAGATCGTCTTGGCATTTACCTGTTCAATGGCATTCAGCATATCCTCTGTACTCGGATTCATTGTCTGGCCACCCTCGATCAGATAATCAACTCCCAAGCCCTGGAAGATTTCATTGATTCCCTCTCCGATCGTAACTGAAATAAAGCCATAGTCCTTCTCCGGTTCCTGCTTCTTTTCCTCTTTTTTCTGCTGTTCCTGCTCTTTCTTCTTAGCAGCCGCCTTTGCCAGCTTCTCCTGATGCTCTTCCCGCATATTATCTATCTTCATACGAGTTAAAGAACCATAGGTCAGACCCTTTTCAAATGCCAGACCCGGATGATTGGTATGCACATGGACCTTAATCAGTTCATCATCCGATACAACAACTAACGAATCACCGATGGAACTTAAATATTCCTTGAACTCTGCCTCCAACTCATCATTATATTCCTTTTCCAACATGACGATAAACTCGGTGCAATATCCGAAGGTAATCTCCGCATTCGGATCATCCTCTACCGTAAACTCAAACTTATCCTCTGTCTTTTCCGGTGCAATCTGTACGATCTCAACCTCTTTTCCGATCAGAGACTGATATGCGCCCTGCACAACCTCCATCAGACCCTGTCCGCCGGAATCCACAACACCTGCTTCCTTCAGTACCGGCAACAGTTCCGGTGTATAAGCCAGCACTTCATTGCCATAATCAATTACGATCCTGCCGAATTCTTCGATATCCTTCACCTTTCGATGAATCTCTCTGGCCTTCTCTGCCATACCGCTTGCAACAGTCAGTATCGTACCTTCCTTCGGCTTCATAACTGCCTTATATGCCGTTGCTACGGCCTGTTCAAAGCATGCTGCCAGATCATCCGTTGTCAGTTCCTCTTTATTCGCGATCTCTCTGCAAAAGCCACGGAATAACTGCGACAGGATAACTCCTGAGTTTCCTCTGGCTCCTCGCAGGGACCCGCTGGAAATTGCTTTTGACAGTGTTGCCATCGTTGGCTGTTCCAGTGCTGCCACCTCTTTGGCTGCGGACATAATCGTTAATGTCATGTTCGTTCCCGTATCACCATCCGGAACCGGGAAGACATTCAACTGATTGATATATTCCTTCTTACTCTCAATACGGTTTGCTCCAGCTAAAAACGCCTTCTGAAGCATATTCGCATTTATCTTCATAATAGCCACTGTTTAAATCCTCCTTAACTGATTAGTCCAACACCCGAACACCTTCAACAAAGATGTTGATATGCTCTACAGGGATACCGGTGAACTCTTCAATCTTATATCTTACGGTACTCATCAAATTATCAGCCACAACGGAAATGCTGACACCATATGCTACGATTATATGAAAATCAATCGAGATCCGATTGGACTCAATGGTAACATTCACACCCTTGCTGACACTGTCGCCCCTGAGCAGCTTTACTAAACCGTCTTTCATACTAACTGTAGCCATACCCACGATGCCAAAGCACTCGACTGCCGTAAGGCCGGCATACTGAGCAATTACTTCATTATCAATTAAGATATCACCATTTTCTGTACTCATTCGTCCTTTCATACGATAACCTCCATTCTGTTCTAACTATCATTTTACACATATAAGGACATTATAACCGTTTTTTTCAAAAAAAGAAATAGAATTTTTCTATATTTTCACTTGCATTTCCAGAAAGTATCTGTTAAAATTGACACGTTGTGAGTTTACGTTATATAAAAATACGAGGAGGTGCTGTATCATGGCAAAGTGTGCAATTTGTGATAAAGGTGCTCATTTCGGAATCAAGGTGAGCCATTCTCATAGACGTTCCAACAGAATGTGGAAATCAAATGTTAAGTCTGTTAAAGTGCTGGTGAATGGTGCTCCTAAGAAAATGTACGTATGTACTTCTTGTTTGAAATCCGGATTAGTAGAGCGTGCATAAGAAAAAGCGGTATGATCGAATGATCGTACCGCTTTTTTCTTGTTTTTTTGTCTCTTTACTTGCAGAACAGGCAATATGCCAACAGCAAACTGATCGTTATACATAAAAATGTCCAAAAGCCCTCTGTGAAGCAGTTGATAATCATCCCGACTGCAACAAAAAAGAGAGCAAACCCACACAACCGCTTCATGTGTATTCACCCTCTCTCCTATCCTATATCCTATTATATGCCGGATAATCAAATCGTTGACAAAATTTAATCTTCTAATGCTTCCTGGTCTTCTGCCTCTAACTGATTGGCTTCCGCTTCCTCTGCATCCTTCTTTGCCTTATAGTCCTTTGCATACTCAGACACCTTATCCACCAGTTCCGGAACCATATCCAGAATCTTCGTAATACTATCCTGATTCTTAATATTTACCAGCTTAGTATGTCCATCCTGAATAACCAGAACCGCACTTGGTGACATCTTACCACCCAGTCCACCGGCACCGCTATTCTTAGCATTGTTATCTGAAAATGCACCGGCTGCTACACCAAATGCTACATCTACCAGTGGCAGAATGATTGTATCGCCGATCTGTGTCGGTTCACCAACTACTGTCTTCGTTGTCAAAAAAGAATCCATCCCGTTAAACAACGTACTTACGGTTGTGTTAAAATCATTATTTGCCATTCTTTATTCCTCCTACTATATTCCTTACTTTTTGAATTCTTCCCAATAAATTGCGGTTCAGCACTATCTGAATTCCCAGAAGCATGAAAAATCCAATCTGGATCCTTCCTCTTGCATAGAACTCACCTTCTAAAATCTTCTGTTCAAAATCCGGTGCTATCACCAGCCGATCCCTGTAAACCGGGAATAACATCGCCACAGCTCCCAGAACCTTTCCGGTCTCTGCCGGATCTTCCATTCCAAAATGTACGACTCCATGAAGCTTCCGTGGACGTACATGCCGCCAGCTCTTCAAGAAATACTTCTTGCAATCCCGGAGTGCTTTTTGGGTTTCTTCTTCCCCCAGAAACTGTCTGACCTCTGCATATTTTTCAAGAATGTCATCCCTCTTTTTTATCAGCTTGTTTATATTTTCCGTTATATTTGCCAAAAAGTCAAGTATTCTTGATAGTATCTCCGAAATTTTGTAATGAATACGCATCGGTATCGTAGTTATCCACTCGACTGCCTGTCGTACCTTATCATCAATCTTCTGCAGCAGGCTCTGTCTCTGCGCCGGTGTCTGTGTTTCCTTCATATAGTCATTGAAATCATCCTCTACCAGCTTCACCGGTACGAACATGGCTTCCCGATCTTCCGCCGCCGTATCCGTCTCTTCCTCTGACTCATCATCCGGTCCTTTATGATAGTGCTTATCGGTCTCATCATTGGTTGATATGGTAAAGCCAAATGATTTCAGATAATACAAGAATTTACTATTTCCATACACACCCTTAAAGTCCAGAACAAAGCACAGCCATCGGACGCGTCCGACTGCCTTCGGATCCCCATAGTACTCCCCTTCCAAAGAGTAGCAAAACGGGGCTGTCAGTGCAAGAATGACTAACAGTAGTACCAGACCCAGTAAAATCAACAGTGTGATGCCCAGTACCTTCAATATAATTAATAATACATGTACCAAGCCATCACCTCCTGTTACCTGCCTTCCAGACCCAGATACCGTTCAACATCGAATGTTCCGGTATTTTGGTACACCTCGTCCACGATCATCCGCACGAGTTCCTCTGCATTCTGCATCGTATCCGTAAGTCCGATCACTATGATCGGATGCTCCAGTCTTGCATACTGTGGCTGAAGCAGTTCTTCATACGTATATATTTCCAATACTCCATCCCGAAATGCCGGCAGGGTAATACAATACAACCCGGAAAGACTCTTCCCACGCTTCATCTTACGCATCGTGGGGATCACCTTTTGATCCGGTATTCCTCGAATATACATGCGACTATATAGCTTCATGAACACTCCTGTCTTATACTGAACGTTCTTTTGGTTACTCTTCTTCCATCATTTCATCTATGATCGCGATGACTGCCTTCAGCTCACTATTATTATTGCAATGCTCCAGTGCATAGTTCAAATAATCCGAAATCTCCTGCTGACTGTTAAAGAATACTGGAACATTTCCCATAACCATTGCCATTCTGGCACGGTTGATCAGTTTATTCTGCGATGCAAAGGAACGTGCAAACTCCTCCACCAGCTCCTTCTTCACCTGTTCGATATAGATGCTGTCTGCGATCTCCGGTGTCAGTTCATCCGGTTTCAGATCAATAAATACACTATTGCAAAGCAGCTTAGACACCAGATTCAGATCTGCATACTCCTCCATTAGATTCTGTGCTTCCAGCTCCTTCTGATACTGGGACCAGAGATCAAACAACAGCCCCTCGCCCTTCATCAGCTTCTCAGACAGAGTCTCCGGTGTTCCCTCCAATGCGAAGAAACAGTCCTCTGCCATCTCGTCGATCGGCGTCTCATTTGCCATCGCTTCCAACACACATTCCAGGATCTTGGTTGCATATCCCATCTCCTGTGTTTCATCCTTCACATAGATGCATGCCGTCATAACTGCATATACTTCATTTACGATATCTTCCAACATCAGATAGTCCGTCACGATATTCTCGATATAGCCGGCCATCTCCTGAAGCTTATCTGTATAATACTGCCAGTCTTCCTTCGGCAGATTCATGTAGTCCAGTTCTTCCAGTGCCTTCAGTGTCTCATACAGCACCGGGTATTCCGTATCGAAGCCTTCCGGACGTTCCAGCCCGGAGCAGGCTCGTATTGTATTCGCAAAATCATCGACGCTGCTGCATTCTGCTCCGGTATAAATCTTCAGGCTCTCCTGTAAGATCTCATAAAATCGGCTCTTTGTGATCCGTACCGGAAGCTGTGCTACCACCATCTGGATCCGGCTGTTTACTACCATCTTATCGTTATCCTGAAACAGATACTGGAATACCTGCTTCGCATATGCTTCTGTATCAACATCTTCATCTACGATCTCATAAGAATACTCCAATCGATTCAATATGTATTCATAAATCTGCAGAGCATCTGTATAGCTGGTCAGTATCCGCATCTTCGCTGTGATCTGATTCCGTATCTCATGAATCTCCCTTCGATCGGCTGTCCGGTTTTCATACTTCTTGTCCAGCACATACATACCCGTAAACTTCTGTATTGCATATAATGCCTTTTCTACATATGGATCTGCACTGACATACTCCTGACTTCTCTCCTGAAAGGTATACAGATTCATCGCCAACTGGATCAGAGAATGTTCATAATAATGCTTACTCATATATTCTGCATACTTTGGCAGATTCTCCTCTATATTCTGGTGATTCTCCAGTTGCTTTATCATTAATCGTTCCTGCTTCTGCATGATCCTTATCCTCTACTTTCTCTTATTCTACTTCTTATGCTCATGTGTGAACAAATGATCACTACAATACTCCAGATTTCCTTTACACTTTGAACAAAACCGGAACTGAAGCTCCGGGTTCGTCTTCTCCGTTCGTCCACAAACTGCACAGTAGTGCCGCGTTCCTCTAGCCGTTGCCTGAGATACCTGCTTATGGTAGGTACGCTTCCGCCTGACTTCCTTTGGCGATATCCGCTTATAATTTCTGGTCGCCAGGAAGTAGATCAGGAAGTTTGCGACCGATAAAACAATTACAACAGAAGTAGAGATGGCGGTCATCCGATAAGGCGGATATGCCACTGCTATCATAATATTCCGTACAATTTCCCAGCCCAAAAGAACCGCATCCAGGATCGCCAGCCACTTCATCTTAATCGGCAGGATAAACATAAAGTACACCTGCTGATCCGGAAAGATCGTAGCAAACGCTAAGAAGGAGGTCAGGTTCAGGTAATAGGTACTGGCTGACAGATTCAATGCCTGATCAAAACCAACTGCAATCCCCGATACCAGATAAATCACCATCGGCGTGATCGTCATCAGGATCAGTCCCATAAATATAAACAGATTATACCGAAAGGCTCCCCACACATTTTCCAGCGTCCGTCCGATCCAGTAATACATCATAAACATAAAGATCAAGAAAATGCTCGGGCTCTGCGGAACGGTACAGACCCACGTTACCAGTCTCCAGACCTGTCCCCGGCAAATCAACGCCGGATTCATACCCAGCATATCATAGATTCCGGGAATGATATTCCACAAATCCAGAAAATAAAACAGATACCCAATAGCATATGCACCCAGTACATATGCTATCAGGTTCTTAATCGCACGGTTTCCTACTTTTCGTTCCAATTTATTTATCCAACGCATCGTATCCATTCCTTTTCTTTTACATAGCTTTTTACATTATAGCCCATTCATTCTTCAAACGCAAGCATCCGCAAAAAGCTTTCGTTTTCTTTCCTTTTCCGTTTATAGACATTTTATGATTTGTTCTGCCCGGAGCGTGGTGCCATCACCGGATAATGCAATACATATCCGGCGGGTACCGGAAGCTCCCGAAGGGAAGGGTTCTGCTCTGCCAGTTTTTCAAAGTCTGTCTCAAACAGCCGCAGAATATCGGCAAGGGTATCTCCCTCCTGTGTAATATATGTCCGTTCACTGGTTCCGCCCGGCACAGAAGAATTCGGCAGTGTCGGTAGGCACAGTTCATCACCGACCTGCAGATTATATACATTTACATATGGGTTAAACCGCAGTACATCGATCAGCCGGAGATCATACTCCCGTGCAATCTTATACAGCGTATCTCCTTCTTTTACTACATATACAAATCCATTACAGTTCTTTGCATTATGATACATGTTGTATTTCCTTTTTTCTTTTATGATATTCAAAATACACAAAACTTTTACAAAATCTTATGAGAAGTGGATCTCTTTTCATATTGAGTTTTTCGACAGATTCCCTTATAATATCCTAGGATATAAATGTTCTTATAATAGGTAAGGAGGGCGACGATGTACGTCGCAGGAAGTTATGAAGTATACACTTGGTATTGATATTGGCTCCACTACCGTAAAGGTAGCAGTTTTAGATGAATCACATACTATATTGTTCTCTGATTATCAGCGGCACTTTGCTGATATCAAGGGAACGCTGGCCCGTTTGGTCGAGGACGCCAAAGGAAAGCTTGGCAATCTTGAGATTCGCCCTATGATCACCGGATCCGGCGGTCTGGCCATTGGTAAAATTCTGAACATTCCGTTCTCTCAGGAGGTGGTTTGTGTTACCGATGCGATCCAGTTCTACGCTCCACAGACCGATGTTACCATCGAACTGGGTGGCGAGGACGCAAAGATCATTTATCTTACAAACGGAATCGAACAGCGTATGAACGGTGTATGTGCCGGTGGTACAGGTTCTTTTATTGACCAGATGGCATCGCTTCTGCAAACTGATGCTGAAGGTTTAAACAAATATGCAAAGGGCTATGATACTATCTACCCTATTGCTGCCCGTTGTGGTGTATTTGCAAAAACGGATATCCAGCCGTTGATCAATGAGGGTGCGACCAAAGAAAATCTGGCTGCCTCTATCTATCAGGCTGTTGTAAATCAGACAATCAGTGGTCTTGCCTGCGGAAAGCCGATTCGCGGAAATGTAGCCTTTCTCGGAGGACCTCTTCACTTTCAGTCCGAACTGCGAAATGCATTTATCCGCAATCTGAATCTGACAGAGGAACATATCATTGCACCGGATAACTCGCATCTGTTTGCTGCGATCGGTGCTGCATTAAACGCTGAACATAGCGATATCCATACTTCTTTAAATGCACTGGATACGCTGTTACAAAGTGATATTGAAATCGAAATGGAAGTGGATCGTATGGATCCTCTCTTCCGCAACCAAAAGGAATATGACGAATTTCAGGAACGACACAGCCGGTTTCAGGTAAAGAAGGGCGATCTGTCCTCCTATGAGGGTGATTGTTTCTTGGGAATTGATGCCGGCTCTACAACCACAAAGGTGGCTCTGGTCGGAGAAGACGGCACCCTGCTTTACTCCTTCTACAGCAGCAATAACGGAAGTCCGCTAAACACCAGTATTCGTGCGATTCAGGACATCTATTCAAAGTTGCCGGACAGTGCCAAGATCGTCCGTGCCTGCTCAACCGGTTACGGGGAGGCCTTGATTAAGTCTGCCCTTATGCTGGAGGATGGCGAAGTCGAAACAATTGCACACTACACTGCCGCTGCATTCTTTGAACCGGATGTTGACTGTATCTTAGACATCGGTGGTCAGGATATGAAATGTATCAAGATCAAGAATCAGGCCGTTGATAACGTCATGTTAAATGAAGCCTGCTCTTCCGGCTGCGGTTCCTTTATTGAGACCTTTGCAAAGTCCATGAACTATTCAATCGAAGACTTCGCAAAGATTGCTCTTTTTGCAGAACATCCGATCAATCTTGGTTCCCGTTGTACCGTATTTATGAACTCTAAGGTAAAGCAGGCGCAAAAGGAAGGTGCTGACGTAGCAGACATCTCTGCCGGCCTTGCCTACTCCGTTATCAAGAACGCATTGCTGAAGGTGATTAAGCTGACCGATCCGAAGGACTTAGGTTCTAAGGTCGTTGTACAGGGTGGTACCTTCTATAATGATGCCGTTCTGCGAAGCTTCGAGCTGATCTCCGGTATTCAGGCGATCCGTCCCGACATCTCCGGTATCATGGGTGCTTTTGGTGCAGCCCTGATTGCCCGCGAGAACTATGATGGCGAATCCGAACCGACCATGCTTACCATTGACCAGATCAATAACCTGAAGTACGAAACCTCGATGGCACGCTGCAAGGGTTGTACAAACAGTTGCCTGTTGACGATCAACCGTTTCTCCGGTGGCAGACAGTTCATCAGCGGAAACCGCTGCGAACGCGGAATCGGTCAGAAAAAGAACAAGGATCATGTCCCGAATCTGTTTGAATATAAGTTCAAAAAACTATTTGGCTATGAGCCACTTTCACCCGAGTTAGCCTACCGCGGAGAAATCGGTATTCCTCGTGTGCTGAATATGTATGAAAACTATCCGCTTTGGTTTACATTCTTAACAAAGCTGGGCTTCCGGGTTATTCTGTCTCCTCCTTCCAGTCGGGATATCTATACACTGGGTATCGAATCCATCCCTAGTGAATCCGAATGCTACCCGGCAAAGATCTCTCACGGACATATCATGTGGCTGTTAAAGCAGGGAATCAAGACGATCTTCCAGCCATGTATCGTATATGAGCAGAATGAAACTCCGGATGCGTATAATCACTATAACTGCCCGATCGTCACCTCCTATGCGGAGAATATTAAGAATAATGTTGAGGAGATCCGTAGCGATGATATTACCTTTATCCGTCCATTTATGGCTCTGGATAATCGTGATGCTCTGGCAACGCGCTTATATCAGGAATTCTCCAAGTATACGAACATAAGCAAGAAAGAAGTAAAGGAAGCACTGGAGGCCGGCTTTGCAGAGTATGAACATGTAAAGGACGATCTCCATAAAAAAGGAGAAGAAGCGATCCGCTTCTGTGAAGAAAACCACCGAATGGGTATTGTCTTAGCCGGGCGTCCATACCATGTGGATCCTGAGATTAACCATGGACTTCCTGAGTTGATCAATTCCTATGGTATTGCTGTTTTGACAGAGGACTCTATCTCTCATCTGGCGAAGGCAGACCGTCCATTGATCGTCTCCGACCAGTGGATGTATCACAGTCGTCTGTATGCCGCCGCCAGCTATGTAAAGACAAGCAAGTGTCTGGAACTGATCCAGCTTACCTCTTTCGGATGTGGTCTGGATGCCGTTACAACGGACTGTGTCAATGATATCCTGACCGGATCGAACAAGATCTATACCGTCCTGAAGATCGATGAGGTTAGTAATCTGGGTGCTGCCCGAATCCGAATCCGGTCTCTGATCAGTGCCGTAAAGGTTCGGGAAAAGAAGGGTGTCCTTCCGAATCCGGTCTCTTCTGCTTATCACAGAGAGTTATTTACAAAGGAAATGATGGACGATCGCTATACCGTATTGGCGCCAAATATGTCACCGATCCACTTCAGCATGTTAATGCCTGCCTTTAGCAAAAGCGGTGTTAACTTCGTAACGCTTCCGGATCCGGAGAAGTCCGCTGTCGATGTCGGTCTGAAATATGTAAACAACGATGCCTGCTACCCTTCCATTCTGGTCGTTGGACAATTGATCGAAGAACTCCAGTCCGGCAAGTATGATCTGAACAAAACCGCTCTTGCCATTACACAGACCGGTGGCGGCTGTCGTGCAACAAACTATATCGGATTCATTCGACGGGCGTTGAAAAAGGCCGGGTTCGAAAAGGTACCGGTCATCTCCATCAATGCCGGCGGTCTGGAAAGCAATCCGGGCTTCCACTATAACTACGCCATGATCCGTACTTCTGTAGAAGCAGTTATCTACGGAGATGTATTTATGCGCTGTCTGTACCATATGCGTCCTTACGAACAGGTACCGGGTTCTGCAGATGCCCTACATAAAAAATGGGAAAAGATCTGCATCGAGTCCATAGAAGCCGGCGGCAGCATGAGTACCTTCCGTAAAAATATCCGGGGAATCATCCGAGACTTCGACAACCTGCCGATCCGAGATATCAAAAAACCTCGTGTCGGTGTCGTTGGTGAGATACTGGTAAAGTTCCAGCCATGTGCAAACAATAAGATCGTGGAGCTGCTTGAGGCAGAGGGCGCAGAGGCCGTTATGCCGGACCTGTCCGGTTTCTTAGATTACTGTGCTTATAACGCAAATTACAAGCATGAGTTTCTGGGTAAAACCAAGAAGTCTGAGGTCATCAGCAATCTGGTCATTAAGTATCTGGATATCTTCCGTTCCACTGCCCGTAAGGAACTGGAAGCCAGCAAGCACTTTAACAGCATTGCCCGTATTCAGGAGCTTGCAGAATATGCTAAGCCTATTGTTTCTCTGGGTAATCAGACAGGCGAGGGCTGGTTCTTAACAGCCGAGATGGTTGAGCTGATCAAGACCGGTGTCCCGAATATCGTTTGCTGTCAGCCATTTGGCTGTCTGCCAAACCATATCGTAGGCAAGGGCGTTATCAAGGAACTGCGTGCCGCTTATCCGGATGCCAACATCGTAGCCGTAGACTTTGATCCGGGTGCTTCTGAGGTTAACCAGTTGAACCGTATCAAGCTGATGCTCTCTACCGCACAGAAGAATCTACGGGATGCAGAAACAAATGGTACAGAGAACAAATCACAAGGTGAAACGCAGTTAGCGGAAGCTGCCGCCAGTGAAGCATAACAGAATCATCAATCGAAACAGGGGTTCATGCGCAAAATACACGAACCCCTGTTTTTCGTTTTACAGGTTTTATGTTTTACAATTTTTCTATATTCTCCGCCACATGTTCCAATGTAAAGAAGTACATTCGGATATCCAGAATCATCAAGCCTGCCAGATAAATTCCATAGATAAATCCAATCGTAGAGTGCGGAACCAGATACAGTAAAAATGCAATTCCGCATATTACACCTGTTCCCAAAATGGCAAATGCCATATTATAGAATACATTCAGATTTCCGCGCAGTGCATTCAGTTCATCTTCCCATACCAGCTTCGGATGCATAGAATCCAGCCAGATACCCAGACAAGAAATAAACATCACCATACAGCCTCCGGCAACTGCATAATAAAGTGTCTGCTTCCACTCCAGCTTCAAAATATACGCCATCACTCCGACATCCACCAAATAACTGATATAACTAAATAACAGACTTACCAACAGCTTCACATGAATCTGGGTTTCATACCGTACCGGAATATACTTGATAAAGTCAAAATGATTCCCCTCTCTGGTAAAGGAACTGGAAGCAATTCCGTTCGCCGCCGTTGTGAGTGCCGCCAACCCGAGGAATAGTACCAGTGCTATGATATAAGCCATCACATTTCCGTTATGATACATTACCATAAACCGTTGAACACTTCCGGTTCCCTTCTGCATCAAACAGACAATCACTATCATTACCGGCCAGAAAAAGTTAATCAACACACAGTTTGATACAAATGCCGGTGTTCGAAAGATCGTGCGAAGTTCTTTTTGAAGATAAGCCCGGAAGGCAGAATGGGCTTGCATTTTCTTATTCTTTGCACTCTTGTGCTCCTTCCTATCCGCTACGGACTTAAAGCTATATAAGCCCGGTAGGTACAGAAGGTTTGCAACCACCATGAAAACCGCCAGCAGTGCGATCGTGATCAGCAGATATAGCAGTACTTCCCCCCAGTTTCCGTTCACAGTGGCATGTATCAGAAGGTATCCCGGATAAAACACCACATTCATCACCTGCATAAACGCATTTTCGCCACTCGTTAATGATGTTACATAGGTGTCGATGGAGAAGCCCTCCAGTCCCTGAAAGGATAGGAATGCTCCCACGATCAAAATGACCGTCAGTACTCCCATTATCGTATTTAACACTTTACGGTTACGAATCCCCTGAAAGAAAAACATAATTACCATGCTGATAATGCCGCAGTATACCAACGGTACGATCGGCAGTGTAACCGTTCCCAGAAGTCCCGTGATCACACCGATCGGCGTGACTCCAATCGCCAGCACATATCCAATATAGGCACTAAAAAGCACCATAAATTCCATTACACTCTCTGCCAGATAGGTCACCCAGAACTTTGCCAGAATCAACTCGTGTGTTCGAACCGGTAATGGAAGCAGATACTCAATATCGGACGAAAAGTAAAACTCATTTATCACAACATTCAGCCCGAATATCATTGCACAGGCAGATATAAACTGTACGATAAACAGCATTCCCTCCGCCTTTCCTCCGGCCTCCATCATCGCCAGTGTCATAAAGTATGTAATCGCACCTACAATCAGGCAACACGGTATCATAATAAACAGCATCGCTGCACCGCCAAAGACCGTATAAGTTCTCTTATTCTTCTCTTCCTTTGGCATATCCATGTCCTGTCCCCTGCGCAGCAGCTTCAGCAGATAGGATACATTTTTCATCATACCTTTAAGCCTCCTCCACTGTTTCTTCCTGCAGTTCTCCGTTGATCTGCAAAAAGATCTGTTCTAATGTCATATCCGGGTACTCTGTCCGCAGTTCATCCAGCGTTCCGGTAAACACCAAGCTTCCGTGCCGGATAATGATAATCCGATCGCACAGCTGTTCTGCCACCTCCAGAACATGGGTTGAGAAGAATACACAGTTTCCCTCTTTTGCATGTTCCCGCATCATATTTTTCAGTTCATAGGCAGCCTTCGGATCCAGACCGGTCATCGGCTCATCAAGGATCCAGACCGGTGGATTATGAATCAGTGCTGCACATATCATCATTTTCTGCCGCATACCGTGTGAATAATCATTCATCGGCTGATTTAACATATCTGTGATTTCAAAGCGTTCTGCCATCTTCCGGATCCGTTCTTCCCGTACCTCTGCCGGAACCTGATAGATATCTGCCATCAAATGAATAAACTCCAGGCCCGTCAGACGCAAAAACATATCCGGATTATCTGCCACATAAGCAATCGCCTGCTTTGCCTGTAAGGCTTCCTTTTGGATATCATGTCCGTGAATCTGTATCGTTCCGCTGGTAGGTTTCAATACACTGGTCAGCATCTTTATGGTTGTCGTCTTTCCGGCACCATTTTGTCCAACAAAGCCTACGATTTCGCCCGGTTCGATTGAAAAGCTGATGTCATCTACGGCCTTGAATTCTTTTCCGTATTGTTTTGTTATGTGTTCTACCTGTATCATTACTCTTTACCTTTCGTTCTTTTATTTTACCTTATTGCATTTATTATACCATGTTCTTTACGCTGTTTGTAATTCTTTTCATAAGATATATAATCTCATACAGCAGCAAAGCATACAGTTCGCAGGACACGCTGCGTTTTCTTCTCCTCACACGCACTTATTCGCTCCAGCTTCTGCGCAAACTCGCCTCTGCGAGGCTCAAACATGCGCCCGCTGTCGCTGTTAGCGTGTTCGTCGCTACGAAATCCTCGCTACCATCTCTGCGAATCTGTATGCCCTGCCTGCTTTATATTTGTTTAAATATAACACATAATAAATCCATATCAATATATTGTTACTGATACATATTTAAGAGGCAGTGTCTATTCTCTGCTTAATTTGGAAAGTGAAGAAATCAATTGTCTAATGGCTTTTTTTACCGGTTTCAGATAAAATTTCACAATAAAGAAAGAACAAACGCCACAAATACATTCTACGATCATTATATCTAACAATCGAATGTATTGTGACGTTTGTTTCGTATGATACTAACTATAGGATTCTGTTATCACTATCTTATGCATTTACTACCTTACCAAAATCAGCCTTCAGAGAAGCACCACCGATCAGACCACCATCGATGTCCGGCTTTGCTAACAGCTCTGCTGCATTTCCGGCATTCATAGAACCGCCGTACTGGATACGAACAGATTCTGCTGTTGGTGCATCATAAATCTCTGCGATCAGATCACGGATACCCTTACATACTTCCTGTGCCTGGTCAGAGGTAGCAGTCTTACCGGTACCGATTGCCCAGATTGGCTCATATGCGATAACCATGCTCTTAACCTGATCAGCTGTAATACCGGCCAGATCAGACTTGATCTGAAGACGAATCCAATCCATCGTTACACCCAGTTCCCTCTGCTCTAATGACTCACCACAGCAAAGGATCGGAGTAATACCGGCTTCAAATGCCTTCTTTACCTTCTTGTTTAATAATACATCATCTTCCTTGAAGTAATCACGGCGCTCGGAATGTCCGATAATAACATACTTTACACCTGCATCTACCAGCATAGCTGCTGAGATCTCACCGGTGTATGCACCGCTCTCTTCAAAGTACATGTTCTCAGCACCTACAGCTACGTTTGTACCCTTGGTTGCTTCTACTACAGGAACGATATCGATCGCCGGTACACAGTATACAACATCTACATCATCGTTCTTTACTAAGTCCTTTAACTCGTTAACCAGAGCAACAGCCTCACTCGGAGTCTTGTTCATCTTCCAGTTACCTGCTATAATCTTCTTTCTTGCCATTTTCTTATCTCCTTATCTGCCTGCATTTTGCGGCAAACTACTATCGTCACACAGATGGGGTATGGGACTTTTTCGAGCTTCGGATCAAAAGGATTCCGCCGACTAAACCGGCGATTCCCAGCACACCGAACACGATTGTCAGGCCTATTCCGATTCCTCCAAAGATATTTCCCAATTGGTTATACGTTCCCTGTACCAGTTCCGGCACACTGCACGCAGCCGGATCGGTTTCATTATAGTATACGGTAACCTTTGTGCCATCCGAAAATGCACTGTTTTTTACAGATACATGATACTCATATAAAGCTCCATCGACTTCATATGAAATCGTTGTTCCATCTCCCGTATCCGTGATCTCTCCAACACAGCTAACCGTTGTCGTTTCCTGAAGAAATTCATCATCAGAACCGGCAGCCACCTTCATTCCGGCCCCGATCAAGCCAAACACCAACAGATAGATCAGAGCCATCAATGTTAACATACCGCCAATGATTGTCAATATGATTCCGGCTATTTTCTTTCCCATAGCGTCTCCCATCCGTTATTGATTCAACTATTCCTACTTGTCATTTGCTGCTGCTACACCAGGAAGCTCCTTACCCTCTAAGAACTCAAGGGAAGCACCGCCACCAGTAGAAATATGGCTCATCTTGTCACCATAACCTAACTGATTTACTGCTGCTGCAGAGTCACCACCACCGATAATGGTTGTAGCATCTGTCTCAGCCAATGCTGCTGCTACTGCCTTTGTACCTGCAGCCAATGTTGGGTTCTCGAATACACCCATAGGTCCGTTCCAAACAACGGTCTTTGCTGTCTTAACAGCCTCTGAATACAGTTCAATGGTCTTAGGTCCGATATCACAGCCTTCCTTAGATGCATCCATCTTATCTGCATCACAGATGGTTGTCTCTACAGGAGCATCAATTGGGTTCGGGAAGTCCGTGATCATAACAGAATCTACAGGAAGTAATAACTTCTTACCAAGCTTGTCTGCCTTCTCCATCATTTCCTTACAGTAGTCGATCTTTGTATCATCTACTAAAGACTTACCGATCTCATATCCCTTTGCCTTTAAGAAGGTATATGCCATACCACCACCGATGATCAGAGTATCACACTTCTCTAACAGGTTTGAGATAACGTTTAACTTATCTGCTACCTTTGCACCACCCAGAATTGCAACGAATGGGCGAACCGGATTCTCTACTGCATTTCCAAGGAAGTCAATCTCCTTCTGCATTAAGTAGCCAACAACTGCTGTGTCTACCAGAGCTGCCACACCTACATTTGAACAATGTGCTCTATGAGCAGTACCGAATGCATCATTTACAAATACATCACAGATGCTTGCCAAATCCTTGCTGAATGCTTCGCCATTCTTTGTCTCTTCCGGTCTGAAACGAGTATTCTCTAACAGGATAATCTCGCCATCCTTCATAGCTTCTACGGCTGCTCTTGCATTTGGTCCAACAACCTCAGGATCTGCTACGAACTTCACTTCCTGACCTAACAGTTCTGTCAAACGCTTTGCAACCGGTGCCAATGTCTTTGTCTTCTTGTCTTCTTCTGTCTTAACCTTACCCAGATGCGAACACAGAATAATCTTTCCTCCGTCTGCAACCAGCTTTTTAATAGTAGGAAGTGCTGCTACCAGACGGTTCTCGTCTGTGATCTGTCCATCCTTTAACGGAACGTTAAAGTCACAACGAACCAGGACTCTTTTTCCCTTTACATTGATATCATCTACGGATTTCTTATTCAGCATGCTTATGCTCCTTTCAACTTTTACAATATAAAAGGGTCCGGTCCATGAAGACCGGACCCTTAAGGTCAATTAATATTCAACCAGGATTAAGCTAATTCAGCGAAGTACTTAATTGTACGAACCATCTGGCTGGTGTATGAGTTCTCGTTATCATACCAAGAAACAACCTGAACCTCATATAAGTCATCAGCGATCTTAGATACCATAGTCTGAGTAGCATCGAATAATGAGCCATATCTCATACCGATAACATCTGAAGATACGATAGGATCTGTGTTGTAACCGAATGACTCAGAAGCAGAAGCCTTCATAGCAGCGTTGATTCCGTCAACTGTTACATCAGTGCCCTTAACAACTGCTGTTAAGATAGTAGTAGAACCTGTTGGAACAGGAACTCTCTGTGCAGATCCGATTAACTTACCATTTAACTCTGGGATAACTAAGCCGATTGCCTTAGCAGCACCTGTTGAGTTAGGAACGATATTAGCAGCACCTGCTCTTGCTCTTCTTAAATCGCCCTTTCTGTGTGGTCCATCAAGGATCATCTGATCGCCAGTGTAAGCATGAATAGTAGACATGATACCTGACTGGATTGGAGCGTAATCATTTAATGCCTTAGCCATAGGTGCAAGACAGTTTGTAGTACAAGATGCTGCAGAGATGATCTGATCATCTGCTGTTAAAGTATCCTGGTTAACTGAGAATACGATAGTCTTCAGATCGTTTCCTGCCGGAGCTGAGATAACAACCTTCTTAGCACCTGCATTGATATGAGCCATAGACTTCTCCTTTGAGCAGTAGAAACCAGTACACTCAAGAACTACGTCTACACCGATCTTACCCCAAGGAAGATTGTTTGCATCTGCTTCCTTGTAGATTGTAAGAGTCTTACCATCAACTGTGATTGTGTTAGCCTCATCATCAGCTGAAACAGTGTGAAGATTCTCACCAATCTTACCACAGTATCCACCCTGTGCTGTATCATACTTCAGAAGATCTGCAAGCATGGAAGGCTTTGTTAAATCGTTGATTGCAACAACTTCATATCCTTCTGCACCGAACATCTGTCTGAATGCAAGACGGCCAATACGTCCAAAACCATTAATTGCTACTTTTACTGCCATTTGAAAATTCCTCCTATAAAGTGAATATTAATTTATAATACACCGTCTTACGACGGCTATTAAACATGGTTTATCACATAAATATAATACCGTCTTTACTATAAAATTTCAAGTCTATTTAAAAAAAAGTTCTGTGCTATAATAAACAGGAAATGATTCTATTCGCAAGGAGGCATATTATGATACAAGCAGACTGTCATGTTCATTCTGAGTTTTCCAGTGATTCCCAGGCACCCGTTACCGATGTTATAGAGTGTGCTATCAAAAAAGGGATGCATTACTTCTATCTGACCGATCATCATGATATTGATTTTCCGATCAATGCTGCCGAAGGTCTGGACTTCCAGCTGGATACTCCTGCCTACCTGCAGCGACTTGCCAAGTTAAAGCTTCAGTACCGGGATCAAATAACCGTTCGAACCGGTGTGGAGCTGGGTCTGATGAATACGATTACGGATAAACTAAATGCGTATACCGAGGCATATCCATTTGACTTTATCATCGGCTCCTCCCATCTGGTCCGAGGGATAGATCCTTATTATCCTTCTTATTATGAAGGACGCACCCAGACGGAAGCCTATCGGGAGTACTTTGAATCGATCTATGAGAATGTACAGGTCTTTCAAAACTATGATGTCTATGGTCATCTGGATTATGTTGTACGATATGGTCCTACAAAGAATCAGGGCTGGAACTTTCAGGACTATGCGGACGTCTTTGAAGCCATCCTTCGGACACTGATCGAGCAGGGAAAGGGCATTGAGATCAATACCGCAGGTCTGTATAAGGGACTCGGCTATCCACACCCACATCGTGACATCCTGAACATGTACCACGATTTAGGCGGTGAGATCATCACTGTCGGAAGTGACGCTCATAAACCGGAATACCTGGGCTATGGCTTTGACATTGCCCGCGATCTACTTGAGTCATGTGGTTTTCGTTATTATACACTCTTCCACAACCGGACACCTGAGTTTCTCCCGATCAACCGATAGCAGATAATCTTCATACTCCGGTGAAGTGTCCCGCATTTCATGCACCCTGCGCTTCAGCACCTCAATCACCCGGTCAATCTCTTCCATGGTGTTTTCCTCTCCCAATGTAAACCGCAGCACACCATTTCTGTAAGCCTCCGGCAGCTGAAGTGCCTGTATGACATGCGACTGCCCCTTTGCTTTTGAGTTGCACGCAGATCCTCCGGACGCCTGAATCCCTTCCATATCCAAAAGTTCTAAGAGTGCACTTGCATTTACAAATCGGAACGCAACATTTACATTATTGGGCAATCGATACCACAGGTGCCCGTTCACGATTGTATACGGAATCTCCGTCAACAGCCGTCGCAGCATATAGTCTCGCAGCACGGTTTCTTTTTTTGCCCGTTCTTCCATCGTCTGTCCGGCCAGTTCCAATGCTTTTCCCATTCCTACGATTCCCGGAACATTCTCGGTACCCGCCCGCAGTCCACGCTCCTGTCCGCCTCCTTCTATAAAATTACGGATCGGTACTCCTTTTTTTACATATAAGAAGCCCACGCCCTTTGGTCCATGAAACTTATGAGCACTGGCACTCAGCATCGTAATTCCACTCTTATTCACATCAATCGGCAGTTGTCCACAGGCCTGCACAGCATCTGTATGAAAGAGGATTCCATGCTTTTCCGCCACAGCTCCGATCGCATCGATCGGTTGTATGGTCCCGATCTCGTTATTGGCATACATGACTGATATAACCGTCGTATTATCCTGAATACAATCTTCTATATCCTGAACACGAATCCGCCCTCTCCGGTCAACCGGAAGCACCGTTATCCGGCACCCCTCTGCCTTTAAATGTTCACAGGTATGTCCGATAGCATGATGTTCGATGGCAGACGTAATTATATGTCCGGGGGTTCCCTCTGTCGTCTTCGCCATTATATTCAATACCCAGTTGTCTGCCTCTGTTCCTCCGGAAGTGAAATAAATCTCCTCTGCTTCCGCATGAATCTGTTTCGCGATGGTTTCCCGTACCCTCTGAAGCGTTTCTCTCACTCGACGACCGGGCTGATAATTTCCGGACGGATTATAGAATTCCTGCGTATAATATGGTTGCATTGCTTCTGCTACCTCTGGCAAAACCGCCGTCGTAGCAGCATGGTCCAAATATATTTCCGCCATTTTTTCTAACTCCCATTGTTTTGCTCAGTTATTATTTTCTATTCTGCCCCATATACTGATAAATAAGAATCTATGGAGGTCGCCTATGACATCCTCCACTAAGCACTCCATTATCAAAGGAACTTTCATTCTTACCATTGCCGGGATTGCCGCCCGCTTTCTGGGGTTTTATAATAGAATATTCTTAACAGACCTGTTCGGTGCCAGAGAACTGGGGATTTATCAGATGATTTTCCCGGTTTATATGGTTATTTTCAGTTTTTGTTGCCAAGGCATCCAGACAGCACTTACCAGACAGGTTGCCCGCCCCGACTTTGATTCTGGGCAATCAAAGGTCTGTCTCCTGAGGAGTGCTCTGTCAATCTCCGTTTTTCTGTCTCTCCTATCCTGTGCCGTTATATACTGCAATGCTGAATGGATCAGCCTGCAGCTTCTACATTCCAAAGAATGTACCCACTGCCTCCGGATCCTGTGTCTCGCCTTTCCTTTTGTCTCTATTAAGGGGTGTATCACCGGCTACTATATCGGTATCCAGAAGTCCGGTGTGACTGCCTGGGGTCAGCTCATCGAACAGATTGCTAAAATTGGCGGCGTGTATCTCCTCTCAACTCTCATTCTTACCGCTCCTCCCCAGGCCTATTTTGCTGTATACGGGATCGTCGCCGGTGAAATTGTTTCCTGTCTTTGGGCTGTTTCCTGCTATATTCGGGATCGGCTCCGCATGCATCTTCCCGCTGACAAATGCGCTCCTGCTATACACTATCGGCAGGAACTGCTCCGGGATGCCCTGCCATTAACCGCAAACCGCCTGTCCCTGACCGTTCTCCAGTGTCTGGAGGCTATTTTGATCCCTCATATGCTGAATCTGTACTTCTGCAATGGAGATCAGTCACTGATCCTGTATGGCACCCTTACCGGCATGGTTCTGCCCTGTATTATGTTTCCTACAACCGTCACTTCCTCCCTCGCAACCATGCTCCTGCCTGCGATCTCCTCTGAATATCAGAAGGATCATAAAGAATCCTTGCAGCGCCTGATTCAAAAAAGCATTCGGTTCTGCTTACTGATCGGTGCCGCCAGCACACTTTTTCTGCTGTTTCTCGGAAACCGGACCGGACAATTTCTGTTTCAAAGCGAAACTGCCGGTACACTGTTATTTCAGTTTGCCCTGCTCTGCCCTTTTATCTATCTATCTGCCTGTTTATCCAGTATCGTAAATGGTATGGGATTCGCTGCTTTGAACCTTCTGTATTCGATACTTGGTATCGGGATCCGCATCGCATTTATTCTTACGCTCGTTCCACGCATCGGATTAACCGGATATATGTGGGGAATGATGTTCAGTTATCTGCTGCAAACCGGGTTGCTTCTTATCAGCATACGCAAAAAGAGCCTCCCCTAAGGGAAGCTCTTCTCTCAATTGCGATTCTGCAAGATACGCCGATCTAAATACTAATAAATACTGCTATATATTATATCCAAACAGGTACTCGTTGCGCATTTCGTATTGATTAAACTCTTGTTACATTAACAGCCTGTGGGCCCTTTTCTCCTGTAACAACATCGAATTCAACAGCCTCGCCATCTTCCAATGACTTGAATCCTTCCATGTTCAGACCAGAGTAATGTACGAATACATCCTTACCTGACTCATCACTAATGAAACCGTAACCCTTTTGGCTATTAAACCACTTTACTGTACCTTTGCTCATTTCTTAACCTCCAAAATCAAACTTGCGGCAGTACCTACCACATGGTTAGCCTACCATATTCAGGAAGTATCGTCAAGTAAAGTTCTCGTAAATTATCCAATAATTCCGCAAACAAAATTCGATATTTTTCTATCATTTTTGACATTTCAAAAATAATTATGAAAATTATTCTTGCTTTTTGTCTTATTTTGTTGTATTCTTTACTTGTGTAACCGGTAATCACCAGTTATTATTCTTATTTCTGATATTCGATAGTTTTCGCATTTGGAACAATAAGGATTCATAATTACAATTCATTCACTGGAAAGGAGGCGCATTTTATCACAATCTTTCATACTGTATTCTACACAGTATTCTAATATCATTTTTTCTATTTTTCTAATATTTTCATGAAAGGGGAGTCACACTATGACTTATAAGCAGTTTCTTAACTATGTAAAAGAGCAAAGCATCTACGAACTGGATCATCCAGAAGACTATCAGGCCTCCATCAACCACATCGTCAAGAACAATTCTGTAGAACTGGATGGTATCTGCCTGCACAAACACGGAGAAGATCTGTCTCCCACCGTCTATCTGAACACCTTTTACCAGCAATATCTGGACGGACGTCCTTTGAAAGCGATTCTGGGTGAGATTATGACTACTTTAAACAATGAGGTTCCGCATTTAGAGGTACCCGCCAGTTTATACGATGACTATGAATCGATTCGTCCCCAGATCGTCTATCGCCTGGTGAACAAGGAAAAGAATCTGGAGCAGCTTAAGACCTGTCCACACCTTCCTTTCTGCGATCTGGCCATCACCTTTCGATGGATGGTTCATGCAGATTCACATGGCATAGCCTCTTCTCTTATTACCAACCGTGAGCTGGAGCTATGGAATGTAACCGTAGAAGAACTCTATCATGTAGCCAAACTCAATACCAAACGGCTATTTCCGGCCACGATCCAGCCAATGAATGAACTACTGCAGGAATATATTGATGCCGATTCGGAACTTCAGAACCTATATGAGGAATTATCCACCCCTCTACCAATCTATATTCTCAGCAATCCTTATCGTATCAACGGCTCCACCTCTATGATCTACGATGGTGTCCTGTCCTCTTTTGCCATTAAACAGGGCTGTGATCTTTACATCCTTCCATCCAGCATTCATGAAGTTCTGCTGATTCCATCCAGTTTTTCGAATAATGAACAGGATTTATTATCCATGGTCTATGATGCAAACCGTACTGTCGTAAGTGCTACCGATATTCTGTCAGACTCTATTTACCGCTATGACACTTCTCAGAATCGGGTCGTCCAGATTCAAAATCACTGGCGCAGATCCTAGATTCCTGTCATAGCAAACGGGTTGTCACACTCTTTTGTGACAACCCGTCCTTCTTCCTATCATTCACTTAAATATTCCTTCAAAAACTTCAACAACGTCTCCATTTCTTCCGGTTTTCCAATGGTGATACGCAGATAGTTATCAATTCTTGGCTTATTAAAATATCGTACATAGATTCCTTTTTTCTTAGCTGCTTCAAATATATCCTTTGCCTTTGCTGTTTTATGTGTTGCAAAGATAAAGTTTGCCTTTGATTCCGGGAATGTAAAGCCAAGCTTTTTCATTTCCTCTCCAAACTGCTCTCTGGTCCGAATGATTCCCGCAACCGTCTCCCGGAAGTATGCTTCATCCCGGATAGACTCTACACCCAGCAGCAGAGATGGCCGGTTCATTGTATAAGAATTGAACGAATACTTCACATCATTTAATGCCCGGATCAACTCCGGCTGGCCAATCGCATATCCGATTCGCAGTCCGGCCATCGACCGGGACTTTGAAAACGTCCGAACCACCAGCAGATTCTCATATTTATCAATCAACGAGAGTGCGGATGTCCCGCCGAAATCTACATATGCCTCATCAACAATCACAACAACATCCGGATTATGGCTTATGATATCCTCTACAAATTCCAGATCCTCTGCGATACCGGTTGGTGCATTCGGATTCGGGAAAACCACGCCACCATTTTCGCCATAGTAATCTTCTCTTCGGATCTTAAAGTTCTCATCTAATGCCGGCTGCTCATATGGGATCCGATACAGTTCCGCCCAGACATCATAAAAAGAATAGGTTATATCCGGAAACCGGATCGGCTTCTTTGCATTAAAAAACGTAAGAAATGCCATCGACAGCACATCATCCGAACCGACACCTACAAACACCTGATCCGGATTTACTCCATGATACTCTGCCAAGGCATCCACCAGAGCTCCTGCTGTCGGATCCGGATACAGCCGCAGATCATCCATATTTTCTTTCACCATCTGAACACGCGGAGATGGTCCGTATGGATTCTCATTGGTATTCAGCTTAATCACGTTCTTTTCCTTTGGCTGTTCTCCGGGAACATACGGCTCCACCCGTCTGATATTATCTCTCCACTGACTCATCTTGTATCCTTCTTTCTTGTCTCTTTCTCATTCCGATATAGGTGTATAGTAGCACACCCGGTGCTTCTATGCCAGTCTTTTTAGTATTCTTTTCGCTCCATAATACAGACAGAGAATCTATATGACATAAAAATCACTGCGGTTAACAACAGCACTCCAAGCAGACAGCCATTCAGCGCATGTGTGTTCATCCATCGTCCAAATCCTACCGCAGCTACCTTCACAGTTGCCGCAAAGCCTTTTATATAACTGATACCCCCAAACAGGACCAATGCACTGCCAAATATAAGCCAGCTTACAATTTTGCTTCTCTCTACGCCATATTTCAACCGTATCGGAATCAAAACAGCATCATATACACACAATACCATCAAAGACGCCAACAGACTCACCCACAGCTCCTTTGTGTCAATCTGTGTTTCCCGTACAAAGCTCATCCCGCGTACCATCCCATATGCCAATACTATGCCACCCCCTGCATACAACGCAGCCAGAAGATACTTTTCTCTCACATAAGTCTTCCGGCTGACCGGCATCGTCAACAGATATGGATATCCATTCTCATATTCATCATATGCCATCGTTCCCATTGCCTGCATTGCCAGCAAAAACAGGATATAATTAATCACAAATATATATCCACTGTTCGTCATCATCAGAAATATTGAAATCACAAAAATAAGCACTAAGAACTTCCACTGTTTCTTTGTCAGTAAAAGATCCTTTATAAGTAACCCCTTCATTATCTGTCACCTCGAATCATCAGTTCTATCACATCATCGATCGTACACTTCTCAATCACGATTCCCGGCACACATTCCCTATAGAATCGAACCTGATTGGTAAGGCATCGATAACCAAATCGTCCCAGTTCCCTGGCAATGATATATCGTTTATCCATCTCCCGATACTGTTCCTCTGTCACTTTCAGAATTCCATATTCACTCAGTAGTACATCTGTATCCTCGTGCAAAAGGCAGCTTCCTTTCGCTATCATATAGATTTCATCACAGAATTCTTCCAGATCACTTGATATATGAGAACTAATCAATATAGAACGGCCCTCGTTTTCCATATAGTCCCGAAGAATCTGTATCATTTCATCTCTTGCTATAACATCCAGCCCCGTGGTTGGTTCATCCAGAATCAAAAGTTCCGCATGATGTGATATTGCCAGAAGCAAATGCAGCTTTGCCTTCATGCCGGTTGAGAATTCCCGTACCTTCTTATCAAGCGGCAGCTGAAATCTTTGGCACAGTTCCAGAAATTCCTGTTTCTGAAAATCCTTATATATCTTCTGCATAATGGTATGAATCTCCATGATCGTAAAATATCCACACACTCCAGAATCCGGAAGCACAACTCCAACCCGCTGTCTGATATCTGTGTCCAGACAGGTTACCGTTTTTCCGTCTAATTTTATTTCTCCTGCATCCGGGCGTATGATTCCCAGTAATATCTTTATTACTGTACTTTTCCCCGCTCCGTTCGGGCCAACAAATCCAACGATTCTTCCCTCCGGCAGACACATCGAATAATCCAACTGAAATCCCTCATACCTCTTTTTCACATGATTCAATGTCAAATTCATATCATATCCTCCAACACCAGTTGATACATCTCTTCCATCTCACTCCGGCTCATCCCGCAGCTCTTTCCTTTTCGAATCGCCTGTTCCATCAGTTGTTCTACCTCTCTGCGCTGTTCTTCCAACATCAGTTCCTGATTGGCACTGGTTACAAAGCTTCCCTTTCCATGAACCGTTATTATAAATCCTTCCTGTTCCAACTCATCATACGCTTTCTTCACCGTTAACGCACTCACTCGTATTTCCTTTGACAGGCTTCGAACAGAAGGCAACATATCATTTTCTTTCAACCTTCCTTTCACGATACTGTCTTTTATTTGTTCAACGATCTGTTCATAGATTGGTTGAAACGATGAATTATTAATAATGATATTCATTCCGGCTCCTCCTTTGTAAACAGTATATAACAGTATATAACTGTTGTCAAATAAAAAAAGAACGGCATTATCTGCCGTTCTTCAATTCCTTTATCTTATTACGAATCGCCGACACCGCTTCTTCCGATGTACGACAGTCTCTTACTGCCGCTTCCATGGGACACCCACCGGTATTCATACGATTCCTGATTTCAGGTACCACCTGATCTGCTATGATTGACACGCCATTCTGCTTTAACACCTGATAAGCACTTTCACTGGCTACAGGGGTATATACCTCTGCGATTCCCAGTTGAACATACAGATAGGCTGTCGCTTGTCCAATCACCTTATCTGCTCCCGAATAGCCGTCTAACGGAACTTTCTGATCCAGCCAGTCTAACAGAGGCTTTACTCCCCGTTCCCGACTGGTATATACAGAATCTCCCTTATATAATACACATGTATATGTTCCTTCCTCCAAACACTTTTTTGCCTGCCTGGTATCTGCATTCATATTATACATCCTCTCGGCTTCGGTTTCCTACCCAGTACATCAAAAGTGGCAGGAATGCCCACTGCAGAATCAATCCCGGCAGTCCGGTTACAATACTTGTCCAGATAACGGATACCGGAATCGTTATCTGATTCAGAACATATGCCGCAAACAAGATTGCCAGTGCCCGAATTCCTCTACCTGCTGCCTGTGCGATTAAAACCTTACAGATGGTAGGCATTTTTGCATTTCTTAACAGTCCTGCACACAATCCATAGATACATAACTCGATCATCATAAACGGAAGCATACCGGCCTTTGGCATTCCGGATAATGCAAAGCTGGCCAAAGGTCCGAACAGTCCGGCGATCGCTCCTGCATATGGTCCCGCAATCAAACCAACCAGCAGAATCGGAAGATGCATCGGCAGAAAGGTTTCACCCAATGCTGTTCCAAGCCCGGATACAGCACCGATTACATGAAAGATCTGCGGCAGTGCTACTGCAGCAACAATCGCCGTAACAGTTGCTATCGTCTGCTCCTTTATTGTCAGCTTTCTAAGCGTTATTTCTCTTGCTGTCTTTGTAGTCATAATTTTTCTCCTTTCAGTCACTTCAATAAATCTCTTTTTATGTTAGCATATTTTTTTTCATCTGACCAGTCATTCTATGGAAGATATCCATAAACAGACATTCTGTCGACTCCGTCCGAAGTAAGAATAACTGCTCCCACTTCTTTTGTACAATACCAGCGGACGCCTGCTGTCTCCAGTCGCTCCAACGTCTCCTCATGCGGATGCCCATATCGATTATTTCTTCCACAGGATATCAGCCCTATCACAGGCCGAACCGCATCCAGAAACGCTTCGGAGGAGGCTCCGGAAGAACCATGATGCCCAACCTTCAGCACATCGTAATCATACAGCTCCTCACATTCTCGCAAAGACTTCATAAGTTCCGCCTCTCCGGTCGCTTCCAGATCTCCGGTAAACAGCATACGGAAATGCCGATACCGGAGTGCTATTACCATGGAACGATTATTCTTATCTGTATTTTCCATTTCTTCCTCACCATCAACCGGATACAGGCATTGAAATGTAACACAATCTACCTCCAGTTTCTCTCCTGCATCGAGCAGAAGAATCCGAATACCGGCTTTCTCTGCTTGTACAAGCAGTTCCTGAAACTCCCGATCTGTCTGTGCCAGCTTCGGAACTACCAGATACCGAATCGTAAGTTCCCGGTCAACTGACAAACCTATCAGTTCCTGAATCCCATTCACATGATCCTCATCCATATGACTGACAAACACATAGTCCAGAGTTCTACTGCCATAATATCGAAGTGCCGGCAAAATCACGTATTCTCCGATAGTGCTCCGTGAACTGCTGCCTCCATCCATCAGAACATGACTTCCTCCGGGCGTTTCGATAAGAATTCCGTCCCCCTGGCCGACATCCAGCATAACGATACGCACCTGACCGCCTTCCCTTCGAAATAGCATCAGAACTATCAGGCCCAGCACTGCAACCGATGTCAGCCTCCGTCGATATCGATATGCCAGCCCCAATAAAATGAGCAGTCCATAATAAACTCCCAGTTGCCATAGCTTAATCTCTCCGGCATGCCATACGCTCCCCGGCAATCGGTCTGCGATCTGACACAGCCAAAAGAAGATCTGCAATATCCATCTGCACGGAAGCAACACAATACCACTCAGAAACGGCCAGATCGGATACAGAATCAACCCAAGCAGCCCACAGATTACTACCGGTGTCACCAGCGGTACCACCACCAGATTCAGGAATACACTATAAACCGGATATTCATAGTAAAAGTACAACACAATCGGTCCGGTTACCAACTGCAGAATCATTCCTGTTCGCAGTGCTTTTGTTAGTCGCCCAAGCCAATGCCGTCTCCCTTTTTCTGTCTTCCGGTTTCCGTTTTTGATCCGATGCTCTTCCTCAGACTGAAAGAACCACTCTTCTACGATAGGAACAATCATACCCAATGTAAAAACGGCACCAAACGATAACCAAAATCCGGCATCCATCAACCGCCATGGATTTTCTATCAGAATGATCAGACATGCCAGCCCCAATGCTGTTCCGGTATCATAGGTTCTTCCCAGCATATCGCCTCCGATCATCAACCCAAACATAATAACCGCCCGAACGGTCGAACCGCTAAAACCCGTTAGCCATCCATAGGCCGCAAGCAATATAATCACAGGGACTCCAGCTCCGATATAAGAACAGTGCAGGCGCCGTAGCAACCGATAAAAGGTGCTGCCCAATATCGACAGATGTAGACCTGATATCGCCAGTATGTGTGCAATCCCATTTCTCTGATAAAGTTTTTTCGTATATGCATCCATCTCACCGGTGTCTCCTAACAGCATGGCATTCATAATCCCAGCCTCCCGTTCTGGCAATGTCACATCAAATACCGATTGCGCCTGCATCTTCAGTTGAACCAACCATCTTCGAATCGGTGCATATCCATCCCGATATACAACCAGACTCTGGGTACTCCCCAGAAAATCAATCCCTCTGGCGCGATAATAAACAGCACTGTTAAATTCTCCGGGATTCGTCGGTTCCTGTGGCTTCCATAATCGGATCCGTGCCTGTATCTCATCTCCGATCCGAAGCGTTTCCCCCGTCGTGTCATAGATCCGCACGATATAAACCGCCGTCACTCGATAACCGTTTCCCTGTATCTCGTCCGTCTGTACCAGAAGAACCCTGCGTTCCTGCTGTTCTTCTATTCGTTTTACCTGTCCGGTAATCTCACATTCCTCCGCCTGTCCTCCCTGATACCGATCCAGATTATCCGAATACGCATCCGGGATTTCACAGCGATATCCATTTATAGCTCCCAACAGTCCACATACCGCATAAATAAAAAATGGCATGCACTGTTGCCCCTTCTTTCTGAATCTGAACCATACCAGACCAAAAAGAACCAAGCCAACAGCCATGCCAACCCCCATTGTCATGTGCAAAATTCTTTCTATGCTCATCCCTGCTACAAACGCCACGACTCCAAACAACAGTGGTCGTTTGATCATGTTCTGTTATTACACATCCTTACTTTTTAATGGCAGCTCCACTTCCTCCGGTTCTACCATATCCATTTCCTGTTCGAACATACCGTCAAATGGTATCGTTTCTCTATAAAACGCCTGTTTCTCTCCATTAATCAGGAACTGTACCTTATTGATCGTCGGAAGTGCACACAACGAATTCACAATGGAATAAATCGTCACCATATCCATACAGCTATCCAGTGTATTATTGAACTCACCGGACAGATCCACGTAGCACACACCATCCTTAATCGATATCTTTTTTAATGTTGTTCCAACCGGAATGGTTGGATTATAGCCGTCCCGCAACGGCCCTGTGATAAGTGATTCGATTACCAGCTGCTCCAGAGAAACATTATTTGTTATTTCCACCGACTTATCGTATTCTACCAGCATGTCCCCGGTTTCATTTGCAAAATACAGGGTTATAACACCCTTTTGCAGATATCCGCCTTCCGCCTCTGCATTGACAAAAGATACTTCATCATATGTCTCGATCGTATTTCCATTCTCCATCATTGTAGAGGAGTCATAGATTTCAAACTGTACGTTGCTGACATAATCCAACTGACAAAGTGTATTCGTAATTGCAGCCTTTGACAATACCTCCACATAGGAATCATCCAGTTCATTTGCTACATTTACACGCATCTGCAACATATGTGTGTCGGTATTATAATAGTACCATACTACCTTCATAGAACTTGGTATCAGGTTCGTCTGTCCTTCTATGTTCTTCTGAAACAGATTTGAAAGCAGATCCGAAATCACTTCATCCTCCGTCTGATTCGCATCCACCGTATATACCTTTGAAAGTAGTTCGTACTTCACCGGATCTATATAATACATATAGATACTGCCCTCTGTCAGCTCCGTACTCTCAGTCGATGTTGTCTCGGAGCCGGAACAGCCTGTTAATGTCCAGATCAGGCAGATCGACAGCAATATACCAAACCATCGTTTCATTCTTCCTACACTCCCCTTCCTAGCTGATATAAGCTAACGGAATCCGTACTGTAAATGTAGTACCTTCTCCCGGCCTGCTATACAAATTAATCGCACCCTTATGCATTAATATCGCATTTCTGGTGATTGCCAGTCCCAGTCCAGTACCACCGATCTCTCTGGAATGAGACTTATCCACTCTGTAAAATCGTTCGAATACCTGTTCCTGACTTTCTTCCGGAATTCCGATACCAGAGTCGGACACCTTTACATAGAAGAATCTATGATCGGCATCCAGCGTCACCCGAACCCAGCCATCATCTATATTATACTTTACGGCGTTCTCGATCAGATTTGTAAATGCCAGTGACAGTTTCACCTCATCTACCTCTGCCAGAACCTCCCGCATGCTTTCAAATACGATCTCAATATTTCTCTTCGCCGCTATCGGCCGAATCCGTTTTAACAACAGTTCCAACAGCTCATTAATGTTTACGGTCTCTATATTCAGATCTTCTGCCTGCTTATCCAGCCGCACCAATGTCAAAAGATCTGTAATGATCTTATTCTCACGGTCGATCTCGCCTGCAATATCTGTCATAAATTCCCGATACATCTCTGCCGGTACATTTTCCTGTGCAAGCAGAGAATCTGCCAATACCTTCATCGATGTAATCGGTGTCTTTAACTCATGCGACACATTGGATACAAACTCCTGTCTGGAGTTCTCCAACACCTGTATCTTACTAAGGATCTGATTTAAAGTATCTGTCAGATCCGTAATCTCCGTACTGCTCTCCAGTTCAATCTTCTCATCCAGATGTCCTTCCGATACCTGTTTCAACCGACGGTTCAACTGCTTTAACGGTCGCGGTATCAGATATGCCATAAATAATGAAATCAAAAGGGTAACAAAAATAAACAATGCATACAACAGCCGTCCCTGTGCCTGCATATAACTATCTGTTTCCGTCAGATCATGAATGGACACAATACAGATAATCACACCTTTTGCCTTCTTCACCTCGTTGGCATTTGCCGCCATACGGCTTGCGGATGAGCCGTTCTTCTCGATCGTGGAAGTAACGGTTGCCGAATCCAGAATCGGAACCATAATCTCCGCATATTGATTCTGATCAATCAGTTCATAATGACTGCTATTCTTTCCCTGCATGATATCATGAACTTCTGTAGACATCATATACTTATTCTGCTCTATCGTATATGTATCCTTCACAATCTTATAGTCGGAATCAACGATGATAATCCGTCCTTCCAGCACATTGGCCAACTGATCAATCTCAATATTCAGATTATCCGTCGCACTGGAAATCATAAACTCATTCAACAGTACCTGACTGGCCAGAATATTGCACTGACTCTGCACCTGATAAATCTTATTCTCTAACAATTTCTTATGATAAGACTGTTGCATGACCTGTCCGGTTGCAAAGATCATAAGGAGCATTGCCACAAAAAATCCGAGAAATATCGTAAACCGAAAGCTTTTCAATTGTCTCTTTAGTGGTTTAGCCCTGGAAGTAATAACCAACACCCCACTTCGTATGAATATACTTCGGCTCTCCCGGATGATCCTCTATCTTCTCACGCAGTCTTCGAATATGAACATCCACCGTTCTTACATCGCCCGGATACTCACTTCCCCAGATTGTTTTCAGAAGGTTTTCTCTGGAATATACCTTATTCGGATTAAATGCCAGAAGCTCCAGAAGGTCAAATTCCTTTGCTGTTAAATTGATCTCCTTTCCTGCAATCACTACACGACGGCTGTCACAGTCCAATGTCAGATCCCCGGCTGTCAATCTTCGTACAGGTTCCGCAACTTCTGTCTTCTTACCGTTTCGTCTCATAATTGCCTTCATACGTGCCTTTACTTCCAATATGTTGAATGGCTTGGTAATATAATCGTCTGCTCCGTATTCCAGTCCCAGAATCTTATCCATATCCTCACCCTTTGCCGTCAGCATAATGATCGGCATATTTGAAAACTCGCGAATCTGCTGGCATACCTCCAGCCCTGTCAGCTTCGGAAGCATAATATCCAAAAGCACAATATCATACTCCGTCTGCTTTGCCATTGCCAAAGCCTCTTCTCCGTCATAAGCACAATCCACCTGCATATCATCCTGCTCCAGACTGAACTTAATTCCCTTTACAATTAACTTCTCATCATCCACAACCAGCACTCGCTTCATGTCACACCTCATTCAACCGTTATATAATCTTCTATCTTCCGGAACACCCCGTCTTTAATCCCCGGGATATCCATTAGTTCCTCTTTTTTTGTAAATCCTCCGTGACTATCTCGATATTCCAGAATCGCATCCGCTTTTGTTTCTCCAATACCCGGAAGTGTCATAAGCGTTTCTTTATCTGCCCGATTCAGATGTACCAGTCCATCCGCCTGTTCCATATCTCCCATAGATATGGAGACTGCGGTTTCTCCCTCCTGCGGAATATAAATGCGACTGCCATCCACTAACCGTTCTGCCTGATTTACAGCACAGGTATCTGCCGTGTCCAGACAGCCACCTGCTGCCGAAACGGCATCACAAATCCGGCTTCCCGCATCCAGATAATAGACGCCCGGAGCCTGAACCTGACCGCAAACATACACACATATCTGCGATGCTTCCGTCTCCTCCGTCTCTTCTGTCTCCTCCGACAGATCCACAGGCCATTCCGTCCGATCACCGGACGTTTCCTGTCCGGCATCCTCCGTCTGTTCCGCACCCTGTTCGGAAAGAGAAAACGTATCCGCATGTCCATCGCAGCCAGCCAACAGAAAAATCCCCATCAAGCCATAGCTTACCATCATAAAACACCTATAAAATCTATGCACTCCTAACCTCTTTCTACTACACAGATCTTATAGCATCACATGTAATTATTCTACCATAATTGGTATCGAATACAATAGCTTTTTTTGTTTTTTTACTTTTTTCACTATTTCCACTTAAATATGATCAACCCTGCAACTGCTACGATCACGCCTACCAGCTTTGACCACTGGAATCCAACCTTTTCAACTGCAAACCAACCAAATAACTCAATCAGATATGCCACGACCACCTGCGAGATTACAATCAGTAATACCGCCTGTGCAGGTCCCAGATTCCTCATACTTATGATAACCGTCAATGTAATAAATGCACCGATCACGCCGCCCAGAAGCATATACTTATGATCAATCTGAAAGAGACTGGTAATATGACTTTCCTGCCGTTCCTTTACAAACCAGACCACGACACATATCAAAAAACCCGTCAACTGTACCCAGCTGTTCGTCAACCAGGTTCCGGTCTGTTTCGTCACACCGGTGTTAAACACCCCCTGAAGACTCATCAACGCACCGGATATTAATGCAATCAAAATGCCCCACATACTTTAAAACCTCCTTTTCGTACTGCTATTATCTTGTACGAATTTTCTCAATGTATGCGGGGCATTTTCTGTTTTCTTCGATTCTTCTGTTCCGGATGGCTTAGTTCTGCAATCGTTCTTCCATTCTTGTCTGAAGTTCATTTAGTTCTGTCGTCACATCACTGCCATTCCATATATTCTTAAAGCATATTTCTGTGTAGATCCAGAAATCACCGTTCTCCAATGCCTTTGGCGTAGGTGTTGAATTCTGATATTGCGCATACGCTGCCGTCTCATTACCGTCCGTCCGGTTCAGATCACTCCGGACAGCGACTTTCCGGCTCAGGCCAAACTGATTCTCTGCATATTCGTAGGATAAATAAGCTCCCAGTAAGTTTGCATATTCCGGCTGCTTTGTAAATGCATTTACAAATGCCCCATAGGTAATCGACGGTACCTGTACGGATAGCTCTCCGGTCAACGCCGGCACCTGACAAAGTGCATAGCTGCTTCCATAACTTCCCATATCCCGCAAAACATCCGTCTTTACAATTCCATAAACCAGCGTACCATTCGTCAGCTCTGCCTTTACCTGATCGTAAGAGCTATTGTCCACGTCAATCGAAAAATACTCATGCAAAGACTGATAATAGCTCATATTCTGAATCACTGTATCGTTATTAATACTAAACGTATCGGTATCCTCTCCGTTCTCACCCAGGATTTCTGCTCCATTTCCCAGGAACAGATAATCAAAAAACGGATCCGCTATATCCCATCGAAAAATCACCTTTGTATTTGTTTCATCCACAAAATTCACAGCAAAGTCTGCAAGGCTCTCAAAGCTTTCCGGCTGTGTTGTGGTTGCCGTATCATAGATCATCATACAGGTATCCATGTAGATCGGATATCCATACTGCTTTCCCTCTGAGGTACTTGCCTGTTTTGCAGCCTCCGGATAATGCTCTGACCAGAATGTATCTGTATATAACGGATTCTCTGTTGTCAGCCCTGCCAACCGCAGCTTCCGTATCTCATCGTTCGATGTCAGAAAAATATCCGGTCCGTTTCCATCCACATTTGCCTGATTGATTGTTTCCAGATAATTCATATCATCTACACAGGTACATACCACCTGTACTCCATATCGGTCATGGAAGTC
Organism: uncultured Clostridium sp.; assembly: GCA_900539185.1. GTDB lineage: Bacteria > Bacillota > Clostridia > Lachnospirales > Lachnospiraceae > CAG-632. The sequence goes on from UQBG01000002.1 coordinate 154,357, forward strand.
TGCGGCCGCCGCCTCCAGATAAGGTGCATCGGTCGCATCGGTATACCACAGATTCAGTTCAACCGGAACTTCACTTCCGTCTTCTGCCTTTGTGGTTGTTTTAACAGAGGCAACGGTCTGTTCAAATGTCTCATAGGTTGTAACCGTTTCTGTCGGTTCTGCCTCTTCTTTTCCACAGCCTGCCAAACCGGCAATCATCAGGACAGCCACGATCCATGCTGTAAGTTTCTTCCCTGTTTTCATAGTCTGCCTCATTTCTGTTCTTCTTTTCATTCATTCCATGTATTAGAATAATGGTTCTTTTAATATCGCTGTACCAATACCCTTTGTAGTAAAGAACTCCAGAAGCAGGCAGTGCTCTACCCGTCCGTCCAGTACATGGACTCTGGCCACTCCATTGTTGATCGCATCGATGCAGTTGGTAAGCTTCGGAAGCATACCGCCTCCTACTACACCCTTCTCGATAAACTCCTGTGCTTCTTCCACTGTCATCTCAGAAATCAGGGTATTCTTATCCGTTGGATCTACAAATACACCTTCAATATCTGTCAGGAATACCAGCTTTTCCGCTTTGATTGCTCTGGCTACCGCACAGGCGGCATCATCTGCATTAATATTATAAGATGCATAGTCCTCACCGATTCCGATCGGAGCAACTACAGGAATAAAATCATTTGCCAGTAATGTATCCAGAATCGTACTGTCAACCTTTACAACCTCTCCTACATATCCGATATCCTTTCCATCCGGCAGACGCTTTTTGCAGGTCATCAGACCGCCATCTTTGCCGCTGATTCCGACTGCATTCAGCCCCAGCTTCTGCATCATCTGTACCAGTCCTTTGTTCACCTTTGACAGCACCATCTCGGCAATCTCCATCGTTTCCGCATCCGTAACACGCAGACCGTTTACAAACTGTGGTTCCTTGCCGGACAGTCGTACCCACTTACTGATTTCCTTACCGCCGCCATGTACAATAATCGGCTGCATACCGATCATCTTTAATAGTGCCACATCCTTGATTACATTATACTTTAAGGTATCATCCAACATTGCACTTCCGCCATACTTGACAACAATCTTCTTGCCACGGAACTTCTGTATAAACGGCATTGCTTCTATCAGTGTCTGTGCCTTTATAATTACCTGATCCATACTATTTTCATTATTAATCATCTTTCTATCTCTTTCCTTTCCTATATGATTCCTATATGATTCCTGTATCTCTGTTTCCGGTTTGGTTCCGTATACTGTTAAGAACGATAATCGGCATTAATCTTCACATAATCATAAGTCAGGTCACAGCCCCATGCGGTTGCTTCCTGTTCTCCTGCATGAATATCTGCCAACACGGTTACCTTATCCGGTGACAGGATCTTTGTTGCTTCCTCTTCATCATAATCCGTTGCCATTCCGTGTTCAACTAATGTTACCGTACCTTCCTGACTACTGATCCGGATTGTTACCTGATTCGGATCAAACTCCGCACCGGAATATCCCATAGCACATAAGATTCTTCCCCAGTTTGCATCCATCCCAAATACAGCCGCCTTTGTCAGATTTGATGTTATTATTGCCTTTGCCAGAATCTTCGCCTGCTCCTTTGCCGAAGCATGTATAACTGTCGCTTCCAGCAGTCTGGTTGCGCCCTCTCCATCAGCCGCAATATTCTGCGCCAGATAGGTCATCACCTTTTTCAGTGCACTCTTAAAGGTTTCGTAATCCTCATCTTCCTCCTTAATCAGATCATGCTCTGCCAGTCCATTTGCCAGAACAACCACACTGTCATTTGTAGAGGTATCTCCATCGACGGATACCATATTAAAGGTATCCTCTACCAGTTCCTTCAGACACGCCGACAAAAGTTCCTGGGTAATCATAGCATCGGTTGTAATCACACCCAGCATCGTTCCCATATTTGGATGAATCATACCGGAACCCTTACACATTCCGGCCATCCGGACAGTCTTACCCTTTAATGAGAATTCAATGGCAATCTCCTTCGAATGCGTATCCGTTGTCATAATTGCTTCTGCCGCAGCATGCCCGGCCTGTTCACTCTGGCTCAACTGCTCCCGCAGCATTTCAACCCCCTGCAGGATCGTATCCATCGGAAGTGGCTGTCCGATGACTCCGGTTGACATTACAACCACCTGCTCTGTCTTGATATCCAGTTCCTTCGCAACTGCCTTTGCCGTCTTCTTTACATCCTCATAGCCCTGCTCACCGGTACAGGCATTTGCAATTCCGCTATTCACAACTACGGCCTGTGCCACACCATGCTTTTCCAGAATCTGTGCATCCCACTGAACCGGCGCTGCCTTTACCAGATTTCTGGTAAATACTCCGGCTGCCACACACGGTACAGTACTGACTACCATAGCCATATCCTTATTCGTTTTTCCTGGCTTAATTCCCGCCCGAAGTCCTGCCGCCTGAAAGCCCTTCGGAGCTGTGATTGCACCCTGTATCTCTATTATTCCACTCATACTGTTTTACCTCCGTAACTTCATTATCCTATATCCTTGAAACCTATGGGAACATCGGTGCCAGTTCCAGTCCTTCCGTCTCCGGCAGTCCAAATGCCAGATTCATATTCTGAATTGCCTGACCGGCAGCACCCTTTACAATATTATCCAAAGCACCCATTACCACAACTCGATTCGTCCGCGGATCCAGCTTGAAGTTCACATCTACATAATTGCTTCCCTCTACCCAGCGTGTTTCCGGACATACATCCTTATCAAGTACTCGTACAAACCGCTCCTTTGCATAATATTTATCATACGCAGCCCGTACCTCATCATAGCTGACATCCTTTGTCAGATTCGCATAACCGGTCACCAGAATTCCCCGGTTCATCGGAACCAGATGCGGTGTAAAGATGATCGTTACATCTTCTCCTGCTGCATACCCCAGCTGCTCCTCAATCTCCGGTGTATGTCTGTGTGTCAATACACCATATGCCTTTATGTTTTCATTGACCTCACAAAACAAATTGTTCACCTTTGCCCCTCGTCCGGCTCCGGAGGTCCCGGACTTCGCATCGATAATCACAGACTTCGGATCAATCAGTCCTTCCTTCATCAGCGGATAAAAGGACAGGATCGAACAGGTTGTATAACATCCCGGATTTGCAATCAGCCGGGCACCCTTTATTTTTTCCCGATTAATCTCACAGAGTCCATATACCGCCTCGTCTATGAACTGTGGGCTCTTATGCTCGATTCCATACCATTTTTCATAGACGTTTACATCCTTGATCCGAAAGTCTGCACTCAGATCAATGATCTTTGTTTTTTCCAGAATGGACTCATTTACCAGAGAAGCACACAAGCCCTGTGGTGTTGCGGTAAAGATCACATCTGCTTTCTGTGCCAGTTCTTCCATGTTATCATCCATGCACTTTGCATCTACGATCTGAAACATATTTCCAAACACTTCATAATACTTCTTATCTATGTAACTTCTGGATCCATACCAGACAATCTCTGCGTCCTTATGCCCCATCAGCAGTCGAACAATCTCCTGACCTGCATATCCTGTAGAACCAATAATTCCTGCTTTAATCATAATTATTCCTCTTTTCTGCTTTTGCCTGAATTCCAGTTCTTCATATTCTTGTGCTTCCTTCCGCTCTTGTATGAATATTTATTCATATTTTATGAATATTATTCCATTCATTTGCATAATGAGCAATAAGATTCTTTGAAAAACTGCTTGCATAATATGCATTATAGTTGTATATTTGTATTTAGTCAATGAGAAAATTGATGAGATGAGATTTTAAGGAGGATCATGTATTCTATGAAAGAGAAAGTTGTACTGGCTTATTCCGGCGGTCTGGATACTACCGCTATTATTCCATGGTTAAAGGAAACCTATGATTATGATGTCATCTGTGTTTGTATCGATGTAGGACAGGAAAGTGAGCTGGAAGGTCTGGATGAGCGTGCAAAGCTGTCCGGTGCTTCTAAGCTGTATATAGAAGATGTTGTAGACGAATTCTGTGATGACTATATCGTACCTACCGTAATGGCAAATGGTGTTTATGAATATAAATATCTTCTGGGCACTTCAATGGCTCGTCCGGTTATTGCCAAGAAGCTGGTTGAAATCGCCAGAAAAGAAGGTGCTGTCGCTATCTGCCACGGTGCTACCGGTAAGGGAAATGATCAGGTTCGTTTTGAATTGACCATTAAGGCACTGGCACCTGATATCAAGATTATCGCTGCCTGGAGACAGCCGGAATGGACAATGGATTCCCGTGATGCTGAGATTGATTACTGCAGACAGCATGGCATTCATCTTCCATTCTCTGTAGACAACAGCTATAGCCGCGATCGGAATCTGTGGCATATCAGTCATGAAGGTCTGGAACTGGAATCACCTGCAAACATGCCAAATTACGATCATCTTCTGGTTCTCGGAACCACACCGGAAAAGGCTCCGGAAGAAGGTGAATACGTTACTTTAACCTTTGAAAAGGGTATTCCTACCAGCGTAAATGGCAAGAAGATGAAGGTATCTGATATCATCCGTGAACTGAATCGTCTGGGTGGCAAACATGGTATCGGTATTATTGATATCGTGGAAAACCGTGTCGTTGGTATGAAGTCCCGTGGTGTTTATGAAACTCCCGGCGGAACCATTCTGATGGAAGCTCATATGCAGTTAGAGGAACTGATTCTGGATCGTGATACCTTAGCATTTAAGAAGATCGTAGGCAGCAAATTTGCCGATATGGTATATGAAGGAAAGTGGTTCTGCCCATTACGGGAAGCCCTGCAGGCATTTATCGAAAGTACACAGGATCGTGTAACCGGTGAGGTTAAGATGAAGCTCTATAAGGGTAATATCATCAAGGCCGGCACCACTTCTCCATATTCTCTGTACAGCGAGGAGCTGGCAAGCTTTACTACCGGTGATCTTTACGATCATAAGGATGCAAATGGTTTCATCAACCTCTTCGGTCTGTCCATGAAGGTACGTGCAATGCTGGATGCAGAGCGGAACAAGGATAACACAAAGCAGTCTTAACAAGGCATAAAAAGGGAGAGATTCCAAACAGAATCTCTCCTTTTTTATGCCTGCATTCTCATATTATAACTCAAACGATACTTATCTGCGATCTGTGCTATAAATTCCGAATTGGTTGGTTTTCTTCGATTTCCCGCAGCCGAATATCCAAATACGTCCTGAAGCACCTCTACATCCCCTCTGCTCCATGCGATTTCGATTGCGTGCCGAATCGCACGCTCCACGCTGCTTGATGTGGTATTGTACTGCTTTGCAATCGTCGGATACAACAGCTTTGTAATATAATTCAGAACCGCAATATCCCGGACTGCCATCATAATACCGGTTCGGATATACTGATATCCCTTTATATGTGCCGGAACTCCGATTTTTCGCATCACATCTGTAATCTCTGCTTCCAGATATGTATCCTCCACACCGGTCAGAGTCCCATCTTCCCTCTTTATCTCTGACTTTCTGGTAGCGATTGCCCGCCGGTCTGCCCGTTCGGTCACCGGCTGTACCAGCTGTTCAATTCTGTTATAGACCATCTCCATTCGGTATGGCTTCATGATGTAATAATCAACACCCGTCTGACAGGCACAGTCCATAATCACCGGATTGTCCACGGCTGAAAGAACGATTACTCTCGGCAACCGTGGAACATCCAGATTGGAAACCAGTTCCTCCATAACTCCCAATCCATCAATCTCCGGTAGTATCATATTCATTACTACCACATCCGGATGTAGGGCTAAAATCTTATCATATGCCCGTTGTCCACCGTTTTCAATACCGGCTATTTCGATATCTCCCTTTGATCGAAAATAGTCTGCCAGTCTGACTCCCTCCTCTCTGTTGTTTACAGCAATCAACACTTTAATCATAAACTTCTCTCCCTTCCTGTTTTTTGTCTATGATTATACAGCAAACAACAGAATTTTCGTCGCATAGAAATGGAATTCTAATGGAACTGAATTCAGTCGCTACATGTATTTAGAAAGCGAATAATTGCGATATTCCGCCCATGTGTAGTCTGACATATATTCTCCATAGTATAATTTCTTTGCTTCCTCTTTACCATCCTGTAAGTCATACAGATCACAATCCAACAGATCTGTGTCGATATATCTGCTATTTCTCGATGAAACCAGCAGTTCTTCTATTCCATAGTATTTTAGTTCTTTTTGTAATGTTTTGCATAGTTTACTACAAAGAGACTGTGTCGATTCATCCCGCGGACGATCATTCCAGAGCGCTGCTATGATCTGAACTGTATCAACCGTTCCTCCCCTACGATCTATCAGCAATGCCAAAAGCTCCTTTGCCTTTCCGCTCTTAAATACAAGTGGTCTCCCATCCAAAAACAAATCAAAATACCCAAAGGTTCTGGCGTAAATCCGTTTCGGCTTTCTCTTATATAACAGATACGCCATTTCAAATGCATATAGTACATCTTCTGCCTTATAGGGTTTCAATAATACAGCTGCGTGTAGCTTTACTGCTTCCAGTGCTTTTTGATTTTGTTCAGAAATATAAAAAAGGATCAGATGTCCATCCTCCTGCCGGATTCTTTTACCAAACTCGAGACTATCAAACGTCTCATTTTCAGTACTCATTACCAACAGATCTACATCATGATCCTTTTTATATTGCATTACTTCTTTCGGACTATTTAAGGTCGCTTCTATAGACAGAAACGGAATATTCTCTATCCTTTTCCTAAATTCATTTACCATATCCTCTTTCTCTGATAATAAAATGATCCTCACGATTCCTCACCTGCTTATTTTTATTTGCCTTCCGAAATCGTTCCTCCTCACATTATATTTTCTCTGAGGACCCTCTTTCAGAATTTTATCATCAGTCAAAATACAATTCTCTATTATTACTTCTTTTCATTTATTTTCTCGTTTAGGTACGCCTCATTCACAGCAATCACAGCCTCCATGGCTTTTCTCCCCGGTGCACCAACTGTATTTCGTTTCTCCACACAGGTTTCCAACGCGATTGCTTCATAGATATCTGCTTCAAACACAGGGCTGATTGCCTGATACTCCTGCAGGCTCATTTCATCCAAAGAAATCCCCTTGTCTATACAGTATAAAACCAATTGTCCTACGATACCGTGCGCATCCCGGAACGGAACCCCATGATTCACCAGATAATCTGCAGCATCCGTAGCATTTGTAAAGCCTTGTTTTGCACTGTTTTCCATCCGTTCCTTATGAATCGTCATTGTATCCAGCATTCCGGTAAACAGCATCAGACAGCCCTTAACGGTATCTATGGCGTCAAATGTCAGCTCCTTATCCTCCTGCATATCCTTATTATATGCCAGAGGGATCCCCTTCATGGTTGTCAACATACCGGTCAACGCAGCATATACCCGACCTGTCTTCCCTCTTACCAGCTCTGCAATATCCGGATTCTTCTTCTGTGGCATAATGGAACTTCCGGTACTATAGGCATCATCCAATTCGATAAACTGATACTCATTGGAATTCCATATAATAATCTCCTCAGAAAAGCGGCTTAAATGCATCATAATCATAGAAAATGCAGATAACATCTCTATTACATAATCCCGATCCGATACAGAATCCATACTATTCAATGTTGGTCCGTAAAATCCAAGCAGCTCTGCCGTTAAATTCCGATCCAGTGGATAGGTAGTACCGGCCAACGCTCCGGCTCCTAATGGGCAATAATTCATCCGTTCATAGATATCAGCCAGACGGGAATAGTCTCGCTTAAACATTTCCATATAAGCGCCCATATGATGTGCAAAGGTAATTGGCTGTGCTTTCTGCAGATGCGTGAAGCCCGGCATATAGGTTTCTACATTTTCCTTCATTAACCGATGCAGCACTTTCATCAAATCCATCAGAATTTCCTGAACCGCCTGAATCTCATCCCGGACATATAATTTCATATCCAGTGCAACCTGATCATTCCGACTTCTTCCTGTATGTAGTTTTTTACCTGCATCTCCAACTCTCTGAATCAGATTCGCCTCTACAAAGCTATGGATATCCTCATACTCGGATGTAATCTTCAGTGTTCCTGCATCTACATCTGCTACGATTCCTTCCAAGCCCTGAATGATACGATCCTTTTCTTCGTCTGTCAGAATTCCGGTAGCTGCCAGCATTGTCACATGTGCAATGCTTCCTCTTACATCCTGATGAAAAAACTTCTGATCAAATGAAATTGATGCGTTAAAATTGTATACTAACTGATTCGTTTCCTTTGTGAAACGTCCACCCCATAGCTGCGCCATATCGTTACCTCTTTTCCTGAATTCTAGAAAATATATTACACTAATCTTTCGTGTTCGACAAGTCCTATCCAGAAACATTCGGCATCCCATTCTTTTCCTCCGGCCAAGCACAATTTGAGGTTTATGTCTAGTATCATAGCGGGTTTGCGTCTATAGACAAGATACCCAGAGTACTAAATTTCTAAAAAAGTACGGATTTTTTCCGTATTGTTTCTGCCAGTTTACATATTTTCAATACTGAGAGTATCTGTACAATAAATACAAGTGGAATAAAATGGAAATGGAGGTAAAATATGGTTGAACGAAAGAAAATCGGCATTCGTGTCCAAGAATGTCGCAAGAAACAACATATGACAGTCGAATATCTGTCCGAACTCGCAAATATCTCACCAGAATTCTTACGTGCAATTGAGTCCGGACAACGCGGTATGTCCTTGAATACATTGGCTGACTTGGCCACTGCACTTCAAGTATCCACTGACTATCTACTCTTTGGATCTGTCACCGAAGAAAAATACGATGTTATTGTGCAGGTATTACAAACCTGTTCAGAAGAACGCATACAGGAAATTTCATATTTAGTAAAACAAATCCTGGAACTATCAAAATAGTTCCAGGATTTTGTTATTGAATCATATGCACATCCAGCTGATTAAACGGTATTACAATCCCTTCTTCATCAAATACATTCTTAATTTGTTCCATCAGACTCCATTTTGCCTGCCAGTAATCTTCCGTCTTCACCCAAACATGAATCAGTACCGTCATAGAACTGTCCTCAAATGCATCAAGCACAATATTTCTAGGTTCTTCCTGCAGTACCATCGTCTCCTGATCCAGTATCTTTGTCAACAGAGACTTTACCTGCTTTAAATCCACATTATATTCTACCGGAATATTCAAATCAATCCTTCGCTTCTCCTGCTTTGTCAGATTAGTCAGGCTTGTATTCGATAATGTTCCGTTCGGTATTACAATGACTTTACCGTCATAGGTGCGAAGCCTGGTATAGAAAATATCAATGGATACAACCGTTCCTTCGTTTCCATGCGTATCCTCCCGTATATAATCCCCGATTACAAACGGCTTCAGAACCAGTATCAGCACTCCACCTGCAAAGTTCGATAAGCTTCCCTGCAGTGCAAGTCCCAATGTCACACCTGCTGTTCCGAGCAGTGTTACAAATGATGTTACCTGAATTCCGATAATTGATATTACCGTAATAAAAATCAACACATACAACAGAATATTAATAATGGAACCCAAAAAGGAACTAACGGTAGGATCCAGTCTGGATTTCTCGAAAGACCTCCGCACCAGCTTCATAACCCACTTTACCAGCTTCATTCCGATCCACAGGCAAATAAGCGCAATCAGTACATTCACTGCTTTTTCCGTCACCCAGTTCCATGCCCGTTCTAACTGCTGTTCATAAAAACCGGCATCATGAGTTGCGGCTGTTAATTGCATAACCATATCATTCAACATTATCACCCCTGTTATTTATGGTACTTAAATACAGAAATCGAAAGCGGCGGAATATAAACGGTAATGGAATCTTCCCGCTCATCACAGGCAATCTTCTTTGTCTGCTTCAATGTTTTGTTCTTCCTTCCTTCTCCACCAAATCGCTCTTCTTCACTGGAGAATATTTCCTTATATTTTCCCGCAAACGGAACACCGATTCGATAATCTTCATGTTCGACCGGAGTAAAATTGCAAACCACCACCAAGGTGTCTTCTTTGCGTTCTGTCTTCCGTGCAAAGATCAGAAGACTTTCATTCGAAGCAATACTGTTAATCCACTCAAAGCCTGCCGGATCATCATCCAGTTCATACAATGCCGGTTCCTGCTGATACAGCCGATTCAACTCTCTGCAATAATCCCGAATACATACATGTGCATCAAATTCAAAAATTCCCCAATCCAGTTCATCAGACTCATTGAACTCCTTAAACTGTGCAAACTCCTGTCCCATGAACAAAAGCTTCTTGCCGGGATGCATCATCATAAAACCATAGGCCAGACGCAGGTTTGAAAACTTGTCCTCATATCCACCCGGCATTTTTGCAATCATAGAGCCCTTCTCATGAACGACCTCGTCATGGGAAAGCACCAGAACAAAATGTTCACTATAAGCATATACCATGCTAAAGGTTAGTTCATTATGATGATACTTCCGATATAACGGATCCAGCTTCATATAACCTAAAAAATCGTTCATCCAGCCCATATTCCACTTGAAGTCAAATCCAAGACCACCTTCTTCTACCGGCTGTGACACCATCGGCCACGCCGTAGATTCTTCTGCAATCATAATACAGTCCGGAAACCGTTCTTTCATAACTGTATTCAACTGTTTTAACATATCGATTGCATCCAGATTCTCATTTCCGCCGTACATATTCGGAAGCCAATTTCCAAAATCCCTGCCATAGTCCAGATACAACATCGATGCTACCGCATCCATTCGAAAACCATCCACATGATACTTATCTGCCCAGAACAACGCATTTGCAATCAGGAAATTCTTTACCTCCGGTTTACTATAATCGAAGATATACGTTCCCCAATGTGGATGTTCTCCTCTTCGAGGATCTTCATGCTCATACACGCAGGTTCCGTCAAATCGTCCTAAGCCATTCTCATCCTTCGGAAAATGTGCAGGTACCCAGTCAATAATAACCGACAAACCCTGACGATGCATATAATCTACAAAATACATAAAATCCTCCGGCGAACCATATCTGGAGGTTGGTGCATAATAACCTGTTACCTGATACCCCCAGGAAGGATCATACGGATGTTCCATAATCGGCATCAATTCAATATGCGTATAGCCCATATCCTTCATATAGTCTGCCAGTTGTTCTGCCAATTCCCGATAATTAAAATACTCTCTTCCATCGGTCGGTCGTTTCCATGCACCCAGATATACTTCATAAATAGACATCGGTGCTGTGTATGCATTCTTCTCTGCCCGCACTTTCATCCATTCTTCATCCTGCCACTGATACTTTCGCAAGTCTGTAATAATCGAAGCATTGCATGGGCGCAACTCTGTCGCATTCCCATATGGATCCGTCTTCATCTTCCGTTCTCCGCTCCGCGTCCGAATCTCATACTTATAAATCTCATTTTCAGAAATCTCCGGAATAAACAGCTCAAAAATACCGGAATATGGCAGCTTGCGCATCGGATGAATCCGTCCGTCCCAATGATTAAAATCAGCTACAACACTCACTCTTTCCGCGTTTGGTGCCCAAACCGCAAATAAAACACCCGGGATTCCATCCACCACCATAGGATGGGCGCCCAGCTTCTCATAAATCTCATAATGGACCCCTTCATTAAACAGACTGATATCAATCGGATCAATGACGGAATCAAACATATACGGATCATAGATTTCCGTTACCGTACCGGATGCCTGTACCAGTCGAAGCTTGTAATCAAAGCGCTTACACTTCGGAATCTTAACAGAAAAGAACCCTGAAACCCGTTTGGCTTCCATAGGATATTCTTTCCCATTTTTCATATTTACAACCTTTACTTCTTCCATATCCGGATAAAACGCATTCACATACAAGTCGTCAATACATTCATGCATACCTAATATGTGATGTGGATTGTCATGTCGTGCCTTCACCAAAGCATCTACTTCCATCCAGTTAATCGCAAATACATCTTTTTTTGTCTTCATTCCTCTTCCCCCTATAACTGGTGTATGAAAATACCACTTCTTAGCTTTGGTTCAAACCATGTAGACTTTGGTGGCATTAAACGATTTGCATCGGCAACTTCAAACAACTCTATAATCGATGTCGGATACATGGAAAACGCAAGGCACATATCTGTATTTGCCCGCTTTTCAAGTTCCTCCAATCCCCGAATTCCCCCGACGAAATCTATACGGGAATCTGTTCGCGGATCTGCAATATGTAACAACCTCTCAAATACCTGTTTTTGCAAAATAGATACATCCAGACCTTCTACCGGATCTTCGCTGCAAATATCTGCATGTGCCTGTAACCGATACCACTTATGCTCCAGATACATTCCATACTCTGACTTATGTTCCGGACTAACCGGTGTCTCAGATTCTTCCACCTGAAAGTCCTTCTTCAGCTCTGCGATAAATTCTTCTGCAGTTCTTCCACCTAGATCCTTTAACACACGGTTATATGGCATAATCATCAACTGATCATGCGGAAACAATACCGAAAGGAAGTAATTAAACTCTTCCGTTCCATCGTAATCCGGATGTTCTGCTCTTCGCTTTAACCCTACCTTGACCGCAGATGCAGCTCTATGGTGTCCATCTGCAATATAGATGTGATCAATCTTTTCAAATGCTTCCGCAAGTTGCTGAATCTTCACGTCCTCATCGATCACCCAGACTGCATGACCGATCCCGTCCGGAGAAATAAACTGATATACCGGAGGCTTCTGTTTTTCCTCCTGCACGATCCTGTCAATTGCCTCCTGTGCCCGATAGGCCAGAAAAATCGGCCCGGTCTGTGCATTACAGGTATCCACATGTCGAATCCGATCCTGTTCCTTTTCTTCTCGGGTATTCTCATGCTTCTTAATTACATTATTCTGATAATCATCAATGGATGCACAAGCTACGATTCCGGTCTGTGCTCTTCCATTCATCTTTAACTCATATATGTAATATACCTGCTTCTCATCCTGTATATAGATGCCATCCTTTATCATCTTATCTAGTAATTCTTTCGCCTTTGCATATACCTCCGGCGAATACATATCCACAGAATCATCAAACTGTGTCTCTGCACGATCAATCTTCAGAAATGAAAGTGGCTCTCGCTCCACTTCTGCCTTTGCTTCTTGCCGATTATATACATCGTACGGAAGGGCTGCTACCCGATCCACAATGTCTGCTCTTGGACGAAACCCTTGAAATGCTCTTATATCTGCCATAATCCTCTGTCTCCTTTTTGTGTTTCTTCCGTTACTATACTTACAGATATTACTATTCTACATCATTAGGAAGAAAAAAAAAAGCATTTCTTATCGGTATAATTGTCGGTGTTATTTTTAAAACGAAAGGCAACTTCTAAAGAGGAAATTGCACTTAGTCCCGGAAAAAATGTCAACTCAATACCGTTTTCATTACATTTAGATTGAAGTTTAGTTCTAAGCTCATAAAACTTCTGTGATGCAACGGCTTTTGAAAGATGTCGGTTCTTCATCATTCCGTTTACATTTAAGTCCTCAATCGTTATATAAGATGGTTTGGTTTTTACTATCTCAGCGATTGTCTTATTAATGTAATCTGGGCATCAGGAATTTCCACAAGAACGGAAACCGTAGGGTTCCTAAATTCGTGCTTCGCACTCATTAAGGAACTTCTATAACTGCTTTCTGACCTGTTCGATATCCTCCGGTTCACACTCTGCAATGGCAAGGATATCCTCATCGCCTTCTTGAATCTCTATGTTAACACCTGTCATTTCTTTGATAAACTGTGCCGTTTCCCGATCTACATGGTAGAAGTCGGAGTCTTCTTCTGACATTATTTCTTTCATCTTTTCCTTATCCTTTGCGTATTTGATAAAGGTACCTCTGCCAGTCAGCAAATATCAGTTGATTAGCATCCTGTATAAACGCTCTCTACAGTCAACGATGGTTCTATTCCGGGCACGCTCCCGCTCTGCTGCTCAGCGTAGGGTTCCTAAATTCGTGCTTCGCACTCATTAAGGAACCACGTTCGCAGAGGTCCCGTCACAGAATCCATCCTTTCCCTTCGATCGCTGTTTACAGAAAAAACATTATGGCACTCTCTTTGCACATTTGTTTATAACTGTTTTCTGACCTGTTCAATATCCTCCGGTTCACACTCTGCAATGGCAAGGATATCCTCATCGCTGTAACCTCGCTGGAGCATGTTTTTGATAACCAAAAATCTATTTTCCTGTAGCCCTCGCTGTTCTCCTTGCCGCAGTCCTAACTGCAAGCCTTCATTTTTCATGTCTATTGCCATGTCTTCCCACGCTTTACACATATTCACATCCTCCTCGCCTTCTTGAATCTCTATGTTAACACCTGTCATTTCTTTGATAAACTGTGCCGTTTCCCGATCTACATGGTAGAAGTCGGAGTCTTCTTCTGACATTATTTCTTTCATCTTTTCCTTATCCTTTGCGTATTTGATAAAGGTTAATACCTTTCGCATGCTACTATGAAAACATTGTATCTGCTGATCGGTCATGTTGCCCGGTGCAATTAAGTGAATATGGTAATCCTGCACATACTTCAATATCTCCGGATCTTTGGTTGCCAGCATGTCATATAAAGAGGTTGGTCCATCCCATGGTTCACTGCTATACAGGATTACAATGGTGATGACGGGAAGAAGCTTATCTTCCTTTGTGATGCCGCTTAGGAACTCTGCGGAAGTCAGGA
>UQBG01000003.1 GCA_900539185.1 uncultured Clostridium sp.
ATTATAATAGAGAGTATAATCTGGCAAATCTTAAATAATGAGACTCATGTATATCGATTAACCGCCGGTATCTACACACTGGCAGATGGTTGATATACATGAGCCTTTTTTTATCTGGATACCGGTGATCGCAGATGTTTCGGCTGGCAATACTGTTGTGGAGAATGAAAAGGAGAAAGCCATGGAAAATTTTATTAACAACGCCCCATTTGCACTTGTTGTTTTGTTCCTTGTCATAGGGTTCGTACTGCTTATTAAAGGTGCAGACTTCTTTGTGGAAGGAAGCTCCAGTGTGGCAAAGAGACTGCATGTTCCGTCTATCATTATCGGACTGACAATCGTTGCAATGGGGACATCCCTTCCGGAGACAGCGGTGAGTGTATCCGCTTCGATTGTAGGCAATAATGAACTTGCGGTAAGTAATGTCGTGGGCTCCAACATCTTCAATCTGATGGTTGTGATTGGTGTGTGTGCGATGATAGCAACGGTAAATGTTGCAAAGGAAACAATAAAGCGGGATATCCCACTTTCCCTTATCTGTGCGGGACTTTTATTACTTCTGGGAATCGTCGGTCTGGGCGATAAATCAAATATGACACTGGGACATCTTGATGGTGTAATATTCATTGCAGTCTTTGCAGGGTACATTTTCTACATGATTAGGATTGCATTAAAAGCAAGCAAAGAAGGCAGAAAGGTGGAGATTGAAGGCGGTTCGGATGAAGAGATTAAGGTGCGTTCAGTGCCGATCAGTATCCTTTTCATCATCGGCGGAGCGGCTGCGATTGCCATCGGCGGAGATATAACTGTAGACGCTGCATCAAGGATCGCAAGTGATCTTGGAATGAGTCAGACCCTGATCGGACTGACGATTGTTTCCATAGGAACATCACTTCCGGAGCTTGTAACCTCTATAGTGGCAGCCAGAAAGAATGAGGTTGATATGGCACTCGGTAATGCCATCGGCTCCAATGTGTTTAACATCCTTATGGTACTCGGTATCGCATCTGCGATCAGCCCAATCAGTATCATTACAGAGAATATTATTGATCTGTGTGTATTGATCGGATTTACAATCTGTGTATGGATATTTGCAGGAACCAAGAAGAAGATTGGAAGAATCGAGGGACTTGTAATGGTTGCACTTTATGCCGCATATGCGGTTTATATTATAATAAGATAAATGGAGCAGAAGACACATGCTATTATTTTTCAAAGTATTTTTAACGGAATTTATAGCAGAAATGGGAGATAAAACGCAGCTTATGCTGATTGCACTTACATCTAAATATAAGTTGAAGGATATTATATTGGGAACGGCCGCTGCAATTCTTGTACTGAATGGACTGGCTGTTCTTGCAGGCGGGCTTGTGAGTGAATTTATTCCGGACTGGCTCATTAAGGCCACTGCAGCACTGGCATTTCTGTATTTTGCAGCATCCACGATCGCCGGTGATGATGACGATGAAGAGGAAGAAGAGGGAAAATCAAAGATTAAATTCGCACCTCTGGCAGTCTTCTGTACATTCTTTGTAGCAGAGCTTGGCGATAAGACACAGTTGACCGCTATCACATTTGGTGCAAACGAGGGGATGGGAGCAGCACTGATTGTATGGCTTGGCTGTTCTCTGGGACTTTTTGCAGCAGACATTCTCGGAATGCTGGTAGGGTATCTGTTAAAGAGTAAGGTGCCGGAAGGATTGCTAAATACACTGGCATTCGCAATATTCTCTGTGTTTGGTGTATACACACTTTATCAGGGGCTTAAACTGATCAATACAGGCATTCAGACAATTCCGGTGATTCCGATACTAATAGTGGCTGCGGTAGTTTTTGCAGGGATATGTATCCGGCTTTTTATAAGAAGAAAGATTAAGAAATAATGCAGAACCGGCATTGACTTCATTTCAAATCTATCATACAATATATAAATAATCATACATACAATCATTATAAGAAATACATAGGAGATAGGATATGAAACGATTCATAAAGAAGATAACCGTAGCAGTATGTTTGGCTGGTCTGATGCTTTCTGCAACAGCCTGTGGAAAGAGTGATCCGGTAAAGGATGATCTGTATACCTATTTGACAGACATGTCTGATGCTCAGGCTCTTCAGAAGGAAGCAATCGATGAGTATAATGCAAAGGTATCCGGTGAGGATGCGGATTCCCAGCAGCTCTTAACCGCATTAAATGATACGATTATTCCGAAGTATCAGGAATACTTAGATGCACTCGATGCAGTCGCACCGGAGACAGAAGAGGTGCAGGCTGTCAAGGCAGTATGTGTAGATGGTGCAAACAAGCAGATGGAAGCTTTACAGAAGGTGGCAGAGGCTATTACAGACTGCGATACCGATATGCTGAATGATGCGGATGATTTGATTGCAGAGTCTGAGACGATCTTTGCAGACTACGAGTCGCAGGTGCAGGCGTTAGCCGGTGAACACGAGATCACTCTGACCGGTTCCGCAGCAGCCGCTACAACAGAGGCAGAATAATCACATATATCTTATATCTATGACAAGGGGTGTTCAGGCGGTGGCTTTGAATACCCCTTGTGCTTTCAGAAAGAAAGGGGGAGATCTGAATGGAATCCGTACAGAAACAAACACAAAACCCACAGCCGCAGGATCGCTGGATAATCGGAAATTATGAATTTGATAATCCTAAGGATGCCAGACAGGCTGAGAAAGAGCAGCAAAATATCGATGCACTGAAGGCAAAGATTGACTTTACGAATCTGGCAGATATGCAGGAGCTTTATACACGGCTGGTAAAACGAAATGTCTTTCATACACCTGTCGGATATCAGTTTTTGAGTGAATTTCGGGAATATCTGGAGGAACAATTAAAATCAGAGCATCTTTCTTTACCATGTGTTCCGATTAATGGTTGTCCCGGTGTTGATTTATCGCAGTCCAATATCGTAAAAAATCTGAATGCGGAGCTTCAAACCCTGCGTGTTCGTCAGAAGCGGCACTATATAATCATAGGTGGCTGTATCGTATTGATTCTTGCCATGTTTGCCGTTGCGGTGTTAAATCCCAATACCGGCTATATCAATGCCGAGAACAAGGTGCTGAACAAATACGCTTCCTGGGAAGAAAGTCTGAATCAGCGAGAAGCTGTGATACGGGCAAAAGAGCAGGAACTGGGAATTCCATCCCCTGTTCTTGACGAGACAGAAGAATAATGAAATGGATTTCACACATTTAACATATTCCTCTGTTACACTGATAAAAAGAAAACCGCTGGGGGTATAATAATCATGGATAAGATTAAGATACTAGTCGTTGACGATGAAAGCAGAATGAGAAAGCTGGTAAAAGACTTTCTGGTACACAAGGATTTTCAGGTGTTAGAAGCCGGAGACGGCGAGGAGGCCCTGGATGTCTTTTTTGCCAACAAAGACATTGCACTGGTGATTCTTGATGTTATGATGCCAAAGATGGATGGCTGGCAGGTATGCAAGGAGATCCGCCAGTATTCCAAGGTGCCGATCATCATGTTAACCGCAAAGTCTGATGAACGGGATGAACTTCTGGGGTACAATCTGGGCATTGATGAGTATATTACAAAACCATTTAGTCCTAAGATCCTGGTCGCCCGTGTAGAAGCTGTACTGCGTCGTACCAGCAACCTGCAGGCAGAGGATGTGATACGGGCAGGCGGCATCGAAATGGATGTCAATGCCCATCAGGTAAAGATCGATGGCGAACCGATTGAGCTTAGTTTCAAGGAATTCGAGCTTTTACACTACTTTGTGGTGAATCAGGGAGTTGCATTATCCAGAGAAAAGATCCTGAACAATGTATGGAATTATGATTATTTCGGAGATGCAAGAACCATTGATACCCATGTGAAGAAGCTGAGAAGCAAGCTCAAGGATAAAGGGGAATATATAAAGACCATTTGGGGAATGGGTTATAAGTTTGAGGTGAAAGCATGAAACATTCGATTCAATTTCGTTTGACTGCTGTTTCCATATTCTTTATCGGAGCGATTATCGCTACCAGTTGGATCTTATATCACCGCAGTTCCTTTCTCTGGTTTGAGGCACGGGCAGAAGCAAACCTTGAGAGTCTGTATGAACAGGTGGATGAATTGTTTTCGAACAGCACATGGACGGATGATGAACTAAAGACCGGATTCGAAGGATTAAACAATCCGAATAATGCCATTATCGTTGTTAGTGACGGTTCTACAAAGATCTATACGACTACAAATGAAAAGGGAACCATGTTCGACAGCCTGCGTTCTATGACGAAGCTGATGGACAATCCCGGATTTCTGGATGAAGACCGCCCATATGTGATTGAAGAACATCAGGATGATCGGATGAAGACTGGCTACTATGACCTGACCGGATATTTAAGTAACGGCTACCTGATCGTTATCCGGACTTCCATGGATGCAGTCAATAATAGTGCCACCTTTACGAATAAAATCTTTTTATACTTCAGTATCGCCATTCTGCTTCTGGCGGCGATCGTGATATCCTGTATCAGCCGCTATTTCACAAAGCCGATCCATGATATGTCGATCGTTGC
This sequence comes from uncultured Clostridium sp., assembly GCA_900539185.1. Lineage (GTDB taxonomy): Bacteria > Bacillota > Clostridia > Lachnospirales > Lachnospiraceae > CAG-632. Next base: position 4,558 of record UQBG01000003.1, read on the forward strand.
GAAACGTATGTGTGACCTTGACTTTAATGCAAAGGTAACTGTAAAGAGTAAGGATGAGATCGGAGAGTTGGGAAACAGTATGAATCAGCTCTCAACCAAGCTTGAGTCTACGATTTCAGAACTAAAGACGGCAAATGCAGAGCTTCATCATGATATTGAGAAAAAGATCCAGATCGATGAGATGCGAAAGGACTTTCTTTCACAGGTATCCCATGAACTGAAAACACCGATTGCTTTGATCCAGGGATATGCCGAGGGCCTAAAGGAATCCATCAATGATGATCCGGAGAGTCAGACATTCTACTGTGAAGTCATCATGGATGAAGCGAATAAAATGAACAATATGGTTAAGAAACTGATGTCCTTAAATGAACTGGAATTCGGACAGGGCCAGGTTGAAATGACCCGATTTGATATTGTTGAACTGATTCAGAACGTATGTCAGGCATCTGATATTCTGCGTGAGGACACAAAGGCGGAGCTGGAGATCCAGACAGATCAGCCACAGTATGTATGGGCCGATGAGTTTTTGATTGAAGAAGTTGTAACGAATTATATCACCAATGCGATCCATTATGTCACACCGGGTGGAAAAATTACTGTCCGTCTGGTTCCGATGGAGAAAGAACTGCAGGTGGTCGTCTATAACACCGGCAAGCAGATTCCACAGGATGAACTTGACAAGATCTGGATCAAATTCTATAAGGTGGACAAGGCAAGAACCAGAGAATACGGCGGAAGCGGAATCGGATTATCCATTGTTGCCGCTGCCATGGAAGCACACGGCAAGGCATACGGTGTCCGAAATGTAGACGATGGTGTAGAATTTTATTTCAATCTGGACGCGGATATTTCTTGATGATCGTTAGGAAATGTGTTAAAATAAATTGAATATTTATGGGAGGTGCCGTGTGAAAAAACTATGGTGCCTGTTAGCTATTTTGGTATTATCCGTTACTCTGACAGGGTGCGGGGTAGAACTGTCGGACGAAGAAAATCGGGTGATTGCAGAATATGCTGCAGATTTATTGCTAAAATATGATCGGGACTATACCAGTTCCCTCGTAGAAGAGGAGGTTCCGGCAACGGAGCAGACAACGCAGGCTCCCTCGACGGATAGTACAACCGAAGGAACAACCGAAGAACCTTCAACTCAACCACCGCAGGAGAGTTCCTCTACCGAGTCACCCGCATCAGAAGATACAACCGGTTCTTCTGATGCAGCGGGTGAGATTGATATTGGGAAGATCGTAGGCTTGGAGGGTATATCCATAACATATAATCAGTGCATGTTTCTGGATCGATATCCATCCGTAGATCAGGATGGTGCTTTTATTTATCTGGAAGCAGATCCGGGTTATCAACTGGTCGTCATAAAGTTTGATATTGCAAATATCACTGCACAGGATATTGCGGTTGATCTTTTGAATACAGATATTAACTATAAGCTGGTCTATAATCAGACCAAAGCAGCCAGTCCGATGCTGACGATCCTGATGGATGATCTGGGTACCTATGAGAGTGTAGTACCTGCCGGAAATGAACAGTCCGCAGTTTTAGTGTTTCAGATATCGAAGGATCTGATTTCACAGATTCAGTCACTGGATATCCGTGTTACATACAAGAATGAAGAATCTGTGATTCATATACAATAGAAATGGGGTTGATGAATTTGGAGACAAATATTTTACTGGAAAGTGGAACAAACGAACTGGAGGTTCTGGAATTTATCGTTGGGGGAAATCACTATGGTATTAATGTGGCAAAGGTTAAAGAGATTCTGACCATGCAGCCGATTACACCGATCCCGAACGCACATCCTTGTATCGAGGGGATGTTTATGCCAAGAGGCGATATTATCACAGTTATGAATCTGTTTACCATATTGGGATTTGAACAAACAGGCGATACAAGCTCTGATATGTTGATTATTACGAACTTTAATAATCTCCACATAGGATTCCATGTTGAACAGGTACTGGGGATCCACCGGGTTTCCTGGACAGATATTGTAAAACCGGATGTGACGATCAATTCAAACGGAACCGGTATGGCAACCGGTATTATCAAGAAGGATAATAAGCTGATTCTGATTTTGGACTTCGAACGGATTGTAGAAGAGATTTGTCCGGAAACCAGCTTGAAAGTATCTGAGATCGCAGAACTGGGCGAGCGGAAGAGAAGCGACGTTCCGATTCTGATTGCCGAGGATTCACCGATGTTGTCTGCCATGTTACATGATGCATTGAATCAGGCAGGATATACAAATCTGACACTAAAGGCGAACGGTCAGGAGGCATGGGATGTCTTAACAGCCCTGAAAAAGAACCACGGTGTTCAATACGGAGCAAAACTGTTGATTACAGATATTGAGATGCCGATTATGGATGGTCACAGACTGGTACGACTGATTCGTGAAGATGATGAACTGAAAAATATTCCAATCATCATATTCTCATCTCTGATTAATGACGACATGAAGCGAAAAGGCAATCGTCTGGGTGCAAATGCACAGGTGTCAAAACCGGAGATTGGAAATCTGGTACATATCATCGACGAACTGGTTGGATACGATCAATAATCAAATAGCAAAAATATAAACAAAAAGAACAAGCAGGGGAAGATGTAATATCCTTACCTGCTTGTTCTTTTACTTACAACCTGTATGTATTTAATCTAATACAAAGGAACCGGTAACCTCATCGTTGAATACATAGTATGCTGTATTCTCTTCCGGCTTAATGTAAAGCTTCAGTGACTTTAAATCTGCAGCCTTATTTCCGCTTTCCACCCAGATTTTCTTCGCACTTGCCACGATTTCTTTTTCATCTAACTGTTTACCCTGGAATTCCATATACATTGAAGATTTCATATTATTCCCTCCTTTTATGATGTACCACCAACGAAACACCTATAATATATAATATTTCTCTTTGAAATGCAACTTGTTTTTTGACGGTGCTTATTGTATAGTTAACAAGAAAGCGTTCGTAAAGAAGGTGGGGTACACATGGACGAGAATTACTTAGATCGATTATTAAAAGAAGCTGAAGAACAGAATAAAGATTCTGCCCCGGATTCGGAGCCGATGCGTACATCTGCCCCGGATACTACGGTAACAGAATCCTCTGATGAGTTGGAGCATACGTTAGACCATGATGCAGGCAAAATTCAGGATGTTGCCTGGTCCGATGCAGAGATTCCAACCGAAGATCTGGCGGATCTGGATGATCTGGATGATCTGGCGGATCTGGATATGGATTCCATGAACTTTGATGATATTGATTTTGATGATATAGATGTAACAAAGATGAATCCGGGTGTTTCAATACCTCAGGCAGAGACTGATCGATTTTCCGATATGGATATCGACGAACATTATCTGGATGATTCCGATGATGATTTCGAGGCAGAATTCCAGAAGTTGAAGCACGCAGAAGAAGCCGATTCGACAGCAGGAGCACTCGATTCTACGGATATGGCAGACTCTATGGATATATCGGATCCTGCAGTTCCTATCCCTGCATCTGATGATTCCTCAGTGGCATCCGATGCATCCAAACCGGGAGATGATCTGGACACACTCATGGATGAAATCTTTGGATCCCCGGATACAACAGATGATACCGGGACAGAGATAACACCCGAAGCAGAACCGGCTCCGACGCCGAAAACCACCTCTGAGCCGGAGGCTACTCCTGCATCGGAACCGGCTCCAATATTTGAGACTGCACTTGAGTCAGAAACGTCCCAGGCGAATGCCGAGGCTTCCGGCAGTGATATGGATGATTTATTTGCAATGCTGGGGATCGAACATACAGCACCCACAGCAGAAACAGATTCAACAGAAGAAGAGATTCCGGACTTTGAGATACCGGAGGAACTAAAGGATGTTACTGATATATCAAAAACACCGAAAAAGAAACGCGGCTTCATGGATGTCCTGTTTGGAGAAGATGAAGATGAGGAGCCTACACCGGAGCAGTTAGAAGCCATCGAACAGGAAAAAGAAGAAAAGAAGCAGGCAAAACTGGAGAAAAAGAAAGAAAAGCAGGCAAAAAAGGCGGAAGCCAACGAAAAGAAAAAGAAATCGCAGGATGAAAAGACTGCCAGACTGGCAGCTAAAAAAGCAGCAATCCGGGAAGCAGAGGCCAAGGAACTGGCGACAGAGGGTCCGCCTAAGAAGCTGAATAAGGTTCTGGTTGTAATTGTTATGCTGTTCTTCCTGGGAATCGGCGGTGTCATCATCACAGGTACGAATATATTTGATTACACACAGGTGGTTGTAAAGGCTTCGAACTATTTTGAGCGCCAGAAGTATGGACTTGCCTATCGGGAGTTGTTAGGCGTTGACTTAAAGAAACACGATCAGGAGCTGGGCGATAAAGTAACCACTGTTATGTATGTTGAACGCCAGTATGAAGCATATCAAAACTATGTCACTATGGATCGGCCGGATCTGGCTCTGGACGCACTGATTCAGGGACTGGCTCGTTACGATCAATATTATGATACTGCCGCTTCGCTGGATATCGCAAGTGATATGGATACAGTCCGAGATATGATTCTGCGCGCACTGGATACAGACTTCCATCTGTCCTTAGCCGACGCAGAAAATCTTCTGACTATGGATGCACAGACTTATACAGATACGATCATGGATTTAACCGACGGCATGAGTTATTCCAACACGTCGGAACAATAATATACAATAGAGGATGTGACAGAATGGTAGCAATAATCGATTATGATGCAGGGAATATTAAAAGTGTCGAAAAAGCCGTAAATTATCTGGGGCAGGAAGCCTGTATTACGCGGGATCGAGATCAGATCCTAAGCAGTAACCGGGTAATCCTTCCGGGGGTTGGAAGCTTCGGAGATGCGATGGCAAAGCTTCGGGAATATCAGCTGGTAAATACGATCTATGATGTCGTAGATAAAGGGACTCCGTTTCTCGGAATCTGTCTGGGTCTTCAACTACTATTTCAAAGCAGTGAGGAAACACCGGGGGTAACCGGTCTTGGAATTCTGGACGGTCGGATTCTGCGGATTCCGGACGCACCGGGGCTGAAGATTCCGCATATGGGCTGGAACTCTCTGGATATCAAACCGGGTGCACACCTATTCAAAGGACTGGTTGACCATCCGTATGTATATTTTGTTCATTCCTATTATCTGCAGGCCGACCATCCGGAGGATGTGGCGGCTACCACTGTTTACTCTACAAGGATTCACGCATCGGTAGAGCATAAGAATGTATACGCCTGCCAGTTTCATCCGGAAAAGAGCAGTGCGGTAGGTCTTCAGATTCTGAAGAATTTCATAGAACCAGAGGAGGCAGAATAATGCATACAAAGAGAATGATTCCCTGTCTGGATGTAAAAAATGGCAGAGTTGTAAAAGGCGTTAACTTTGTGAATCTGCAGGATGCCGGCGATCCGGTTCAAATCGCAGCTGCATATGATAAGGCAGGGGCGGATGAACTGGTATTTCTGGATATTACAGCATCTTCCGATGCCAGAGCAATCGTTGTGGATATGGTACGAAGAGTTGCCGAAACCGTATTTATACCGTTTACTGTCGGTGGCGGTATCCGTACTGTCGAAGACTTCCGTGCGATCCTGCGGGAAGGTGCGGACAAGGTATCTGTAAATTCCTCAGCCATTGATCGCCCGCAGTTAATATCGGAGGCTGCCGATAAGTTTGGCAGTCAGTGTGTAGTGGTGGCAATTGATGCCCGGCGGCGGGAAGATGGTTCCGGATGGAATATCTATAAAAATGGCGGTCGAATCGACATGGGAATGGATGCGATTGAATGGGCAATGCAGGTAGAACGCCTGGGTGCCGGTGAGATTCTTCTTACCAGCATGGACTGTGACGGAACAAAGGCCGGATATGACATTGAACTTACCCGACTGGTATCAGAAAATGTAGGAATTCCTGTGATTGCTTCCGGTGGTGCCGGTACAAAGGAGCATTTTTATGAAGCACTCACGGAAGGAAAGGCAGATGCCGCACTGGCAGCCTCTCTATTCCACTATAAAGAACTGGAGATTTCTGATCTGAAGCACTATCTGCAGGGCAGAGGAATCCCGGTTCGTCTGTAAGAAGGGTTGAATATGGACGAAGTAGAGCTAAGAATAAATGAACTGGATGTTGATACCTATCTGGCACTCCGTGCCGGTGTCCACTGGAAGGTTTTAAAACAGGAGCAGGCGCAGTTGGCGTTAAAAAACAGTCTGTATGTTGTGTCTGCCTATCGTGACGGCAGATGTGTCGGCATGGGACGTCTGGTCGGAGACGGTGCTGTTATTTGTTATGTGCAGGATCTGATCGTATTACCGGAGGTACAGAGCCGGGGAATCGGCTCTCTGATTCTGACTCGATTAAAAAATCGGGTGGAAGAGCTGCGGCAGGAGGGGTCCGAGATGATGTTTTGCCTGATGTGCGCCAAGGGTCGGGAATCCTTTTATGAAAAGCACGGATTTCTGGCAAGACCAACGGCTGTATTAGGTCCCGGTATGATCCAATATCTGAATTCACTTGACAGATAATGTCAACCTAGTATAATAAGCACATAAATATGAGAAACCGATGACGCAGAGATAACGGCGGGAGAGGTGCTGTACAGAGAGTCTGGGATGCTGAGAACCAGACAGGTAACTACCGGTCAAATGGACTGCTGAGGGCGTAGTCAAAGGTATATTGCCGAGTATTCTACGACGTAAGGCTTACGTTAGTAGCCGGAAATATGTTAGTATTTCTGAGAGCATGGTTGTTCCGTGAAACAGGGTGGCACCGCGAGTTGACAGTTATGATGATTCGTCCCTGACAGCTATAGATAATCTATAGTTGTCAGGGATTTTTTATGCGATTCATTACCGGCTCCGCCGGATTTTATCTGTCCCATTGCGTCAGAGCTAGCATGAAACCAGAAAGGAGCACACTTATGAACACGATCACACTGGAAGAAGCAAAAAAGGTATCTGCCACTGGAGACTATCGCGTAATACCGATTGGAATGGAAATATATTCGGATTCCTATACATCGATACAGGTATTACGGATTCTGCAAAATGTAAGCAAGCACTGTTACATTCTCGAGAGTATCGAGGACTCCCAAAAATGGGGACGTTATACATTTCTCGGATATCATCCGACACTGGAAGTAACCTGTTTAAACGGCAGCGTTACCGTAACCGACCAACATGGGAACAAACAGCAGTTCCGGACAAATCATCCGGGCAGCTATCTAAAATCCCTGTTAGAGCAGTATAAAAGTCCGAAACTTCCGAATCTTCCTGCCTTTACCGGTGGTTTAGTCGGCTATTTTTCTTATGACTATATCAAGTATAGTGAACCCTCCCTTGTTTTGGATGCAGAGGATGAGGAACACTTCAATGATGTTGACCTTATGCTGTTTGATAAGGTCATCTGCTTCGATAACTTCCGTCAGAAGATCCTGTTGATTGCAAATGCATCTACTGATGATCTGGATCATTCCTACCCGGAGGCGATTCGGGAGCTGGAAGCGATGAAACAGCTTCTGAAAACGGGGCAGCCTGCTGCTTATACACCCGGTCATCTCAAATCAGACTTTCAACCGCTGTTTAGCGAAACACAGTTTTGCGATATGGTTGAAAAGGCAAAACACTATATCCGGGAAGGCGATATCTTTCAGGTTGTTCTTTCCAATCGACTGGAAGCACAGTTTGAAGGCAGCCTCTTAGATACCTATCGTGTTCTGCGGACCTTGAATCCGTCTCCTTATATGTTTTACTTTTCCAGCGACTCTATAGAGATCGCCGGTGCATCTCCGGAAACACTGGTTAAACTACAGGATGGTGAACTTCACACATTTCCGCTGGCCGGCACACGTCCAAGAGGAACGACGACGCAGGAAGATCTCCGGCTGGAGCAGGAGCTGCTGGCAGACGAGAAGGAATGTTCAGAGCATAATATGCTGGTAGATCTGGGCCGGAATGATCTGGGCCGGATCAGTAAGTTCGGTTCTGTAGCAGTCGAAAAATATATGTCCATTGAGCGATACTCTCATGTCATGCATATCGGATCCACAGTACGCGGAGAACTGCGGGATGACCTCTCTGCCGTTGACGCGGTCGATGCCGTTCTTCCGGCAGGAACCTTATCCGGAGCACCGAAGCTGCGTGCCTGCGAGATCATAAATGAGCTGGAGAACAACAAACGAGGCATCTATGGCGGTGCCATCGGTTATCTGGACTTCACCGGAAATCTGGATACCTGTATTTCCATCCGACTGGCATTTAAGAAGAACGGAAAAATCTTCGTCAGAAGCGGAGCCGGAATCGTGGCTGACAGCGTTCCGGAAAAAGAGTATCAGGAATGTATCAATAAAGCAAAAGCGGTAATGAGTGCACTGAAGGATGCAGAAGGAGGAATTGAGTAATGATACTACTAATCGATAATTATGATAGCTTTTCCTATAACTTATATCAGCTAATCGGTACCCTTCGTCCGGATATCCGTGTGATCCGGAATGATGAACTGACGGTTTCCCAAATCCGTGAACTGCATCCGGACGCTCTGGTTTTATCACCGGGGCCCGGTCGTCCTGCCGATGCAGGCGTCTGTATCCCGGTCGTCCGGGAACTGGGCCGCGAATTCCCGATCCTGGGTGTCTGTCTGGGACATCAGTCAATCTGTGAAGCCTACGGTGCCACCGTTTCCTATGCCGGACGCCTGATGCACGGTAAAAAGTCAGACGTGACCATTGATACCACCTGTCCGATTTTTCATGGAATGCCGAAGGTGATAGAAGCTGCCAGATATCATTCTCTGGCAGTACTTCCGGATACAATCCCTGAGTGCCTTCAGATCACAGCAACCGCTGATGACGGTGAAATTATGGGCATCCGTCATAAGGACTACCCTGTATACGGCCTTCAGTTCCATCCGGAGTCGATCCTGACCCCACAGGGCAGAGAGATTTTGAAGAATTTCTTTTTTGGTCTATAATTTTCAGAAGGGATATGATATAATTTTCCCATATGTGGACAGGAGTTGATAAGGCTCCTCATCTGCTTTCATTAAATGGGAAATGAGGCTTATCCGATGACAGAGCAAAAGATACCGGCAACTACAAATCGAAAACGCATAAACCAGATGAAACAGGGAATCTTGATCATAGCATCCCTGTTGATTCTGGCTTCTGTCATTTTAAATGTGGTGCTAATGATTCGGGTGATTCATCTGAATCATCTGGTTGCACAGTTATATGGAGCCGTCACAGAATTTCCGTTTCTATAGTACATATATAAGGAGGGTCCTATGGGATTTTTTAAAGACTTTAAGAACGATATGAAACAAGCCGTCAATGAACTGATGCCCGAAAATGATGAAGTGGTCAGTGAATATGATGATGAAGATATGGTGAATACTCTGGATGAAACCGTTCCTGCCGATGAGACCTATGTAGATACGATGTCTCAGGAACAGGCAGCACCTGCAGAAACTGACAACAGCTCAGACGATGTCGATCTGGCGGATCTGGATGATATCGAGATCGATGAAGCCGATCTGGCGGAGGCAGAGACAGAGACCGATGGCTATGCAGATGATATGAGTGCTCTGGCAGATCTGCTTTCCGGCAAGTCGGATATCGCAACCGCTGCGGTAGAGGAAGAACCTGCCGATACAACTGCAGATACCGAAACAGAGGTGACAGACGCTGCGATACAGAGTACGGAAGAACCGGAAGTATCGACCGAAGAGGAACAGCCACAGACTACCGTCGAGCAGAAAGAGAACGAAGCAGAACAGAAGCAGGAGGACGCAATGGACGAAGATAAGGTTATTGAAATCACAACCGTAAAGGATATCACAGAGGCAGAACCCTCACCGGAAACCGGTTCTGCCATAGCACCGGAAGAGATCAGTGACAGCACCACCTACATCACAAAGGGGACCCGGATTGAAGGTAACCTGTTTACCGATGGTTCCGTAGATATCATCGGTAGTGTAGAAGGAGATGTGAACTGCTATGGAAAGCTGGTTGTCAGTGGCAACATCAACGGCAAGGTAAACGCCAGTGAAGTATATGCAAATGCGGCAAAGATTACCGGAGAGATTACCAGTACCGGCAGTGTAAAGATCGGTGTCGGTTCTGTCATCGTCGGAAATGTAGATGCTCAGTCTGCCGTTGTCGCAGGTGCTATAAACGGAGATCTGGATATCAAGGGACCGGTCATCGTGGATTCTACCGCAGTTATCATGGGAAATATTAAGTCTCGCTCTGTACAGATCAACAACGGTGCAGTTATCGAAGGCTTTTGCTCACAGTGCTATTCAGATATTGATGTTAAGAGCTTTTTTGCATAATTATAAAGGAGTATACAGATCATGGAAGAAAAACGAATCTTATTGAAACTGAGCGGTGAGGCACTGGCCGGGAATAAAAAGACCGGTTTTGATGAAGCAACCGTACTGGAGGTTGCCCGTCAGGTAAAGATTGCACTGGAGGCCGGAAAGCAGATTGCGATCGTAATCGGAGGCGGAAACTTCTGGCGCGGTCGTACCAGTGAACATATGGATCGGGTAAAGGCTGATCAGATCGGTATTCTGGCAACCGTTATGAACTGTATCTATGTTGCCGAGATGTTCCGCGTATCCGGAATGAAAACAATGATTATGACACCATTTGAATGTGGAAATATGACAAAGCTCTTCCGGAAGGATGATGCACTGGAAGCACTGGAAGCCGGTACCGTTGTATTTTTCGCCGGCGGCACCGGTCATCCGTACTTTTCTACCGATATGTCAACCGTCTTAATGGCTGTTGAGATCGAAGCTGATGTTATTCTGTCCGGTAAGGCAATCGATGGCGTGTATGATTCGGATCCAAAGCTGAATCCAAACGCAAAGAAGTATGACAACATGGAGATGCAGGACATCGTAGATCAGAAGCTGGGTGTTATTGACCTTGCATCAGCTGTACTTGCAGTGGAGAACCATATGCCTATGAAGTTATTTGGGCTGAACGGAGAAAACAGTATCGTAAACGCAATGACCGGTACCTTTACCGGAACTTATATTCATGCATAAGCAGTATATTTTAAGGAGGATTCTATATTATGTTACAGCAGTACGAAGAGAAAATGGACAAGTCACTGGATAGCCTGTTAAGCGAGTTTTCCAGCATTCGGGCAGGCCGCGCAAATCCACATGTATTAGATAAGATCCGTATCGACTACTACGGACAGCCAACCCCATTACAGCAGGTAGCAAATATCTCTGTACCGGAGGCACGTACACTGATGATCCAGCCATGGGAATCATCTCTGATCAAGGAGATTGAGAAGGCGATTCTGTGTTCCGACCTGGGAATCACACCAAACAACGATGGAAAAGCTGTACGCTTAAACTTCCCGGAACTGACAGAGGACAGACGTAAGGAAATGTCAAAGGATGTTAAGAAGAAGGGTGAGAATGCCAAGGTTGCGATCCGTAACATCCGCCGGGATGCAAATGACGCCTTTAAGAAACAGAATAAGGCAAATGAAATTTCAGAAGATGAGTTAAAGGATTTGGAGGATAAGGTTCAGAAACTGACGGACAAGTATGTCGATAAAGTTGACAAAGCCGTTGATGAGAAGTGTAAGGAAATTATGACAGTATAATTCACTTCTGAAATCAGCCGGCTAAGAATATAGTAAAACATAGTACTGATGACAATGATGCATACAGAACCTGGGAGGAGTCTATATGGAACAGGTAATCAATGGAGAAATGATGAATATACCGGAGCATATTGCGATTATTCTGGACGGGAACGGTCGATGGGCAAAGAAACGTGGTATGCCAAGAAACTACGGTCATCTGCAGGGTGCAAAGAATGTAGAGCAGATCTGTCAGGATGCATATGATCTGGGTGTGAAATATTTAACCGTCTATGCTTTCTCAACCGAAAACTGGAAGCGTTCCGTCGAGGAAGTCAGCGGAATCATGAATATTTTAAGACAGTATCTGTCTTCCTTTAAAACCCATATTAAGCGTGATAAGTTGACGGTGCGTGTCATTGGTGATCGTTCCAGACTGGCGGATGACATCAACATCCTGATTGATGAGCTGTGGGCGATGAGTAAGGATCATCAAGGACTTACTTTGACTATCGCTTTAAACTATGGCAGTCGGGATGAAATCACTCGTGCCGTACGCCGGATTGCGACCGATGTAAAGGACGGCACGCTGGACATTGACCGGATTGATGAATCCTATATATCCTCTCAGTTGGATACCGGCTACATGCCGGATCCGGATCTGCTGATCCGAACCAGTGGGGAAGAACGACTGTCAAATTATCTACTGTGGCAGTTGGCCTATACGGAGTTTTATTTCACGGATGTATGCTGGCCAGACTTTGATAAGGCAGAACTGATAAAGGCAATACGATACTACAATGGAAGGGATAGACGGTATGGCGGAGTCAAGTAAAAAAAATGAAAAAACCAAAAGCTTTTTAATCCGGCTGGCCAGTACGGTGGTTATGCTGACACTGGGCGGCGGTGCAATCTACATCGGCAAATGGGTTCTGGCAGTTGTATTACTGGCAGTTTCATTGGGTGGTGTCTTTGAATTATTGCGGGTATTTAATGTACATAAGACCTCTCTGGCTGTTGTAACCTATATCTTCACCGTCCTTTATAATGTTTTATTGTATGTACGGGAATATGTTACGGCAGGGCCGGCCGGAACGGAGCTTTTGCTGTTTATACTATATCTTCTGATCATTCTGACGATATATGTATTCCGCTTTCCGAAGCACGACATTAAGCAGACCGTCAGCTGCTTCTTTTCATTCTTTTATGTTCCGGTATGTCTGAGCTATATCGAACAGCTTCGGAACATGGAGCATGGATTTTACTTTGTCATCTTAATCCTGATCTGCTCCTGCGGAAATGACATGTTTGCCTATCTGGTAGGAATCCTGATCGGCAAGCATAAGATGTTTCCACATCTTAGTCCAAAGAAGAGTGTGGAGGGATTTATTGGTGGAATCCTGGGCGCAGCCGGTCTGGGCGTTGCCTATGGATTTATTTATCAGAATATTACAGGCAGCACAACGGAACACTTTCCTTTGCTGTTCGGAATTATCTGCGGAGTAGGTGCTCTGCCGGCAGTTGTAGGGGATCTGGCTGCATCTGGTATCAAACGAAATTACGGAATCAAAGATTACAGTCATTTGATTCCGGGACATGGTGGTATCATGGATCGCTTCGACAGTATGATCTTTACCGCACCGATTGTATTTTATATGGTAACTTTTTTATTTCAGATGTATCGTTAAGTTAGCTAGGAGGATATCATGCAAAAGAAAATAGCCATCCTTGGATCGACCGGTTCCATCGGAACCCAGACTCTGGATGTTGTTCGATATTATCACGAAGACCTACAGGTGACTGCACTGGCGGCCGGTAGCAATATTAAACTTCTGGAACAACAGATCCGGGAGTTTCATCCATCTTTAGTCGCTGTATGGAAAGAAGAGAATGCGGCAAAACTAAGAACTATGGTGGCAGATCTGGATGTCAGAGTCGTTTCCGGTATGGATGGTCTGATTGAGGTTGCCATTCAGTCGGAAAGTGATGTTTTAGTAACGGCGATTGTAGGCATGATCGGCATCCAGCCGACCGTCGCTGCGATCAAGGCAGGAAAGGATATTGCACTTGCCAATAAAGAAACACTGGTAACCGCCGGTCATATTATTATGCCGCTGGCAAAGACCTATCATGTAGATATTCTACCGGTAGACAGTGAACATTCTGCGATTTTCCAGTGTCTGAACGGTGAACACGAAAATGAAATTGATAAGATTCTTCTGACTGCTTCCGGTGGCCCATTTCGCGGAAAGACGCGTGAAGAACTGGCACATGTTCATGTTGAGGATGCCCTGAAGCATCCTAACTGGAGTATGGGGCAGAAGATTACGATTGATTCCGCTTCTATGGTCAATAAGGGACTGGAGGTTATGGAAGCTCATTGGTTATTTAATGTAGGGATGGATGATGTGGAAGTCGTTGTTCAACCGCAGAGTGTGGTGCATTCAATGGTACAGTATAAGGATGGTGCCGTGATTGCACAACTCGGAACACCTGATATGAAGCTCCCGATCCAATATGCCCTGTTCTATCCGGAACGACGGTATCTGCCGGGTAAACGACTGGACTTTGATACAATTGCATCCATTCAGTTTGCAAAGCCGGATATGGATGTGTTTCGCGGATTGGCGATGGCATATCAGGTCGGACGAGAGGGCGGCAGTCTGCCAACTGTCTTTAATGCAGCCAATGAATATGCAGTTGCTCGATTCCTGGAGCGAAAGATTGCATTCCTGGATATCTATGACATTATTCAGGACTGTGTAGAAGCACATAAGAACATAGAGTCTCCAAGTGTAGAAGAGATTTTACGTGTAGAAGCATGGACCTATGAATATATTGAGAGCAGGTGGAAGTGTGAACGCAACAATTAGCAGCATTATCAATATACTGGTCATCATACTGGTATTTGGTATTATCATCATGATACATGAACTTGGTCATTTCCTGATGTGTAAATGGACCGGTATTGGTGTAACCGAATTTTCCATCGGAATGGGTCCATGTATCTTCAAACGAAAGTGCGGAGAAACGCAGTATTCCATTCGTTGTCTGCCGATCGGCGGATACTGTATGATGCTGGGTGAGGACGAAGAGGACTGTAAGGATGAACGTGCTTTCACAAACAAACCGATCTGGTCCCGTCTGGCAGTGATTGTCGCAGGACCGCTTTTTAACTTTATACTGGCATTTCTGGTATCCATGATCCTGATCGGAATGGCAGGATATCTGACCAGTGAGGTAAACTATGTCGCTGAGAACTCCGGTGCAGCAGACGCCGGCGTACAGACAGGCGATGTTATCACCCATATAAATCATCACCGAATCTATGACTTTCGGGAGGTTACGACTTTCATGCAGTTTTACTCATCGGATGATCCGATCACCTTGACCGTTAAGCGGGATGGTGAAATAAGACAGATCGAGGTCACACCGAAGTACAGCGAAGAAGCCGGTCGATATCTGATGGGACTTCAGGGTGGCTATCAGGTAGAGGGCGATTATCTGGTCCGTACAAAAGCGAACTTCTTTACGGATATTCAACGAAGTGCACTGGAGGTTCGTTACTGGATAAAGACGACCTTTGTCAGTCTGAAGGAAATGGTTACCGGAAAGGTCGGCATCAATCAGGTATCCGGCATCGTCGGTGTTGCAGATGTGATGAATGATACTATGAAGGAAGCGCAGGAAACCGAAGGTACCTATCTGGTTGTCTTAAATGTCCTGAACTTCATTATCCTGATCAGTGCAAATCTGGGTGTTATGAACCTGCTTCCATTGCCCGCACTGGACGGTGGAAGACTGTTGTTCTTACTTGTAGAGTTGATTACCAGAAAACCGATTCCAAAGGAAAAGGAAGCCCTTGTCCATGCAATTGGGTTTGTTCTGTTGCTGGTACTAATGGTGGTTATTACATTTAAAGATATACGAAATCTGTTTATTTCATAGAAGATGACAGATTTTGACTAGGTGGAGGGTTACAATGGAGCATATAATCTATAGAAATCATACGAAAGAGATACGAATCGGAGATCAGATCATCGGCGGTGGTCATCCGATTCTGATTCAGTCTATGACTAATACTAAGACGGAAGATATCCCTGCTACAGTTCGGCAGATTCTGGATCTGGAGGCGGCCGGTTGTCAAATCATCCGCTGCACAGCAAACAACGAAGCGGCTGCCAGAGCCATCGGCGAGATCAAGAAGCAGATTCACATTCCGATCGTAGCCGATATTCACTTTGACTATCGTCTGGCGATTCTGGCGATGGAGTCCGGTGCTGACAAGATTCGGATCAATCCGGGTAACATCGGTGGTCCGGATCGGGTAAAAGCAGTCGTAGATATAGCAAAAGAACGACAGATCCCGATTCGTGTCGGTGTTAACAGTGGTTCTCTGGAAAAAGATCTGGTGGAAAAATATCATGGTGTAACCGCAGAAGGCATCGTAGAAAGTGCTTTAGATAAAGTACACATGATAGAAGCTCTGGACTATGACCAAATGGTTATCAGCATTAAGTCCTCTGACGTCATGATGTGCGTCCGGGCACATGAGTTGATCGCCCAGAAGACAAATTATCCACTGCATGTCGGCATTACAGAGGCCGGCACTCTGCAAAGAGGTACCATAAAGTCCTCTGTTGGTTTGGGGATTATACTGAATGAAGGCATCGGAGATACCATACGGGTATCCTTAACCGGGGATCCTGTAAATGAAGTAATTGTAGCAAAGCAGATCCTAAAGGCTCTGAATCTGCGTACGGGTGGTATCGAAGTCGTTTCCTGTCCAACCTGCGGCAGAACCTCGATTGATCTGATCGGGCTGGCCAATCAGGTAGAAGTTCTGGTATCCGACTATGAGCATCTGAATCTGAAGGTTGCAGTCATGGGGTGTATCGTGAATGGTCCCGGAGAAGCCAGAGAAGCCGATCTGGGTATCGCAGGCGGAAACGGAGAGGGTCTTTTGATGAAAAAAGGAGAGATTCTAAAGAAAATGCCGGAATCCGAACTGCTCGGAGCGTTAAAATACGAGTTAGACCACTGGCAGGACGCAGGCCGTCAGTCGTGAAGGAGGAATTAGAATGGAAGAAGGGAAGATCGGTATCCTGGGACTATTTTCCGGCTATCAACCCTCTAAGATTCTACAAGAACATTTTGAAGATGTATATATAGAAAAAGTGCGGTTCAGCAGACGGTCCAAGCTGCTACATATCTACGTTGTATCACATCACCTGATTCATCAACAGTATGTGATCCAGCTCCAGAATGAGCTACTGACCTACGCACGGAACATGGTGCCGGGTACCAGACAAGTAGCATTAAATCTACTCTATCAGCTATCTGATCGATATCAGTTATCCGATATCTGCACCGAATACGGAGACAGCTTATTATATGAACTAAAGCAGTTGGATCCGATCAATTATCTGTTAGTAAAGGATGAGGCATGGGTGGTTAACGATAACGTGTTAACTATACCGATGCCAAATTCTGATTTAGCCAAATGCCGGTTTCATGAAATTCAGGATATCCTGCTGGGGATCTTCCGGGATCGGTTTCAGATGGATATTCAGATCGGTTTTAACTTCCGGGAAGAGGATAAGACTGCATTAAAGGAAGCACATGAAAAACGTTTGCTTCAGGAACGTGAGCAGCAGGAGGAGCAGTTAAAACGTCTGCGTGCCGTAGAACAGGAACAAAACGCCCCGTCACCGGAGGAACCGGCAAAAACAGCTGAGCCGAAGAAGACGGCAGCTGCTTCCGGCAAAAATAAAGCAACGGTAGGCGGTCGTGTGGAGGAAAAACCTGCTCCTGCAGCCTCTCACAGCAATCACAGCGGTGATTCCGGAAACAAACCATATGGCAAAGGAGAGAAGTATCGCCGTTCAGCATTACGAACCGCAAAAGACCCGGATGTCTTCTATGGCAGAAACTGTGAAGGTGAGCTCATTCCGATCTCCGACATACAGGGTGAACTCGGTGAGGTTGTGATTCATGGTCAGATCATTAAACTGGAAACCAGAGAAATCCGAAACAATAAAACAATCGTCATGTTTAATATCACAGACTATACCGATACCATCAGCGGAAAGGTATTTTTATCCAATGATGATCTGGAACTGTTTCTGGAACTGTTCAAAAAAGGTTCCTTTTACCGGATAAAAGGTATCGTATCATTTGATACCTTTGCAAACGAAGTAACACTCGGTTCTATCGTCGGCATTAAAAATGCCAGTGATTTCCGGACAGCAAGAACGGATCAGTCATTGGAAAAGCGAGTAGAGCTGCATATGCATACCGTCATGAGCGATAAGGACAGTGTAGTTGATATTGAAAAGATCATTCAGCGTGCCAATGCCTGGGGGCATAAAGCAATTGCCATTACCGATCATGGTGTTGTACAGGCATTTCCGATTGCCAATCATGTAAAAGTCAATCCGGACTTTAAGATCATTTATGGTGTGGAAGGCTACTTTGTAGATGACCTAAAGAGTCTGATCATCCGATCACATGGTCAAAGTTTTCGGGACACCTTTGTCGTATTTGACATTGAAACAACCGGAAAAAATGCAAAATTTCATAAGATAACAGAGATCGGAGCCGTAAAGATCGAGATGGGACGGATCGTAGACCGTTTTTCCCAGTTGATCAACCCGGAACGTCCGATTCCATATAATATTACCCGTTTAACCGGTATTACCGATGAAATGGTTGCAGACAAGCCAAATATCGAAGAGGTTCTGCCGCGTTTCCTGGAGTTCTGTGGGGATGCTGCCGTCGTTGCTCACAATGCATCCTTTGATACCGGATTCATTGCGAATGAGGCCAGAAAACAGGGACTTCGCTTTGATAATACAATCGTAGACACACTGGGAATGGCACATGTTCTACTGCCACATCTGGGTAAGTATACACTGGATCGTCTGGTAAAGGAACTAAAGATCGTACTGGAAAACCATCACCGTGCCGTAAATGATGCAGAGGCAACTGCCGAGATGTTTCTTCGCTTCATTCATATGCTGATGGAGAAGGAGATTGAGAATCTGGATCAGTTAAACACTCTGGCTGCGGATTCTGCAGATAATGTAAAGAAATCCCGCCGCTACCACGGAATTATTCTGGCGAAGAACGAAGTTGGCCGTGTAAATCTATACCGTCTGATTTCTTTGTCGCATCTCCAGTACTTTAATCGGCGGCCGCTTATGCCGAAGAGCATGATCAACAAGTATCGCGAAGGTCTGATCATCGGATCTGCCTGTGAGGCAGGCGAACTCTATCAGGCATTACTAAATGGAGCCGATGACGGAGAAATCACCCGAATTGTAGACTTTTATGACTACTTAGAGATCCAGCCGATTGGAAATAACCGCTTTATGATAGAGGATGATAACTATCCGATTGAATCCGAAGAGGATTTAAAGGAATATAACCGAAAGATTGTTCAGCTCGGAGTCGAGTTCCATAAACCGGTTGTTGCTACCTGTGATGTTCACTTTCTGGATCCGGAGGACGCCATCTATCGTGCCATTATTCAGGCATCCGAGGGTTTTAAAGACGTTGATAACCAAAGTCCTCTGTACTTTCGGACGACAGATGAGATGCTAAAGGAATTCGAATATCTGGGTACGGATAAAGCACGCGAGGTCGTAATCACCAATACGAATCGGATTGCGGATATGATCGATTATATTAAACCGGTACGACCGGACAAGTGTCCGCCTATCATCGAGAACTCAGATGAAACACTGACAAATATCTGTTATACCAGAGCGCATGAAATCTATGGTCCGGATCTGCCGGAGGTCGTAGTCGAACGTCTGGAACGAGAGCTGCACTCTATCATATCCAACGGCTTTGCCGTATTGTATATCATTGCACAGAAGCTGGTATGGGATTCAAACGATCATGGATATCTGGTTGGTTCCAGAGGTTCCGTCGGTTCCTCGTTTGTTGCCACCATGGCTGGTATCACAGAGGTAAATCCGCTGTCTGCCCATTATATCTGTCCGGAATGTCACTATGTAGACTTTGATTCGCCGGAGGTGCAGGCGTTTTCCGGGAACTCCGGATGTGATATGCCGGATAAGAACTGTCCAATATGCGGACATAAGCTGTTAAAGGAAGGACATGATATACCATTTGAGACCTTCCTAGGATTTAAGGGTGACAAAGAGCCGGATATCGATCTGAACTTCTCAGGTGAATACCAGGCAAATGCACATCAGTATACAGAGGAGCTGTTTACCAAAGGACATGCCTTCCGTGCCGGTACGATCGGTACAATTGCGGATAAAACGGCCTATGGTATGGCAATGAAGTACTTTGAAGAACGTGGAATCCAGAAGCGGAGCTGTGAGATTGAACGGCTGTCGGTCGGCTGTACCGGTGTAAAGCGTACGACCGGTCAGCATCCGGGTGGTATGATCGTATTGCCAAAGCACGAAGAGATCTATTCCTTCACACCGATCCAGCATCCGGCGAATGACCAGTCCACCCCGATCATCACCACACACTTTGAGTACCATTCCATTGATCATAACTTGTTGAAGCTGGATATTCTGGGACATGATGATCCGACCATGATCCGACGACTGGAGGATCTGACCGGTATCGACTGTAAAACGATACCACTTGACGATAAGAAAGTTATGTCACTCTTTCAGAGTACAGAGGCACTCGGCATTACTCCCGAAGATATCGGAGGGGTTCCTCTGGGTTCCTTGGGTATCCCGGAATTCGGTACTGACTTTGCTATGCAGATGCTTTTGGATACAAAACCAACGATGTTTTCCGATCTGGTCCGAATCGCCGGTCTGGCACATGGTACGGATGTATGGCTGGGCAACGCTCAGGATCTGATTAAGTCCGGAATTGCCGTCATCTCTACTGCGATTTGTTGTCGAGATGATATCATGGTGTTCCTGATTCATAAGGGACTGGAGAAGGGCCTTTCCTTCACGATCATGGAGAGTGTCCGAAAGGGAAAAGGCTTAAAGCCGGAGTGGGAAGAAGAAATGCTGGCACACGGTGTACCGGAATGGTATATCGGTTCCTGCAAGAAGATCAAATACATGTTCCCGAAAGCCCATGCCGCAGCTTATGTTATGATGGCATGGCGGATTGCCTGGTATAAGATTTATTATCCACTCGAATATTACGCCGCCTACTTCAGTATCCGTGCAGATGCCTTTAATTACGAAACCATGTGTCTTGGCAGGTCCAAGTTGGAGTACCACATGGAGGAGATTCGTAAGTCCGAGGATAAGAAGAACAAGGATATGGATAGTTTAAAGGATATGAAGCTCGTCTTAGAAATGTATGCACGTGGCTTTGAGTTCCTGCCGATCGATATCTACCGGGCAGATGCAGAACGATTCCAGATCATAGACGGCAAGATCATGCCGGCTCTATGCAGCATCGAAGGTCTGGGCGGCAAGGCTGCCGCACAGGTACAGGTTGCCGCAAAGGAAGCCCTTGAAAAGGGTGGTTTCTCTTCGAAGGATAACCTTCGGGACATGGCAAAGATTGGAAAGTCTACCATCGAAAAATTTACTCAGTTAGGACTGTTAAAGGATATCCCAGACTCTGATCAATACAGTCTGTTTGACTATATTGGATAGAATGTGAGGGCAAGATAAAAATGATACAAGTACTAGATCAACATACAATCGATAAAATCGCAGCCGGTGAGGTCGTAGAGCGTCCGGCCTCTGTTGTAAAAGAGCTGGTGGAGAATTCCATCGATTCCGGTGCGACCGCTATTACGGTAGAGATTAAAGAGGGGGGGATCTCCTTCATCCGGATTACGGACAATGGCTGTGGGATACCGGCCGATCAGGTTCAAACCGCATTTTTAAGACATGCAACCAGCAAGATTACCCGCATTGAGGATCTTCTGACTGCCTCCTCGCTGGGTTTCCGTGGAGAGGCCTTATCCAGCATTGCTGCGGTAGGGCAGGTTGAACTGATTACCAAAACCGGGGACTCTTTAACCGGTATCCGCTATGAGATCCATGGTGGTGTGGAAAAAACAAGGGAAGAGATCGGATGTCCGGAGGGCACTACAATCATTATCCGAAATCTGTTTTATAATACTCCGGCCAGGCGAAAGTTCTTAAAAACTGCCATGACAGAGGGCAGCTATGTCAGTGAACTGGTCGAGCAGATCGCCATGTCAAGACCGGATATCTCCTTTAAGTTCGTACAAAACGGACAAAACAAGTTAAACACCTCCGGAAACGGCAGTTTAAAAGATATCCTGTATCATATTTACGGTCGTGATATTGCAGCCAATCTACTGCCAATCGAGGTCAGCCGGGATGGTATGACACTGTCCGGGTATGTAGCAAAGCCGTATATATCCAGGGGAAACCGCAGCTTTGAACACTACTTTGTAAACGGCAGATACATCAAAAGTCCGGTAATTACCAGAGCGATCGAAGAGGCCTATAAAACCTTCGTTATGATACACAAATTTCCGCTTGTAGCCTTATATATTACCGTTGACTCCCATCTACTGGATGTCAATGTGCATCCGCGAAAGATGGAAATGCGGTACAGCCGGAATGATGAACTCTATCAATTCCTGTTTGAAGAAATCCGCCATGTGCTTCTAAAAAAAGAATTGATACCGGAGGTGCATCAGGGAAATCAAAAGGCATCTGCTCCGGCAGAGCATAGTACCCGCTCGGTACCGGAACCATTTGAAGTTCAACGGAAACAACAGGAGACACCAAAGAGCATCTACGGACTCTCCAACGCTCCGGAGACATCAATTCCGTCATCGGCTCCACTTCCGCAGACTACTCCTTCCTTCGACAGAAAACTAACACCGGAGGAGCCGGAAGCAGAGGTACCGAATACTGCTCAGACAACTGTCGTGCAGGAGCCTTCTGACACCTACACGGCAAAGCCGGTCGTACAGGAACAGTTATCTTTGTTTTCCTCCGGTTTTATGACGGAGGAGGCAAGACCAAAGCATCGGTTGATCGGACAGCTCTTTCGTACCTACTGGCTGATTGAATACGAACATAATCTGTTTATCATGGATCAGCATGCGGCACATGAAAAGGTACTATATGAAAAGCTCATGAAGCAGTATCAAAACCGGGAGATCGTATCCCAGCAGGTGAATCCACCGCTGGTCATCTCCGTGAATCCAAGACAGCAGGAGGTTCTGCGTGAGAATCAGACCTTCTTTGAACATATCGGATTCCAGATGGAGAACTTCGGTGGAAAGGAATACATGCTACGGGCAGTTCCGTTAGAAACCTATGGTCTGGCTGCACAGGACATCTTCATTGACTTCATAGATTCTCTGGCAGATGAAGGACCACATCTTAACATGGATCTGTTTATATATAAGATCGCAACTATGGCATGTAAGGCTGCTGTAAAAGGTAACATGACACTCTCGACCAAAGAGGCCGATGCCCTGATCGATCAGCTTCTGCAGTTGGAGAATCCATATAATTGTCCACATGGCAGACCGACCATCATTGCAATGACCGAAACAGAATTGGAAAAGAAGTTCAAGCGAATACAGGATAAATAATATGAATACAGCAAAAAAACCTTTAATTATATTAACCGGACCGACGGCAGTCGGAAAAACGGCATTATCTATAAAGATGGCTCAACAGATCAACGGACAGATGATATCCGCTGATTCCATGCAGGTTTATCGACATATGGATATCGGTACCGCTAAGATCTCCATAGAAGAAATGCAGGGCATTCCGCATTATCTGATTGATGTACTGGAACCGACGGAAGAGTTCAACATTGTTCGCTTTCAACAGATGGCAAAAGCTGCCTTAGAACAAATCTATGCAGCAGGAGCAATCCCAATCGTCGTGGGTGGAACCGGATTTTACATTCAGTCTTTGCTCTACGATATCCAGTTTGAAGAGTCCAATGAGGATACCGGCTATCGTGATGCCCTGCAGCAGTTAGCAACTGACCGGGGACCGGAATATCTGCATCGGCTTTTAGCAGAAGTAGATCCGGCTGCGGCTTCCGGTATTCATGCGCATAATGTAAAACGTGTCATTCGGGCTCTGGAGTTTTATCATCAAACCGGAACACGGATATCCGAACATAATGAAGAGCAGCGGAAGCGGACCTCGCCGTATCAGTTCCTGTACTTTGTATTAAATGATGACCGTCAGGCACTGTATGCCAGAATTGATCAACGGATCGATCAGATGCTGGAGGCCGGTCTGGTAACGGAAGTTCGGATGCTAAAGGATATGGGATGTACCCGTGATATGGTATCCATGCAGGGGCTTGGATATAAAGAAATCTTAGACTATCTGGAGGGCCGGTGCACGCTGGATGATGCCATTTACATTCTCAAGCGTGATACCCGTCATTTTGCCAAGCGCCAGCTCACCTGGTTTCGCCGGGAACCGGATGTCATCTGGCTAAACCGGACAGACTATCCGGATGATACTGCCATTTTGCAGGATATGTTAAACCGGATAGCCCTCAAAAATCTTACAAATGCATGAAGATTTCGGAAAAGCATTTACAAACGAATAAAAATAGTCAATAATCGTACAGATATGAATGATGGAAATGGAGATCGGATAAAATGAAGGATATAGCACTGGATTCCATATATACGGATATGGGAATCGATAAAGAGGTATATGAATATTGCCAGAAAGCCGAAGATACCTTATATGAACGCTTTCAAAGCATCGATAAAACAGCCGAGTATAATCAGGCCAAAGTTCTGCATGCCATGCAGAAGCACCAGCTCAGCGAAGCACATCTGTATCCGTCCACCGGATATGGATATAACGATATTGGAAGAGATGCTCTCGAACAGGTCTATGCAGAGATTTTCCATGCAGAGGATGCATTGGTACGTTCCCAGATCACCTGTGGCACCCATGCACTGCATATTGCACTGGCCGGAAATCTACGTCCGGGAGATGAGATTTTATCTCCGGTCGGAAAACCTTATGATACGTTAGATGAAATCATCGGCATCCGCCCATCCACCGGTTCTCTGGCAGAATACGGTGTTACGTATCGTCAGGTAGACTTGCTTCCGGACGGCTCCTTTGACTGGGACGGTATCCGAAATGCAATTACAGATAAAACACGATTGGTCGAAATCCAGCGTTCGAAAGGATATGCCACCCGGCCAACTCTGTCCGTTGAACAGATTGGAATGTTAATTACATTTATAAAATCGATTCGATCCGATATTATCTGTATGGTAGATAACTGCTACGGAGAATTTGTAGAAACGATTGAACCAACGGATGTTGGTGCCGATATGGCCGTCGGTTCCCTGATCAAAAATCCGGGCGGTGGTCTGGCTCCGATCGGTGGATACATCGTAGGCACGAAGGAATGTGTAGAACGGGCTGCTTACCGACTGACTGCTCCCGGTCTCGGAAAAGAACTGGGTGCCAGTCTGGGTGTAACAGCCAGCTTCATTCAGGGACTGTTCTTAGCTCCAACCGTAACAGCCTCTGCACTAAAAGGAGCAATACTGGCCGCCAACGTATATGAATCTTTAGGATACCATACGATACCAAATGCAACTGAGCCCCGGTATGATATTATACAGGCGGTCGAGTTCGGTGATCCGGATCTGTTAATCGCCTTTTGTGAGGGGATTCAGGCAGCCTCTCCGATTGACAGCTATGTTACTCCAACACCATGGGCAATGCCGGGCTATGACAGTGACGTTATCATGGCAGCCGGTACCTTTGTGTCCGGTGCCTCGATCGAACTGTCCGCAGATGGTCCGATTAAACCTCCGTATGCTGTTTATTTTCAGGGCGGAATCACCTATCCACATGCAAAATACGGAATTATGAAGTCTCTGCAGCGGATAGTTGATAAGGTCGGAAAAGTGTGGTAAAGTAGTTTGGAAGATAAGGAGGCTTAACATATGGCAAGTGGAAAGTTAGGAAAAAACAACTGGGCATTATTCCTTATGATCCTCGCCGGCATCGTAATCGGGGGATTCATCGGCTGGCTGACAAAGGATGTCTCATTCTTAAGCTGGTTGAACTTCGGTCAGTCCTTTGGTCTGGCAGAACCGGTCGTTCTGGATCTCGGAATCATCGTTCTGACCTTCGGATTATCGATAAAGATTACGATCGGTGGAATCATCGGTATTATTATAGGGGTTGTCATATACCGTTTGTTGTAGAAACAACGGATTATGATCCTGTAGTTGGAGTCCTTTTCCGGCAGAAAGGACCGATATGAAACAAACAAATACAATCAAAGAAGTTATGAAGGAACTACCGGAGTCCGAGCGCCCATACGAACGCTGTGCCAGGCTCGGGACCGTAGCATTAACGGACGCAGAACTGCTGGCAATCATCATGCGAACCGGAACAACCGGCAGGAATTCCTTACAGCTGGCCAGACAGATTCTGAATGCAGATCCTATACACAAGGGTCTGTCCGGACTGGGATATCTGAGCCGGGAACAGCTCTTGCAGATTCCCGGGATTGGTCCCGTAAAAGCAACACAGCTCCAGTCCATCGCCGAGCTTTCGAAGCGTATGGCCCGGCAAATGCCGGAGAAACAGCTCCTGCTCGGAAAGCCGGTTCATATCGCACAATATTTTATGACGGAGCTCCGCTATGCTACACAGGAATATGTATATGCGGTCTATCTGGATCAGAAATGTAAATTCCTGCGAAAGCAGGAGATTACAAAAGGGACTGTGAATGCATCTTTGATATCTCCCCGTGAAATCTTTCTGGAGGCTATGCGTTGCGGTGCCGTACAATTAGTATTGGTGCACAATCATCCATCCGGGAATGTATCCCCCAGCCGGGAGGACATTCAGATCACTCATCAGGTGAAGGATGCCGGAGAACTTCTGCAGATCCGTTTGATTGACCATATTATCGTCGGACCGCAGTCCTATTATAGCTTTGCAGAACACCGGATGCTATAGCCGGATCCGGTCATCCCTGAATAGAACAAGAAAGAAGTATAAAGATGCGATTTAATAATAAGAACAAAATACCCCCAAAGTATATATTGCTGATATTGACTGCAGTCTGCCTGCTGTTTATCGGACTTTCCTTCGCTTTTGAAGGTGTTCTTACCCCTCTTCGCTATATCACCGGCGTTACGATCACCCCGATGCAGCGCGGAATCAATGTCGTGGGAGAGTGGGTTGGCGATAAGCTGGATATGATAGCAGATATTCATAATCTTCAGGCAGAAAATGAAGAGCTGCGGAATCAACTGGAAGCGTATCAGACCGATAATAAGATTCAAACGTCTGATATGAATGAGCTCAATGATTTGCGGGAGCTTTATGCACTTGATTCCAGATTTCCGGACTATGAAAAGGTCGCTGCAAATGTAATCTCAAAGGATGCCGGAAACTGGTTCGACACCTTCATTATTGACAAAGGAACCAATGCAGGGATCCAGGTTGGATGTAATGTTATGGCAGGCAATGGTCTGGTCGGCATCGTAACCGAGGTCGGTCCGAACTATGCAAAGGTTCGTTCTATTATCGATGATAACAGCAATGTCAGTGCCATGTTCTTAACGGATTCTTCCATCTGCAGTGTGCAGGGTGATGAAAAGTATATGGACGAAGGATACATTCGGGTAGAATATATTGATAAATCCGCAAATATATCCGAGGGAGACGAACTGGTCACTTCCAATATCAGTGATAAGTTTCTTCCGGGAATTACGATCGGTTATGTAACAAACCTAACCCTCGACAGTAATAACCTGACGATGTCCGGAGATCTGGTACCGGCTGTTGATTTTGACCATATCCAGACTGTTTTGGTTGTTCTGGATCTGAAGCAAACAGTAGAAAAAGAGTGAACCTATGCGTAGATTTTTCATACAATTATTAATTATATTGATCTGCTTTCTTTTGCAGACAGCCTTTTTCCGGTATCTGAATCTGGCGGATATTGTACCAAATCTTCTCCTGATTCCTACCGTTTCCTTTGGTGTCATGCGCGGAAGAAAAGAGGGGCTTCTGGTCGGCTTTTTCTCCGGCCTTCTTATGGATATTGTCTATGGTTCCGTCATTGGTCCTTATGCACTGCTTTATATGTATCTTGGCTACGTGAACGGATTCTTTCATCGTGTTTACTATATGGAAGACATCCTGCTTCCTATGCTGATGGTAGGTGTCAATGATCTGGTCTATAATATTATCATTTACCTGTTTGCATACCTCATGCGTAACCGTCTGGATATCGGATTTTATTTTCTGCACGTTATGCTTCCGGAAATGGTATATACGATGATTATGACCTTGATTCTATATAAACCGCTGGTTCGGATCAATAAGTGGCTGAAGAGAAAAGAAGAAGGGAGTGACGCCAGATGATTAAGGAGCTATTCGGTGCAATTCGTGATTTTCTGAAGGAATATATGGGTCATCGTTTATTTCCGCTGACGATTCTGTTCTTTGTCCTCTTTGGAATCTTGATCTATCGACTATTTGTTTTACAGATCGTTGATGGGCAGGAATATCTGGATAACTTTATCTATAAGCAGGAGCGTACGGTTACCGTACCGGCTTCCCGTGGAATCATCTATGATTGCAACGGAAAGGAGCTTGCATATAATGAAATATCGTATTCCGTAACCTATGGAAACAGTTCCCAGCTTTCCGGCAAGGCAAGTGAACTGGGAATAACCGAAAATGATCTAAAAAACCAGATTGTCTATAACACCATTGGAATTCTGGAGTCGAATGGCGACTCTGTGATCTATAGTAACTTCCCGATTGAGCTGGATGATGCCGGTCACTTACAGTTTACTGTCACCGGTACGGCATTGACCCGTTTTCGTATGGAGGTTTATGCAGTCAGCAAAGAAGAGGATCTGAAGGAACATGCAAATGCTACTGCCGATGACATCTTCCGGTATCTGCGAAATAATGATAATGCAAAGCGAAATCGAAACTTTGACATATCCGATGAATATTCTACCGCAGATGCCCTAAAGATTATGGCTGTCCGGTATTCCCTCTGGCTGAATCGTTTCCAGCAGTATGTGACCGTAAAGATTGCCCTGAATGTATCCGAGGCGAGTGTTGCTCAGATTACAGAAAATAAGGACGAGCTGTTGGGAATGGATGTTCAGGTCGATTCCACCAGAGTCTATAATGATTCCAAATACTTTGCAAATATTATCGGATATATCGGTAATATTTCTACGGATGAACTGGCGGAATATAATGCTACCTTATCCAAGGACGATCAATATTCTTCCACCGATGTAGTCGGTAAAATGGGAATTGAAAACACCATGGAGAGTGAACTGCGCGGCAAGAACGGTACCCAGCAGTTATTTGTAGACAATCTGGGGCGAGTACTGGAGGTCGTAGACAGCCGCGATGCCGTAGCCGGCAACGATGTCTATCTGTCCATTGACAGTGATCTGACAAAATACTGTTATGACGCTCTGGAAAAGGAGCTGTCGGGTATTCTGCTGGCACATTTATCAGAGGGGAATTCCCGTGGTACCCAGAAGAATATTCTGATTCCGATCAATGATGTGTACTTTGCATTGTTTAATAACAACATCCTGTCGATGTCTCACATCCGTTCGGACGAGGCCAGTGAAAACGAGAAAAACTTCTTAACTTCCTTCACCGGCCGACAGGCAACGGTTCTATCCTCGATTGAGACAAATCTGAGAGACTCTCAGACTCCGATGAAGGACCTTTCAGAAGAGGATCAGGACTATATGGCCTTTATCTACAAGAAGCTGTTGGAAGAAGAGATTCTGGATGCAACCGTCATCCCGGATAATGACGAAACCTTTGTTGCCTATAATAAAAACCAGACCATCAGTCTGGGTGAGTATCTGCGCTATGCAATCAATCAGAACGCAATCAATATTGCAAACTTCGAGTTAAGCAGTGACTATTATGATTCGGAAGAAATCTATACTGCATTGGTTACAAACATTATTAATGAGCTGCAACAGGACAAAGATTTCGACAAACTTATTATTAAATATATGATACAATCTGGAGTGACCAGTGGAAAACAGGTCTGTCTGATGCTATATGATCAGGGTGTGTTAAGTACCGAAGACGAAGATTATGCTCCCCTGCAATCCGGTAGCCTAAGTGCTTATGCTTTCATGCGGCGCAAGATCGAGAAGATCGAGATTACACCGGGACAGCTTGCTCTGGATCCATGCTCCGGCTCTGTCGTTGTAACAGATGTCAAGACCGGCAAGGTGCTGGCGCTGGTCACCTATCCAAGCTATGACAATAACCGATTGACAAACACCATCGATACGTCCTACTATATGCAGTTGAATTCGGACATCACCAGCCCAATGTTTAACCGGGCTACCCAACAGCGGACAGCACCCGGATCTACTTATAAAATGCTATCCAGCGTTGCCGGTGTACAGGAAGGGGTTCTGGGATTGAATGAAAGCATCTATGACCGCGGTGAGTTTGATACCATTACACCGAGTCCGCACTGCTGGATCTATCCGGGCAGTCATGGTTCTATTGATATTCCTACCGCACTAGAGGTATCCTGCAACTATTTTTACTATGAAGTTGGATACCGCCTGAGTCTGGACAACGGGACCTATAATCAACAACAGGGAAATGAACGGCTGGCCAAGTACGCATCTGTATTTGGGCTGGACCGGAAGTCCGGCATTGAACTGCCGGAGGCGTCCCCTAGTGTCTCTACCGAGGATCCTGTTCGTTCTGCAATCGGTCAGGGCACGAACAGCTATACACCGATCCAGTTGGCACGCTATGTAAACACCATAGCTACGAGAGGCGACTGCTACGATCTGTCTCTGATCAATGATATTAAAGACTATGAAGGTAGCAGTGTTTATACACAGGCACAGGCTGTAACTTCTCATCCTGAGATTTCAAGTGCTTTATGGGATTCCGTATATTCCGGTATGCGCCGGGTAATTACGGATAACACCTCCGCATCCAGTCTGCTCAACCGAATGGATGTCGCAGTCGCAGGTAAAACCGGTACTGCACAGGAGGATCTGACCAGAGCCTGTCACGCACTGTTCGTATCCTTTGCACCATATGAGAATCCGGAAATCACGGTAACAACCGTTATTCCTTACGGTTATTCTTCCGGAAACGCAGAAGAACTGGCAAGTATGGTATATGCCTATTATTTCCAGCCGGAGTTATTGGAGAATCATACCGTCGACGGAAGCAGCGTCCACACTGATTAATTTACTTGCCAATAATTATGGATATGGTATATATTACTAGA
Source organism: uncultured Clostridium sp. (assembly GCA_900539185.1). Taxonomy (GTDB): domain Bacteria; phylum Bacillota; class Clostridia; order Lachnospirales; family Lachnospiraceae; genus CAG-632. Next base: position 35,451 of record UQBG01000003.1, read on the forward strand.
AGAGGTGAGTTCATGAAAGAACATGTTATAATAAAGGGAAATCGTTACGGAATCGTTTTGGTTCTGGATCCGGATGTTCCGTTTGAAGATCTTCTGATCGAAATCGGTGTCCGCTTTGACGATTCCAGCAAATACTTTAACAGCAATACACAAAGTGCCATAACCTTTGAGGGGCGGGAGCTGTCATCCGAAGAGATTGACCGGATCCTGGATCTGATCAAGAAGCGGACAACTCTGCGGATTCCTTATGTAATTGATAATAATAAGGATACCGAAGAACACTTTCATCGTATTATAGAGACCGGCGGCAACTATCCATCCTCGCAGGAGGGAGCAGAAGATGAAACACACTTCATCTATCCGGAGAAAAATGACGGACTCTTTTATAAGGGAACTCTTCGATCCGGACAGACACTGGAATCTTCCGGCAGTCTGGTTATGATCGGGGATGTCAATCCGGGTGCTACCGTTATGTCAAATGGAAATATCATCATTCTCGGAAGCCTGAAGGGAACTGCCATAGCAGGAGCCGCAGGCAATAAACATGCGTTTGTTCTGGCTCTGTCCATGACACCGATGCAGGTTCAGATCAGTGATATCATCGGGCGGGCACCGGATAAGCCGAAGAAGCGCTTTGGCAGTAAGCCAATGGAGGCACAGATCGCCTTCGTAGAAAATGATAATATTTATATCGAACCTGTCAGCAAGTCGGTTCTAAATGATATAAACATATAAAGAATACAGGAGTGGAGGAATAAAACGTGAGTGAAGTAATCGTTATAACATCAGGAAAAGGCGGCGTAGGTAAGACTACTACCACCGCAAATGTAGGTACCGGTCTGGCAAAGCTGGACAAGAAAGTCGTACTGATTGATACAGATATAGGACTTCGGAATCTGGATGTTGTCATGGGACTGGAAAACCGTATCGTATACAACCTGGTCGATGTCGTAGAGGGTAACTGCCGTTATAAGCAGGCATTGATCAAGGATAAGCGGTATCCAAATCTATTTTTGCTTCCATCTGCACAAACCAGAGATAAGACTTCGGTTTCACCGGAGCAGATGAAAAAGCTGGTGGATGAACTGAAGAATGAGTTTGACTACATACTTCTGGACTGCCCGGCAGGTATCGAACAGGGCTTTAAGAATGCGATTGCCGCTGCCGATCGTGCATTGGTTGTAACAACACCGGAAGTATCTGCCATCCGTGATGCAGATCGTATCATCGGACTGTTAGAGGCAAATGAAATCAAGAAGATCAATCTGATCGTCAATCGTATCCGTATGGATATGGTAAAACGTGGAGATATGATGTCCATCGATGATGTTGTAGAGATTCTTGCCATCGATCTGATCGGTGCAGTACCGGATGATGAAAACATCGTCGTTTCCACAAACCAGGGTGAACCGCTGGTTGGAGATACTACACTGCCTGGAAAGGCATATTTGAACATCTGCAAGCGAATTATGGGTGAAGAGGTTCCATTCCTTGATCTTTCAAACGATGGATTCTTCAAAAAGCTGTCACGCATGTTCAAGAAGTCTAATAACTAAGGAGGGGCACTATACTATGGGATTAAAAGAGCTGTTTTTTGGAAAGAAAAAGGCCTCTGGAAATTATGCAAAAGACCGATTGAAGCTGTTATTAGTATCCGATCGTGCGAATTGCTCACCAGATGTAATGGAGCAGATTAAGAACGAGATCATCGAAGTGATTTCCAAGTATGTGGAGATCGATGCCTCCGGTCTGGATATCCAGATCACCCAGACAGAGTCTGAGGGCGGCAACGGTACCGTTCCTGCAATTTATGCAAATATTCCAATCAAAGAATTAAAGTCAAATACTAAATAAGGCAATTAAAATGTTAAAAGGATATCGATTACGTGATTACAACTTCAAACTGGTATTTCTAGTGTTAGTAGCATGTATATTCGGAACCATCGTTATCAACAGTGCTGACAGTTCCTATACCCCAAAGCAGATTATCGGATTAATTTTCTGTCTGGTCGTCATGGGAGTGGTGTCACTGATTGATTATCATTACTTCTGCAAGTTATGGATTGTTCTGTATATTTTGAATCTGATCATGTTGCTGGGTGTCATACCGTTTGGTAAGACTGTAAATGGTGCCAGACGCTGGTATGGTATCGGAAATTCCATTACCATACAGCCGTCTGAGTTCACGAAGGTATTGATCATCATCTGTCTGGCGGTACTTCTTACAAAGTTTAAGGACAACCTAAATACATGGAAACACCTGCTGATCATAGCGATATTCTGTGCAGTACCGTTATTGGTTATTTACAAACAGCCGCATCTGTCCACTACAATTGACATCTTTGTTCTGATGCTTGGCATGATATTTCTTGCCGGTCTCAGCTATAAGCTGATCGGAATTGTTACGTTGATTCTGGTACCGGCCAGTAGTTTGTTTTTCTGGTACATCCAGCAGCCGGGACAAAAGCTGCTGAATGATTATATGCTAGGACGTATCCTGGCCTTCCGGTATCCACAGGACTATCAGTTATCCACCGGCTATCAGCAGGATAATTCCGTCATGGCGATCGGATCCGGTATGCTGACCGGCAAGGGATTGACCGCCGATACAGTAGCAACGGTAAAGGATGCGAACCTGATATCAGAGCAGCAAACGGACTTTATTTTCTCCGTTATCGGTGAAGAATTGGGCTTCATCGGCTGTGTGTTTATTATTGCAATCATACTGTTAATAGTGTTACAATGTATACGTATCGCGAGAAGGGCAGAAGATACAGAGGGTATGTTAATTGCGGCTGGTGTAGCTATACTGCTTTGTTTTCAGACATTTATCAATGTCGGTGTAGCCACACAGATCTTGCCGAATACCGGACAGCCACTTCCATTTGTCAGTTACGGACTCAGTTCGTTGTTGTCATGCTGTGGCGGAATCGGTCTGGTACTAAATGTTGGACTTCATAAAAAAAAGTATTGAGGTGAGGCTATATGAATATTGGACTAATTGCACATGATACAAAAAAGAAGCTGATGCAGAACTTTTGTATCGCATATCGTGGAATTCTGAGCAAGCATTCCCTATATGCAACCGGTACAACCGGACGATTAATCGAAGAGGTTACAAATCTTAATGTATACAAGTATCTGGCTGGTCATTTGGGTGGTGAGCAGCAGCTTGGATCCCAGATTGAGAACAACGATCTGGATATGCTGATTTTTCTGCGGGATCCGCAGAATCCAAAGTCACACGAAATTGATTTTAATAATATCTTTCGTCTGTGTGATGTACATAATATACCGTTGGCTACCAATCTTGCCACTGCCGAGCTTTTGATCAAAGCGTTAGAGCGCGGAGATCTGGAGTGGCGGGACGCCTATCGGTAACCAGAACACAATATCAGGAGGCAGGGCATGAAGCATTCCATGGTTTGCATTTTAAGCGTGCTGACATGCTTATGTATATGCTTGACCGGTTGCAATTCTTATCAGACAGAACCAGCACCGGCGACTTATTATCATATCAATAACGAACGGGAGTATCAGACATCGATACCGGTAGCTCCTGCTGTGAACTGTGCGTATGCCAGTCAGTATGCAGTGATACCAGCGTCTGATTCTGTCCGTTCTTCCGTTTCTACAAAGCTGTGTATCAACAATACAGAGAATACGGTTGTTGCAGCAGAAAATCCATTTGAAAAAATATATCCGGCCAGTATCACAAAGATCATGACTGCTTTACTGGTGCTAGAGCATGGAACCTTAACCGATCAGGTGACGATAACGGATCCGATCGATCTGGGGGATCCGATGGCAGTATCCCTCGAACTTCAGGTTGGCGACACGCTGAGTGTCAATGAACTGATGCATGGTATGCTGATCACTTCCGCCAATGACTGTGCCGTCGCTCTTGGACGTTATGTAGCCGGGGATGAAGCGAGCTTCGTTACTATGATGAATGATCGGGCTGCTCAACTGGGTGCTACCCATACACATTTTGTCAATACAAATGGACTACATGATGACGATCATTACACGACCGGTTATGATCTGTATCTGATCTATAAGGAGCTGATTACACATCCCGAATTCCGGGCGATTGCTGAATTACCGGACTATATGATTCACTATACCGATGCAGAGGGCAGTGTCAGAGAAATACCGATCCGGAATTCCAATCAGTTTATTACCCAGACGGTATCTACACCGGAGGGACTTACGGTACTGGACGGAAAAACCGGGACCACTAACGAAGCCGGCTATTGTCTGATCATTGAAGCAACGGATACAGACAATCAGGATTATATTGCAGTCATCTGTGGTGCCGGCAGTCGGTCGGAACTCTATACACAGCTTCAGCAGCTATTGGAACAGACACAGGTTGATAAAGAAGGTTCTTCCGCTGCAAATTGATTACATTCTACAACTTCTAGTTGTACTCAGCACTTTCTTGTACTATAATTAGTGGTAATGGATAAACAGGAGGTTTCATTATGGTTGAGATTATAGCAGGCGAAAAGGGCACAGGAAAGACAAAGACTCTGATAACAAAGGCGAATGATGCTGCCTTGTTGACCAGTGGTTCCATTGTGTTTTTAGACAAGAACAATAAGCATATGTATGAACTGAGCAATCAGATCCGTATGATTAATGCGACCGAATTCCACATTGACAGTTTTGATATGTTCCGTGGTTTCCTATATGGTATCGTATCGCAGAACTGGAGCCTGGATGCTATTTTTTTGGATAGCTTTTTAACGATTGCTCATGTGGAAGATGTTTCAAAATTACAGGATTATATTGATTTTCTGGAAGCTATTTCCAAGGAGCATAATCTTCGGATCATTGTAAGTGTATCTGCAGATAAAAATCAATTACCAGAGGCGATTCATAAGTATATCAGTGTCGCTTTATAGCAGGACAGGTGTCTATCACCCGTCCTGTTTTCAGGAGGTTTTATGGCTGGAAAGAATCAAAAAGTTGTAAAATTTCATAATGTACCCACGATCAATATCGGTATTATCATTTTTGTTCTGATTTTTATTTTTCTGGGGGTACAGATTATCCGCAGTATGAAGCAGACCCATGTATCAGTCTATGAAGTACAGAATAGTTATATTGATACAAATATCAGTGGTAACGCACTTGCACTGCGACAGGAACAACTGGTTTCTACTGACACCTCCGGCTATGTAAACTATTACATTCGAAACGGGCAACGGGTAGGAAAAAATGCGACAGTCTATACACTGGATGCGACCGGTTCTCTGTCGGATCTGATCGCAGAAGCCTCCGTCGACGGAGTTTCTTTGAACAGTGCCGGTTATTCCGAGATCAAATCCAGTCTGTCATCCTTTGAAAACTACTTCTCGGATGTAAACTTTTCAGATGTATACGAGTTCAAGTATGATCTGAGTTCTGAGGTTCTGGATATTGCGAACAGCCAGATTCTGGATCAGCTGACCGGTACCGACGGTACCGGGAGTGCATTTCATCAGATTTCATCACCGGAGAGCGGCGTTGTCACATTTTATCAGGACGGATATGAAACTAAGACACCGGCAGATGTTACGGCTTCCGACTTTTCAACCGATTCCTATACCAGTACCCCGCTTAAAACCGGGGAAATCGTACAGGCGGGCAGTAATGTTTATAAGCTCATTACCAGCGAATACTGGAATTTGGTTCTTCCTTTGTCCGCAGAGGATGCCGATCGTCTGAAGGAAGATACCAGAGTCACTCTATATCTGCCAAACGTCACACATGAGGTCTATGGAGATATTGAGGTAATCCAGAATGGGGATGCATATTTTGCAAACATTACACTGGATAAGCTGATGGTCAACTACTGTGAAGATCGGTTTGTTCCGATTGAGATTGTCATGACGAAGGAAGATGGGCTGAATATTCCAAATACCGCAATCGTCGAGAAACAGGTTCTGCGAATTCCATTGGACTATCTGACAACCGGCAGTAATTCCAGTCAGGCCATTTACTTTAATCTGCGAACTCTGGATGAATCCGGCAATCTTTCCATTACACAGATTGCCCCATCCATTTATTATAAGGATGATACTTACTGCTATGTGAATCCGGATGATTTTGCTGAGGGATCTGTACTGGTAAAGACAAATTCCGATGAAACTCTGGCACTGTCCGATATCGGTCGTGAGACTATGACCGGTGTCTATAATATCAACCGTGGAACTGCCGCATTCGAACGAATCCATATTCTGACATCGAATGAAGACTTCACGATAGTAGAAGATAAGAGTCCTTACAGTCTGTCTCTGTATGATCGTATCATATTAGATGCATCCACTGTAACGGAAGGACAGATCATTCAATAACTTCGATAAGGAAAATAAGGAGATGAATTGCTATGATAAAGGAAAATATAGAAGCAGTACAGGCAAATATAGAAACTGCCTGTCAAAAAGCAGGCCGCGATCCCAGGGAAGTTACTCTGATTGCTGTCAGCAAAACCAAGCCACTCTCAGATATAGAGGAAGCAATTGACTGTGGTATGATGGAATTCGGAGAAAACAAGGTTCAGGAACTTGTGGATAAGATTGAGCATGTCAGTCGTCCTGTACACTGGCATCTGATCGGACATCTTCAGACAAATAAGGTGAAATATATTGCTGATAAGGGATTGTTGATTCATTCTGTCGATTCTGTTAAGCTGGCAAAAGAGATTCAAAAAGAAGCCGTTAAAAAGCAGGCAGACTGTGACATTCTCCTGGAGGTAAATGTTGCCCGGGAGGAAAGCAAGTTTGGTTTCACCTGTGAAGAAGTCCCGGATGCGGTTGCCGAGATCGCACAGCTTTCCAATGTTCATATTCAGGGATTAATGACTATTGCACCTTTTGTCGAAAATCCCGAAGATAACCGTGTAATTTTTGCAAAGTTGCACAAATTATTGCTTGACATAAAAAGCAGAAACATTGATAATGTTAATATGAATGTGTTGTCCATGGGTATGACCAATGACTATACGGTAGCTGTAGAAGAGGGTGCTACTATGGTTCGAGTTGGTACCGGGATATTTGGTGCACGCAATTATAATATTTAGGGATAGGAGACAAGTCCATGGGAAAAGGGATAGACAAATTCATGAATATTCTGAGCTTAAACGGTTCGGATGATGACGATGATTATGATAACGACGACTTATTTGACGATGAGATAGATCTGGTGGAGCCGCCAAAACCAAAGAAAGAAAAGGTAAAAAAGGAAAAGCCGACAGTATCCAAACCACAAAACAGTTCTTATGCATCGGCTGCAGCAACTGCAAGTGACGACGTTGACTATGATACCGGAAGTTCTTTTGCAAAGCGGAGCCGTTCATCCAGACCGGCATCCAGATCAACATCCGGTTCCAGCAACAAAGTAGTATCTATGAATAGTAGAGGTAGCGAAGTGTATGTAATTAAACCACAGGAATTTAATGAAGCTCAGACCGTAACGGATTTCTTAAAAGATGGCAAGACGATTGTCATTAATATGGAGGGAATCGAATTGACTGCCGCACAGCGTATCATTGACTTTATCGGTGGTGCCTGCTATGCACTTGATGGAACCTTACAGGCTATTTCCAGCAATATATTTATTGCAGCACCTCAGGATATCGAGGTATCCGGTGATCTGCGAGATGAGATTTTAAATGAATCTACGGTATCTCCGTATCTTGGTTCATTTTAATAAGGGAGGATAAACTACGATGATTACACCAGTAGAGATTCAGTCAAAGGCTTTTAAGTCCGGTATTGGCTATGATAAAAAAGATGTAGATAGCTTTATTAATGAGATTCTGGAAAGCTATGAGGAATTATATCGCTCAAATGTAGAGATGAAGGATAAGATTAATATGCTGAATGAAGGACTTCAGCATTATAAAAATATCGAAGCTTCTTTACAGAAAGCACTGGTTCTGGCTGAAAAGACATCAGAGGAAACGATTCGTACTGCAGAATTAAAGGCTCAGACGATAGAAATGGAAGCTGTAAATAAGGCAAAGGAACATACGGCGGATGCGAAACGCGAGTTGGAGCAGGTACATAACCAGACCGTTGCACTGGTACAGCAGTATACCAAATACAAGGCTCAGTTCACTCAGTTCCTGAATGCTCAGTTAGATTTGATTTCCAGCGATTCTTTCCGTGTTGATGCCAGTGATTTTGCCGCTTTTGCCAAGAGCACTGCTTCTGCAAATGATGCTTATATCAATTCAAATCCAATGGCCGACTTTGTGGCTCATGGTGAGCAGTCACAGTTAGCCGGGTATGATAACGGTGAGGATAGCGGCCGTCTGGGTGAACGCGATGATGCAGACCGCTATAATATGGACTTTGGACGCGATAGCAGTCTGGGAGATGCGGGAGTAGATCCATTTGCTTTCTCTCAGAAGTCAGAAGATACAGCGAAGGCTGCTGCTACTCAGGAACCGGAAGAAACACCGGACACCTACGAAGGCGAAGTCGAAGATAAGGTTGAAAAACGTGCAATGCTCGGTGATGAAGAAGCAAACAGCACCGGATTTACTTTTATATAATAGCTAGAAGGATTATTGAACAGCAATGAAATATGTAAGAGCACTGATTAGTATCTTTTTATTAATATGTCTGGATCAGTATGCAAAGTATATGGTAGTACAAAAGTTAGCCATGTACGATTATAAACCTATTATAGGGGATATATTCGGATTATACTATCTGGAAAATAAGGGTATGGCCTGGGGATTGTTTCAGAATCGTCAGGTTGTATTTCTGATTTTTACCATTATTATTCTGGTAGCAATGGGCTATCTCTTTGTCCGTCTGTCAAAGGACAACCGTTTTCTTCCATTGCGTGTCTGTATGGTTTTCCTGACCTCCGGAGCGATTGGCAATATGATTGATCGTGTCTTTCACGGCGATGTATTATTTCAGGGATCGGTGGTTGATTTCCTATATATTAAAGCCATTCATTTTCCGGTCTTTAATGTAGCAGATATGTACGTTACAATTTCTGTAGCAGTTATGTTGATTCTGCTGTTGTTCCGTTATAAGGAGCAGGATTTTCATGGTGTCATACCGTTTCTAAAAGCAAAGGAAGACAGAGAAGACATTTCCGAAGTTCCCGATTCTGTTCTTACGGACTCTGAGACAGTCACATCAGAAAAGCATGTAGATTTCAGTTCCGATGAAGCACCAACCTCACCTGTATCTACAGCAAAGAAACCTGAGCAAACGAATATCGATTCATTATTTTCAGACGAAGAGGAAGAAGACGAATAATTGGACTATCATATTACCCGGGGACAAGTGAATATGCGGATTGATAAGTATTTATCAGAGGTGATCCCAGACAGTTCCCGGTCTTATATCCAGAAGTTGATCGGAAATAACCGGATTCTGGTAAATGACCAGCCGGTGAAAGCCAATTATAAGCTTCGGGAAAATGATTCTATTCAGGTCACGATTCCGGAACCGGAAGCCGTTGATATTACTCCAGAGGATATTCCTCTGGATATTTTATATGAAGATGACGATGTTCTGATCGTAAATAAGCCGAAGGGAATGGTTGTACATCCTTCAGCCGGTCATTATACGGGCACTCTTGTAAATGCACTGATGTATCATTGCAAAGATCATCTATCCTCGATCAATGGGGTTCTACGTCCCGGAATCGTACACCGGATCGATATGGATACAACCGGTCTGTTAGTTGTCTGCAAAAATGATGTTGCACATCAGTCTCTGGCAGAACAGTTGAAATGCCATTCCATTACCCGAAAGTATCAGGCCATTGTATATGACAATATAATCGAAGACTCCGGCACCGTTCATCAACCGATCGGCCGACATCCGATTGATCGCAAAAAGCAGGCAATCAACTATAAAAACGGAAAGGATGCGATTACACACTACCGTGTTCTGGAGCGGTTCGGTGGAAAATATACCCACATTGAATGTCAGTTGGAAACCGGCCGTACCCATCAGATTCGTGTCCATATGGCATCCATTCACCATCCACTACTCGGTGATACTGTATATGGACCTGCAAAAGATCCTTTTCATCTACAGGGACAAACACTTCATGCAGGTGTGCTTGGCTTTATGCATCCACGGACACAGGAATATATGGAATTTCATGCAGATCTACCGGATTATTTTCAGACATTATTAGCAAATTTTCGCAATCTTTCCTAAAGAGGCATAGCAACTTTTTCTCAAATCTGCTATAATACTGGTAAACAATTACAACATACCTGTATCAGCATCATGGCTATGCAGAAACTGAAAGGGGCGGTTATTATGGGTAAAGATACGATTATTACCATCGGCAGACAATGTGGAAGTGGCGGTCGTGAAGTTGGTATCGCACTGGCAAAGGATCTGAACATTCCATATTATGATAAGGAGCTTCTGAAACGTGCGGCAAAAGAAAGCGGTTTATGCGAGGAGGTCTTTGAAAAGTTCGATGAAAAGCCAACCAGCAGTCTGTTGTATTCCATTGTAATGGATCCATATTCTCTGGGAATAGGAGCAAACGGTATTGATATGCCAATCAACCATAAGGTATTTCTGGCAGCCTTTGATACAATCAAAAAAATCGCAGATGAAGGTCCTTGTGTTATGATTGGTCGATGTGCAGATTATGCACTGGCTGACTACAGCAACGTCGTTAATTTCTTCTTATTTGCACCTATGGAGGATCGTATTAAACGTGTAGCAGAAAGAAGAGAACTGACTCCTGAAAAAGCAAAAGACTATATCCAGAAGACAGAAAAACAAAGAGCTTCCTACTACAATTACTACACAACCAAAAAATGGGGTGCTACCACCAGTTATAATTATTGTCTGGACACCAGCGTTTTAGGAATCGATGGTACGGTAGAGTTAATAAAGCATATCATTGATCATATTTAATATCCAGGATATAAGCAACCACCGGTTATCAGCCGGTGGTTGTTGTATTTTATTAAATTACCTTGACCAAATTATCACCCCCAAAATATAAAACTCTTGCATAAAGAACTGAGAGAGAGTGCAATCTATCTAGCGGATAAATCTGATTTTATGTTCTACATGTTCTAGCACATGTGCTTACGAGGGCTATTAAAAAAGAACGTAAGCGTTCTACCTCATCATTACTTAATAACTCATAGCGACTATAAAAAGCGATGGTTCCCTCGATTTCCTCAACCTCAGTCCGAATACGATTAATGCTATATCCATATCGCTCAACGTGATATTGTAAATCCTTAATACGATCGGAAAGTTCTTTATAAAGCTGAATAATATAAACCTCCTTTTGAATATTAATATTCAATTTACATCCATCTCAGTTTTTTTCATGGATACACCGGGTGAGATGGGAGATATATAGCGTATCCATGCCCCGTCAAGCCGATAGGTCAGCAATTTAAGGACGATCAAAAATACTAAAAACAAGATTTATCATCAATGCAATACAAACAGCACATGACAAAGCTACAAGAGTAATAAACAAAAAATGCGAAAACGATGCTTCCGCTTGTGCTTCATCCGGCATCAAGGTCACATATTCCTGTCGATTGTTTGAAATGATACTCTTATCAACAGAATCATACGATTTCCTTGCATTAGCGAAGATTGCCTTTGCTTCTTCCTTGCTTACTTCACGCACACTCCAGACATGATCATTTTCATCGTCTGGAAGTAGGAGAGTAACGGTATCCTCATCCTCATTCTCTGACAATACAAAACTATTCATTTTCCAGTTCCTCCACTTCATGCAAAAACCGCTTTAACTTATCAGCAACCGCAGAGTTCTTCTCACAAATAAGTGACATATCATCAATCTGTCTATCTAGTTTAGACAAATACTCATAATCACGTTTATCAGTAAGAAGTCCATCCAACGCATGAAAGCACAACTGATTTCTACACAGTTCCGCACGATGCGTAGAATACTCTACACAGGATAGAAGAGTTCTGTACTCTTCCTCATTCAGTTCTAAGCTAGGATTTTTCATTTTTCTCACCCTTTTCCTTTCTTTTATGTCTTATTTTTGTTAAAATATAAAGATATGAAACAATGGGGAAACCCTGTTTTCTTTCTCTTTATATTAATAATTATATCAGCGTACTCTTTAGAGTACAAGATGGAATAATGTACAAAATGTACTCTAAAGAGTACGGTTTTATTGTGCATATTTTAGGAGGTATTAAACATGATAACTTACGAGAAACTATTCGATTTATTAAAAGAAAAAGGACACAACAAAAACTGGCTACGAAATAACGGACTAACACCTAAGACAGTAGATTACCTAATTCACAATAAGGAAATCAAGACCGGAACGATCAATAAGCTATGCAACCTATTAGATTGCCAACCGCAAGATATATTGACATTTACACCGGACAATGATTAAAACGGCAGCTTCATCTGTTCACCGTCTGACACAGTAGACCAACCATGCTCATCACATGTACCTAACGCCAGTCCTTTCAATGTCTCATAGTCCTTGTATTCACTTGCCTTTTGCTGATACTGGCAGTATTCATTTTTTTCATTCTTATAGTGATATATAACCGTATCAATCCTACGCTTTAACTGACCGTATGTATCAAGGTTTGCGTACCGGGAAGAGTTTATCATATTCTCATAAATCGCCTCTGGAGGAAGTACGCTTGTGATATGTACCTCTTTCCAGAGCATAAGCACGTTACTATACCGGGCGTGTAACTGAGTTTTGTACACATCCAGTATAGAAAGGAATGTAGCATACTTTAATTGACCTCTGTACTCATCTAGCCACAAGATCTCCTGTCCGCTATAGTTATCCATGAAACCATTTTCATAATCTTTCGTGAAGTAGACACGATCAGCACCAAGTTCATTAATCTGGATACTGGATTGAAAAGTCTTACCGGTTCCGGTTTCGCCTACATGATAGTAAACCTTAACATCACGAACAAAAGGTGTCTCAAGGTCTCTTTTCCGGTAATAAGCGTCTTTTATCATCTTCTCATACCGTCTTAACGTGATAGATACGTCCATGATCTCATTCGGTGTCATTCCTTGTGCAATCATGTTTTCCACTCCAGCAAGATCAGAACGATTACCTTGATTGCCTTTAATATCACCAGATACAGACACTTCTAGCACCTGTTCACCTTTTTCGGCAAACTTGCCACGTTTATAGATATAGTCCTCAGCTTCGGACTTGCTACCTCTTGTCGGTTCTATATGAAACTTTACGCCATAGATCTTCTGAATTGCTGAATACCGAAAGCGGTCAGAATGAGAATCGGAAGATTCAAGTACCATATGCAAGTGATGTAAACCTAATCCAGATACACAGTAAGCTACAGCCCCAATTCGACCGGGCTTACTATTGCACCACATAGCAAGGACAGTATCACAGATTTCCTTGTTTGAAAGTTCTGCAAGATATGTAGGAGTAACAGACAACACCTTTTGGCTGCCATCTGGATTTAATACTACATTTCCCTCTTTATCATGCTCATATGTTATATGTTCTCTGGGATTGTTCCAAACAACAAACGCACTAGCCATTGTACTAGCCATTTTTCTCACCTCACACCTGTACTCTGTAGATAACATTACCACATGTACTCTGTAGAGGTCAATAGTAAATATTGCACAAAAAAACACTTTATTCAGATAAAGTTTTGTTCCGCAAGTTAATTTTGTTCCGCCTATTGTTCCGCAAGTTGCGGAACAAAAAAAAGCTAGGAAAATCAAGGCGTGAAAGGCATTTGTTCCGCGTTCCGCAAGTGGGGGGTAATACTAACCCCCACTTGCAAGCGTTACGGATTCGACACACAGAAGCGAATCCTATCACCCTTTGTATTCCCACTCAAAGGGGAATACAAATATCTTTCCTCTTTCTGGCATTGCAGACAGCTAGAAAAGCACACGCCTGTTAGACAGTCGGTACTTTTCTTTCGCTGTCTGCAATGCGGGGGCATGCTCATGTTTTACGGCGTACACCGGCACAGCCGGCAAGCAAGCAGTGGCTACCGCACAGCAGAAGAGAAGCACCATACATCTACGATCTAATCAGATAACATCACAGGAAAGCAAGTGGCTACCGCACAGCAGAAGAAATGGAAGGCTTTTCAATCTGTCAAGACAATTAAAATTTTTGCAAGCAAAATTTTTAATTGGCACAAGGCAACTTGACAGAATGAAATCTGTATGACCGCCTAGCCATGGCGATAGACGGAAGCAAGGAAAAAACTCCTTGCCCCATCTATCGACAAGTCTATTCTGCCATACAGAACGCAGATATTTACATATGGTCTACTTTTATATACCTCCGGTGGGACTCCAGTCCAAAAGCATGGAATCGCTCCGCACTGGAGGACAGAACCTCAGACCGGCTATAATCGCCTTGCCGCTTGCAAGTGGGGATTGTGCATATTGTACATATTTCCGTAAGTATATTTGTATACTATTTCCGTAAATATATATTGCTATATTTCCGTAAATATAGTAAAATAGAAGTATGAAAGGAGGACATAGAAAAAGCGGAAGTTAAGGGCTTCCGCTAAACAAATCCCATACCCAATGAAAGGAGATCTGCTTAATGCAAGTATACACCAGAAAAGGAATGAAAGCAATCAAGAGTTTCATGTATTACAACTACGGAACTCCAGACTACAAAGAGTTCTATAACTCTATTATATGTTTTCACCGGCTAGGACTTATAACCGAAGAAGCATACAGAGTGATTATAGAACTTGATATGCACCTAGCATATACTAGGGGCTATTGATACAACCGAGCCGGAGCGGTTCTCCGGCATACTTGAATATTAATTTTCAAAAGGAGAGATTGACCATGAAAGAGAACACAAGCTATACACGAGTAACCGCATATCTGAATAAAGTATTCAAGTACGTGAATGAATACTTTTTCAATAACGAACTAGAGACACCAGTTATTACCATCCAGAGTACACCGAGAGCATACGGACACTTCACACCATGGAAAAGCTGGACGGTAGATAAGACAGGAGAGAAGATCGGACAAGTAGAAATCAATCTGGGAGCCGAAACGCTCAATAGACCGATTGAAAACACAGTAGCGACACTCATCCATGAGTGCGTACATTACTACTGTTACTTACATGACATCAAGGACACATCCAGAAATGGCAGCTATCATAATAAACGCTTCAAGGCAGAAGCGGAAAAGCGGGGCTTAATCATTTCATATGATGAAAGAATCGGATGGAGCGTAACAGAACCGGCAGAAGAGATTCTGAATTTCTGTATAGCCTATGGATTACAGGATATCTTCATTCACCGGAATGGGGCTTACTGGATGCCAGCCGGAGGAACAAAAGGAACACAGGGAAAGACCGGAACAGGAGAGGACGGAGAAGAACCAAAGAAAAAAAGCAACAGTATCAAGTGGGTATGTCCGGAATGTGGCATGATCGCAAGAACTACTAAGATCTGCCGAATGATGTGTATGGACTGCATGAAAGAACTGGAAAGAGCCTAGAAATAGGCTTTTTCTTTTGAATATTAATATTCAATATGATACAATAAACGGATAGAAAGGAAGTGGAGAAATGGCATATTCACAAGCACAGAACAAAGCAACTCAAAAATACATTAAGTCTAATTATGATAGATTCGAGTTAGTAGCACCAAAAGGAAAAAAAGCAGAATACAAAGCAGAAGCAGAGAAACGCGGCTTGTCCTTAAATCAATACGTGATCGGACTAATCGAAGCAGACATTCGCAACAACGAGCAGTGACCGCACACGAACGAAAGACTGCCTACCGCTTGAGCGGTAGGCAGTCCACTAGCCTTGTATCATCTTTTTGCCTTTTCTGGTCAAGTGACGTGTATCGTATACGGTGAGATTCTTTTGCCTACCGTTCAGTACTTCTTCACTAGATTTACTCTTTGTCTTTCCGATCAGATTAACAAGGGCTTTCGTATCGTATAGCTTATACTGCCAATCTGAGATATGCAGGAAGTCCCATGTCAGCTTGCGTACCATGCGTGGGTTGTCACATGTTTCGAGATCGTACGCAGAGTAGACGTAGTGTACAACCGTATTCAGTAGCGGAATATGCTGACACTCAATAACTCTATCCATGATATTACGCACTAAGGCATCCAGATAGCGGAAACGCTGACCTACAAGGATGATATACATATTGTTATGCCGACAGGTCACTAATGACTTTATCTGCTCCTCATTCTGGAAATTGTTCTTAAAGTTCCGGGCGTTCATAACAGCGTTACATTCATCAATAAGCACGATATTGTAAGTGCTAGAGTTGTCCTGTTCACCAAGATCTACAAGTTGCTGCATGTTCTTAAATGGTGTTACCGGAATCCCTTTAATATCAAGATTGGCGATCACGTTTACTTTCCATGTGATCCAATGCGGCTTGTCACACTTATAGTCATATGTCTTTACGCCATTATAACGATTGTACAGACGATGAACCTTGACAACCGCTGACAAAGTCTTACAACAGCCGAATACCTTTGAAGAGTGAGCCACATAGCCATCAATCACGCCGAGATCACGGGGATAATTGTACTCCTTATAGCGTACATAGTTGATCGAGTTCACAACGAAAGAACGGAGCAACTTGTCAAAGTTAAGGACAAAGTAGCGGTAAGGTGTCCAGAAGAGAAGTAGCAGAACACCGAGAGCAAGCCACTTTTTACCGAATCCAATCAAGACAAAAAGAACACCACCATACACAACAAAGACCGCAAGCAATCGTATTAACTTGTAAAGAAGTTGTTTCTTTTTTTCCTCCAAAAAATCACCGTCCTATTGATTTTACCATCGGCACGATTACTGAGATCAGACTGGTAAGCACATTTACTACCAGACAGACACCAAGGCACCGACCAACAAAGATATACTCCGGCGTAAGAACCAGATCACCAACGAAGAGCTGTAACAGGCTATCCATAGCTTATTCCTCCTTTTTGAATATTAATAATCAATTTTGTTTCTGTCTCAAACTGCTGGCAATCTTTGCACAATCACGCTTGATAGAATCATAACAGCGGAAGATTAACCAAGCCAGGAACCAAAGCTTCAAGAGATCATATATCTGCTGAATATCCATAAATACCTCCTTAATCACCAAAAAACAACCAACGGATAAAATAGCCAAAAACGAACACGACTACAGCAAATATGATCGCACCACCTAATGAAAAATGATATCCGCTAATCGTTATAGCTACCGTATCCAGTAGCGACCACAAAAACGTAAATAAACGATTAAATATATCCATACTACATACCCCTCAATGACTTAAATATGATAATCACAACAGAAACAGCAAGAGCATACATGATAATCGACCATACACCGGATGGAACAGTACTAAAAAAACGATTACTAAGTTCTATATATCCATCACTACCAGTAAGTCCGAAACCATTTTTGATATGCTGAAGAATGTTTCCATCATCAATATTTCCAAGATCACTACTAATATCATCGCCATTACTATTCATTTCATAGCTATTCTTAAAAACATCATCACCATTGTCATCTTTAGCAATACGTGTATACGTTGCACCATAATGATCATTGTCCTTACTCCAAAGACATCTACGAAAATACACATCGTCTGACTTATGTTTTACACCAGAATCATCAACATAATAAGTAGTTACACGTACTTGTGCAGCTATAAACTGCATATGATATTCCATACTAAAAACAGAAAAAGGAATAGTATAAAGGGTATAATAATCCGGTGGTGATGAAGTCACAGCATTATTCAACTCAACTATACCAGTAGTTTTATATGTACCAGAATCAGCAGTACACAAATATTTCTGAGTTGTAGGTGTACCACCAACTTGAAACGCTTCAAATTGTTCCTTACAAGTAATTTTCGCTACAAACAGATTGTTCTTATCAAGAGCAAAGTCATCTACACCACGATTAATTTCTGCAACCTCAAGGTTACTATTTTGATTATTTATCTGACTTTTTGATAGCAACTGATAGAAGTATTCGACTTCATAATCATACTGCAATTCAACATTATTTTCTTCCTCAAAATTCCTCAATTCATTTTCATCATACTCAAACATACTCGAAACAGTACTTGCAGTAATCACATTAACATTTGCTTTAACCGGAACAGGGATTGAAGAATCATACGAAGCGAAAGACTCTTGAATCTCATCATAATTCAAAGCAGTAGAAGCAAGTTCAGAATCAGACATCTGACCAGATAAATACTTATCACAAGTCGCTTTATCCGAAAAGCGATAAATAGGTAAAGCCTCAGATACATTAAAAGGTTCATCCGCTATCTTACGAAAACCATTGCTAGGATCAGCGACACCATCTTTCGTAATATTTACATTAACTTTATCACTGCTATAAATATGCATCCGATAAAAGTCACCTAGACCATTCCTATTAGTAAATTCAAACGTACTATAATAACAATATCTAACAGAAGAATCACCAGATATATTATAGACAATCTCTTCAGTATGATCCCAACCGATTCGAGACGAGATAAGAGTTATAGTATGACTAATCTCTTCTGCATGAGCATCTACATTAAACACAGCCACATAGGACAGCAGTACCGACAACGTCACTACTGTTGCCATTACTCTATATTTCAATTTTTGTTTATTAATTTTCAAAATAATCACCCCTTAAATAGAAAGAGGGTAGTAGTCGCAATATTCAACTACTACCCAGTAAACTATCGAGCCGTGTTCTTGATTCTAGAAACGATACCGAATCCAGCCGGAACCAGTACGGCAAGAACAAAGGCACACGCCAGAATCGGCTCACCCTTAATTACACCAAGAATCCAAGTCAATACCTGTTTTCCTAAGTCAAGAGCGGCTGATGCATCAAATGCACCAGAAGCGGCAGTTTCTGCTAACATTGTAAATGGACCCATAACTATTTACCTCCTTTATCCTTATTTTTATCTGGAACGGTTTCCGGTGAGACACTACCGGTAGGAACTTCCGCCGGTTCTTCGACTAGCGGTTCATCCTCCTTTGGAAATCCGTTGATAAACAAGTTAAACCCGAGGTCACAATCCCGACTATTCACAGCAGTACGAGACAGACCAATCGAGCAATCGAACCGATCGCAAGTCAAGGTTGAAAGTTCTTCATATACTTCCTTACTGATGAACTTATCAAACGATGTACCGGCTAAAAGAGGGAAGTCAGCACACCCAACAATCACACCATTAAAACGGTAATATTCCTTACCGGTTCTCTGGCTGACACCAAGTATCAAATTTGTAACAACAACATCTGCAACTATCTGCATAATTCATTCCTCCTAATCATTCTTAAAATTCTTAAAAAACTCCATGTTTATATCTGTTGCCCATTCCTGAAAGTCATGTTCCAGTTTCCATGTGTAAAATGTATTTACTATAAAGCAGATCATTAATATGATCCAGCAAAATACCATTTGATCACCTCCAAAAGAGCAGTATCAATCTAGCGGATAAATCTACGTTTTTCTGCGTTTTTATATTGAATAGAAGAAGCAGCTATGCTATAATTGCCTTAATGAACAGAAAGGAATGATAAAACTATGGCTCGTGGTTCTGAACACTATCGTGAAAAGGAACGTCATCAAAAAGAAACCTATCATGAACTATTGGCACAGCTACCTCCTTGTGCCAGAGACTATTTACGGGATAAAGATTTAACTACCCAGATCAGCACGCGGATCTCATATGCATATGATTTGCTGACCTTTTTCCGCTATATCAGAAATCAAAATCCAGTATATAAGGATATTGAAATTAAAAGCTTTACATATGAAGATTTAAAAAGATTTACTTCTGAGGATATTTCTGAATATCAGCATTATCTGGAGTTCAGTACGGAAGCTCTTGACGGGGAAGCTCATGAGAACGGAAAACGCTCCATTGCCCGTAAAATGGCCTGCTTACGCGGTCTTTATGAATATCATATAAAGCACGAAAACGTAGATCGAAATCCAATGCTCTTAGTACAGATGCCGCGGATCAAAAAGGATAAGAATATTATCCGTATGAACAATTATGAAGTTCAGAATATACTTGATGCAGTTGAGAAGGTAAACGGACCTATGTCTGAACGCCAGAGAAAGGCCTGTGAGCGTACGAAACAACGAGACCTAGCCATATTAACCCTTATGCTGGGTACCGGTATTCGTGTATCAGAATGTGTAGGTCTTGACATAACCGATATTGATTTCCATGTAAATTCCCTCACCATTGTACGAAAAGGCGGCGGTCAGGATATTCTATACTTCGGTGATGAAGTTCATGAAGTACTTGAAAACTATATAGAAGGCGAACGAAAGCAAATCCATATAAATGAGGGCGAAGAAAAAGCCTTATTCATATCATCCAAAGGAAACCGGATGAGCGTGGATGCCATTGAACGCTTAGTAAAGAAATATGGCCGTCTGGCCGTTCCAAATAAGAAGATAACGCCTCATAAGCTCCGGAGTACCTATGGTACTGCCCTATACCGCCAGACCGGTGATATTCGGCTGGTTGCAGATGTTCTCGGTCACGAAAACATCAATACTACGATTGATTTCTATGCAGCGATCGAGGACGAACACAAACGAAAAGCAGCCAACGCGGTATCCCTAAGAAATACAGATTCAAATGATAAAGGATGAGAGCCTATGAAACCACAAAAATTATTAACTTATACCCGAAAAGCTATCCAGGACTATGATATGATCCAGCCGCATGACCGAATCGCCATAGGCATCTCCGGCGGCAAAGACAGTCTTACACTCTTGTATGCACTGGCAAAGCTCAAGGAATTTTATCCTGTACCCTACGAACTCACGGCGATCACCGTCGATCTTGGTTTTCCCGACTTTCATACCGAGTGTCTGGAAACATTCTGTCAGAGTCTGAACGTTCCTTATCATGTAGAGCATACACAGATCGGTGAAATCGTCTTTGACTATCGGAAAGAACCAAATCCATGTTCTCTTTGCAGCCGCATGCGTAAGGGTGCCTTTAATGAGGCTGCCGCCGGCCTAGCCTGCAATAAAATTGCATATGCCCACCATAAGGATGATGTCATAGACAGCTTCCTGATGTCGATGTTATACGAAGGACGCATTCATACTTTTTCGCCCGTCACTCATCTGGAACGATCCGGAATTACCCTGATTCGACCGTTGATCTATGCATATGAGGGAGAAATCAAATCATTTGCAGTTAAGCAGGAATTACCTGTTTGCAAGAATCCTTGTCCGGCCGATGGTATCACAAAACGTCAGGAGGCGAAGGATCTGCTTCTGGAATTAAAAAATACCGTTCCCGAAGTAAAGGAACGGATATTCTCTGCAATCGTTGGATCAGGAATCGATGGCTGGTAATCCGGCCATCGATTCCTTTCCTTCCTATTTATCTTCTGACAATTCTCGTTCTGATGCCGGTTTCTCATTCTGATAATGGCTGTTCCGCATAATACGGAACCATCAAATAACAGCCGGTTGTAATCGTTTCGTCCGATAAATGATTGATCTCCATAACCTCCTTAACATAGGCCTGTGTGGACGGATATTCTGCAGTCTTATAACCCTGAGCAATATCCCACAGGGTATCACCGGCATTCACTTCAATGCTTGTAAAATACTTCTGGTTTACATGATCCGAATGTGCACTAACCTTCGATCCGGATAATAATAAAACAACACTGACTGCTGCAATTACAAGCCCTGTAATCATAGCATAAAATGCAGCCTTTGTATGTCTGGCTAATATACAACCAAGTATATAATGAAAGCCTCTCTTCTTCTCTCCTGCTTCCTTCCGTAAATATGTCATTTTATCATAAGCTGCTACCATAACTGCACCCTCCGTATCGAACATTTGTTTTGTATGTTCTGATTATATCGAACAGCTGTTCTTTTGTCAATCTTTTTTCGAAAATATGTTCGGGAAAATATGTTCGACTGTTTGGGTTATAGTGTTTATCTACAGCATTCAGAATGGTTTATATGATCGATGTTAACAAGCATCGTTTTTGAGACCCTGCATATCGTTCTTCTGCTTATCTTTTCCTCTACCTGATACAATCGACCTTTTACCTCGTAAATCTTCTCCACTGTATAGGCAAATACCACACCATCTACAATTCCAGAACATTTGTTTGCATTCTTCTGAATAGTATGGTACACTAATATTACATTTGTAAAAACTATAGCATAGGATATGCCATCTGGGAGGATTATATATGGGTACAGGTAAGATTACTGACAAGCAAAGAGAAATATTGGAATATATGAAGGAACAAATTCTGTCAAAGGGATATCCACCTTCGGTTCGCGAGATTTGTACAGCCGTTCACCTAAAGTCGACCTCTTCGGTACACTCTCATCTTGAAACATTGGAGAAGAACGGATACATTCGCCGCGATCCTACGAAGCCGCGTGCGATTGAGATCGTAGATGATACATTTCAGTTGACACGAAGAGAGCTCGTGAATGTACCTATCTTGGGCAAGGTAGCTGCCGGTCAGCCATTACTGGCAGATAATAATATCAATGGATACTTTCCAATTCCACCAGAATATGTACATAACGCCCAAACCTTCATGCTGACAGTCCGCGGGGAAAGCATGATCAATGCCGGTA
Source organism: uncultured Clostridium sp. (assembly GCA_900539185.1). GTDB lineage: Bacteria > Bacillota > Clostridia > Lachnospirales > Lachnospiraceae > CAG-632. Next base: position 58,100 of record UQBG01000003.1, read on the forward strand.
TCTTTGATGGGGATCTAATCTTGGTGGAACAGACTTCCGTTGCCAGAAACGGAGACATTGTCGTTGCCCTTATCGATGATTCCGCTACTGTAAAGACCTTTTATAAAGAAGATCATTACATCCGTCTCCAGCCGGAAAATGACACTATGGATCCGATTATTGTACAAGACTGCATGATCATGGGCAAGGTCATCGGACTTTATCGACAGTTCTGATTTCACACATATAACGATAAACTGTAAAAGGCAGAGGTTGTATTCTTATCCGAATATATAACCTCTGCCTTTCTCTTTACTACCTAGGAATATACCACATCACAATAAAATCCCGTCTTATCTTCCTTGCAGCTTGCATAGCGATATCGCACAACAGAACCCTCATTGAATCGGACTGACATCTGCGAATATGGATAACCAACTGCCTCTGTCATCTTCTGAAACTGCTTCTGTGCCTGCTCCAAACCGTATTTATTTAGCCTGACATCTACTACAAACCGATTATAATGAATCGTTACACAGTAGCTTTTTATTCCCTTGCAATCTGCCAGATAATGATTAAATGCACATTCAATCTCTGGTGCAGCAGACAGGTGTATATTCTTTATATATTCATTAAATACACGAAACATCGCATGCCTTCCCTTCTGTAATCGGTTATTCCCTATACTTCTTTTCCATCTGTATGGATCTTCACACCTGACTGGATCTCCCAGTGTTCTGTACCTTCCTCTTCCGGCAGAACATCCGGTATTGACTTGAATATCTCTACAAACTTATCATAATTATCCTTAAACAGCTCTACAACCTGCGGATCAAACTGTGTTCCACTTCCCAGTGCAATCTCATTATAAGTCTGTGCCAGTGTCCAACCCTCTTTATAACAACGAGAAGCGGACAATGCGTCAAATACATCTGCCAAAGCCATCAACCGGCTCACATAGGCGATCTCTTCGCCTTTCATACCCAGATAGCCCTTTCCATCCCACCGCTCATGATGCTGCAGTGCGATTGTCCGGGCAATCTCCATGATCTCACCTGTTGCATTATGTAATAGTGCCTCTCCATAAAGTACATGATTTTTCACAATCGCATATTCTTCATCCGTCAGTTTTCCCGGTTTGTTCAAAATTTCCTCTGGAATCATCAGCTTTCCGATATCATGCATCATGGAAGCTGTACATACCATATCCGTATAATCCTCATCAAAACCGGATGCCTCACACAAAACGCGCATATATTTTGAGACTCTTCGAACATGTTCTCCGGTTGATTTTGACTTTGATTCACATATATTTGAAAACGAGAGTATAATCTCCTCCTGACTGATCTTCAACTGCTGTGAATAAATAAAGATATCCGCCATCATCTCGTTATTCCGATCTACAATAAAGTAAGCGATAAATGACATGAATATAATAACCAGTTCCTTTGGAATAAAGTTATAGAATAATGCGGCCTCAAAGCTTTGCGCCAGTGGATCATTGGGAATCAGACCTATATACATATTCAGTATAGAAGACCCCAACATCAATGCCGTATTAATCAGTGTCGTAAACAGTACCAGTACCCTGTTATAATAAAGAGACGCTATCAATAACGGAAATAATACAATTGCCGATGCATAATAAGACAAAAATGAACAAAGAACTGCACTCACAAGTGAGGTACAGATAATAACCATATACATAATATAGTTTTTCTCAATATTAAAACAATTAAGTTCCTCTTTTTCAAAATTAATCAGATTACTGAATACCAGACACCATATGATCAACAGCAGATACAATGTATACCGCAATGATTTCGCTACTATATTATTAATCTTTATATTATTTACTTTTAAAAAGCGCATTAAATTCATACGTCCACCCTATTCCTTATACTGTTAACTATAAGGCCTGTAGTATTTAATGTCAACCTGGATTTCCCATCTAAAGCTGATCTTTTTCAATTAACACGCCGTCTCTCCAGATGCGATCCAGATCATAGAATAACCGATCCTCTTTGGAGAAAATATGCACGATCACATCGGAATAATCCATCAAAATCCAATTGGCAGAATCATAGCCTTCAATCTGTTTTTCAGCCACACCGGCCCGTCCACAGGTCTCTGCGACATTATCGGCCAATGCCTGTACCTGATTACGGTTATTACCACTGGCAATCACAAAATAATCTGCAATAACGGACACCTTGGATATGTCGATTACGCGGATATCCTCTGCCTTTTTATCCTCTAATGCCTCTATCATAAGCTTTGTCAGTTCTCTTGCTTCCATTCTACTGCTCCTCCTGTACATAATAGCGGTATGTCTGTTCCGATATTTCATCAATGGTCTGACCTTTCATCCGTAAATATTCCAGAATATTTGACAGAATGTGTATCAGACAACGATCCAGATCTACAAATGCTTCCTTTCGGATCTCCTCCATCTCCGGCAGCATCTTACGATTCGGTTCGATAAAGTCGGCAATATATATGATCTTATCCAGATCGGACATATTCGGACATCCCGTTGTATGCCATGTAATTGCCGACAGGATTTCCCGATCCTTAATACGGAATTTATCCTTTGCTATCGCGGCTCCCAGCTTTGCATGCAGAAGCTCCGGATTCTTTCTCTCATACTGTGAGATTGGCAGACCATACTTTTCACAGCGCAGAAGCTTCTCTTCCGTAGACAAATTCTTGGCACAATCATGCAGAAGTCCCGCTATCGCTGCCTTTTCCACATCGACATTGTGGCACATTGCCATCGCCGCTGCAGTATATTCGACTCCCAGACTATGCTCATATCGTTTCGGAGTCAGCCGTTCCTTTAGCTTTTCTCGCATTTCTATTCTATCCATGTCATACCATCCTTCTTCTGCATTCTTCCGGTTTATGCCATATATAAATGATTCTCCATAATGTACTGATATACCGGTTTCGGTATCCGGTTCATCACCCATTCCTTCTGTGCGATACGTTCCCGAATATCCGTAGAAGATATATCTATCATCGGTGTATCCAGATAGGCAATCCTTGCCTCCGGCACCTGACTTAACAGCTTCTCCCGTATCGGATTCAGCTTCTCACACTCCAGTCCGTCCCGACCGGCACACAGAATCACCGCCAGCTTTAAAATCTCCCGATACTGATACCATTCCTCGAAATGAACCAAAGAGTCCGCTCCCAGTATAAAGTAAAATCGATCATCCGGATACTGCCGATTCAGTTCCATTAGCGTATCTACCGTGTGGGTTATCCCCTGACGCCTCAGCTCCATATCCGAATACTGCATATAGGAATAGGGCTGTATCGCCAGCTTCACCATCTCGCTCCGCTGTCTGGCATCCAACAGTTCATCGGTATCCTTATAGGCCGGCAGCTTATTCGGAATCACCAGCACCTGATCCAGCCCATACTGCCGATAGCTTCTTTCTGCCAGCATCAGATGTCCATTGTGGATTGGATTAAAGGTTCCGCCCATGATTCCTATCTTTTTCATCCATACAGCCTCCAAAGCCCTCTATTATCGCTCATTTAGGTAACATAATTTTTTATGGTTGCGTGATTCTTTATATAATACGATTTTTTTACCGATTACCTGAACCACCTGCGCTCCGGATCGCTCCGCAATCAGACTTGCCAGCTCCTTCGGATCATCCATACAGTTCTTCAGCACACCGATCTTGATCAGTTCCCGCTTTTCCAATGCTTCCCGGATTCCTTCGATAAAGTCCGGGGTTACGGAAGCCTTTCCCACATTAAAGATTGGATCCAGATCCATAGCCATGCTCTTAAGATATGCACGTTGTTTGCTTGTCATATGCTTCTCCTCTTATTTATAATAATCAAATGAAAGTCCATACAGTCGAACAGTATCGCCGTCCTGAATACCCAGTGCCTCCAACTGATCCAGAATTCCATTCTTCTTTAAGAACTCTTGGAAGAACTGGAAGCCCTTCTCCGACTCCAGATTCGTATATCCCAGCATCCGTTCGATTCTAGGTCCTTCAACTACATATTCATCTTCTTTTTCATCATACGTCACTTCAAACGGAAGGGATACATCATCTGCAAATACAGATGGATCATACTCCGGTTCGAACTCGATCGTTTCCTGCGGCAGCTCTTTCAGAATACCATTTACATGCCATAGCAGTTCTTTTACACCGGCACCTGTCACTGCAGAGATTGGGAATACAGGAATATTCAACGGTTCCATCTCTTCCCTGATCAGCTCCAATACCGTTTCCTGATCCATCTCAGACATAACATCGATCTTATTTGCCGCAATCACCTGTGGCTTCGTCGCCACATCGATTCCATACTTTTCCAGCTCCTTATGGATCGCCTTGATATCATTTACCGGATCCCTGCCCTCTGTAGATGCTGCATCCACCAGATGAATCAGTACCTTCGTCCGCTCGATATGTCGCAGAAACTCCAGTCCTAACCCTGTACCTTCCGCTGCTCCCTCGATGATACCGGGAATATCTGCGATCACAAAACCCTGTCCGTCACTTAAGTCTACTACGCCCAGATTCGGTCGCAATGTCGTAAAGTGATAGTTTGCGATCTTTGGCCTGGCATTGGTTACTCTGGATAAAAATGTGGACTTACCGACATTTGGGAATCCAACCAGTCCCACATCTGCGATCACCTTCAGCTCCAATGTGATCCAAAGCTCTTTTGCATCCTGTCCCGGCTGCGCATACTTTGGTGCCTGCATAGTTGCGGTTGCATAGTGCATATTTCCCTTGCCGCCCCGGCCGCCTTTTAAAAACACCACCGGTTCCTTTTTATTTGACATATCCAGAATCACCTTCCCGGACTCTGCCTCTTTAATCACTGTGCCAGGTGGAACCTTCAGGACTATGTCCTTACCGTCTGCACCATGGCAACGTCTCTTGCCACCCTCTTCACCGTCACCGGCCTTGAACTTTCCGGCATTCCGATAATCTACCAGCGTATTCAGACCTTCATCTACCACGAAGATCACATCGCCGCCTTTTCCGCCATCGCCGCCGTCCGGCCCACCATCCGGCACATATAATTCTCTTCGAAAGCTCACATGTCCATCGCCGCCTTTTCCGGAACGGACATAGATTCTTGCTCTGTCTGCAAACATAGTCTCACCTAACCTTTATGCTCTACTTCAAAACTAAAAAGGGACACTAACAAGTAGTGTCCCCAAAAAATTCTTATTCGTTAACGACAGGGTAAATAGAAACCTGCTTCTTGTCTCTGCCTTTTCTCTCGAAACGAACAACACCGTCTACTAAAGCAAATAAGGTATCGTCGCCGCCTTTACCCACATTAACACCTGGATGAATCTTAGTTCCACGCTGTCTGTATAAGATGTTACCAGCCTTTACGAACTGTCCGTCAGCTCTCTTTGCGCCTAAACGCTTAGCCTCAGAGTCACGTCCGTTCTTTGTAGAACCAACACCCTTCTTATGTGCAAAAAATTGAAGGTTCATCTGCATCATCTTCGTTACACCTCCTTAGTGTTAACTTTCAAATACTTAGTTCCATATTCCTTTTGTATGCCCTCCAGCCCTAACAGCATCGCACGGATCAGAAGATCTGCTTCTGAAGATACCGGACTGTCCAGATGATAGTCCATCCGTCCCAGCTCCTGTTCACATTCTGTTGAAAATGAACTGTCGGTGAATGCTTCAATCGAATTCACTGCTGTGATCGTCAATACAGAAACCGCACTGCATACGATATCCTCGCCGTATTCCGCATACTCCGCATGTCCCAGCGTATGAAACCCTGTATACTTCTGCTGTTTCGTGTCATAATCCACTGTTATACGTATCATAGGGCACCTGCTTTAAGCATTAATTGCTTTGATCTCAACCTTTGTATATGGCTGTCTGTGTCCCTGCTTCTTGTGATAGCCGGTCTTTCTCTTGTACTTATACACGATAACCTTCTTGCTCTTGCCTTCGCCTACAACTTCTGCTGTAACCTTAGCATCTGCTACCTTATCACCGCAAAGAACTTCTGTGTCGTTGTTAACAACTACAACATCGTCAAATGTAACAGTTTCACCTGTTGCTGCATTTAACTTCTCTACATAAATGATATCGCCTTCAGCTACCTTGTACTGCTTGCCACCTGTTGCAATAATTGCGTACATTCTGGTATCCTCCTTTTATCATTACTCGCCAACTTCGGTGGTGCCACATAGACACACTTCGACCTCGTTGTGCGGCATACTCATATAGTATATCGATTTCATTCCTGGTTGTCAAGTCTTATTTGCTCTATAAGTGAAGGTTTTACCTTCTTTCTGGTCAGTTCTACCAGATTTAACTTTGTCATCTCAATATAACTGGTCGGAATCCGATCCTTCCGGATTTCCCTTTGAAAATGTTCCACGAGACTTTGCCGGTTTTCTGCCTGTTCCATATCGATGAAATCTATCATTATAATACCGGACAGATTCCGCAGCCGCAGTTGTCTGGCGATCTCGGATGCTGCCTCCTGATTCACCTTCAAAAAATGAGCCTGCTTTTCTTTTTTATTTACTGCCTTACCGGTATTTACATCGATCACAACCATCGCCTCGGTCTGTTCGATTACCAGATAGGCACCGGACTTCAGCCACACCCGGCTTACGGTCAATTCCTTCCAGTCCCGATCCAGACGGTATACGGCATACAGTGGTTGCAGCTCCGGTTTATAAAGGTCGGTTTTGACGGTGATTGCCTTTGCCTTCGCATAGGTCTGCAGTTCCTCCTGAATCACCGGAAGATCGGTAACGATTCGATCCAGTGATTCGCCGTTATAGTCATCCATAAGCTGCATGAGCGGCGTTCGTTCCCGATACAGACAGGAATACACCTTATGGCAGGCTGCATGTGCCTGAATTTCTTCCAGTTTCGCCAGTAGTTCCCGGCACTCCTTCTGAACATCCTCTGTCGTGCTCTCATATGCACTTGTCCGTACCACTATATCATATGTTTTCTGTGCCTTCTCTGCCAGCAATGCTTTCAGACCGGTACGGATCATCTCTGTTTTTTCATCCCGCGGCAGCTTTCTGGATATATGAACGGTACCATTTCCCAGCATTACAACCACCAGACGGCCACTCATACGCAGTTGCGCATCGCACAGGGGGGCCTTCGTTTTGATCGCATCCTTTGTCACCTGCACCAGAATTTCATCTCCGATTACCGGTTTCGAATTTGATTTTGGATTTAAAAACAAATGCCGGTTCTCCTTTAAGGAATAATAACAGTTCACCCCCGGCTGTATTTCTACAAATGCAGCATCCAGATTGCGAACAATATTCTGGATCCTTCCTACATAAATATTCCCCAGAACGGTTCTTTCTGTGTTTTCTTTCGAAGGAAGCAGATTCAGTTCTGTCAGCTTCTCATCCTCATAGTAGCAGGCGCACAGATGCCCCTCATAGGCCGTTATCATCAGTTCCCGTTTCATCAGAAGCGTTCACCTGCCTCTAAGAGTGATACCAGTTCGCCCTGCTCATTCCGCATGTAGGTTTCCAGCCGATGCACCCGGAATGCCATCTTCTGATAGTCGATTGACAGATATCGGCACATAGCCTCCATTACCAGCTCCGGTTTAATATTATCCACACTACCGGTTGAAAGCAGCATATAAATTCCATCGTTCCGGCTATTTATTTTAAAAATAAACGGCTTAATATCCATCAACGTTTCTTTGGTCTTAGACACCTTTACAACCTCGATTTTTTCCTGCCCGTAAAAGCCCTCTAACGCTTGCTGAAAGGTCTGTATATCACCATACCCTTCTCGCATCCGGATCACATAGTCGGAGCCTGCCACGACTGCCATTGCCGTCTTGGCTCCCTCCTTCAATGCTACGATATCTTTCACTTCCATCCCCGGTACCATAGTTTCATTCAGACGTGCAACCATATCGGCACTGGTTGTGACGGTATTCATCTCCGCATCGAAGTATTCACCTTCACTGGTCACTCCCAGTCCAAGCGGGGCGGCAAAAGTAATGAGCTGATGTGGACTGTAACCTTGTGAATATGTTACATCCAGCCCTGCCCGTCGGATTGCCTTCTGATAATACCGCATGACATCCAGATGCCCAATATAGCGGAGAACACCTGTTTTTGCATACTTAATTCTTATCTTCAAAACAGACACCTCCTCCGAATCCGGCTGCTCCACAGCCCGAACACTGCTGTTTACAGTTTGGCGTTACTTCCGCACGCTTCGCACGCTCCCACTCACGGATAAAGAACTGCTTTGTTACACCGACATCGATAAAATCCCATGGAAGGATCTCATCCACAGACCGTTCCCGATGTGTATAAAAATCAATATCGATCTGATGATCTGCAAATGCCTGATCCCAGATCTCCTGATGAAACATCTCATGCCACGCATCAAATATGCATCCATTCTGATATGCCTGCAAAATAGCAGGTGCCAGCTTTCGATCACCTCTGGCAAAAATGCCTTCCATGATTGTTAAATCCGCATCATGATATCGATAGCTCAGACTCTTTCGATTCTTCTGCCGGAAAAATCCATCCTTTACATAATGTGCTTTCCGCAGAAATTCTTCTTCCGTATTCATAGACGCCCACTGAAATGGTGTGAACGGCTTCGGTACAAAGAAAGAAGAACTGGCGGTAATCGATACTTTTCCGATCCGTTCTTCCTTTGGAATCGTATAATAGTCAACTGCCAACTGCTCGCAGAGCTTTGGAATCTCCATCAGATCCTCTTCCGTTTCCGTCGGTAGTCCTACCATGAAGTAGAACTTTACCTTCGTCCAACCACCTCGAAACGCCTTCATTGCTCCTTCGCGTATCATTTCTTCCGTCAGACCTTTATTGATAACATTCCGGAGCCTCTGACTTCCTGCCTCTGCAGCAAAGGTCAGACTACTCTTCTTAATATCCTGCACCCGTTTCATGACATCCAGAGAGAATGAATCGATTCGAAGCGATGGCAGTGCAATATTCACCTTCTGTTTTCCCATCTCCTCGATCAGAAACTCGGTAAGCTCCGGCAGACCTTCATAATCACTGGAGCTTAAGGAGCTTAACGTAATCTCCTCATGACCGGTGTTTTGGATCATTTCTATGGCATACCGCTTCATCCGTTCCACATTTTTTTCTCTTGTCGGCCGGTAGATAGCTCCTGCCTGACAGAATCGGCACCCCCGGATACAGCCACGCTGGATCTCCAAGGTTACACGGTCCTGCGTCGCCTTAATAAACGGCACGATCGGCTTCATCGGATATGGAACCGCGTCAAAGTCCATTACCACCTGCTTCCGAATCTTTCGTTTTGCATGCGGATTATTCGGTTCAAAGCTCTCGATCGTTCCATCTGCATGATAGGTCACATCATAGAACTGCGGCACATAGATTCCTTCGATCTCTGCCGCCATTTCCAGAAACCGATAGCGGCTGCCTCCGTTTTTCTTATTCTCTCTGTATGCATTTAACAGTGGTTCATATACCGTTTCTCCTTCTCCGATATAAAACAGATCGAAAAAGTCTGCAATCGGTTCGGGATTATAGCTGCATGGACCACCGCCGATGACAATCGGATCCTCTTCTCCCCGTTCCGTCGCCAGAAGCGGAATCCGGCTCAGATCGATAATCTGCAGAATATTCGTATAACACATCTCATACTGCAGTGTAATTCCCAGAAAATCAAACGCCCGGATCGGATCCTGTGATTCTAACGCAAATAACGGAATCTTCTGTTCTCTCATAATCGCATCCAGATCCGGCCACGGCGAGTACACCCGTTCACACCAGACACCGTCCATCCGGTTGAACATATCATAAAGAATCTGAATGCCCAGGTGTGACATTCCGATCTCATATGCATCCGGAAAACACATACAAAATCGAATATCCACCTGAGCCTTGTCCTTTACTACACTATTTACTTCATTTCCGATATATCGTGCCGGCTTCTCTACCGTCATCAGAATCTCATCGGATAACGCTAATCTTTCCATTCGTAGTAATCCTTTATCATTTATTTGAACTACTCAATCACAACTTTATAAATAGTCTTCTTACCCTTGCGGATGATGATAGAACCATCTGTAATGTCCGCATCCGTCAGCTTTCTGGTTGGATCTGTCACCTTTTCATCATTGATCTTAACGCCGCCCTGCTCCATATTCCGGCGGGCATCTCCGCGTCCGCTGCACATCTTTGTATCAACCAGAACGGTAATCAGATCGATTCCCTCCTCGAACTGTGCTTTCGTGTAGGTGATTGATGGCATATGATCGCTGACACCACCGCTTGCAAATACGGTTCTTGCAGCCTCCTGTGCCTTCTTTGCTTCTTCCTCACCATGTACGATCTTGGTGATCTCATAGGCCAGAACTTCCTTAGCCTTATTGATCTCAGCACCTTCTAATGCACCCAGACGACGTACCTCATCCATCGGCAGGAAGGTCAGAAGTCCCAGACACCGCTCTACATTGCCATCTTCGATATTTCTCCAGTACTGGTAGAACTCATACGGAGTCGTCTTCTTCGGATCAAGCCATACGGCTCCCTTCATCGTCTTACCCATCTTCTTACCGTCAGAGGTCGTCAACAGTGTAAAGGTCAGACCAAATGCAGGATCCTTAGCCGGTATCACACCATCCGGGCTCTCAGCGATCTTCTTACGACGAATCAGATCCGCACCTGCCAAGATGTTCGACCACTGGTCATCTCCACCCATCTCTACCTTACAGCCGTACTTCTTATTCAGCATATAGAAGTCATATGCCTGCATCAGCATATAGTTAAACTCGAAGAAGGTCAGACCATTTTCCATACGCTGCTTATAACACTCAGCCGTCAGCATACGGTTTACCGAAAAATGCACGCCAACCTCCCGCAGAAATGTTACATAATTCAGATCTAACAGCCAGTCTGCATTGTTCACCATGATTGCCTTATCATTATCAAAGTCAATAAAGTGGGAAAGCTGCTCCTTAAACCGATTTGCATTATAGTCAATCGTCTCTCTGGTCATCATGGTACGCATATCTGACTTACCACTCGGGTCTCCGATCATAGTTGTACCGCCACCGATCAATGCAATCGGTGTATGACCATGCTGCTGCATATGCATCATAGCCATAATCGTTAAAAAGTGTCCGACGGTCAGACTATCAGCGGTCGCATCAAAGCCAATATAAAACTTTACCTTCTCTTTTCCCAACAGATCCCGTAACTGCTCATCGTGTGTTGTCTGAGCAATAAAGCCACGTTCCTTTAGGACGTCAAATACATTTTCTTCCATCTTTGTATATCTCCTTTTTATATTTCCTCTTTAATTTCAGTTACTCCTGATTTTTCTATTTTTAATCACATCTGCAGATTTCCCGCAAAATATGCCAATATCTCAAGTACATATGCGTAGGTCCGCTGTACGGAAGAGATACTCATCCGCTCCTGCGGTGTGTGAATATCTAAAATATCCGGTCCGGTCGATACGATATCCAGCTCCGGCAGCTTCGATAACAGAATTCCACACTCTAATCCGGCATGAATCACCTCTACAACCGGTGTCTTCTGGTACATCCGCTCATACACCTCTATCATACCCTTGCGCAGCTTCGAATCCTTCCGATACTGCCACCCCGGATATCTGGACTGCGTCCGACATTCAAATCCACAAATAGAAGCCAGATATGTCAACCGCTGTTCCAACAACTCTAACGCTGCCGGATTGCTGCTCCGATTCGACAGTTCTACATATAACTCATCTTCCCGCATCTGAACAATCGCCAGATTCAGAGATGTCTCCGGAAGTTCCGCTATCGACTGACTCATCGCCTGTACACCGGTCGGCAAAACAGCCAACAGTTGTATCAGCGCCTGCATATCTGCCTCAGACAGTACATTCAAATGTCCGTTCTTCACCTTATACTCCACACCACACGGTTGTATATCAATCAGCACACCCGGATCAGAATCCTGATAAGCCTCTGCAAATAAGGTCTGTACTCGTTCTACCACCTGTTGTGCTGCTGTGACATCTTCCTCGGATTGAAACAGAATCACGGCCCTTGCCTCTCTCGGAATCGCATTATGCTTCGTACCACCCTGAAGAGAAATCAGCCGAATCTGCAGAGATGTGAATAATTCCGACAGTACAGTTGACATAACTTTATTACCGTTAATTCTTCCATTTTGAATCTCGACGCCGGAATGTCCACCCAGCAGACCATGCACATAAATCTCATAGGCAAATCCCTGTGCAGTTTCTCTCCGACAGCTCCTGTGAAGCTCTAAGGTTGATCCACCCGCACAGCCGACTGTCAGCACACCTTCGTCTTCACTATCCAGATTCAGCAGGTACGACGCCTTCAGATCCGAAGAATCCAGATTCATAGCTCCATCCATACCGACTTCCTCTTCCGTCGTGAATACGATCTCCAGCGGTGGATGTATCAATGATTCATCCTCCAGGATTGCCAGTGCCATAGCAATAGCGATTCCATCATCTCCACCCAGCGTTGTGCCTTCTGCCTGTACATAGTCACCCCGTATCTGTAGCTTCAGCCCTTCTCGCTCGAAATCATGCTGTCCGCCTGGAACCTGTTCACACACCATATCCAGATGCCCCTGCAGCATCATCACAGGTGCTGATTCCTGTCCTTTGGAACCCGGCTTATGAATCACAACATTATTCCACGCATCCTGCCGCACCTGCAGTCCCAGCTTCTTTGCTACTGACACACAATAATCACTGACCGCCCTGGTATGATACGATCCTCTTGGTATATTCGATATTTCTTCAAAATAGTAAAAGACCCGGTTCGGTTGTAACTCCGATAATATGCCCATACTATACTCCTATCTGCAGATTGCTCTCTTTTCTTAATTCTTAAAGCTATGGATCGGTGCAGGAATCCGTCCGCCACGATTTACAAATGCATCACAGCTATATGGATTTACATGCATAATCGGTGCATGTCCCAGTAATCCTCCAAACTCTGCATGTTCACCTTCCTTCTTTCCGATAACCGGAATGATACGCACTGCTGTGGTTTTCTGATTAACCATACCCAGTGCCATCTCATCGGCTATAATTCCGGAAAGCGTCGTAGCCTTTGTATCTCCCGGAACAGCGATCATATCCAGACCTACAGAACATACACAAGTCATAGCTTCCAGCTTCTCTAACGTCAACGCACCACAACTGGCCGCATCGATCATACGTTGATCCTCGCTGACCGGTATAAATGCGCCACTTAAACCACCGACATAAGAGGATGCCATAACGCCACCCTTCTTTACCTGATCATTCAGAAGTGCCAGTGCGGCTGTTGTACCAGGGGCTCCCGCATACTCCAGACCAATCTCCTCCAGTATCTCACCGATACTGTCTCCGACCGCCGGTGTCGGTGCCAACGACAGATCAATAATTCCAAATGGTACCCCCAGTCTTCTGGATGCTTCCTGTGCAACTAACTGACCGACACGCGTAATCTTGAACGCCGTCTTTTTGATCGTCTCACACAGGACCTCAAAGTTCTCTCCCCGTACAGCCTCCAGTGCGGTCTTAACCACGCCGGGACCGCTGACTCCGACATTGATAATCTTATCCGCCTCTGTAACACCGTGAAATGCACCTGCCATAAACGGATTATCATCCGGGGCATTACAAAATACCACAAATTTTGTACAAGCACTGGAATCTGTTTCCTTTGTCAGTTCAGCAGCTTCCTTGATCATCTCTCCGATCAGCTTCACTGCGTCCATATTGATACCGGTCTTTGTGGAACCTACATTCACCGAACTACATACCACATCTGTCTCTGCCAATGCCCGTGGAATCGAGCGGATCAGAAGTTCATCTGCCGGTGTCATACCCTTTGTAACCAAAGCGGAATAACCACCGATAAAGTTTACTCCGACTGCCTTTGCTGCCTTATCCAGCGTCTTCGCAATCGCCACAAAGTCATCCACGCTGTGACATACGCCGCCTCCGACTAATGCAATCGGTGTGACAGAGATTCGTTTATTTACAATCGGAATCCCATATTGTAATTCTATATCCTTTCCGACCTTTACCAGATCTCTGGCTGAAGATACGATCTTATCATAAACTCTGTCGCACACCTCATCCAGTGTATTACCTGTACAGTCTAACAGACTGATTCCCATAGTAATCGTGCGGACATCCAGATTTTCCTTCTGGATCATTGCATTCGTTTCACTTACTTCACGTATATTAATCATAGTCTGCCTCCATACATTTATATTCTATGCATCATATTGAAGATCTCTTCCTTCTGCAGGCTAATGACTACACCGATCTCCTCGCCGAGTTTCACCAGTTCCTCAGACAAAGTTTTGAATTCTTTCTTTGAAGCATTTGTATCTACGATCATCATCATATTGAAATAACCCTGAACGATGGTCTGTGAAATATCCAGAATGTTCACCTGGTTATCTGCCAGATATGTACATACTTTTGCTATAATTCCTACGGTATCTTTTCCTACAACTGTTATGACTGCTTTGCTCATTATGATCTCCTTCCTACCCCACATACATGACTTCTGAGTGCTCGTTCCGTCTGGCTACAGACAAACGAAGGTCTCGTATATCATTTGTAAATGGATTCTCTGCCAGTTCCTGTGCCACTGTTTCATAGGCCAGTTCCGCAATATTATTTTCTTTACTCAGGTGTCCCAGCATAATGCCATGAATATGGTCATTTAGCAGTTCCTTAATAAACTGACCGGAACGCTCATTGGATAGATGACCATGATCTCCCAGAATCCGCTGTTTTAGCGGATAGGAATACGGTCCTACCAGAAGCATATTCACATCATGATTGGATTCGATAAATAATAAATCCGAATCCCGCAGTTTCTCTACCAGATACGTATCATAATCACCCAGATCTGTACAGATACTGGTCTTATGTCCCTGATGATAAAACTGATAGCATACCGGATCTGCCGCATCGTGCCAGGTTCTGGATGCTTCTACCTTCATATCATGGATCTGAAATGGCTCATCCGGCTGAATTTCAACAAACTTAGAAGTGTCCAATTCTCCCAATGATGTGGTCTTCTGAATTGCCTCCAGCGTTGCCCGCGTACCGTAAACCGGAACGGAATACTTCCGCGTAAATACACCCAACCCCTGAATATGATCCGAATGTTCGTGCGTTACCAGAATTCCCTGAATATCCTCCGGTGCCATATCGATTGCATGTAACTCGTCCACGATTCGCTTCTTACTCACTCCGGTATCCACCAGCAGATGGGTTTCCTCGGTTCCAACATAGATGCAATTGCCACTGCTTCCACTTGATAAGCTGCATAAATGCATAATACCAGCTCCTATTCCTTCGTAAATGGGCATAACTGCCCATAATCGTGAAATATTATATCATAGCAGGGTTGATTAGGCAAACGAAAAATAGCCATAGTTGGGATCCCTTATTTCTTCTTTTCCTGCTCGATGCGTTCTGCCAGGTCATTCAGATATACCCAGCGATCCATCTTATCACTCAATTCCTGCTCCAGTTCTTCCTTCTCCGAGGTATAGGCGGTCAGTTTTACGAAGTCCGTTGCAACCTTTGGGATCTCCGCTTCAAGATGTGCAATCTTTTCCTCCAGTTCTGCGATCGTATCATCGATCGTCTCATACTCCCTCTGCTCCTTATAGGTGAACTTCAGACGGGTATCCGGCTTCTTCCAGCTGCCTGTACTCTTTTCCGCCTCTGTCGTTTCATTTTCTGTCAAACCGGTTCCTGTTTTCTCCGTCTTTGTTTTTTCGGTTGTTCCACCATTTCCTGTCAGATCCGGATTCTCATCACCATATAGCTCCAGATGCTTCCAATAGTAGTCCGTATAGCCACCCTCATACTGTCGGATTCCATCCGGTTCAAACGCAAAAATACGATTTACAATACGATCCAGAAAGTATCGATCATGCGATACTGCAATAATGATCCCCTCAAAATGCTCCAGATAATCCTCCAATACATTTAAGGTTTCGATATCCAGATCATTCGTCGGCTCATCCAGAATCAGCACATTTGGGGCAGACATCAGTACATGGAGCAGATATAACCGCCTCCGTTCACCACCGGACAGCTTTCCCACCTGCGTATACTGCATCGCAGAATTAAACAGGAATCGTTCACACATCTTTGATGCAGTAATCTTTCCGGTCGCTGTTGGAAGATACTCTGCGATCTCCTTTACGGAATCGATCACTCTCAGGTTCGGATCAATCGACTCCGGTTCCTGTGTCAGATAGCCAATACGTATGGTCTCTCCTATATCGATATAACCGTCCACCGGCTGCAGTTCTCCAGCAATCAATTTCAGCAGTGTAGACTTTCCGCAACCATTTCTGCCTACGATACCCACTCGTTCATTTCGCAGAAACATATATCGGAAATGTGACAGAATCTGCCGATTCTCATAGGAAAAGGATACGTCATGCAGTTCAATGGTCTTTCTGCCCAGTCTGGAGGCTGTTGAAGTCAACTCCAGTTTTTCTGCCACCTGCGGACCCTTTGTGTTTTTCAGTTCTTCATAACGCTGCAGTCTGGCCTTTTGCTTTGTAGAACGTGCCTTTGCTCCCCGCATCACCCACTTCAGTTCATTTCGCAGCAGGTTTCTTCTTTTATCATCCGTTGCCAGTGCCATCTCTTCCCGCTGACACTTCAGTTCCAGATATCCCGCATAATCCGCCGCATAAGAATAAATCTGTCCCTGATCCAGCTCTACAATCCGATTCGTCACATTATCCAGAAAATACCGGTCATGGGTAACTAACAGGATACATCCCTTATAGGACTGCAGATAGCCTTCCAGCCACTCGATCATCCGGCTGTCCAAGTGGTTCGTTGGCTCATCCAGCAACAAAACATCTGCCGGCTGGATCAGTGCATGTGCCAGTGCTGCCCGTTTCTTCTGACCTCCGGACAGAATGGAAATTTCCTGTTCTTCATTCGGCAGCCCCAGTCGCCGCAATAGTTTTCTTGCTTCCACAACCATCATAGGATCCTCGCTGCCATCGGTTACATAGGACAGCAGCTTCGTATGCTCCCGGCTGTCAAACTGCTGCGCCAGATAGGTCATATGGATATAGTTTGCCCGCACGATATTCCCGGCATCTGCCTCCTCCAGCCCTGCGATCAGTTTTAACAACGTAGACTTTCCGGTACCATTCACACCCACGATGCCGATCCGGTCTCGATCTTCGATTCCCAGAGAAGCATCCTGAAACAATACCTTCTCACCATATACTTTTTCTAAATGTTCGATATTTATAATATTCATATTCCTTATCACCCATCCGTTCGCTCCGGAAATGGAATCCGATGTAAGAAGAACTCCTGAAAGTTCTTGCTCATGGACAGATCCAGTACGGTACTATGTTTTAGTGTCTCCGGAAGTTCCATCCGTTCCTCCGGATGCAGCAGTGCATCACAGGCACCCTCCAGAGAGGTATTTCCTGCGATCTGTATCTTTCCGCGAAATTCCTCCGGCAGCAGTCCCAGCGTATAAGCAGACTCCAGATTCAGATAGAATCCAAAGCCTCCGGCCAACCACACCCGTTCAATATTTGAAAGCGGAAGCCGAAGCTCATAGGCGGCCAGTTCGATTCCGGTTCGAATCGCCGCCTTTGCCAGTTGGATATCCCGGATACATTCCTGCGTTATTACATACTCTCCACAGGGCAGACCTGTTTCAAAATAATCTTTCTGCAGGAGTCCATTTTGATCGACTGTTTTATTCTGATAAGCCTGTGCCAGTTGATCCAGCAGAGAGCTTCCGTATACACTGCCCTTTTGCACACTATTCGCAAACGCCGGTCCACAGGAGGTTGAGGTGCAGACACCACGCTCCCGATTTATCAGCCACAGTTCTCCATTCGTTCCAAGATCAATCAACAACTCATATTCCGCACGCTCTCCCATATGAAGATGTCGAACGCCCGACACGATATCCGCACCTACAAAAGCAGACTTTCCGGGGAGAATCAGAATCTCCCGTCCATCCTGTTCCTCCCGGATACCATCTAAGAATTCCGGTGTAAACGGATATCCCATCATACCGGCTACTGACTGCTTCCGCAGAAAATGCAGCATCGTTGTATTGCCACTGTAACAGATCCTTTGAATCTGCGACTCCGGATAACCGATTTGATCATAATACCGGATCAGGCTCTGTATATCCCGCATCAGGATCCTATGCATTACATCCAAACCGGTTTCAGTACCCTTTATATCCCTTTTCGCCGGCTCCCCTGCATATTGAATTCTGGATATAACATCCGCTCCATATACAGCCTGTTGATTCATACATCCGGCCTGTGCATAGATCTGTCCGGTTTCCAGATTCATTAAAACGGAAGCGATCGTCGTTGTCCCGATATCTACTGCCATTCCCAGTTTTGTATGTGATTCTATTCCGGGCTTCAACAAATCAAACGTCGGTTGACCGACTCGTTCCTTTGTTGTCGCTCCACACAGCAGTATGGTCTGCTGACCGGGTGCCTGCCGCAGCCGGACATGGATATCCTGTTGTACCATGTACCGGCATGCCCGGCACTCCATCCCTTCTTCAGCTATATAGACCTGACAACCGCCACAGACACCAGCTCCCCGGCAAACAGCGCCGGGGAGTGTTATTTCATGCTGTTGCAGGACCTGATATAGGTTTGTACCCAGCTCACACTGGATACGTTTTGTATACATTCCTCTATGATCACTGTCAACATATATATTTATCATAGCATTCGTTCATCCTAAAATATACTCTTTGGTGTCTTCTCAATCGGACGATAGCCCTGCTGTGCCAGCTCCTGCATAATCGCATCCTTATGCTCCGGCCCGAAGGCTTCCATCGTAATTACCAGTTCTACAGCGCTGTTACGGTTCAGGCTGACAAACTGATTATGCTCCAGACGAATAATATTTCCCTGTGCCTTCGCGATCACCGATGATACATTCATCAGTTCGCCCGGCTTATCCGGCAGCAGAACGGATACTGTGAAGATCCGGCTTCTTGCAATCAAACCATGCTGTACAACAGATGCCAGCGTAATCACATCCATGTTACCGCCACTGATAATGCTGACAACCTTCTTATCCTTTACATCCAGATGCTTCAAGGCAGCTATAGTCAACAAACCGGAGTTCTCGGCAAGCATCTTATGATTCTCGATCATATCTAAGAATGCTACGATCAGTTCCGAATCCTCAACCGTTATGATTGCATCCAGATTCTTCTGCAGATATGGGAAGATCTTACTGCCCGGTGTCTTTACGGCTGTACCGTCTGCAATGGTATCTACCCCTGCCAGAGTCGTTACTGCACCCAGCTTTAATGACTCCTGCAGACAGTTTGCTCCGGCCGGTTCTACACCGATCACCTTGATATTCGGATTTAGCATCTTCGCCAGTGTAGATACACCGGTCGCCAGGCCACCGCCACCGACCGGTACCAGAATATAGTCTACCGTCGGAAGTTCCTTGATGATCTCCATGGCGATGGATCCCTGACCGGTTGCCACGTCCAGATCATCAAACGGATGAATAAAGGTATAGCCCTTATCCTCTGCCAGCTCCAGTGCATAAGCACAGGATTCATCATAGACATCTCCGTATAGGATCACCTCTGCGCCATACGACTTTGTCCGGTTTACTTTGATCAACGGTGTTGTTGTCGGCATAACGATCGTCGCCTTTGCACCATATGCCTTTGCTGCATATGCAACACCCTGTGCATGATTTCCCGCAGATGCAGTGATCAGTCCCTTGCTTCTCTCTTCCTCTGACAGCGTACTGATCTTATAATAGGCCCCACGGATCTTGTAGGCTCCGGTTCTCTGTAGATTCTCCGGCTTTAAGTATACCTTATTGCCTGTTTGCACACTTAAATACTCACTATAGATCAGATTTGTCGGCAGGACTACCTTCTGTACCGTATTATAGGCTTCCTCAAATTTATCCAGTGTTAATTCTTCTACTGCCATGTGTCTTTATCCTCCTCGATTAACATTTCCAGATCTGTCCGCACATCCATATCCGCGAACAGTGCTTCTACATAGTGATTCGGATCGAATCTCTGCAGATCATCGATTTTTTCTCCGACACCGATATATTTTACCGGCACATCCAGCTCTGACTGAATCGCAATTGCAATACCGCCCTTTGCAGTACCGTCCAACTTCGTCAGGATAATACCATTCAGATCCGTCACCTCACTAAACTGTCTGGCCTGCTCCAGTGCATTTTGTCCGGTCGAACCATCCAGTACGATCAGCGTCTCACAGTGAGCCTCCGGATATTCCTTTTCTACAATCCGACGCATCTTTGCCAGTTCATCCATCAGATTCTTCTTATTGTGCAGACGTCCGGCTGTATCGCAGAGTAAAATATCGACATTTCTTGCCTTTGCCGCCTGTACCGCATCATAGACCACCGCCGCCGGATCTGATCCCTCCTGATGGGCGATGATATCTACACCCGCACGATCCGCCCAGGTCTTCAGCTGATCAATCGCTGCCGCCCGGAAGGTGTCTCCGGCTGCGATCAGAACCTTTTTGCCCCGCTTCTTATACTGTGCAGCCAGCTTTCCGATCGAAGTTGTCTTACCGACTCCGTTGACGCCGATAATCAGCATCACTGTCTTCTGATCTTCAAAATCATAAGCAGAATCGTCTACCATCATCTGATCCCGTATAATGTTATTTAACAGTTCCCGGCAAGGCTCTACTTCCCGGATCTTATATTCCTTTACCCGCTTTTTCAGATCTTCAATGATCTTATCGGTGGTTTCCAGGCCCAGATCCGCCATGATCAGAACCTCCTCCAGTTCATCATAGAAGTCATCATCCAGCTCTGTATGTCCATGGAAGATCCGGTTCAGACCATCTGCCAACTGATCCCGCGTCTTTGTCATTCCGCTCACCAGCCGTTTGAAGAAACCCAGTTCCTCTACAGCTTCCTGTTCTTTTTCCTTCTCTTTATCCTTTTTCCAGTCAAATAATCCCATATACTCGCCTCCAACCTTAAGAGTTATTTATCCAACTCATTTTCTATCAGATTTACAGAAACCAGCGTTGATACACCTTTTTCCTGCATGGTAATACCATACAGAACATCTGCCGCCTCCATGGTTCCCTTTCGGTGTGTAATCACGATAAACTGCGTATCCTTTGTCAGCTTATGTAGATACTTGGCAAACCGATTTACATTGGAATCATCCAGTGCCGCTTCAATCTCATCCAGCAGACAGAATGGTGACGGCTTCAGATTCTGTATTGCAAACAAAAGTGCAATCGCAGTCAAAGACTTTTCTCCACCCGATAGCTGCATCATATTCTGCAGCTTCTTTCCCGGCGGCTGTGCAATAATCTTAATGCCTGCTTCCAGAATATCTTCATCCTCAACCAGTACCAGATTTGCCTTTCCTCCACCGAACAGCTCCTTAAACACCTTATCGAACATCACCTGTATCTCTGCAAACTTTGCACTAAACTGTTCCCGCATTGCCGTATCCAGCTCTGCAATGATCTGCTTCAGATTCTCTTCCGCCTTTACGATATCGTCATGCTGCGTCTTCAGGAACTCATATCGCTCGGATACATTCTTGTAGTCCTCGATTGCATTGACGTTAACATCTCCCAGCGACTTGATCTTTGCCTTCACCGCACTCAGTTCCTTTCGAAGTACCGGCAGATCGGTAAACTCTTCATTCCTTAGCTCCAGTGCACGGTTGTACGTGAGTTCATATTCTTCCCACATATAGTTATTCAAGGCATCTTCCTGCTCATTTATTTTCTCAACCTGTGCATTCAGGCGATAGCCTTCTTTATCCAGTCCTGCCAGTTCTTCACGCAGACTTTCCCGCTGTCCAAAGAACTCCTTATGAGAGGTCATCATCTCATCCTTATGTGCCGTTGCAGTCTGCAGCTGTTCCTCTATGGTCTGAATCTGTGCCTTTCGTTGATTCATTTCCTTCTGGATCTCATTGATCTGCTCATTGATCTCCATAATTTCATCTGCTGCACCATGCGTTCTTCGATTATACTCCTCCAGTTCCGCTTTCAGCTTATCATTCTCAACTCGGATACGGTGGATATTTTCTACATAGA
This sequence comes from uncultured Clostridium sp., assembly GCA_900539185.1. GTDB lineage: Bacteria > Bacillota > Clostridia > Lachnospirales > Lachnospiraceae > CAG-632. Next base: position 80,220 of record UQBG01000003.1, read on the forward strand.
AATCATCCTGCTGTTTAATGGTATTAAACTCCAGCAACAGCTCTGATACCTTTGCATTCGCTGTTTCCAGAAGTTTCTTCTGCTCTGCGATATCCTCTTCGTACTTTACGATCCGGCTCTCGCACTCCTGCTTTGCCTGCTCCTGAAATTTATTTCCTTCAAATAACTGATTCTTATTCTGGTTGATCTCCTCAATCTGGGCATCCAGTTCCTTGCTTTCATTCTGCAGAGACGCAAATATCGTAGCATGCTCAGACAGCCGTGCATTCACCTGTTCTAAACTCATGTGATTCGTATTCTTATCCAGATACAGTTCCTGAAGCTTCGTTGACAGCGTTTCTTTCTCTTCCTTCAGATTATCCCGCCTGCCCCGCAGTTCCTGTTCCAGCTTCTCAGCCTCGTAGATTCTGCGGCTGTATGCCTCTACCTGCTCATTCAATTCGTCCAGTTCACGCTTCCGTCCCAGCAGGTTGCTTGAGTTCTTATAAGCACCACCGGTCATCGCACCACCCGGAGTTAAGAGTTCTCCCTCCAAAGTAACGATACGGATGGAATACCGGTACTTCTTTGCGATCGCCAGTGCATGATCGATATGATCCACCACCAGAATCCGTCCCAGTAAATGTTCCGCTACCGCCTGATATTCCGGCTGTATCTGTACCAGCGTACTGGCCAGTCCGATTGCCCCCGGCTCCCGGAGTGCCTCCTGTTTATTAAATGGTGTACTGTTGCCGATACTGGTCAACGGCAGGAAGGTTGCCCGTCCATATTTATTCTGCTTCAGATACTGAATGAATCGTTTTGCAGTTCCTTCATCTTCCGTTACGATATTCTGAATACTGCCACCCAGGGCTGTCTCCACTGCGATTTCATACTTCTGTTGTACCGACAAAATATCTGCTACAACACCTACGATTCCACGGGTATGACTCTTTTGTTCCATCACCCGCCGAATACTGTTTCCATAGCCATCATAACGCTCTGTGATATTTCGAAGCGATTCTGCCTTTGCCTTCGCCGCACTGTAGTCGTTTCGCAGCTTGGCCAGTTCTTCCCGATTCTTTCGGGTTGCCTCTGTATTCTCATCTAACCCCTTATCACAGACCTCGAGTGCCTGCTGACGGGTATTGATCTGTTCATCCAGTTCTTTCAGCTTCGTCTGTAACTGCTCGTACTGTTCCCGATCTGTCATCTCGTCACTCTTAAACTGTACGAATCGCTGATTAATCTGTGTCTTACGGTAACTGATATTCTCCAACAGGGTATCATACCGGGCTACCTTTCCCTTCATACTGGAGTTTTCATTCATAAGGTCGATGATATCTGCCTTATTCTTCTCGATGCAGCCCTCTAAGCGTGTGATTTCATCCTGTATCTCCTGTGAATGTGCTTTTGCCTCCTCAACCACATCATCTGCTGTATCCAGTTTTTCATCCAAAACTGCCTTCTTTGCCTGATAGGCTCTCTGCTCTTCTGTCTGCTTTAACAGTGCATCCTGTACTCTCCGAATCTGTTCACTGACATGTTCATCAGACAGTCGTACACTATCGATCTTCTGATTCAGAACCCGGACTTCACCCTCTGCCCGCTCAACTGTCAGCTTCAGCTCTGTCTCCTGCCCTTTATCGGTATCGATCTTCCGGTTACAGATTTCCAGTTCTGTTTCCAGTCGCTCATACTCGGTCTTGATTGCCTCGTACTTTTCATTCAGCTCTGCTGTCCGTCCGGTTACAATCTCCAGCTTCTTCTGTGTCTCCGCCTGCTCTGTTCGGATCCGGTCACTATCCAGTAAAAATACATTCACATCCAGCTTCTTCATTTCTTCCTTGAACAGAAGATATTTCTTTGCCGTCTCCGACTGCTTCTCTAATGGTCCGACCTGCTTTTCCAGTTCAGACAGGATGTCATTTACACGATAAAGATTCTGACGCTCGGACTCCAGCGCTTTTTCCGTTGCAGCCTTATTTTTTTTATATTTTACGATACCGGCAGCTTCATCAAACAGTTCCCGTCGTTCCTCCGGCTTTCCGCTCAGAATCTTCTCGACCTGCCCCTGTCCGATGATCGAATATCCTTCCTTACCGATACCGGTATCAAAGAACATATTATTGATATCTTTCAATCGACATGGGGTTCCATTGATCAGATATTCACTCTCGCCGGAACGGTACACACGTCTGGCTACCGTAACCTCTTCATAATCAATCGGAAGAACATGATCACTATTATCCAGTGTAATGGCTACATAGGCGGATCCATGAGGCTTTCGCAGCTCTGTTCCTGCAAATATAACATCCTCCATCTTTGCACCACGAAGCTGTTTTGCACTCTGTTCACCCAGCACCCAGCGAACCGCATCTGCCACATTACTCTTTCCGCTTCCGTTTGGTCCTACAATACCGGTGATTCCGTTTTCAAACTTAAACAGTATTTTATTTGCAAAGGACTTGAATCCATAGACTTCTATACTTTTCAGATACATTCCTTTAACCTTCCTTATGTCTTATCGCCAGAAGTGCTGCATAAGCCGCCTTCTGCTCTGCATTCTTTCGGCTGGAACCTTCTCCGGTTCCATAGCATGCTCCATGGATCCAAACCTCTACCGCATAATTCTTGCAATGATCCGGTCCCTGTTCGTCTACGAGCCGGTACTCAATCTCTCCCATGGTATCTGCCTGTACCTGTTCCTGCAAATGTGTCTTTGCATCATAGAACAGACGCTTATTCTCAATATCAGAAAGAAGGAACCGTTCTACATAAGCGGTTGCAGGCTCCAGTCCTCCGTCCAGATAGATCGCACCCAATACCGATTCAAACAGATCACACAGTAAAGAGTCCCGATTGCCCCCATTGGTCATCTGTTCCCCCTTGCTCAAATATACATAGTCCGGATAATGCATATCTCTGGCACACTGTGCCAGGCAATATTCACATACCAGAGAGGCCCGCAGCTTTGACAGTTCACCTTCGTGCTTTTCCGGATATCGCAAAAGCAGAGCGTGACTGGTTATCATCTCCAACACTGCATCACCCAGAAACTCCAATCGTTCATAGTCCTTTATTCGATTTATTTTTCGCTCATTTGCGTATGAACTATGTGTCAGTGCCTGTTTCAAAAGCTCCGGCTGCTGAAAATGATAGTGGATTTCTTCCATGAGCGACTCCAATGAATGCTCGTTCATCTATGCCTCTTCCTTCTCTTCTCCGGTCGTGATGTTCTCCTGGATCAGTTCCTTTATATGCATCTTACTAAAGTCCATACACTGTGTAACGGCATTCTTTACTTCACTCGCCTTTGAACTTCCATGCACCTTTGCAACCAGACCATTAATACCCAGAAGCGGAGCTCCGCCATAGTTGGCCGAATCGAACTCTTTGACTGCTTCCTTGATCTTTGGCTTTACCATAGCCGCACCCAGTGTACTGATCGGAGAAGCGGTCATTGCTGACTTGATCTGCTTCATCAGAAAGGAAGCGGTTCCCTCATATAACTTTAATATAACATTTCCTACAAACGCATCACACACGATAACATCTGCATGTCCGGCCGGGATATCTCTCGCTTCGATACTGCCGATAAAGTTGATATTCGGACATGCCTTCAAAAGAGGGAATGTCTCCTTTACCAGTGCATTTCCCTTTTCCTCTTCCGCACCTACATTCACGATTGCAACTCTTGGATTCTCAACGCCTACGATATGCTTCATATAGATGGAACCCATCTGTGCGAACTGAACCAGATCAGACGGTCTGGAGTCCATGTTTGCTCCACAGTCGATCAGAATGGATACACCACCCTCCCGTGGGATCAATGGTGCCAACGGAGAACGACGGATGCCCTTCATACGTCCTACGATCATACGTCCGCCTACCAGTACGGCTCCGGTGCTTCCGGCTGAGATCAGTCCTTCGGCCTTCCCTTCCTTTACCAGATTCAGCCCTACGATCAGGGAAGAATCCTTCTTCTTCCGGACAGCCTCTACCGGATGATCATGACAGGTGATGACATCCGGTGCGTCAACCACCTCAATCTGTTCCTTATTGTACTCATACTTTGCCAGTTCTTCCTCGATCTGGTTCTTCGGACCTACTACATACAGGAACACATCCTCATGCTCCTTCGTTGCCTGTACAGCTCCTTCTACCAACGCCCATGGAGAGTTATCGCCTCCCATTGCATCTATAACGATCTTAATCCGATTATCTTCCATTGTATACCTCCTTGCGCATCAATGAGTGTCAAACCATACTTTTCCACTCATACCATCTATATATAATACTAAATAATCCATTTCTTGTAAAGTTTTTCCCAAAACAAAGAAAAGGCTCTCCGATCACTCGGAAAGCCTTGCATTGCTTTGATTAATCCTGGGCAATGATTTCTTTCTTGTTATAAGAACCACAAGCCTTACATACTCTATGAGGCATCATTAACTCGCCACACTTAGGACATTTTACTAATGTAGGAGCACTCATCTTCCAGTTTGCTCTACGCTTGTCTCTTCTTGCTTTTGAAGATTTATTCTTTGGACAAATTGACACAGTGTACACCTCCTTAATCCGAACTATCTATGAATCAATCATAAATGAATGTCATATTCTTATATTTCCTTGCCACACCTTGACAATTATACATAGTCATATCAGGTTTGTCAACCATTTTTTTATTCAACCAGTGCAACGGTTTCTCTGGCAATCGCTAACTCCTCATTTGTCGGAACCACATATACAGCCACCTTAGAGTCCGACGTTGATATCTTCTGATCCTCACCACGTACCTGATTCTTCTCTGCATCGATCTGAACACCCAGATACCCCAGATATTCACAGATCTTTGCTCTGGCCGTCCCGTTGTTCTCTCCCACACCGGCCGTAAATGCAATTGCGTCCACACCATTCATCACTGCTGTATAGGAACCGATATACTGTGCGACCCGGTAGCAGAACATCTCCATAGCGATCGCTGCCCGCTGATTTCCTTCTCCGATTGCCTGCTCCAGATCCCGGAAATCACTGGATACACCGGATATACCGGCTACACCGGACTTCTTATTTAATACATCCATTACCTCTGCCAAGGTCTTATCTTCTTTCCGGGCGATAAACTCTAACACTGCCGGATCAACGGAGCCGCTTCGGGTTCCCATAATCAGTCCGTCCAACGGAGTCATACCCATACTGGTATCCACAGACTTTCCGTTCTGTACTGCACAGATGCTGGCACCGTTTCCCAGATGACACACGATTGTTTTCAATTCTTCCGGCTTCTTTCCCATCAGCTCTGCCGTATGCTTTGAAACGAAGCTATGACTGGTACCATGGAAGCCATACTTCCGGATCTTATATGTTTCATAATACTCATATGGAATACCATACAGATATGCCTTCTCCGGCATGGTCTGATGAAATGCCGTATCAAATACAGCCACCATCGGCACATTCGGCATCAGCTTCCTGCAGGCTTCGATTCCGATCAGATTAGCCGGATTATGAAGCGGTGCCAGATCATTACATTCCGTGATTGCCTGTATCACCTCATCTGTAATAACAGTAGAGGATGCGAACTTCTCTCCGCCATGTACGATTCTATGTCCAACTGCTCCGATTTCACTCAAAGACGCAATCACACCATATTCTGCATCCGTTAGCATTTTAAGCACCAGTTCTACAGCCGCTGTATGATCCGGCATTGGTGCATCCAGAACCACCGATTCTTTTCCGGTTGGCGTATGCTTCAGTCTACCATCGATCCGGATTCTCTCGCATAACCCCTTTGCCAGAACTTTCTCACTGGCAGAGTCAATCAACTGATATTTCAGTGAAGAACTACCACAGTTAATAACTAAAACATTCATTCCCATATCCTCCTGCTATATGATAAAAGTATAAGCCATGCAACGAATCTGCATGGCTTTTATTATATTCTACTGTTCAACTGCCTGCTGTGCCTGTGCCTGCACGGCTGTAATGGCGATAACACCTACGATATCATCTGCGCAACAGCCACGGGACAGATCATTCACCGGCTTTGCAATTCCCTGTGTGATTGGTCCGTACGCTTCCGCCTTCGCCAGTCGCTGTACCAGCTTATATCCGATATTACCGGCATCCAGATCCGGGAAGATCAGGACATTGGCCTTACCTGCCACTTCACTATCCGGTGCCTTTGACTTTGCAATCTCCGGAACAATTGCTGCATCCGACTGTAACTCACCGTCCACCTTCAGTGTTGGATCCAATTCTCTTGCCAGCCTTGTTGCTTCAACCATCTTATCCACTTCCGGATGCTTTGCACTTCCCTTTGTAGAATGTGACAGCATCGCTACGATCGGTTCTTCTTCCACTAACAGCTTAAATGACTGTGCGGAACTCTCTGCTATGTATGCGATCTCCTCCGCATTCGGAGTCTGATTCAGTCCTGCATCCGCAAATATAAAGGCTCCATTGGCTCCCATATCACAGTTCGGAACAACCACCAAAAAGAATGCCGATACCAGCTTGATATGCGGTGCTGTCTTCAGTGTCTGCAGTGCCGCACGCAACACATCTGCGGAAGAATGAACCGCACCGGCCACCATTCCGTCTGCATCTCCGGCCTTTACCATAATGCATCCCATGAACAACGGATTGGTAAGCAGGATCTCTCTTGCCTCGTCCACGGTCATACCTTTTCCTTTTCGAAGCTCTGCCAATAGCTGTGCATACTCCTCCAGTTTCTCACACTGATGCGGATCTACGAAAGTTGCCTTGCTCAGGTTTAACCCTTCGGCCGTATTCATGATCTCTGCCTTATTTCCAATCAAAATAATATTTGCAATATCCTCTTCCAGCACCTTGTGTGCTGCGATTACTGTTCTTCTGTCTTTTGTCTCCGGCAAAACAATGGTCATCTTCTTCTGTTTTGCGCGTTCTTTAATCCTGTCTATGAACCCCACCTTACGTATCTCCTTTCCATTCGTCAATTTATTATATCAAGTCCGTGGATTGTATACAATACACAATCCGGAAAAAATTGTCTTTTTCTTAGTACAATCCTTGCACGATTTACTCCTCTGCCACATCCGGACCATCTACCTTGATCTGGCCTCTTCCATGTTCCTTTGCATAGTACATAGACCAGTCCGCCCGCTTAATCAACTGATTAACATCCTCACACAGATCCGGATAGGTGGATACGCCAATGCTGACATTCATCGTTACCACATGTCCGTATGCCTCTACCGTTGCGGTTGCGATCTGCTGATGCAGATCTTCGATCACAGGAAGGGCTTCCTCCAGCGTCTTTCCCGGCAACGCCAACACAAACTCCTCTCCGCCATATCGGCAGATGAATCCCAGTTCAGATGCCTCGATCTGTTCATAGGCAATACGGGCAATCCGCTTAATGACCTCATCTCCTACCAGATGTCCATAAGTATCGTTGATTCTCTTAAACTTATCGATATCAAACAGTGCTACCGTCAGTGGCGAATGATCTCGAACCGTCCGTTCCATCTGTTCCGCAAAGAGTTTATTAAAATGTGTCCGATTATTAATCCCGGTCAATCCATCCGTCTGAGCGATGTGCTGCATCTGTGCATACATCCGAATATTATGAATCGCCAGATCTAACTGCGGTACGATAATATCATAGAACCGAATATAATTATCAAACACATGCATCTTAGGTGAACCGCTGACGATGATTCCGTATTTTCTGTCGTCCATAACCAGTGGAAGCACCACCAGCTGTCTGGTTTCTGTCCGGCTAAGTCCCGGATAGATATCCGACGGGAACTGCGAAATTACGGTTTTCTCCTCTTCTATCTCTTTTGCTTCCTGATACAGCCTCACAAGCTCCGGCACCTCTGCAAGCTCCGGATTAGACACGCTTCGGAACTCAACATACGGATGCTTGTTATAACATACATCCTTGTCAATATAGATTCCACAGAACTCTACATTTCGTACCTGCATGATCACATCAATGATATACTTCAGAATATCTGACACATCCGCAGTTATGGAACTGTTTATAAACTTCAGAATCTGTGCCTGAACCTCCAGCTCATCATTCGACTGGCGAATCTGCTGATTCATCTGGCGAAGCTGCACCCGTTGCAGATTCAGTTCATCATTTACCTTTTCCAGACGATTTTTCGTATCCAGCAGTTCCTCATTATTTTCTTCTATATCATTCATATCCGAATGTAACTGATAGATATCCCGACGAAGTTGTTCCTCATTCTTTGCATACATTTTCACAAGAAAAATGTCCAGTATACATAGCATTCCATATGCCAAAAGCAGAAAAAACATATCCGCATCCACTCCGGTCATACAGAACTGTATCAAAATATAACCGATACTCGGAGCCACAAGTAATAATATACTTACAATACTCTTTTCCCGATCTGTAATGTTGGAATAATATGAATACTCAAACATAAATGCAAGCACCAGCGCACTCATACCTACTGCCAGATACAGATCCTTCTCACGTATCCAGTACATCATGAGCAGATAAAATGTATATTGAATATATGTAAAGCTCTTGATCACCCAGAAGCGATCAAAGAAGTTCATCTTATCCAGCACCAGTTCCAATGCCATAAGCAGTACTGTACCACCTGCTATTGTTCCACAGGCTGCCGACAGGTTCCCCCCATTCCGGCAAAATAGCAGGAATATAAACACCACCAAGATTCCATATAAAATTCGGTGAAACACCAATTGCATATGATGATGTTCCAGAATCTTCTTATCCAGCATCCTTAACTCCTCCAGTATATCTGTATCTGATCCCCATTCTTTAATTCATCAAAATGCTCTGCAGGTTGTCCATTCAACAACATAACCAGTTCGGTTCCCTGCACCTTAGATGTATCAAACTGCATTGCATCAAAAATCTCAACAAAAACATAACGATTCTTTCCTGTCAATGTATAACTCTTTCCGTTTGCATTGACTAAGATCGTCTTCTCCTCTTTATCCCCGGCTACGGTCGTAATACCCTCTGACGCTGCAGTAGCCACCGGCCGCGAAGTCTCTATCGGTGTCTCTGCCTCTTTGGTCTTCTTTTCTGCCCGATCTTCCTCTGTCGCTTCCTCCAGATCCTGATACCGGACCTCCTGTGACCATGCCACCTTGAAGTTCTCATATATCTTAGTATCAGCATCTGCCAATTCATTGTTTACGGTGATCTTTCCCTCCGGTCGAATATCCATGAAAGTCAATAGCTGATCCAATGTATAATAATTCAGGATCTGAATCTCATCATTTTCCCGGATCTGATAAAACTCAGACTCCAGATGTCCGTTTACACTGGCAAACTTCGGACACTGTACCGGAATATCGTTTACATAAAATTCAATTGTATTTGTAAACTCCGGTATCTGCTTTAAGGTCAGCTCTGCATCCTCTCCACTGGTCGATTCCCGGATTCGGATTTGATCATTGGCTTCGATCGGTGCGTTGATCGAAGCATCATGTCCGTTCACTGATATAACCGCCGCTTCTCCCTGATGTCCTCGCAGAAAACGGCTCTTGCCATTCACTGTATAATGCAGATCCTTTCCCCGTTTCGGGAATATCGCATCGTTTCGCAGTCCAAGCTGCATAGCTGCATCAAATACCGTCAGCTTATCATTATTATACAGCTTAATCCGTTCTTCATTTATTAACACAAATATAAAATTGTTCTTCTGATCATAATAGTTCAGGCAGATACCGATCGGTGTCACCAACAGTGGATCCTTCTTTACATCCGGCACATGCATATAGATATTCCGCATGACCTCTTCTCCTCTTAACGCTACCCGTTCTTCCGGCAGGCCCAGTTGTTTTGCCAATGCCTGTGTAAAGCCCGGAAGCTTTCCGCCTCCGCCCACTACAAATACAGCACTGACGGTTTTTCCACCGTTCAGTTCAATGATCTTATCCGCAACACTCCCGGTGATATCCTGAACCACATCCGCCACCAGTGTATATACCTGATCCGGCGTCACTTTATGTGATAATCCCATAATATCCTTATAGGTCATCGTCTTTCGCTTCGGCGAGATCATCTTGATCTTTTCAGCCGTATTAAAGTCTACCAGATATTCCCGCACGATACGCTCTGTGATCTCATCTCCGGCAGATGGTATCATACCATAACCGATGATACTGCCATCCTTTGTCACACAGATATCAGAGGTTCCGGCGCCGACATCAACCAGACAGATATTTAACAGCCGATAGTTCTGCGGAATCGCCACATTCATTGCCGCAATTGGCTCCAATGTCAGATTTGATACCGTCAGCCCTGCCTGTTCCACTGCCGCATACAGACCGTCTACGACCTCCTCCGGCAGGAACGTAGCCAGTACATCTCCACTGATTGTCCTTGCCTTATGTCCTTCCAGATTCGTGATCTCATAGCCATTCAGGTAATATTTGATTACCGTGTACCCTACACAGTAATACTTTTCTTCTGTTCCCAGTTCTTCTACGATTTGCTCATGTGCCTTCTCCACACCCATCATCTCCAGGGAGTGAATGTATTCCAGATTCACTACGGTTGGCTCATGGAATTCATACTCACCGACGCCCACTGCCGTCTTCAGCACACGCCCCGCAGCAGCGATGCACACCTCGGTTAACGGACGCTCCAGCTGTAGCTCCAGCTCTGACTTCACATAGCGGATCTCTTCCGCTACGGTAGCAATGTCATGAATCTGCCCGTCCAACATCGCCCTGGTATCATGCAGCTTTACACACTGCGCCACCACATGAAATCCTTCTATATCCTGATATCCTACAGTGCCCACGATGCTTCTGGTCCCGATATCCAGTCCGAATACCAGAGGCTGTGGATATTTTGATAACATTCCTGCATGTCCTCCCACATCGTATACTTTTATTATTTTAACACAGAATTACAGGTTCTTCAATAAATGTGTAATCTGTTCACGGGTTTCAGTCAGATCACCGTTATTCTCGATCACAGCATCACAATTACCCCGATAAAAGGCTTCGGATGACTGTTGTCTCATAACCGCCTCACACTTTTTCCGGCTATATCCCCGGCTATTCATCAGCCGCCGGATCCGCACCTCCTGTGATGTATAAACATACCACATTTCATCACAGATCTCCTTATAACCGTCCTCAATCAGAAGTGCAGCCTCGATCACCAATAGTTTTATCCGCCCCTGCCGGCGTTCCTGTTCGATCACAGACAGGATATCATGCTTTACCTCCGGATGAACGATTCCATTCAGTTCTTCCAGTTGTACAGGATCCGAAAATACAGTCTCTGCCATCTTCTTCCGATCAATGGTTCCATCCGGTGCCAGTATCCTGTCCGTAAAATGACTTACAATCTTTTGATACGCAGACTGCCCCGGTTCCATCAACCGATGTGCGATCCGATCGGCTTCCAATATATACGCTTCATGTTCTTCCCGTAAAATATTCAGTATTGTACTCTTGCCGGCACCGATCCCGCCGGTGATTCCGATTATCTTCATATCTGTATCCTTTGTATATTCTCAGTTATTTTGCATCATACCAGTTATCTGCCACATGGATATCAATATCCAGTGGTACCCGGAGATCTGCCGCCTGTTCCATTTCTTCATGAAGAATCCGTGTCACAGTCTCCACTTCTGACTCCTTTGTTTCCACCAGCAGTTCATCATGGATCTGAAGAATCAGCCGGGATTCCAGTCCTTCTGTCTGCAGCCGTCGCCGCACCTGATTCATGGCGATCTTAATAATATCTGCCGCACTTCCCTGAATCGGAGAATTCATAGCGATTCGTTCCCCGAAGTTTCTCTGCATAAAGTTCCCGGATGCAATCTCCGGTACCGGGCGGATTCGATGATACATCGTCTCTACCACTCCCGTATTCTTTGCCTGTTCGACCTGATGTTCCAGATACTCCCGAATCCGCGGATAAGTTTCAAAGTAACGATCAATATACTCTCCCGCTTCCTTCCGCGAAATATTCAGATCCTGACTTAGCCCATAAGCACTGATTCCATATACGATACCGAAATTTACCGCCTTTGCATTTCTCCGCTGTAACGGTGTGACCTGATCAACCGGCACATCAAATACCTCTGCGGCAGTGCTCGCATGGATATCCCGGTTTTTCCGGAATGCCTCGATCAATACCGGATCCTGAGACAGGTGTGCCAACACCCGCAGTTCGATCTGTGAATAATCCGCATCCACAAATACATAGCCATCCTTTGGAATAAACACCTTGCGGATCATGCGTCCCAGCGGCATACGAATCGGTATATTCTGCAGATTCGGCTCAGTACTGCTGATTCTTCCTGTCGCTGTTATCGTCTGATGGAACCGGCCATGAATTCTCTGATCCGGCTGTATATAGGCAGCCAGCCCATCTGCATACGTGGACTTTAACTTTGTTAACTGTCGATACTCCAGAATCATCGGTACGATTGGATGATCCTGTTTGATTTTTTCCAAAACCTCCACATTTGTAGAATATCCGGTCTTTGTCTTCTTACCACCCTGCAGCCCCATATGTTCAAACAGAACCTCTCCCAGCTGCTTTGGCGACTGGATATTAAATTCTTCTCCGGCTTCTGCATGAATGGCATGTTCTAACTCCTGAATCCGCTCATTCAAGCGGTTTCCGTATTCTTCCAGCGCATCCCGCCGCACACGGATCCCATAATACTCCATATCATAGAGGGAGTAGATTGTCGGGCACTCAATATTCCGATACAGTTCCAACATATTTTTCGATTGCAGCATAGACTCTATCTTCTGTCCGGCCGCATAGATGACACAGACCTTCATTGCCAGATACTTCTGCACTGCCGGATCTTCCACCGACATCGCTGTAATATCCAGCTTTCCCAGCAGTTCACTCCGAGACGGAACCGTTACCCCCAGTACATCCCGTGCCACATCGTCATAGTAGTAGGTATCCTTCAGTGGATTCAGCAGATAGCATGCAACTGCCAGATCCAGAACCGGTACCTCCTGATAAACTGCACCAAATGCGTGTAACTGTCCTTTCCAGCCAAGTGTCAGTATCTTTCGCGGCTGTATTAGCAGCTTTTTCACATGCTCCAGTAAATACTCCTCCGTCACAAAGTTCTCGACCGGGATCCAGATTCCTTTTCCGGTCTCTTGTGCCAGAAGAACCCCCAGCATATTCTGTTCTTCAACCACACATTCAACGGCGATCGGATCCGCATTTTCCGCCTGAGCAAAATATGCTTCTACTTCCGCAAAATCATGCAGTGCCTGAAGGTCTGCCTGAAACTGATTCGTCTGCATAGGCTGTGAAAAACGATTCAGAATGCTCTTAAGTTCCAGCTTTTTAAACAGCTCATAGGACTCCTCGTTAAAAAGCTCCCCGATCTTCATATCATCCAGATGTACTTCCAGTGGGCAGTCCAGGCAAATCGTTGCCAGTTCCTTGCTGAGCAAGGCCTGATCATAGTAAGCTCTTAGATTCTCTTTGGCACGATTCGGCTTGATTTCCTCAATATGCTCATACGCATTTTCAATGGAATGAAACTCGGTTATAATCTTAGCGGCGGTTTTCTCTCCGATCCCCGGAACTCCGGGGATATTATCGGAAGTATCCCCCATCAATCCCTTCAGATCAATGAATTCCACCGGCGTCACCTGATATCGTTCCTGTACATCCGCCGCATAATAGTTCTCGATCGTCGTACCGGATGCCTTCGTCTTCGGAATCCGGACTAAGATATCGTCCGTTGCCAGCTGAAGCAGATCTCTGTCACCGGAAAGAATCGTCACCTGACATCCTTCTGCTTTTCCGATTCTCGAAAGAGTACCTATAATATCATCTGCCTCTAATCCACCCTGTTCCACAGTCCGGATCTGCATAGCATGCAGAACCTCCTTCATAACCGGCACCTGCTGTCGCAGTTCCTCCTGCATCGGTTTCCGGGTTCCCTTATAGGCCTCATATCTCAGATGTCGAAATGTCGGCTGATGCACATCAAACGCCACACATAAATGTGTCGGCTGTTCTTCCTCCATTACTTTAAATAAAATATTTAAAAATCCAAGAATTGCATTCGTATGAAGTCCCTGCGAATTTGAGAGATCCGGCAGGCCATAGAATGCCCGATTCAAAATACTATGTCCATCGATCAGCAGTAGTTTATTCACTGTCTTCTGCTCCTTCCTGCTCCGGGTTCATCTGTCCCTGATTGTTTGTTTCAAGATATGTCCGCAGACGCTCATAGTATCGAACGCCATCGGTTGGTTCGTCCGGATTCAGATAATCACTCAAGTGAAACTCCTGATAGTCCTCTGGATGAAACAGGGCGGAACCGAATGCATCATAGTAATAATACTCTGACTGACTGGCCTTGATTGCTTCCTGCTCCTTCTGATACGTTGCAGCCCGGTAACTCTCATACCCCAAAAATGTAAACACCAGAACTGTCGCAGCAATGACCGCAACCGAAGATCGCGTAATCTTCCGGCGATTGCTGATATGCTTATACTGTGCATTCAGTTTTTCTTCCATCTGTGTCTTGAAATCTGTCGTCAACACCTTATCTTCATCCAACTGCTTCATTCCTACCAGAAGAGTATAGTAGATTTCCAACTCCTCTGCACAGTTATCACAGCTCCTTATGTGACGAATGAATTCCAGTTCTTCATCATCCGACAATTTATCCTCGATAAACGCAACGATCTTTGATTGTGCTTCCAGACAATTCATCATCTATCACCAGTTTCCTCTATTCTGCAGGGTATCTGCATCCCTGATCTTTTCACTGTCTTACAGTATTATAGTAAAACCGTACCATTAAAAGCTTTCGATTCTCTTGCATATTGATCCGAATCGAACGCCATTCATTCGGACTGCCCAGATAATAGATATCGCTCAACTGGCTGCAGCCATCAAACAAATGATTTCCCAGAAACCGTACATGCGGAATCAGGAATCGATTCATATTATAACAATACTCAAATGCAAAGTTTCCGATGCTTTGCAGCTGATTCGGCATAATAACCTCTCTCAGATATGGGCAGTTGAAAAATGCGGTATCTTCTATAATCCGCAGATTCGGCGGCAGTTTCACATTTACAATATTGGTATATGCAAATGCAGAACGTGCAATGATCCGAACCGGAAAGTTCTCAATCGTATTCGGAATCACCAAAAGTCTACTTGTAAACGGACGGGTCAGTCCTAATATAACGATCTCCCGCTGATCGGTAATCGCATACCGCAGCCAGCCATCCTTTGTTACCTTTACCTTCAGCTTTCCTGTTATATTATGGTTGTGCTTTGAAAAATAAATACACATGGTAATGGTAAATGCATACATTGCTACCACAAAGGTAAAGAATACAATCATTGTCAATACATTGCCAAAATCACAGCAGAAATCATAAAAGCCATGGATCAGCATCGGAACAACCAGGCTCAATCCGATAAACAAAAAGCACTTTCCAACCTTATGCCGGAACATCGCTTCCTTCGCCTTGCCATAGAAGTACCCCATAAAGATTGCAACTCCCGCATGCAACGGAACTGCCAGAAAGGCTCTTCCGATACCGGTTCCCACGCCGGCCAGAAAACCCATCTCGAACTTGCTGGAAAAAACATACATCAGATTTTCAAACAAGGCAAATCCCAAAGAAGAGGATACCGCATAGATAACGCCGTCATATACATAATCAAAATGCCTATTTTTCCATGTAATACTAAACATAAACAGGAACTTAAACAGTTCCTCTGCCACAGCAACCACAAAAAAATACAAAAAGAAATTATAAATAACAGAGTCCTGCCTGAACAGGATCTGCAACACAAACTCTCCGATCCACTCACAGATCACCGCCGGTATAATACTCAAAACACCCATTCCCAACAGGGCAAATACCAGGCCTACCGGTTCTTTTTCAATCTTATCTCCAAAATATATCAATATCAGCAGTACAACCACCGGCACAATAGCCAGTATAAATAAAAATAAATCCATGGCAACCCCTCAACCTCCGCTTTTATCCGAAATCATTCATAACAGGTCTATTATATTCGATTTTTGAAGGGATTGCAAGAAACGAAAAAACAACCGGGAACGTTGATTTTTCAACATTCCCGGTTTTGAGTTTACTGCCGGCAGCGGGCATTTTCATTTGTGTCCCATTAAAACTGTATATACGAAACACATTGTAAAATCAAGCATTTACGACTTATTTATAATTATTCGAATTGCAGTCAGACGCATTCGGTTGCTACCTTTTTGCTACCCAATCACTGGACATACATCTGAAACTTCGTGATCGGATGACCGAATAATCCGGCATAGCCGTCCTGACCACCGGAGGTCTGATTGTTATGCTGCCAGTCAAAGTAATCCTCTTTTCCGTTTGCCTGCACACGATACCGGGCAGTCGCCCCCTCAATGATAACCTCTATGGCATCAATCTCGGATTTCAGATTGCCCGCATAACCATGTTCAAAATCATTCGTATCAAATCCACTGACGTATGGCAGCCATTTTCCGGATCGGATATGTGCCCGATATCGTATCACATGCCCCGGCACCTGAATTGCAACTGCCCGGATGCTGTGATTCTGCCAGCCGGCATAATCCTCCAGATTCTTAACCACCGGTAACCATCGATCCTCTGTTGTGTAGACCTGATACAGTGCATCACTTGCCGCAGGAACAGTCGGCTGCACTGTCGCATATTCCTTATAGAACTCACTGATATCAACATTTCCCTGTACACCATCGACCGATCCCGTTGAGGTATACTGCCAGCCGACTTTTTCGCCCTCGTAGGTACAGACGTCATGATACTGGGCTACCCACTTATCCCACTTTGCAAACCGCGGATCTGTCAATTTATTTGTAAACCAGTACTTGTTCGCATAGATTCCGACCGGATATCCGGCATCCTGAAGGGCCTTGCAAAAGATCTCCGCCATATCTCCTAACAGCGCCGGACTACATTTTCCGGTTGTATTTTCATCCTCCATATCGTAGAAGATAGGAAGATCTAAGGATATCCCCTGAAGCAGACGGATCGCATGTGCTGCCTCTGACTGTGCATGTGCGACCGAATCCGCATAGCTGTAGAGATAGGCTCCGATCCTTAAGCCCGCCGCTCTGGCTCTTTCTACATTTATTTTCCAATATTCATCATCCTGTGACGGTATGTCATCGCCATATCCGCAACGAATGATCACTGCACGAATGCCTGCCGCCTTTACCCGATGATAGTCAATCTCCTTCTGATGCTTACTTACGTCGATCACTTTCATATTATCACCTGTTCCTTTCCTATTCGCTTTTCCCTAACTGCTTTATCATCTGATTCACGAATGTCGATAGTGCGGCGCACAAAACACCTTGCACGATTGCAGTGAATATCGCCATGAGCGTCGCTCCAGAGCTGCCAAACGGCAGTGATACCGCAACAACATATATAGCTGCAAGTACAATGCCTGCTACACATAAGATCAGTGGTATCCATTTATCTGAGATAGCTTCTGTCTTCTTGATCCAGATGCCAATGAAGTACAGCACGAATGCTAATACTACCAGCTCCGGTTTCACATAATTCATTAATACTTCCATCATTTTATTCACCTTTACCCTTTCTTTTCCAAATCATCAATACGATGATTTGCAACTTTGATACGTTCTTCTTGAACTTCTGATCGTTCCTCTAAGTGATATACTCTTTCTACAACGCTATTGTGCTTATCAACGCGTGCGGAAAGTTGCTCAAGCTTATAGTCGATCAGTGCTATCGTCTTATCATGCTGACTTCTTACAGCTTTGCTTTGATATAAGTTATTCACCATGCAGACGATAATTGCCACCACTCCTGTGATTATCGCTTCCAGCATTGTGCACTCTCCTTTCCATCAATACTATGTGTAAACTCTCATTTAATCCGAATAGCGATAATGCTCGCCTCATTCTGCACAAAGTTCATCGGAGATTCAGCGTTCTGGTATACCCAGAGGGATACTGTTGTAACTGTTGTAAAGGTCGCAACTGTAACTAAGGTTCGAGATCCATATGGCCGATTGACTAAGATATCATCTGCATTGTCACCTTTAGATAATCGAGCATACTGAATATCTTTCTGATCAGAAATCAGACCAATTAAAAGATACATACCAGGCTGAATATTGTATGCAATACACACAGCCGTAAATGATGCAAGTGGAACTGGAACCGTTCCGCCTAAGTTGGTCTGACTAACCTCTCCGAGCTTTGAATAGTTTACATTTAGTGTAGATAATGCCCCCGTGATCGTACCGTCTCCGATCTTCACACCTTCGCTTGATATATCTGTATTACCCAAAAGTCTTAGGATGTATCGCACGTTTGTAAACATCCGGGATACCTTGTTAAACATCGATTTGAGCGTTTCCCCGGAGGTCAGCTTTGCAACCGTGAGCTGTGCTGCATCTCCGTCCTCTCCGCAGTCGTTAGATGTAAATTCTACGACATTATCTTTCAAATCCCGGACTGACGCTTCTGTTTTGGTGTAGTACTGCGACAGGTCTACGTCTGTTGTACCTATGTGCTCCCACGCGTTCTGCACATATAAATACTCATCATAGATATCTCCGGTCGTCTGCTTCGACGTCTCTTTCTGGACGAAGTAGATCTTATGTGTGTCTATATTGCTTTCAGGAAGCTGGTCGACAACCTCTACCGAGAATCCGGTTACGCCCGCGATCAGTGCATTGATCTTCGAGCTTGAATACGTCCGAGACGTGCTTGCGGCTGAATCATCGATCACAGCTTTATGAGCGTCCTCTGCTGCACTTCTCGCTTCAGATGCTGCAGCATTTGCTTCTGATGTCGCTGTATCCGCATTAGATACTGCCGTAGCGGCATCCTGTATAGCTTTGTTCGCGTTCGTCGTAGCCGTCTGAGCTGCTGTAGTTGCGCTTGTGGCCGCCTGAGTTGCTGTAGTCACCGACTCAGTCAGATCTGCGATAATCTCAGCATTCGCATCCTTAATATCATCCTGCATATCCTCATAGGTTGCCATTCGCTTACAGTCGCCCGGTGCAAACGAAGCATAGATCCGTCTTGTATCTGTCGTTACCGCCAGTTCCCCCGGAAGCATCTTATCCGGCTTGAAATCTTTCTGTAATCCTCTTCTTACCTGTATAGCCATTTTTCTACTCTCCTTTTCTTAGTTCTTTGTGTATCCTTTTACATTTAATAAAGCTGTTGCTGATCCTGTCCGGATTGCATAGCTTCTGTTTGTAGTTCCAGAGAAATCATCTACAGTAATTTTTATAGTATTCAATCCTGATGACAGCATTGACTTTATATCATTACTCTTTATCTGTTTGGGAGTTGTGCCGGAAGTTCCATTTACACCGGCCTCTGTAAACCCTCCGGATACTATCTGAGTGAACGTTCCAGCTGATGCATACGTGTATTCACCATCCCAGGATGCTGATTTATATATCTGACCTGCTCCTACATAAGCTTTTATTCCTCTTGAATATCCATTACAACTTGAATAACTCGGGCTGCCAGAAGAACCAGCATCCATGATGTTTTCCCAAGCAGTACCACAAGCTGACACTATTAATACTGCAGATGTAATCACATAATTTTCCGGTATCATTGCCTGGAGGAATACTTCTCGTTTTACCATCGATTCTGCACTTATAATCACATTACCGGCCCAACCCAGATCAAACGGCGTTCCTCCGGAGGAGAATGTCAGATCACCGCAAACTCCAGATGCATTAATCAGTGACGTACCGTCTGCCATCGTGATACCGGCATTATTCAGAAGAATGATTGTATCTCCTGCTGCGTTCTTAACAACAATCTGACCGTCGCCGTTTCCCTGACCGCCTACACGCACCCAATCAGCATTGATGCCATGAGCAGTCAAGACATTGAACAGTGCGTTCCCGTTGCTATCTACCGCCCATGAGGTCATACCGTCCTTCGATACCATTAACCCCTGCGCCGTTCTGGTCCATATAACCGATGAGGTTTCCAGCGTAGGTTTGTCATGCAAATACTGCTTTACACCCCCGACTTCATCGGTAACTGTAGTTGTATACAGTCCGAAGCCCTGCGATATCAGAGAAGTCATATTCTGTGCGGTCTGGTCATAAGTCGTTATCTTCCTTGTCATTGACTGTTCTGCTTTTTGCAAAATCTTAGTTGCAACCGTTGATCTCTGCATCTCCTGTCTTACCGGAGAAGCCGCGTCACAAGCTATTGACATCTGACCATATACGGTGTGCGTAACAGAAGTAATGTAACTTTTATATGCCGTATTGAATGCATCTGTAATATACAGTGCGTCTCCAACTGATATGCCTTCATTCTCAGGGATCTTCGCTGTAAATGTACGAAATCGCATATCAACGCATCTCCCGGCTATATACTGCGCATATTCATCTTCTTTCCCTGTAATAAATGGGTTGTCTTCTACGCTCAGAACATATCCCTCCTGTCCGGCCAGAGATTCAGAATCCCCGTTCTTTACCTTCACACCGGATATACTGATTTCATCTGTTCCGATTTCAAGACTAAAAGCATCAAGAACTGTATGGGATGATACCTGTTCGATGAATCCGCCACCATCAGCAGTTCCGGCATTTGCGTATGTAAAATCACCACCATCAATATCCGCTCCGGTCTGATACGATTGAGCACCATCGTCGAACACGCCGCCATCAACCACATCTGACAGAGCGAAATCAAACCAGGCAAACACTACAGCCCCGACTTCATTAACCTTACAGTAGTTTCCTGTGGCTTGTGCTATGCATGCAAGTAGCTCTCGATAGGTCATATTGCTCGTATCTGGCACCGTACATTCTTTATCCGCACCTGTCCATGTCTGGTCCTTTAATTCAAGCCCACAGCCATCACATGCAGATGCAGCTACCGCTCCGAAAGTCTTTCCTGAAATCTGTGTTGTGATCTGTCTGCTTGCATAGATCATGTAATCATAGCAACTTAGCGACAGGATCCCGCCCTTTGTATCAGAACTATTACAGATATATTTTCCCTTTGTCACGTTATCGTTCTTGACCTCGATCAAAGCGTGATAAAAATCATTTGCATGTGCAAGTTTATCCGCAATCTTCAGATCACAAATTGAAGCTGTACATGTTCCAAGAGCGAATGCATCTGAGGAACTGATACTGCCAGATACAATAATCCCGTTCTCAATGATAGAAGCCTCATCGTATTCAATTTGAGTGCCGTCCAGACACGTAACCGATATCTTCCACATCAGAGTTCAATCTCCTTAAATTCAATATTCCAGTACACTTTGCCATCCGTATCGAATCTTGCTGGCGTACACACCCGATCATTTGAATAGATTTCCACATCTACGAGTTCATACGGATGTCGTACATCCATTATCTTTCCATGTATAACATTCTTTCCGTCGATTGCATTACAAAGCGCCGCAGCCTTACTCCATTCGATATTTTCGAATTTCAAAGGAACAGAGGATTTAACAGCAACAACAACTTTAACAGCTTTGCCCTGCAGATTCCGGGTACTCTCATCCGTACAAAGATCTGATATCGTTTGAGAATACTCATCCGGTACCGGTAACGAAATCCCCTCTATCACCAACTCTGGTCTCCATTTTGCCATCTCTGTACCTCTCTTTCTTACACCAGCCCTACCAGCGGATTGATTCCAGTTGTATCAACTTCCTTGTTGTTATGCTCAACAACCGTTTTATATACTACCTTGCCGTCAAGTGTTACATAATTGTGTATCACAATCGGTTTCCCCGAATTTCCGGTTTCATTCAGAACCTCCCGGACGGCCTGCTTCATAGTTGGCACCGGAGACACTACCTCAGGAGCCCGCTTGTTATCTCCAAGAATCGCCTGGAACTCTCCGTAGTTTGCCGGAACAACCGTACCAGTTGCTAACCTTGGAAGCTGCACCGGCTGTATCCTTGAGATATTCACACCCGGTATCCGGTTTATCACGGTGCGTATAGCATTCAGAGCAGATATAAATACGTTCATACGGCCTTCTATTTGTGTAAACACAGAATTAACCGCCTGTTTGAATGTATCTCTTACCGCCTGACCTACAGTCATACCCATATTCACGCATTTATTTTTCACTGCATCAAAGGTACCAAATAGGCTTGCCTTTACCTCATTACCTACCATTGCAAAGAAAATCGTTACATACTGCCCGAATTGCCGGAATACGCCTCTCAGACCATCTTCGCTAAACGCCCGCTTATAGTCACTCAATATGATGTCCGCGACAGACATTATGTTCTTTACCATGTTAGAATCGACGCCCATTTGAAGTAGCCATCCGGCCGTTGCAAGTTTGATAATACCTAAGATGCCACTTTCACCGAACACCTCAGCAACACCGTCTTTGAACTCCTGCCAACTTGGAAGTGCCTCACCCGTGATTTTCTCTGTCAAATTCTTAATAGCGTCGTAGCACATCCAGTCAAGGCCATCAAAGAAAGTCTCTGAATCATTGAACAGAGTTCCAAAGATCTCATCTAACTGCTCCCACATGGTCATATCAATATCTTCGCCGGTTATCAACTCATAAAGACCATTACCAATCTTCCACCCTGCAAGGAAGGTTCCCATAGGTAAAAGAATCTCCCACAGTGCTGCAACATTTCCAACGAATGTGGCAAAACCTGCGATACCAACCATGAGCATTATTGCAGCTGCTACATCTCCGATTGCTTTCCCGATCGCATATGCTTCATCAGGATCCATGTTTTCGAGTGCTTCCGCTATCTTATTAATGATACCGACTGCAGTCTTTGACGTGATTATATCTGTCAGGCCATCAATTAAACCTTCCAGAAAAGGACCCGCCAAAGGCTTCGCGGCATCTACCAATCTGGTAACCGCTTCCGTTAATGGCTTAAACTTCACTTTCATCTTATCCAGCCACTTTTCGAGGTTTGGATCTGTCTGAATCTCTCCAAAGCTAACAGTCTGAGCCGATCCGGTACTTCCACCCCCGGAATCTGAATTGTCCGTCAAAATATGCATATCATCAATATCTGCCAGATTCCCGGAAGCCTTTTTTGCTGCGCTCCCTACGCTATCTATCGCTTTCGCCTGGTTGTATAAAGATTTCGCAGCCTGTTGACTCTTAGATAACGACGTACCAAATAACTTAGAAGTAAACGCTGCTATCGTCCCTGTAATTCTGCTCAGCCCTGACATCAGAGCATTAATGGCCGGAAGTGCGTATGAGTATATAGGATAGAATGCCGTATGCAGGTTACCTTTGATCTGAGCAAGTGAACTACTATACTGCGTATTCGTAGCAAGGCAGTTAACCATTTCTTCGCGTATCTTTGATAACCCTCGGCTGATCTGATTAAACAACATAGCCGACAAAGCAAGACTACCGATTCTATTCGTAAACATCCCTAACATGCCGCCGATTCCGGAGAAGCCTCTCCCGGCGGAACCCCCGGCATGTACCAGCTTACTTAGTGCAGCGGACAACTTCTTGATCTTTCCGACCTGGGAGGTCAACTTCGCTTCTTTCTGATTCGCTTCCTGCAGTCTTTTGTTGTATACAGTTAGCTTGCCGTTTAACTTATCCAGTTGAGCTTGCTTCTTCCGAATAGCAGATGAATTATCCTTTATTTCAAACGCATCTCCGGATTCCCGCATACGCTGCATCTCCGCCGTAGTATATTCGATCTCCTTGCGAACATTTTCGATATCGTACGTCAGTGCCGCCCAACCGGATCCCTTTGTCCTCCCTAACTCACGTAACTTCTGCTGACGATTCTCAAGAGTCTCAAGTTTCTTCTGTGCGGATGTAAGACTATCATTCATGAACTTATACTCATCCGTCATCGATGTTTCCGTCTTCAGCTTCTGCATTTCATTCTTAATCTGAGAGATCTGGCTTTTCGTCTGCTTAATCGCATTATTCAGGGCAACTGTTTTAGCGGACATTTTCTTAATGCCCGCATAAAAGCCATCTGTATCCATGCTGGTATCTATTTTTACGCTTCCATCATATTCTGCCATTGTTCATCACCCATTCAATATCGCATTTATACGATCTATTTCTTCCTGCTGCTCCTTCGAGTATTTCTTTTTCAAGTTAATCAAGTTCCGATTCTTCCTGTAAAATTCGAGGTCGGCTTTATCGAGCTTTCCTTTCTGCTTCTTCTCCCGGATATAGATCACAGTTGAAAAGAGTCCTTCTCCGATCTCATGAAAATAAGAGATAAACGTCCAGAAGTGCACGTACTCACAAGCCCGCAATTCTTTCCCCGCGACATGATTGACTGCAGCGAAGATCAACTGCTCATCCTGTTCCCAGTCGAATAGGACCATATTACGTGTCGGGCGTTTTCCATCTTCCTCATAGATTTCTCCACAATCGAGGAACCATACCGCTTTATCTACTGCTTCCTGTATGTCGCTGTCTGGGATGTCCTCCCAGTTGACATACAGGATTCTCAACATAACATCTAATTTTTCCTGATATGTAAAATCCGGATCTCCCAAGCATTGCAATATGTTTAAGCAGTCTCGATAGTCGCTCCGGATATCATATTCTATTCCATGCACGGTTAGTTTCTTTGGCAATCCGCCTATCATTTCTTATACGCTCCAAGATATTTATCTTTCTTTTTCTCCATCTGATCCGCGGCCTTCTGAATACAGTCCTTTATCACCGGCAGTATTGCATCCAGGATCCCCTCCACCAGAAATCCATTCCGAGTCGGTGTCAGCAAATTTGTATTTCCGAAAACTGAACTGATATCCGTATCAAACATGTAGTTGAGCTGTGCTTTAATGTTTGAATCGATAACAGGCACCTCCTCAAGAAAAGCCTCCTTCTCCATACTCAGAGCCTTTTCTCGCGCCCCTTTCAAGATCTCTTCTATGTTTTTCGTTCCCGCATCCAATCTGGCCGGAAGGTTCAGATCAGACGGGTAAAAAGTCATTATCCCCAGTTCCCGATCATGCTCATCAAGAACTCTTATCATTTCTACGCCTGTTTTTGCTTTTACTTCTATCATCTTTTTCTATACCTCCTTGTAAATAAGGCAGGATTCTATTTCAAATCCTGCCATGTACTTTCTCTACGCTGCATCCGTTGCCGGTGTGAATGTCTTCGTTGACATATCGAACGTGCCCTTTGTACGATTGCCTGCGTAATGCACTTCGAACGGGATGGATACTCCCGATGTATCTCCACCAAGGCTTGTCGGTACAACGATCACATCTTCTCTGTACGCATCTGTTACGGTTCCGGATGCACTTAACATCACATCTACTACCGTAGTCTGTGTAGCCGCTCCCGTTGCTCTCTCATCAATGATCTTCTTCAGCTGTGTGAATAACGCATCTCCTTCGTATGCATAATACGGATCCACATTCCCCTGCGGTTCATAGCCCTTTAAGTTATACCGGGATTCACCGAGTATATTCTTCTTTGATTCACCGTCCGGGTTCATCTCGATAGAATATTCCTCAAGATCTTTTCCGAGACGTACATAAGCAGCTGATCCGTCACCAAATGCAGAATCAATATAGTGTGCCAGGTACTTACGCTCTAACTTATCTCCTTCCATTTTCATTGCTCCTTTCTGTATGTCATATCAAATACAATTACATAATCATGATCACCGGCACTGTCCGACATATCCTTCGCCGCAACCGTTGTAGCTTCTATCCGTTCTATATGCCCATTCTCGATAGCCGGATAGACCACATCCTTCTGCAGCCACTCCGCCAAATCAGTCAGCCATGCAATCATCCTGATTTTCTGTTTGTCCAGCTTTGGAGATGCCCGGTAGACTACTGAGAAGGGCACTACGCCCTCAAATCCGCCGTCTATAAATTTCCGGTTGATATATGCACCGGGTTCTGAGAATACTGCTATCGAAGATCCTCTCCCGTCTGCAAAGTCTTCAAAAACCACCGGCAGGTCATTTAATTTTGGATACTGTCCTATCAGTTCGAAGATCGCCATCATAGCGGTCATTCGCTCCTTCTTTTCCAACTGTTCTTTCTTAGTGTCTGCCAATAATCTTCTTCACCCCTTCCAGCCAGCTATTCATATATTTTCTCTTTGCTACCTCAAACCACTTTGCCCTTGCACTCGGTTGCGAATAGGTTAAATGCTTTCCGTTGTATACCTTAGATTCTCCCTTACGCGCCCAGGCCCGTCTTGACTGTTTGCCAACCATTGCACGGCCTTCATACTGATAGTGCGCATATGGGGTATACCAACAGACTAAACCACTTCCAAGCCTTGTATTCCGGATGCCGTTCGCACGAAGTGTATTCGATGCCTTAGGTGCAAAGGAGTTAGAATCCATCAGCACTCTGTTATCCAGATACGCTTGCGCTCTTTGGAAGCGCTTATCCATCTGATTTGTATCCAATCGAAATTTAACACTGCCTATCGTAGACTTTATGATCACGATGCCTTCACCTCGATATGTGGAATGGTCTTATAAATACCAACGGAGTTGATATTATAAACGCCATCATAAGTATTTTTCATGTGTGTCATATACCCGTCTTCATAGTCATTCTCGTCAATAGGTTCACTGCTGAAATCACCGATTACAAAGAAATCACCTTCCCGGACGGTATACCCTTCACCGGTGTAAGCCTTTGGTCGATGATAGCCACTCATAAGCTTTTCCGGAATATGCAAGGAACAGGTATCCGCCGGTTTACTGCCATCCTTACTCTCCGTTTTACCGGTTACTTCTTGCGCTTCTACGCCTTGCAGTACCGTTGGATACCATGTTTCGTTATATAGATTAAATAGAGTCACTGTGTCATTAAACATTCGGTTCCATCCCCTTATATAACAGGCATATGCCTTTTGCATCTTCTAGTCCATTTAGATAGTTTGCAACCGTTGCGTGGAAGAATCCGTGCTTGCTTCGTTCATCCTTGATTACAGAAGCATATACCGTCTCTCCGGTTGCGTATGTGATACTTTCACTACCGGCTGACTTAGACTTCACCATGCCGGATGTTCCTGTCGATGAGTTAATAGCACTCGCAGACAGATATTTCTGTGTTTCCATCATCTTCTCAGCTAATTCACATATACAGAGCTTAATCTGATTATCGGTATATTCGTCATCCGGATATGCAGATATAAGTCTTCTGTCAGTCTCGGCATCCAGCCAACGACTTGCTCGCTCATTCCAGCGACTGAATTCTTCTGGCGTCAGAAGATCACCGTAGTATTCAGTTTTATAGAAATCGTAATCTGCATATCCCATGTCTTAATTACCCCCGAGTAATAATTCTTGCGATTGCAATATCCTTATGAGGGAAATACTCAGGAGTACCACTCTCGTTGCTGTTTGCCAGCTCCCAGTTGGATCCTGTTGCAAGCTGTTCGTCAGTCGGTGAAATGATACCGGTATTCTTGAACGAAATACCCCAAGGCGAGAAGATCTTTCTCTGTCTGCTCCACATAGTCTCTTCTCCACCATTCTTTCCTTCGTTCACTGACATAGAGTAAGGCTTTTTAGCTCCACAGTCCGTATATTCGAATGCGCCGTTACCAAAGGCATATGACGTATACTCTGTATATCCCTCTGCAGTCATCTCATAGTAAGATGATGCTGACGGATCACCGGTAGGATCTGCCACCGGAGTATAAGTTGTGCCGGACTTTGTATAGTAGGTCTTACCTGCCTGTACAGATGTATCGGTAGATGCCGCATAGACAGGTGCAACCTCCTTTGTTGGCATGTTATCATCGACCAGTAATAACCGGCCATTCAATGTAGCCAGTGTTACATCTCTCTGGATGCCCTGATCATCTGTATATTTTCCATATGCAACCAGATCCAGGTTCTCCAATCCGGTTGCTACAACGGAATGAACGATTGCAAGGCTGAACTTCGACTTGTTATCACCCAAGGCTTTCTGCAAAGCAGTGTTTAACGTGGTCTCGCCAAACTTACCCGTATCTCCGGAATTCTGCGAAATATCATAGGTATGACCATCTACAAACTTCAGATTCTCCTTACCGGTCATAGCAAAGATACCTTTCATCTCTGCCAGAAGCGTATTCTGATCCACATCATCCCAGTATTCCGCTACTTCTTCTGCTGCAGGCATGAAATCTTCACCGGAGATATCAGAAGAGAAATCTCTTTCTGTCCATCCATTTGCACGACCGACCACAATTCTGCCCTGTGTGTATGTCTTTCTGCTGGATGTGCCAATATCGGTATTTCCATCGTAGTTGCTCGCTGTGCCGCCAATACGCGCCTTAATCGGGACGGTAATATAGTTACCTCCCACCTGATCCGGGAGCATGGTTGCATACTTCGGTGCTTCCACCACAGCTCCGCTCTTTAACAGTTCATTTCTGTTTAAGTTTGGTACCCGGTCAACATAGGCACCGAATACTTCACCATTGAAATTTTTTGCATCAAATAATGCCATGATTCATCATCCTTTCCATTAATCCATGTACTGTGAGATATCCATATCCGGATTCTCATTCTTCATCCTCATAAGCTCAGTCATACTAACCTTGGTACCGTCCTTGCTAGGATCCGTCTTTTTCGTAAACTTCGCCTTGTTCTGCTCTAACTTCTGCTGATTCTCATCCACAAAGGCGGATGCATCCTTGCCCTTAATGGTTTCGATCATGTCATTCAATCCGATGATCTTACCATCCACCAGTTTCAGTCCGGCTCCTTTGATCTCCTCCATAACAGACTTCTTCGCATACTCGGAAGAGAACTTATACTCTCCGATTGCCTTGTCCAGTGCATCTGCAAAATCTCTCTTTTCCAGTTCCTGCTTGAACTCCTTTTCTTTCTCTTCAGCATCCTTCTTATACTTTTTAACCTCTGCCTGCAGCTCTTCCGGCTTAATGCCATCAAAGCCCTTTAAGGTCTCTGTGGCTGTTTCAAGCTGAGATTTATAACCATCCCTCTCTGTCTCCAGATTGGTAACCTTCTTACTGAATTCATTGATAGTCTTGTAGTTCTCCGCTACGGCCTTATTAATCGCTGCTTTCTGCTCATCTGTTACTACGACATTGTTTGTCTTTAAGATCTCTTCAATATTCACCATTTTGTTACAATCCTTTCTACGTGATTTTTTAACCGCTCCGTCTGCGGTGATTGGATTTGCACAATAAACCATGTGCCTGGTAAACCGCAGACCGGGAATCGAACCCGGTTATCAGGCAAGGGGGCTAACCTGATTCCCTGCTACGGTATCCGTAGATAAATAAGGGAGAAAACAAGAAAAAGAGCCAACTAGCAACGTCACTTTACGTGTCTGCTAATTGGCTCTGGCTCTTTCTGGCTCTGGCTCTCCCTCGTATTTAGTTATAATACTTTCCTGCTTGCACTTCTTGCAGTATCCGGGAAAGTTAACAAGCCGTGTATCAGCTCGGATCTTTAACATCTTCGGATAGCCACAGCGTGGGCAGGAATACCAGAATACTTTCAAATCAATCGCTCCCTACGATTCACCGGTGCAACCTTTATTAGAATTCTATAAAAAATTATAATTCATTCTTCAGTATTTTGCAACTATTGTTTTTACATTTTAGGGGTCACATCCTTAATTCCCTTCAATGTTTTATAGATCTTTCGCATGACTGAATTCTCCTGCAGATATTCCAGTCCCTTTAATGTGATCTTCATGTTATCACAATCTATCAGTGTCTCATCGTAAATATTTCTCTTAATAACAGCTCCCTTAATATAACCAACGTCTTCCATCATCTCAATGTAGCTGCACCACCGATTCTCTGATACACCAAGCTGTTCTGCATCAAAACGAGATATATCCGCCTTAGGACTGTCCAGTGCTTTCTCCAGTTCTGACAGAATGTGGTATACCGCCCGGAAATTATCCATCTACCTCATCCCCCGCTCTCTTTTTATCCCATCACATATGATTGTAACAGATTCTAGCCAACCCAATGGGATAAGCCGTTTTCTTTCTGATTGTGGATGATCCTCTTTTAAAAATTCGAGCATATCCTTTTCGAGTTGCAGCCATTCATCGTCACTGTTGTCCTTGTTTTGTGCCCGTTTCACTAAATCCTCTATGTTTTGTGCCAAATCAGATCAACTCCTCCAATAATTGTTCCAATTCCATATACTCCCCTACCGTCAACTTTCCACCTAGCATTCTTTCATCTATGTGCTTTTCTATCCATTCTATACGATCTATTACATCCAGGTCAATAAGCGAAATAGAAAAATCAAAATCTGTCTTGCTTATTTTTAGTCTATTATTAATCTTCCTCAAATTGTTACATAAATAATCATACTCTGATTCATCTATTATTATACCCTCGAGCCGGCTTATCTCCTGAGCTGCTAACTGAACCGTTGCCTCCTCAATTTTTTGATTTTTCATATATGTTTCCTTATCAAAATAACTGATTGACTTTGCATGTAACTGTTCATGCAGAATGATATGTGGGCTCGTCTCACTTCTGGTAACAATGTCGCAATTCCACAGCTTGCCATACAACTCTGCTCCATTATCAACTATGATATTTCCACTCCATTTACTCTCCTTTTTAACGTATTTATCCGCTATTGCTTGTGTCTGATTGGCCATAGTTTTTATCTCGTCCTCCGAGTAAACGCTATAGGCTTTCCCCTTAAGTTCCATAGCCGGTACACCTTCTGATTTCTCAGCCTCCTTATACTGCTTCGCCCCACTCCGTGCGTAGTCAGCACTCTTCCGGTTCCATCCTGCCGCTTTCAATCGATCCTGCTCGGTCTTTAATCCGTTCTCTCCGCAAAATTCCTTATACGCCTTATTCTGCTTCTGTACCCGATCAGCCTTTTTATTGTACTCTTGTTGCAATTCAAATTTTGCCTTTTCATCTTTACAGTTATCTATACAGGTTTGCAATCCCATCAGATTCCTTTTTGATTCCCGAATCTTGCGTTCCATGCTTCTTTGCTTCTGGGAGTTCTCATATGCTTTCCGATTCTCCTTTTCATCCGGTATATCCTTTTCAAATGGATTCGGATCACCGAGCATATACGGATAAAAGTTATGCCGGCAGTTATATCCACACAAACCGAGGGGATCTCCGGGGAATCCGGTTTCCTCTTTCAGATTTCCATAGTCCTTTGTTTTTCCCTCAATCTTGAATATCTTTCCCTGCCAACCGGCATGATTCGCTATTTTGTTCTCATCATTCACTCTTGCTCCCAGATGAGCATCAACTACGACATATTCAAATCCATTATCAATTGCATTCTGCAAAGAGATTAAAGCGGCTCCCTGATTAAGACCGGTCAGAACAGCCCTCCTGACTGCAACCTCGATTGTATCTTTATGCCCGGTTGGATAGGTTACATGCGATCCAGCCTTTGCCAGTTCTTCCACTGTATCTGATATGGCCTTGCTGTATGATTCCACCCCGGATGCCACGGCGGTATATGCCTTATCCATCGCATGATAGAATTCATCCGGCATATTCTGTAAGGTTGTTCGGGTGTAATTCTTTAATTCCCCATTTGTCCTTGTATACATTTCAGTTAGCATCTGGCTCAATGTACTATTATTCCGGATGTCAATCGGCGATATATCGTGGTTGTCATAAATCATCTGATCATTCTCCAGCGTTAACAGACCAGCTTCTTCAAATAGATTCTTAACCTCTGATTCGGATTTTTTCGTTAACTCCGCAACCACTTTCACCATTTCTTCATAGTGCATACCATATTGATTGGCAAGCCACGCCTCATATCTTGCCGCGCCCGGAAGCTGATGATAATCATACAGCTCTGCACTCATCAGACGCTCGCAGATGTCCTTTATCATCTCGATATTTAATTTTTCCCAGATATCCACAACAGGATCTGCAACATCCCATAAGTATTCCGGTGACAGCATAAATTATCATCCCCTGCCTGTTGCGACGTCGCAACGATCTACTTGAACAGCCCTTGTCCTTCTGTCTGCTCATTATCCGCCTTTGCCTCATTAACAAGGGCTTTCGCTTCCTCTTCACTCATTCCTTCAAACTTCATATAATACCGATACAATGGATACTTCCCAGCCTGCACATACTGCCAGTGCCGCGCCCGGTCCTCATCATAGGAATACGTCAGGTCTCCGAATGAAAACGATACTTCGTATTCTCCTACAGGTGCATAATCGTACAAATCTGCATATTTGCTGACAGCATATACCAGATGCTCCAGTGCATCTTTTAGGTTGTCTCGCATCTCTTTGATCGTCTCTATAGTTTCCCGATCATCTGATTCCACCTGTGTGGCTGTCACCATTCCGGTTTTCCGGTCGAGGGTAAATGCCCCTTGCGAGAATCCAGCTTTTGTGCTGATCATCGACAATATACTGTTGATATCCTCAATCCGGTCGCTAGTCAACATCGTGGCAACATGCTCATGCACCGGCTCATCAAGAGAACCGGAACCGCCAAGATCCAGTGACTTAACAAACCGCGGTAATGTGATCTTCTGCTGCTTTGACGATCTCTGAGCAGAAGCACCGACGATCAGCATGTGTTTACTGTCCTCTACTTCATCTCCCTTCCGACTCCAGGCAATGTCCAGATCCCGAAGTTCATTGATCGCATTATAGAACACAGGCACTCCCAGTGGACTGGTTGGGTCTATCACATTGTTGTATGGCATCTTAAAATAGGCAAACAGTGTCTTATCAATGTTATCAATCGATGCATCCGGTTCAATGTCTGCCCATGCATCCACGCTGGACAGAGCGATTTCATGATGTACACCACCCTTTGCGGTTAACTGGTATGCCTTATTTGATATCAGGTATTTATCACCCTCGAACCTCTGATATTCAAGCCTTACATAGCTCGTATCACCCTTAGAACTGTAATCAAAGAATACACATCCTAAAATATCTCCGTTTGAATTGGTCGCAGTCACAAGGAAATTATCCGGCGTTATATAATCAACGCACGCCTGCCCCGGTGCTCCATTGGGTTTCAGCATAATACCACCCAGGCAACAGGCGTCCTCTACCTTATCTCGTAAGACCTTTTTTACTGCATTTACCACAGTCTCCAGATATTCCGCCCTTGCAGATCCGTCAACATTAACATCGATGTCTAGGCAGATCTTCTTTGCTGTATCACTACAAAGGAACTTTGCAAAGTTAATCGTCCTGACATCATCCTTTTTACTCAGCCATACCGGTTTTCCACTTACAATCCGCCCCCAGTCAGCTATTGCGTATTCCATTCTGGCAGACAATATCGGGTCGATATTAAATGCTTTTTTTGCGTCTTTCGTTCGAAACATATTTCCTATCACTCCTTTGATCCAGCTTATAAAGCCCATATAATCCACTCCTTCTCATCAATACTGCCACCTCAGCCATTTTCGCATGAAGGTATAGCAGAAATACCGGATATCATCCATTGCATGATCATTCTCTTTTTTTACCTTGTCCTCTCCGGATTCTTCATCCCATGAATACAGCCCAAACTCTGCTATACTGTTCGTGCAGCTCTCATGGAAGAACAACCGGCCGGCATTCAAAAGTGTTGTTACAACCCGGATGCCGTCCAGCACGTCATTGGCTGCACCTTTTACCCCATAATCCCCGTGCTTCTTTATCACCTCAATGAACGATGCAGCAGATGGATCTATGATGATGTACTCAATCGGAGTATCCCCGATCAGCTCTTTGAGCATCTCATAGTATGCTTCATCATCTTTCCGGATACCGGTTACTCGGGCATTGTAATATAGCTCCCGCTCTCGTATAGCTCTCCGGCCATCAAATCCCCAAACGCCCGCAGAAAACGGATTTACGGTACCATAATCGATCGATACAAAATGCATAGGACTTTCCGGGCATTCCCCATGGATAACATGCTTTTCTTCATCGAACATGCCATACACAAGGCCTTCCGCCATACACCAGAGGCCGAGTATATATCGCTTGAAGAACACGCCCTTATACATGGATCGATATCGCCGCTTGATGTCCTCATCCAGTGACAGGTTGTCGTCCATAGTGAAATGAAGGTATACCATGTTCTTCAGCTCTACGTCGCCTGCCCTGCATTCCTCGATCTGTCGCTCAGACATGTTACAGGCGCACATATCAATCCAGTTAACCTTGAACCAATGTCTAGGGGATCCCGGATTGCAGTTGAACCAGAATTTTGACCCCTTTACGGAGCATCGGCCGGTCGCCTGGTTAACAAAGCTCTCCGGCATCAGTGCAACCTCGTCAAAGAACATACCGGCAAGGGTTATACCCTGAATCAAATCCTGCGATCGCTCGTCCTTGCCACCAAAGATGTAAAAATAATTTGTCTTTCCATTTTTAGATACCTCAACATAGTTATCAGCTCTGTGATCTCTAACGATATAACCCTGTGTGATCAGCATCATCTTTAACCAGAAAAGCACATTACGCCGGAAGGATCCGATTGTCTTTCCGGCCATACCGAAGTTCTGCTGGTCAAATCGCTCCATTGCCCACATAACATAAGACAGCGACATGCAGACGGTTTTCCCGGATCGGATAGCTCCGTCTGCTATGATTCCATCCCGATCCTTCAGCGGGGAGTCATCGCACCACCAGTTAAGGACCATTTTCTGCTTCATAGAAAAAGGCTTGAATTCAAATGTACTCTGCTTAACTTTCCGGTTCTTCGGTAACGGCTGCTGCACCGTCTCCTTCAGCTTCTTGATCCTGCTGTCCAATGTCATAGCCCACATACACCTCCTTGCATGATTCATTCAAAGCATCCACAAATGTAGTGTCTACGTGTTCATCCTCCGGCCGTTCCTCCAGTCTCCGAATCTCCTGCTCAAGTCGTATGATTTCAAGCTCCAGTTTCTTCTTTTCGAGATCCAGATGCTTGTTATCGATCGTGTTCATGCCTGCAGTATCCCGGATGTACTGTGCTGCTCTAGTGTCCCCCTTCAGAGCTCTTGATACCTGTGCGATCACGATAGCCTCATTCACTGTCAGGTTGGCTCCCTGAGCGTCCGCTAAGCTCTCTATCTCGCCGATATCACCTTTTTTCAGTGGAAGGGATAAGATATTCAATATAATTGCTTTCTGTTCCTTTTTCGCCCTTCTGGTGCGTCCAGAGGCTATTCCAGCCTTCTGTGCATTCACTCGGCGTTCGTTCGGAGTTCTGGCATCATTCGGTATTAAGTTTTTCTCATTTGCCATCCAACCACCTTCTGATCATTTCTAAACAAAAAAAGAGCCGGGAATCACCCAACCCTTTAAGGTTAGATCATTCGGCTCTTGGCTCTACTTCATTATTGAGGTAAATACCGACGATTTGAACGCGGATCTTTCATTGCTGACTATTCTCCCAGACTTAAACTATATCTACCTTTTTCGATTATGCCATATCTGACTTACTTTTTCAAGGAATTTAGCATCCTCTGCATTTAAAGATTCGTGATTTCTTTCAGAATTCTCCGTGTGAAAATATCCGTGATGAACATGCCATTCACCTGTTCTTTTATCTTTTTCAATAACCTTGTTTCGCCTGTTGTTCTCGCCAAACAATACAATTCTGACAATATCCTCACCGCCAACCTGTACATATACCCTTCCTTCGGTCATTGTTTCCATTAGTGGTTCATGATTCTTAGCCACATTTGTTACAAACTTAATATTTCCACTCTCAAACAGTGTTGTGTACTCAGTACCATACTTTTTTCCTTTACTACTAATGCCACTACTTGCACCACGGCCGCCCATGAAATCACTCCCTTAAAACGTAATATTCTTCTGCCTTGTTATCTTTTTCCACTGTTCTAAAACTATTTCATACTGTTTTCTTGCACTCCTAACACTTTTTGTTTTCATTTCAGACAACGTTCTTACACTGTCGATATTTCCCTTGCTATTTTTATGAGTTAGTTCAATATTAGACCTTATATAATCCCTCGTAGGCGTAATCTGACGTGGATCATATGAACTGTAAAATCGCAATGACAATTCCTCACCATCAGGAATATTCTGCACATTTGCAATTTGAAGTTGTATCGAATTACCATTAGATGAGAACTGTGCTTTTTCTATTTTCAAATTAAGCCCCCGAACGTCATCAAGTGTTGGCTGCCCTTTTATATTATCAAGTAGTCTCTTCAAACTCATTTTACGGCCAGATAAACTGCTACTCGCTCCTCGTCCACCCATAAATATCCCTCCTTTTTTCTACAACACAGTTTTCTTTCTCTGTTGCCGCACTCTTCTTCTCTGTGTAATCAGTACATTAACATCATTACCATCTTCCCTTGCCGTTTCTATCAGGCGGCTTAGGTGGTCATCCTGACGTTTCAATGCAATGGCAGCCTGCTGTATCTGATTTGTTGTTTTCGCTTTGTTAGCCGCATCAATCAACCGATCTACTCTTTCAACCTCGCCCGGAGTATTCCATCCTCCGCTTGTCTTTTCAATCAATTCGCCTGGTTTTCTGAACGGAATTACTTTACCACTTGAAACACTGCTCTTTGCTCCTCTACCGCCCATTATTTCATCATCCTTTCCACATTTGTATTCGCTATGTTCACTACCTCAATATCCCCAAAATCAAACTCAACCCGATTTCCATACAGAACGATTCCCGTCGGATGAAGACGGTCGATTGCTTCCCGCATTCCCTCGCACCAGATATTATAAGAGTCTTTATTCCGAATTACCCCGACTGTCGATACCGACACAGTTCCTCCCGGTTCTATCCCGTCAAAGCAAAATTCAAATGTTTCCGATTCTGCCCATGATAGTGTAGGAATTACAACGATTCCGCTATCCTGCATAATCTGTCCGATCATCCGGCTTCTGTATGTATTCCATATCTTCATTGACAATGGCATATCCATATACAGACTAAAGTCCGGAGTCAGCACACAATCGAATTGCTGCAGTTTTTCCATATATTTATACGGTTCATTCCATATCCGCTCAAACTGGTAATCGTCGATATAAAAATGTATACCTGCTTCATGCTCCTGGGACGTCATGGCATAATTAAATCCAAGCAATTTCTCCGGAATATGATTAACTTTGGTCAATACCGGCATTTGATACTTGCCTGCCGCACGATTCGGATCAAACTCATACAGGTTATATGTATCATTTGTCCGCTCTCTTTCATTCTCCTTTTCTTCTGGTTCTTCCGGTTCATCTAAAAAAGACAAATCCAATCCGAACTCAGCCATATTAAAATCCGGAATATTCAGAAGCTCCTCTTCAAGGAAATCAAAATCCCACTTGGAAGATTCACCGGCGCTATTATCTGCTATTCTGTACGCATTCACCTGCTCTTCTGACAAATCTTCTGCGATGATCACAGGCACCTGTTTAATTCCAAGGCTGATAGCTGCCTTCAGCCTGGTATGCCCCACAATTACAACCATGTTTTTATCAACCACTATTGGTTGCTTAAATCCAAACTCTCGGATACTATTTGCCACATATAAAACAGATTCCTCATTAATTCTTGGATTCTTTTCATAGGGAATCAGCTTACCCGTATTAATCATTTCAATCTGATTCATCTTCATTTCTCCTTTTTCATTAATGAAAAAGAGCCGGATACGTATTTTTCATACATATCCGGCTCTTGGCTCTGATATAATAATATCACACTCGCATTTTATTTCAAGTCAGCAAAATCATTAAAATACTGCTCTGCTTCTTCATAACTTATCCCAAACATTTTTGAAACTTCTAAGCAAATTCTGCTATTTCGTTCTCTAATCCCGCTAGGTCTGTTCGGAACATATTTCCCACACAGCCTGTCAAACGCCGCATAAATTTTATTTCTATCAACCATTATCTCACTCTCTCATCACTCAAGCATGAATAAATATATACTTTCCATCGCTCTCTTTTACATAGCCTAATCTGACTAAGTCCTGTAAGTCATGGTCAAATATCACCTTATCCATTCCAGCATTATTGCTTCTTAAATCTTCATAGGTTATACTCCTTGCCTTTTTAATATCCATTAGTAGTGATTTATTGTACGCCTCTGATATAAACATATAACTTTCCTCCCTTTGTTTTTTATAGAACCATTATACGGTGTCAACCACCAATATTCAATTTACAAAGTTCGACATTATTCGATATAGTTATTTCTCATCAGCCTCTCGCTCTTTCTTAAATGTCTCAAAGGCGTCCACCCAGACGCCATCTCTTGCAATCAACAATCCACCGTTCTTCGCATCTATTGCTTTGTGCTTTTCGGATTTCAACCATTCCTCAAAGTCATCTACCGAAATGCCGTCCTTACTCATTTAACTTCATCCTTTCTCCATCTCTCAATTCTTTCAGTTTTGCTTCGGCTGATTCTCTTGTAAGCAATGCATATCTTTCTCCGACCACATCAGGCTCGCTATTATCATATCCGATAAAAACTAAAACTTCGCCATCTTCTCCTAAAGAAAACCCTGTTACCTCGGATTCGCTGTATTGCTTAATACACATTTCTTTATGTCCATAATCGTCCTCATCACCAATCCAATAAAGCCTCGCTCCCACTTTGCAAGGTAGTTTAAAAAGTCTGCCCTGTTCCTCTAACTGCTGATACTCCTTTAACTGTGTGAGCCATTCTGCTAATTGTTCATGTTCCTGCGCACATTTGACACATTCATCCAACTTGCCATCATCTGGGTTCGCATGACACAAGAAGCCCTCATTATATTTTTCTTCCGCTACCTCTGTTGCATGTGCTATTGCTTCATCCAGCTTCATTTTTCCTCCACAAAACGGACATGCTTTTACCTCTTCAATCATCACTCTTTCCCTCCTTTATCTTCCGGATCCTTGCTTTCAAGGATTCCATTACCCAGTTCTGCACATCATCCTTCCGGCTGATAGCTTCC
This sequence comes from uncultured Clostridium sp., assembly GCA_900539185.1. Lineage (GTDB taxonomy): Bacteria > Bacillota > Clostridia > Lachnospirales > Lachnospiraceae > CAG-632. The sequence continues at coordinate 119,088 of UQBG01000003.1, forward strand.
ATTACATCCTCATCTCTGGTCCCGCTGCACACAAGATGATGAATGATCACCTTTTCAGTCTGTCCCTGACGATGTAACCGCTTATTCGCCTGTGAATATAGCTCATAGTTCCATGTAAGGCCAAACCAGATCACATGATTTCCGCCCTGCTGCAGGTTCAGGCCATAGGCACAGCTGGCCGGATGCGCCAACAGGATGTCGATCTGCCCGGCGTTCCAGTCGTTCTCATCCTGCGGTGTCTTCAGTTCCCGGACACGTAAGCCGGTCTTTTCCAATGCAGCCTTGATCCGGTCCTTATCGTGCTGGAAATTATAAAAGACCAATGCCGGCTTTCCGTTTAACGATTCCACCAGCTCCATGAAAGCCTCTATCTTGCAGTCGTGTACTGAATGCACAGAATGGCCTTCATCGTAGACAGCACCATTCGCCAGCTGTAGAAGCTTATTGCTGAGTGCAGCCGCACTGGTCACGCTGATCTCATCCTCTTCCTCCGGAAGTGCAAGTACCATCTGCCGCTCAAGATCGTTATAGGCTTTCCTTGCTTTCGGATCCAGCTCCACATGTATGACATCCTCGATCAGATCCGGAAGCTGCAGATAATCTTCAGACTTCATGCTGATACAAATATCTGATATCTTATCCAGTATCGCCTGTTCACTCCCCAGCTTCGGCTTATAGTTGTATATGATGTTCTGGCCGCGGTCACCCGGATTGAAATACCTCTCGCGGAACTGGGTGTACCGCTTCTCCAGTCGTTCTCCTCCATCCAGCAGGTAGACCTGCGCCCACAGATCCTCCAGTCCGTTCGGAGATGGCGTACCGGTCAGTTCTACCAGCCGGGTGATCTTGCCGGATATACTCGCTAAGGCTTTGAACCTTTTCGACTTATGATTCTTAAAGCTGCTGCTCTCATCGATCACGACCATATCGAATGGCCATGCATTCCGGTAATAATCCACCAGCCACACCACGTTTTCCCGGTTAATGATGTAAAGATCCGCCGGTGTATTCAGTGCCTGTATCCTTTTTGCTGTGCTTCCCAGTACCTTGGATACCCGCAGCATCTTCGTGTGATCCCATTTATCCTTTTCCTTCGACCAGGTACTTTCCGCGACCTTCTTCGGTGCGATTACCAGAATCTTCCTGACCTGCAGCCGTTCATATTTCAATTCCTTAATAGCTGTCAGTGTGGTTACAGTCTTACCAAGTCCCATGTCAATGTACAGACCTATCTTTTTTGTATCAATGATCCTCTGCAGGCAATGTCTCTGATATTCGTGCGGTATGAACTCCATCCTTTCCACTTCCTCTCTTTTTCATGATCTTCTTTTCCACATCCGGATACCCGATATCACCGAAGAACTCTGCCACACCGGATAAGCCCTTTACAACCCGGACATCCTGACCAAGCCTTCGTAATCTGTCTATCTGTATCTTCTGCAGTCTGGTTAACTGCCCGGTATCTGTTTTCAGTTCCACGAATATCGGTTTACAGTCCGGCAGGATCACCATTCTGTCCGGCACGCCTGCATTCCCCGGAGACACCCACTTATAGGCTCTTCCTCCCAGGCCACGAACCGTATCTACTAATATCCCTTCAATCTCACTCTCTAACATTCTGATTCTCCTTTTCTCATCAATCTGACAACACGGACAACATACGCGCGCATATATATTTAAAATCATGCGCGTATGGCGTACACGTTATCCTATAAATCCTTTATTTTTTAACTCTTATAGAAAGTTTGTTGTCAATGTTGTCAAAGTAGGTTAGAGCCTTATATTTTCTAGCTCTATGCCGTCAACAAACCCGGCAACAAACTTGACAACATTCAAAGTTTGTTGTCAGCGGCGCCTTTCGGAGTTTGTTGTCAAAAATCCAGTTTGTTGACAATTTTGTTGCCGCCTTTGTCGTCAAAATTTATCACATTTTTCGAACCCTCTTTGTTTTCCGTATGGTCCAAATCGCCTGACGCCTTTTGTCCTTTCCCACTCTGGCATCCGCTCCAGAACACCATTTATCTCAACAGTGTCCTGTCGCTTCATGTATCGCGGATCTCCTCCGAAGCACTCCGCCCATATCTCTACAGCGCACACCCGGTCACGGTCCATCATTTCTACGTCGCCACACGCCATACCGTTTAAATACTGCCTCCGGCTCATCTGGCTCATACTCCACCAGTTCACCGGCACCTGCTTATCCAGATAATCCCTTATGATGCCTTCCTTACCGGATTCTTCTATGTGCTTCTCCTGCTGCTCCTTCGCAAGCTGTTCGATCTCCGGAGACAGATACAATGGCTCTCCCAGCTTATACAGCATATACGCCTCCGCCCATATCTGGTCTACCTCTTCCGGCAGATCTTCCCACACACTTTTCACAGCCGGATGCACACCGACATCTACCGGCCAGAATCGCCGGTTACCTGTTGCATCCTTTAAGAACTCCGCATTGTTCGATGTTCCGATAAAGACACAACGTCTCGGATATTTCTCCGTCCGTCTGCCATACGCCGCACGATAGATATCTTCTCTTTTCGACAGGAACTGCTTGACCGCATTCGTTTCCTGTCTGGTCATTGCTGTCAGCTCCCCAACCTCGTTGATCCATGTCCCCTGTATCATTTCTGCTGCGTCTTTGCCCTCGAAGGTCGTTAACGAATCACTGAACCATTCCCGCCCGAGCATGCACAGGAAGGTACTTTTTCCGATTCCCTGCGGTCCAGCAAAAATCGGCATGTAGTCAAATTTCACCCCTCCCTTGATACCTCTTGCCACTGCAGCACACAGCACCTTCCGCATCACCGCGTGCGTATACGGGTTACTGTCTGCCCCCAGATAATCCGGAAGCAGGGTATTGATCCGCTTCACGCCGTCCCACGTAAGGCCTTGCAGATACCGCTTTACATCATTGATCTTATTCTCGTTACTAACGATCAAAAGTGCGTTATCTAACTTCTCCCGTCCAGTAATGCGGTAATACGTTTCAATATACCGATATAAGCCCGCATCGTCGGTATCTGTCCATCTACGCTTATCCGGACGGCTGTCCCAGGGTGTCGCGCCAAGCACCATCCCGCAGCTGGCGAACTCATCAGTCGCGATCTTTCCCTTTAGCAGCGGATCATTCTGTAAGATAGTAACAACGTTATTGATTGTTTTCTCATAATCATTATTGGCCGTAACCGTAAGCTTTGAAAGCCATTCAAAATTGTCCGGGGCATCATCCCGAGTCGTACCATCAGTATCACCCGTGTTGTTACCCGTTGTATCAAATACTCGCTGAGCCTCCTGCAACTTCTCCTGTCGCATAAGTCCGGCTACCTTCTCATCCCCAAGAGCCAACCGGCTCATCTGTATGAAAGATGGCAGCTTTGCCGCCGGTGTACCGTCTTTCACTTCACTGTCCTTATCTCCGTACATGTGCAGCCTGATCAGATCAAAAGCGTTTACAAGCTGGCCAGAGCACGGATCCGTGGCGTGATAGCTGTAAAGGAATTTATCATCGTCGTATAAAACAGCACCACCCTGTGTAGATCCACCGGTGTATGTATATCGGTTCGGATCATCTGTTGGCTCGTACATACCGGGTATATACTTCTCCATGGCATCCAGCACCGTATAGGTACGACAGAATGCACCAACGATACCTTTCTTTGACGTAGGGTCTTCCTGCTTGGACACCCGCCGTCTCTCGATTGTTTCCGCGCCGGTAACCTGCGGCCACTGAGATACATCCTTCCAGTCTCCGTACATATTAAGGATCCCATCCGCCGAACAGAAACCGGCATCGAACACTTCATAAATGTACTCCCCGTCTGCAGAGCATGAGGGCCAGTACATCATCCGGGAAGCCTGGAACGTCGTCGGATCACAGAAGTCCATTCCGATCAAATACGCCAGTTTCCGCGCAATCGGTTCATATTCATCTGCAGTCACCGTCCGGTCGGTCGGAATGATCACCCGGAGTCTTGGGGCATACCCCGTATGCTTTCGTGTAGAGTAAATGACTGCAGCACACCCTAATGACCCAACGCGGCGGATCACATCATTGGCTTCTCCGGCCGGGATCGTATCCATGTCAAGGGTTACCAGATCCCTTCCCTCTACCTGATTTGCGCTACGTCTTAATGTCCGAAAGGTACCACCGACAAATCCGCCGACATCCTTTAGATCTGCCTGCTGTGCTTTCGAATAGTTCAAATACTGTTCGATTGTCTCTTCTCCCCTGACCGGGGTCTTCAATCTATCTATAAAGTCAGACCACTGCATTTCCGTCTTCTGCCATACAAGAGCCTTCCGGCTCTGTCCGACAGCGATATGCAGCATCCTGTTATTATTCACCATACGCTTCACCCGTTAATCTTTCTTATAGTAATTGCCTTCAAATCCCGCACCCTTTAATATCAGCCCCGGAGCCCACGGTATAGGCTCGGCCATCAGAGCACACAGATCTTCCACTGTCAGCTCCTGCGGTGCATCAACGATTACCTCGTCATGGACGTGGAACACAAAGTCCAGTCCTCTGTCTGCCAGTCTCCGCAATACCTCAGCCAGGCAGTCTCTTGCGATAGCCTGCACGATATTCTCCGTCAGCTTTCCGCCATAGGTGGATGTCACTTCCCATTTCCGGCTCTGTTGTCCGACGGTGTAATAATGAATTGCCAGCTTGTCAAACCTGTTTACGTCCAGATGGGCCCTCGGATAGAACAGCTTCCGCCCTGTTGGCAGAAGTACCGTCAAAAAGCTCTGACCGTACACCAGATCGCTCTCCATGCTGAATATCAGGCCATGAGTGGCTGTCTGCTGGCATGACTGCACTGCTCCGACTGCCGCCTTTTCGATCGAATACCAGAGATCAACGATCCTTGGATTCGACTGCCGCCATCTGGATACAATATCCGGCAGCTCTTCTTCCGTTAGTCCCATCTTTAATGCGTTCATTGCGATCAAGCTTCCGGTACCGCCCTGATATCCCAGAGCCAGTGTAGCCACCTTCCCCTTCTGCCGCAGTGCATATTCCGGATTGCCCTTCTTGATCAGGTCTATCGGAACCCCAAACATCTGAGATGCCGTAGCCTCATAGATCTTTCCGGTTGTGGAAAATACTTCATTGACCCAGGTCTCCCCAGCCAACCAGGCGATTACCCGTGCCTCAATCGCAGAAAAGTCCGCGACTACAAATTTCCGCCCCTCGGAAGGGATGAATGCTGTTCGGATGAGCTGTGACAGTGTATCCGGCACGTCCCCATAAACGGCTTTTAAGCCGGTGTAATTCTTAGCAATCGTCAGCCGTCTTGCCTCGTCAATCGTTTCCAGATAATTCCTTGGAAGGTTCTGCAGCTGTACCAGTCTGCCGGCCCATCTGCCGGTACGGTTGGCGCCATAGAACTGTGAGATTCCTCTTATCCGGTCACCCTCGCCCATTGCAGCCTCCATGGTGTCATATTTCTTCAGGGATGTCTTTCCCAGCTGCTGGCGGATCTCCAGTACCCGGCGCACATCGGCCGGAATATCCATATTTAAGAGATCTACTACTGTCTCCTTGCGCACATCCGGTACCTCTACCTCCAGCCTGTCATTCAGCCATTTGAGAAGCTGTGCCGTGCTGTTCGGGTTATTAAGTCCTGTGATTCTCTGTGCCTCTTCCGTAAGTCTTGCTTCACTCTCCGCCGCTATGTACAGTGCTCCGTCTATCAGCCGGCGGTCTACCCTTACCCCGAAGGCATTCATCTTAACATCCAGCCGCCACAGATCCCATTCCGAATCCGGTACCGGGAACTGCCGCACTCGTTTCCAGATCTCATGCTCTGTCACGACATCCTGCTTGCAGTATTCCTTGAATAAATTCCATTTGTCGATGTCATGCACCGGATCATTGTATTTTCGTTTACCGTTTGACTTGGTTGCCTTTTGCGGGCAGCAGAAGTACCGGATCAGTGCCTTGCCAACCGTCAGCTTCTGTTTGTCTCGCGGGAGTCCAATTGCCTTACCGGTTGCCTCCAGGCCGGAGGTATAGCCACAATACAGCCCATGGATCTTAGTACACTGCCATTGCCCGATTGGTGCCCGATAGCCCGCCCGATTCAGGCAGTACCATTCAAAAGCGGCATTATACGCATGTTTAATGACATTTGGATCCTGCAGGGCGCACACAATCCCCTCCGGGATTCTTTCACCCTGTTTAAGATCTACAATCTTTACCTCTTCATCGTCTGCCTTATAAGCGAACAGTAGTATTTCAAAATCTTTGGACTGTGCATACCGGTATGCACCAGCCTCTCCGATATCGATATCTGATCTTGTTTCAATATCAATGCTTAAATGCTTCACGGTCTACCACCTCCTCCTTTTTCTTTCACTTACCCGGCAGAGCCTTCCGGGTTCACATTTTCTTAATTGCCTTGTCTGTCCGAAGTAGTCACAAAACCAAAGGCCTCCTAATTTGTTCCAGAACCGGCACCCCGGACAGTCCTTGCCGTCCGGTTCATGCTCAATTCTTTCATATCGATTCGATTTATTTGTGACTACTGGTTCTCCAGGGTGTGTTGTCCTTCTTTGGCTTTCTCAGACCATGTTCAGAAATAAAACTGTATAACTTACTCTGTCCCACTCCGAAGTACTCTGCGGCCTGTCTGATCGACATATCTCCTTCTGTGTAGACCTCCCGTACCGCCTTAATCGTCAGATCCGGGGTTATCTTTTCCTCCGGAGCTTCGGGCACAGGTTCTTCCTGATCTTCGTCTGCTGACGGTTCTGCAGTCTCAGTTACCACTTCTTTTGTCTGGTCCTGACGACTGATCATTTCCTGAACCGCCGCTTCAAAATCCGGATTGACCACTGCGGCCTTCCCCGACACCCTGCGCAGGAATCGTTCCGCTTCGGCTTTGTTTCCATCTATCGTATTCTGGATATACTTTTTCACATCATGAATCTGTTCTTCCGTCATGACTCCGTCAAGCTTTAGGTATCGGTCTCCACCCGCTTTTACCAGAACAACTTCCTGCGAAGCTACTTCCTCGGATAAGGTCTCACAGGTTTCTACCTTGGTCATTGCCTTGTATATGTCATCTACTAATTCCTTTGCTTTCTCTAAAATCTCACTCATCCTTAATCTCCTCCTTATTAAACTTTTCAATTACTTTATTCAGTGCATATTCATCATCAAGCTTCCTCTTCACGGATTCATACAATTCGGCATCCATCCGGAACCGATCGCATTTATTATTAAATTTTCTTAAAAAATCAACTACTACGGATGGTGGAAATTGCATATCATAGGCGATTGTATCTGCCATTGCAGTCGCTACAATCATCAGCTCATCCTTGCAATATTCCCTCGCAACTTTATGTACGAGATATACCGGCACATTCGGCGGTAAGTCCTTAATGCCTCTCTGCTTCAGTTCCTGCTCCAGCAGCTGCACTCCTCCGGCCTTAACCAGATCTAATGCCCTCGCCAGCCCGTCATTGTAAAACCGTTGATCTCTGTTCTGCCCCATGTCAATCCTCCGCTCCTGCCAATTTAATTAGAGTTAAATCATTCGCGTATGCGTAACCATACTCGATACATGCCCCGGAACTCTCTTTCCATCCGGGCAGCATACAGATTGTATCCGCCATGTCGAGTAACTTATAACAGATCCTCATGTACTCTTTCCATGTGGTGCTTTCCGGAAGTGATGCACAGATTCTGGCCGGATTGATTACCTCAACATCACTGCCTCTAAACATATCAATTAATTCACACTCGGCATGTGCAAACTCGGCCAGATAATCCTCATGCCCTGTGATTGGTCCGCTTAAATATATTCTTGTCATTTTACTTCTCCCTTCTGATATTTCTTCAAAAATTCAATCAGATTTGACCTGTTTGTAAGTGATTCAGAAAATGTCTTCTCCTGACTCTTTTTGAATTCAGCACCTTTCACGCCATAATTTGAACTGATTCCTAACAAATAGTATCTCTCTCCTTCATATTCTGTTTCAGAGCTGTATTTGCATTTACCCGGATTCCATACATGCTGTTTCTGATCCCTCACAGCTATTGCGATATCCTCCGTTATGTTAAAGCGAAAGATTCTTTCCCCTGTCTCTGGAGTCTCGATCCACAAAGGCCACGATTGATAGTCGTCTATAAATGCACCACGCTGATCATTGTTTTTCATGGTCGGGAGATCCTGGGGTTCTACAAGCTCATTTGTCTCTGGCTCTGTAGCCTCTTCATTCGATTTGCTCATAGCATTCAACAGTTTTTTGTATGCTGCCACATTCGCCGCTGTGTGCTTTCTGATTTCATCCCGGACATCTTCATCGCGGCACAATTTTAGATTTCTCTCCTCCCGATCCAGATACCTTTTCACATCAAACACTGTGAAATATTCCGGATCCTCTGATGCATCGCCCTCCTGCTGCGATATCGCAACAATCTCCGGATTGTCTGATATATCGTTCTCGTCTTCATCCGGATCTGGAAGCATACAGGCATATTCTCCGCATTCCGGATTACATTCCAGAACACCAGCTTCTTTGTTATGAAGCAGATCACAGTCACAGCATTCATCCTGAATCTCCTCCTGTTGCGATGTCGCAACAACCATTACACTTTCCTGCGGCTGTTCTTTTCTCTTTGGTTTCATATTCCGGATTTCCCGTATCGTCGCATTCGAATCAATCGAGCTGATCTGTTCATCCGTCAAGGGAAGCATCTCACTCATCTGACTTACACTGAATTCTTTATACTCTTCAGCAAGCCGATCAGAATAACCACCAACACTAAACCGTTCATTTATAGCCATAAATCGACTGGCCGATGATTTGCTCAAGCCAAATTGATCCTTAGCGAAGTCCCATATATTTTCATGACCGGTTTCCCGATACAGCTTGTCATCATCAATCTTTCTCAGGTGATATCCGATCATGACAAAATTCATCTTCGAATCATTCAGTAATGCTTTTACAGCTGATACGCTCTCCTGCATGATTGAATATTTCAGTGTGCCCATTCCATCCTCCTATCTATAGGTCCAAACTTTAGATTAAAAAGCAGAGGGTTCTCACCCTCTGCCGGGTTTCCGTATTACATTGGCAGACCTGTGATCGGATTGATCCGCTGTGTAGGTGCAGTCTGCTGTTGTGGTGCAGGTGCGGCACCGAATGCCTGAGCAGCACTCGGAGCACCCCCGGACAACGGCTCACCATCTCTGATCTTGCGGACAGGGCCCAGACCGCACCCAATGCCCTTTTTACCTCCAAATACATACGGGAAGAAGGATACATTCACCTGCGCGTACATACCAGAATATACTTCACTATGATTGATGATAGGATTCAGATTTACGTCAACAACCTCCGGTGGATAGTCCGCCTTACTGGATGCAGTGAACACCCAATGACCTTTGCATTCGGGACCAAATGGCATTCCATCGGAAGGTTTCACCCCGTCCCCGTCATAGATCGGTGTAGGGATCACCGGCGGCTGTACACCACCCCATTTCTCAGATACACCTTTTCTCTTTGCCGCTTCGATAGCAGCATCAATCCGGGCTTTCGTATCGACATCGCTCTTCGGTATAAGGATCGTCGTTGAAAACTTCTCCTCCTGTCCCGGCTGAAATGCATAAGGCTTAAATAAGTGTACAAAGCTCAGTCTTGCCTCTCCTGTGGTTACATTCATTACGTTATCCATGATTCAAACTCTCCTTTTCTATAATCTTTTCTATAATCTTTCCAAAATTCTAAGTATCAGCTTGCCAATCTCCGCCCGCTCACTAAACAGCTCTGCAGCAAAGAAGTCTTCTACATATACGTCACACATTTCTTTCATGATTTTCTTCTTATAGTCCATTCGTTGTGTCTTCGGCTCGATCAGAACCTTAATGCTCCGTATCTTCTCACCCGTCTGGCTCTCCACAGTTTCCATGCTGATATCCCCACGATTAACCATGCGTGCGATCATATCCCGGACAAACTTCACTTCGCATCCGATCACTTCAGCGATCTGATCATTCGTTGCGTTCGGATTGGTTCTCAGTATGCTCCTGATTTCTTCACATTTCGTCATCGTTACTCCTTCTTAAATACGTCCGCGGCACTTACCTTATTGGTAATTGCTTCCCGTTTATCACTCTCTACTACCAGCGCCGGTTTGCCCGGATTCTTCACCACGTATCCGCCAACCAGATCAGTGAAACTCTTCTTTCCTACCAGCTTCTCCACCTGTGCCAGAGTCAATGCTTTCTTCTCATACAGCACCGTGTCCGGATATCCCTCGGCATTCAATACATTGAATGCTGCATCCATATCAGTCCAGTCACGACTTCCTCTGCCTTCAACAGCTTTATATCCCGGGATTTCACGCCCGGCCAGACATTCATTCAGAGCATAAGACTTTACATCTTCCAGCCACTTTGCTACATCATCCCCTTTGGTTAAGTAGTCGCCGATTTCTGCGGGTGTCAGTGTATCCGGTTTTTTGTTCGCATAAAAGGCAAGTTCAACGTTGTATTCCGCTCTTGCCCGGCAAACCGCTCTTGCCCGGCAAAACCGACAGGTATCTGCTCCGGGGCGATAATCACCGGTTCCGGCTATCGCCATAGCCGCTTTCTGCTTGACCAGCTCTCCGAACTGCAATAGATCGGAGATCGATAGCGACCAATCTGAGAAATTGTCAATCCGGGGCTGGATTATGTGCAGATGTACGTTCCGAATCGCATACGCAAGTTTGTATGCCTCGTAAGCCCCTAATGCATACAACTGCATCTGAAAGTTTGTAACGGCTGATACCTTAACCCCCTTTCCGTATTTGAAATCAAATACATGCAGATCACCACCCTGGATCATGACACAGTCAGCAGTTCCGTGCGCCCCCTCCTCAGGGATGTACTTGGACAGATCATAGGATCTCTCAGGTACTACGTAAGGTGCGGAGTCATACTGCAGTGATATATCCTTGATATGCTCTACATATGTATCCGTGTGCTCCAGCATCTCGTCATCCCACAGCTCATCCTTCTTGCACTTTGTAATGAATGAGGATAACTTCCGCTTCGACACCTCTGCCGGGTAGAAATACGCCTTTAACTTCTGCTCAGCGAGCTCATGTGCCAGAGTTCCTTCCCGAGCTGCAACTGCTTCTTCGTCAGGATACTGTGCGTCAAGCTTTGCTGACGGGGTACAGATCATCCATCGATGTGCGCTGGAAGGACTCAGCAGCGAATGTGCCCGTGTAGCATGTCCTCCCATCATATTTGTGCTCCCTTCTGTCTCAACGCGGTAGCAAATGCGCCATACTGCTCCTTTGTAAGCTGCGGGATGGCCTCAACCCCGAATGTCTGAAGCAGTGTTAACAGCTCCTGCTGCTTTCCGGCGTCCATCAAGGCTACCGCCGCTCTTGACAGATCATCAATGCTATATGCCTGCTGCACGGTTGGCACCACAGGCTGCATAGGTACTACGGGCGGTATTGGAGCCGCAGGTTGCGTAGGTGCTGTAGTAGCTGTAGGTACGGCCGTCTGAGCCGATGGGGTTACCGGATCATCTGTTACCTGATCATCCGCAAATGTGTTAATAAACTTCTTCATCTCTGTTAAGCTGTCAAATTCTACTGATATTTTCATCTTATATCTCCTTTCATAATCGCGGTCTTTAATGCCTGCCATTCTTCGTCGGACAGCAGAATTCCTTTTCCGCACCAGGAATGATCTTCATTCCATGCTCGGATATCTACCTTGGGTTCTCTGCCGTACCAGCTGATCCGGTTGATCTCTATATGCCGGGGTTCACATGAACCGGTACTTTGGTAATCCGGCAATCGACCAAGACGTTCAACAATCTCAAACGATTCCTTTTGCATAATCTCCTCCATATTGTTATAATAGGTTTGTAAGTTATTTTATTGGCATCCGTGGAATCTGCAAATTCCCGGGTGCCTATTTTGATTTCTGAACATGGGATGCTTCCTCATTCAGCTCTGCAAGTCGCTCATCACAACGGATAAGCTTACGCTGTGCCTGCTTCTTAGCCGTTTTGACTTTCTTAATCACATCTAAGATTTCCTGCTCTGTTCTCAACTTTTTCTACCTCCTTTCTCCGGTCATTTGCCATTGCCACCAGCCCCAGCCAGAACAAAGATATACAACAGACGACAAATGGTACCCATGTCAGGCTGTCCAGCATGCAGGCTGATATAAAAAATGCTATCAATGCTATAATGCAGCTTGTCTTTACAGCTCTGGTACGCCGCTTTTTTCTTCTTCCTCGCATGGCTCCTCCTTATGCTCTTTAAGGTATTCTCTGACTATTTTCTTAGCATTTACCCCTGCCACCTCAATCAAATCATTCATTGCATTCTCCAGATTTTCATCCGGCACTCCGTTATCCCGCAAGCATTCCAGTCCTGCCAACACCGCACCTGCCAGTGCAAGGGTAGCTTCAGTAAGTAGATCAGGCGCCTTGCCCTCTAACTCCGTTTCATTTCCCTGAATATGAATCATCTCTTTTTCCTCCTTATTTTCTAAACTACTGATTCTTCATACAGACCCAGTTCCTTTGCGATCTGAACCGGCTCATATGGTGGTACACCCTTACGAAGGTTCCGGTCCTCCAGACGCTTCTTGTATTTCATGTAATCAATAAATGCGAGCTGGTTGACTCTGACGAATCCATCACCGTCAATTACTGCAAAGTCCCCATAGCGTTCTTTCTCTGAAAGAATATCCTTGATCCTGTTATCCACCGTTCCCATGCTGATCTTGAAATCCTGCGCTATCTGTGCTCTTGTTGCATAGAACGGTATTCGTACTGTTCTGATTCCTGTTATTGTCATCTTCTCTTCTCCTTTCGATTCCTTGCATAAAAATTTCGATTATGATGAAATTTTCCTACCCGATATGGGCAAGAAGGGAGTTGGTCCTGTTGGAAAAACTTTTGACTTTGCCCGGTGCTTTGATATCTATCCCGATGGTTTACCTCCGTCCCGGTAGATACGTGTTTGCTAAGGGCTATTAAAAAACGAGTGCCTATCGTTTAAGTAACACGAGTGTTTGGCTGTCAGTTGTGCTGCCTTAGTCTGACAATTCCGGTAATGCACAATCGCGAGTGTGCAAGAGCCAGAGCCTTAGAGCCAGCGCCGGAATCCAAATGCGTCAATGCAACAAATAGGCTGGAAAAGATATTGGATAGTAGCACATCCGGTATCTTTTTTTATTTCTCTATCAAAAATTTCTTCATAGAAACCCCCATAGCCCAACAAATATTTGCATACTCAGATGCCTCCAGCTTTCGCTTTTGCTGAAGAATCAAACTTAATTGTGCCTCTGTCAGTCCGACCTTCTCCGCAACTGCCTTTTGCTTCAAACCAGTTGCATCCATGTACTTTTTTATTCCACCATAGTCGATGTCATACACTCTATCTCCTCCTTTCTGTTTATTCATCAACTTAAAGTTGATTTTTATTCAACTTTTTCGCCAAAAAAAATTTCTGCGCGATCAGCCGATGATAAATTCAGCACTTTTGATAAAGATACTATTTCAGACGCGGTAAATTCACCCTTTCCATTGAGCCGATTATATAAGGTCTCCCTTAATATTCCGGTTTTTTGAGAAATAGCAACCATAGTCATGCCTGAGTCATCAATTATGTGCTTAAGTAACTTTAGGTCGGTCATTTTATCCGTTACCTCCTTTCTGGTTGAACTTTATTCAACTCAGTCTGATAATATCATGATGTTGAATTGCTGTCAACCTTTTTTAACAAAAATGTTGAATTATTTTCCACCCTATGCTATATTGAGTTTATGGAGGTGATTGAGATGAATGACGATCTCGCACTATACAAAAACATAAGAGCGCGTAGATTACAGCTAGGGTTTACGCAATCCGAACTTGCTAAAAAACTTGGATATGCGGACAAGAGTGCTATAGCGAAGATTGAAAAGGGGATGGTCGACTTGCCGCAATCTAAGATCAAAGCGTTTGCAGATGTGTTAGAAACAACCCCAGCCGAGCTAATGGGGTGGAGTCCTTGGATGGAGGCTTTTTCAGGCGGAATGGGAAATTTATCGAAGCATTTCGATCTTAACTGCATTAATCTTGCAGAAGATAAATCCGAATCTCAAGAAGATTCCTACTACACTAATCCTGAGACAGCAAAGATCGCTCAGGAGATTTACGAGAACAAAGAACTGTCACTTCTCTTCGATGCCGCAAAGGATGCCGCCCCAGAGGACTTGCAAACGGTTCATACGATGCTACTTGCATTAAAGAAGAAAGAACGTGGTGAATAAGCACTGTATTGACTTACACTGGTGCTATTATATAGATAACAACTGATAAGAGGGGGTGAATTACCTTGAATGACGATATATTCATACACTACATAGACTTAGGCTCAGTAAGAGCTACAAGCACACACAATGAAGATGGAAGCTATTCTATCTTTCTGAATTCACGATTGAGCCGGGAGCAACAGATTACAGAGTATATGCATGAGCTACGACATATACTATCGGACGATTTTAACCGGAAGCACGAAGAGGTCACACGGTTAGAATATTATGCACACAGATTAATAGGATAATTGAAATGAAAATAATAGATAACTTTTTAGATTTATTACGTCTCAAGCCAACAGATGGTGAAAAAAAGTATAAGCAACAATTACAACGGGATGCAGTAAAAGGTGAAATAAATTCATCAGTTACATATGATGATATCAAAAAATATGATGGACTTCCATTTAACCTGAATCAAGAAATTCACCACGATGACCGATGGAGCTATATACTTTTTGATTCAGAAAACCTAAAAACTGCATATACCTATTTTGACACGGTCAACAACTTATTGCTAAAATATCGGTCTTTCTTTGATAAAGAAGCTAAGATTCCTAATAAAATATTAACGGGTCGAAATTTTACTGGAGAACCAAATTCGCATATACGCTTAGAGCCCTATACTTCAACCATGCGAGAATACAAATATCCAGTCACCCTGTGGTTATGCAATTATGGAGAGAATGAATCCGGATATTTATATAGGATTTATTTGAATAATAAGGGAAACATTGGAAAATGTGACGTTACTTTAGACGGAACATACCCGATTCAAGTAACATACCAAATACAAATTCGGATGAAAAATGGTGAGTTATATGTCCGTCGGATTGACCGAACTATTTATTATGAACCCTATGGGACAAAAACTCTGTATTATGATGATGCTAAATAATTAATATAAAAATGGGAGGAATTTATTATGATTAATTTTGCAAACGGAACTGTATTTAACTTAAAACCTATAGACATGAAGTCGGTTAACCAGAATGCCCTACGAATCCTTATAAACGGGGAGCAGCCACTCTGTGCATTCAAAACAGTCAGAGATCAGGTTCTGTTCACCAATAAGCGCATCATAACCGTTGATGTGCAGGGAGTGACCGGTAAACGTCAGGAAGTATCTACCCTGCCGTATTCCAAGATCCAGTATTTCAGCATCCAGACTCCGGGTTTTGCCGAACTGGTCCCGGACAGCGAAATGGAGCTCTTCTTTTCGAATGGTTTCATGGCTCGCTTTGAATTCAAAGGCAGTACCAATATCGTGGCACTGGGAAAAGTTATATCGGAATATGTACTGTAAACATTAAAAATACAGAAAAAAAAGAATACTTGACAAGGCTTGTGCGTATACTTATAATGTAACTAATTAGTGAATGACTGGTGTCCGGTCACAGAAAGAGCCTTGGATTATTCCTTGGCTCTTTTTGTTTTGTTAAAAGGTGGTGAAGACAACAGATGAAACTAAACATACCATATGCCAGCATTGATGAACAGATTGAAAAATTAGAATCGCAAAACTTAATTATCGACAATCGAAAAATGGCAGCAGATTTGCTTCAGATTTACGGGTACTCCAATCTCATAAAGAGTTATAGGGAGCCGTATATAATTGTAACTCAGGAAGGAAAAAAGATTTATCGAAATGGCATTACTTTCCAGCACATATCATCATTATATTTACTTGATAAGAACCTACGAAATACTATAATGGCGTCCATGCTTGATTTTGAAGAACATATAAAAGAATTGTCCGCCGATGTAATTGCCAATTCTTTTGGTACAGATCAAGATTCATATCTGGAGTGGCGGAATTATCGCGATAAGAAAAAAACAAAATCAAGATTCACACTTGATTCAGTGCTGAAAACAATAAAGAATCATTTATATACTGATAAGAATCCAGTTGCACATTATCGTGAGAAATATGGAGTCGTACCTCCGTGGATTTTATTTAAGAGCCTATATTTTTCTACAATAATTAATTTTATTGACAAATTCAAGCATAATGAAAAAAGAGAACTGGCTTTACTGTTATATGACCCCCAGAAACTAGGTTTGGATGATGAATCTATAATAAAATTAATGTCAGATACTCTGTCCATCTGCTCCGATTATAGAAATACTGCGGCTCACGGTGGTCGAATATATAACCATATCCCTAAATCAAAACTACGCGAGGAAGAGATTTTTGGAAATTCATTGAATATGGCAGGTATCGGTCAACTACTGTTTTTATTAAATTTGTTAAAGTATAAAACTCCATATATTCGTTTAGCGCAATCTCTTCAGGCGGAACTTACAAGACACTGTAGTAATTATCCGGAAGATATGACCTACTTATCACAAATAATACGAATGAATATAGAACCCGTAGACGTAGTATATGTAACAAGCAAATCAAATAAGTACCACAAAAATCCTCATTGCAGTGGGTTGAATGAAGCAAAACAGATAGATATTAGAAAAGCTCTTGAGCAAAACTATGAGCCGTGCAAAAAATGTTTCGGTTCAAACCCAACAAAAATCAATTAAAAACCGCCCCTCCGGCTGGAACCAGAGAGGCGGAAAGCAACTATACCGGATTAACGATACAATCGCCCTAGACAAGCTACATTGTATCATTTCCCGGTATCAAATACAAGTACCGGGCATTTTTATGCCTGAAAATAGAAGGGATGATACATAACATATGTGGAGTGAAATCAAAGAGAATGGAAAGGTAAAGTATGTAGAAAGGTATACAGATCCTCTGACATTCAAGCAGAGATATGTCAGTATAACCATAACCGGTAAGGATACTGCTGCAAACAGAAAGAAAGCACTGGAGGAGCTCACACGGAAGATTGATAGAATCCAGACAAGCGTTATCTGCGATAACTGCACCTTGTCACAGGTATATGATAAATACATGGCATATCAATCTAAGACCGTTAAAGATGCCACTCTGGAGCGAAATAAAAGGACGCTGCACAAATTAGTGAATAAGTTCGGAAAAGATGCGATCGTGAATAACATTACTGTAGCATACATCACGGACAAGCTCCTTGCTATGCCCGGATCAAATGTCACCCGGAATGAGTATATCAGAAGATTCAAGGCGATGATTAACTGGGCAAGGAAGATGGATCTGCATCAGAATTATAAGTTATGTGACAACTTGGAATATTTCAAGGAAGAACAGACCAAGAAAGAGCGCATTCAGGATAAGTTCTTAGAACCGGATGAAGCTACTGCCCTGCTGGATCACATGCGAACATCGGGTAAATTGCAGTGGTATCACCTGACACGCATCCTCCTTCTGTCCGGACTCCGGATCGGTGAAGCGGTTGCACTGGAGCAGGCGGATATATCAGGCGAATACATCACAGTCACCAAGACATATGATCATATTAATAAGATTGTGACCACTCCAAAGACATCAACTTCAAACCGGAATGTGTATATCCAGGAAGAATTGCGGGAAGCACTCAAAATGTACAAGCTGTATAGATGGACATACGATCAGGAACACAATATTATATCTCCTTACTTTTTCCATTCAAACCGGGGCGAGCACATTTCGTACTATGCTTATGAGAAATACCTGAAGGAAACTTCCGAGCGTATTCTTGGCCGGAGAATAACCGTTCATGCTTTAAGACATACCCACGCATCATTGCTCTTGGCCGAGGGAGTTGACATCGATACAATCTCACGACGGCTTGGTCATGAGAATTCACGTATCACAAAGGAGATATATCTTCATACGACACAGAAGCTTCAGGAGACTGACAATCAGCAGATCAAATTGAAGAAAATTTTGTAGCCTGCTACCTTTTTGCTACCTTTTCAATTTCCAATACATAAAAAACAACCGGGAACGTTGATTTTTCAACATTCCCGGTTTTGAGTTTACTGCCGGCAGCGGGCATTTTCATTTGTGTCCCATTAAAACTGTATATACGAAACACATTGTAAAATCAAGCATTTACGACTTATTTATAATTATTCGAATTGCAGTCAGACGCATTCGGTTGCTACCTTTTTGCTACCCAATCACTGGACATACATCTGAAACTTCGTGATCGGATGACCGAATAATCCGGCATAGCCGTCCTGACCACCGGAGGTCTGATTGTTATGCTGCCAGTCAAAGTAATCCTCTTTTCCGTTTGCCTGCACACGATACCGGGCAGTCGCCCCCTCAATGATAACCTCTATGGCATCAATCTCGGATTTCAGATTGCCCGCATAACCATGTTCAAAATCATTCGTATCAAATCCACTGACGTATGGCAGCCATTTTCCGGATCGGATATGTGCCCGATATCGTATCACATGCCCCGGCACCTGAATTGCAACTGCCCGGATGCTGTGATTCTGCCAGCCGGCATAATCCTCCAGATTCTTAACCACCGGTAACCATCGATCCTCTGTTGTGTAGACCTGATACAGTGCATCACTTGCCGCAGGAACAGTCGGCTGCACTGTCGCATATTCCTTATAGAACTCACTGATATCAACATTTCCCTGTACACCATCGACCGATCCCGTTGAGGTATACTGCCAGCCGACTTTTTCGCCCTCGTAGGTACAGACGTCATGATACTGGGCTACCCACTTATCCCACTTTGCAAACCGCGGATCTGTCAATTTATTTGTAAACCAGTACTTGTTCGCATAGATTCCGACCGGATATCCGGCATCCTGAAGGGCCTTGCAAAAGATCTCCGCCATATCTCCTAACAGCGCCGGACTACATTTTCCGGTTGTATTTTCATCCTCCATATCGTAGAAGATAGGAAGATCTAAGGATATCCCCTGAAGCAGACGGATCGCATGTGCTGCCTCTGACTGTGCATGTGCGACCGAATCCGCATAGCTGTAGAGATAGGCTCCGATCCTTAAGCCCGCCGCTCTGGCTCTTTCTACATTTATTTTCCAATATTCATCATCCTGTGACGGTATGTCATCGCCATATCCGCAACGAATGATCACTGCACGAATGCCGGCCGCCTTTACCCGATGATAGTCAATCTCCTTCTGATGCCTGCTTACATCAATGACCTGAATCATATATTTCCCCCTGTAATATCGCTCGTCTCTCTCATATATGAGTCACGAGCCGTATACTATAGGATATTCAGGATACAGGCATTGATTGACACGTCATTTTTTACCAGCAGGCATATGCATCACCGGCTTTATGTCCGGTTTCCTTTGCCAGCTTCTTTAGCTCCTCCGTATTTTCAGCCTTTATCGCAAATACGATAATACGATCCGATTTTAATATGCTACGTGTGTTATATCGCATAGTGCCGACTGCATATCCGAATTCTCCCCATTCATCGTTCAGTTCCTCCAGCCAGTCAATCAGCGAAGCCTGCATACTATCATCCGGTAGTATGTCATAGAACAAATCCGGATTGTTATAAGTCGGATCCTTAAATGCACTATATTGCAGTTCATCACTAAAATTCTTCGGATCATATGGCAGATCCAGCCTGGCTGCCAATTTTCCCATTTCCTCCTGAAAGTCCTCTACCACCTCAATGTCTTCATAGTCCGTGGCGACTCCCGCCTCGACTAAAACCGCCATCATTGCTCTCCATGACAGCTCATTGGCTTCCGTTACCGCTACCTTGTGCTCATCCAGATCCTCTTTATTTTCAGTATAATAAGCAACCGGATCTAAAAAGTATCCGGCTGCCCGTCTTCTAACCGCTTCATCCTCTGTGATCAATGCAGTCATCTTCTCAAATATCTCGGGAGATGTTGATATCTCCTTTTTCTTTCCAAATCCAAACAGTCCCATGCTTTGCCTCCTCTTTTTACATCTATTAATCCCATGTTCTTGTTACTCTTAGTAAATTTATCATACCATAGATACTGTTTGTTTTCATCTATTTTTCTTATGAACGCTTAAGGCTTTCCCCGTTCGTTTCGATCAACGTAGATATACCCATATCGCTTTTTCATCTCTGCCGTAGAAGCACTTACGATGTCAATGCATCCCCGTGAAGTATAGCCTATCAGTTCGACTCCGTCACGGATCGCTTTCTCGACCTCTACCAGATGGGCATTCAGATAGGCATGGCTCAGATTGCCACCGGCTTCCTTTGCTGCATTTACCATATTTACAAAGTTCGGATGCATCAGAACACCTGCAATGGACATTGCCATATACGGACTCTGTACATACGCTGCAGAAAATACTTCAAATGTGTCAAAAATCGTTCATAATTCACCGAATTCTCATCCAGCTCCGTATGGAACTGGTACCGTACGATGTTCAACATACTCTGAATCATCTTCGGCATTGCCATGGTTTGCTGCATTTCTCCATTATCAAGCTGAGCATTTACGATATGGTTTCTTTCCTAATGCCTGTTTGGCATAGTTCACAATCTCATTCGTGGTCTTCAGGTATGTGTACGGAATATCCTTTAGTAATGCTTCTAAGTGACTTCTGCCTCCTTCTTCTATATGTAATTATATACAATGATGTAAGTGTCATAAGCCTAAAATGCGATTGTTCGAGTACAAAGCACGAATGGTCAAATTTTATAATTGACAAACATCGGGTGCAGTGCTACAATCCCATTAATCGCTTCTTTGCGTTATTGCGTTAAAGCACAGAAGTAATAAAGTATACACGTAGGAGAACAAGTTATGGAAAAGAGAAAAGGAAACCTGATGAGTGTCCGAAGCGACATAAAAGTAGTAGATGCAACGATCCGCGATGGCGGCTTATGTAACAACTTTGCATTTACAGATGAATTTGTCAGAGAGTTATATAAGACCAATATTAAAAGCGGTGTTGATTATATGGAATTCGGCTATAAAGCCAGCAAAAACATGTTCAAGGAAAGCGAATTCGGCAAATGGAAGTTCTGCAATGAAGAAGATATCCGTTCCATCGTAGGCGATAATATCTCAGATATGAAGATCGCGGTTATGGCTGACGTCGGCCGATGCGACTTTCGTACAGACTTCCTTCCCAAGAATGAAAGCGTCATCGATATGGTACGTGTTGCCTGCTATATTCACCAGATCCCATCCGCAATTGAAATGATCGAATACTTACATGATCTGGGCTACGAAACCACCTGCAATATCATGGCGATTTCACAAGCCAACAGCACACAGGTAGAAGAAGCTCTCCGGATGCTCTGTGAAACCTCTGTAGATGTCATTTATCTGGTCGACAGCTATGGCTCCCTATATCCGGAAAATGCTGCCGATCTGGCACGAACCTATCTGTCCTTTGCCGAGAAAGCAGGGAAAACGGTTGGTTTCCATGGTCATAATAATCAAAATCTGGCATTTGCAAATACAATCGAAACGATGTCCTATGGAGTATCTTATCTGGATGCAACTGCGATGGGTATGGGGCGTGGTGCCGGCAACTGTGCCATGGAGCTTTTGCTTGGCTTCTTAAAGAATCCAAAATACAGCCTGTACAATCTGCTGTTATTCATCGAAAACTACATGATCCCGTTAAAGCAGTCCGGTGTTGTATGGGGATATGACCTACAGTATCTCTTTACGGGACAGTTAAATCGACATCCACGAGAGGCTATGGCATTTACGGCAGATAAGCGAAGTGACTACTGTGAATTCTACAAGTCTCTGCTGGAAAACGACTAAACGAATTCCTGCAGTCGTATACGCATGTTGCATTTTCGCGTCTTCATAGCACCAAAAAGGAATGGCCCCGGTATAAAACCGTTACGGTCATTCCTTTCTTTATCTGTTCTTCGGATTCCGTTACTCTCCGGATTCCTTATAAATTCTTCGTTCTCAACGCTCTGGTCGCATTCAATACTGCCAAAACCATAACCCCTACATCGGCTATGATTGCCAGCCACATACCCATGCCAAGAATAACTGTCAATAACAGACAAACCGCTTTAACTGCTAATGCAAATATGATATTCTCATGTACAATACGCAATGTCTTTCTGGATATCTTCATAACCAGTGCAATCTTCGCCGGATCATCATCCATCAGGACAATATCGGCAGCTTCGATCGCTGCATCGGATCCCATCGCACCCATGGCGATACCAATATCCGCTCTGGATAAAACAGGAGCATCATTGATGCCGTCTCCGACAAATGCCAGACCTTCCTGATTCTCCTTCTGTTCCAGAAGTTCTTCTACCTTTGATACCTTATCCGATGGCAACAGTTCACTGTAAACCTCATCTACACCTAACTGGCCGGCTACCTTCTCAGCGACTCTTCTGCTGTCTCCGGTCAGCATGATCGTCTTCTTGACACCGGCCTCTTTTAATCCGGTGATTGCTTCTGCCGCATGTTCCTTTACTACATCATTAATCAGAATATAACCTGCATACTTCTGATCAACTGCGATGTGAACCACGGTTCCAACCTGATCCGGTTCTGTACATTCCAGTCCCAGCTTTTTCATCAGTTTCTGATTACCGGCTGCTACAGAGGTTCCATTTACAAGAGCGGTTACACCATGTCCACTGATTTCCTCTACCTGTGACAGAATATCGGCATCCGGCTCCTGTCCGTATGCATCCTTTAAGCTCTTGCTGATCGGATGGTTCGAATAGCTTTCCACATGTGCTGCATAATATAATAACTGTTCCTTGCTCATATCGTCTGCCGGGCAAACCTCTGTTACCTGAAAAACGCCCTTTGTCAATGTGCCGGTCTTATCAAACACCATATATTTTACCTTTGACAGCGTCTCCAGATAGCTGGAACCCTTTACCAGTATTCCTCTGGCTGACGCTCCGCCGATTCCGCCGAAGAAACTAAGCGGTACGGATATCACTAATGCGCATGGGCAGCTCACAACTAAGAAGTTCAATGCCATTGGGAACCAGTGTGCCCACATTCCCGGTTCATGCAGAATCAGTATACGGAATAATGGCGGCAAAATAGCCAGGGCAACGGCACTATAGCAGACAACCGGTGTATAAATCTTAGCAAATCGGGAAATAAAATTCTCTGCCTTTGCTTTCTTCATACTGGAATTCTCCACCAGATCCAGAATCTTTGATACGGTAGATTCTCCGAATTCCTTTGTCGTTTCAATCTTAATCAATCCACTGATATTCACGCATCCGCTGATGACTTCATCTCCCACCTTTACATCTCTTGGAAGGCTCTCTCCGGTCAAAGCACTGGTATTCAGACTTGTCGTTCCTTCAATGATCCTGCCATCGATTGGAACCTTTTCTCCAGGCAGTACAACGATCACACTACCGATTTCTACATCATCCGGATCTACTTTCTCCAGTCCTTTTTCTCCTTCAATATTCGCATAATCCGGGCGAATATCCATCAGTGCCGTAATACTCTTCCGGCTCTTTCCTACTGCATAGGACTGAAACAGTTCACCGATCTGATAGAACAACATAACCGCAACACTTTCATCAAAGTCACCGGTTTTCCATATCCCCAATGCAATCGCTCCTAACGTAGCAACCGCCATCAGGAAGTTTTCATCAAAGACCTCGCGGTGCCAGATACCCAATGCCGCTTTCTTCAGAATATCATATCCGATAATCAGATACGGTATCAGGTACAGGCCCAGCTTCACATACACATTTATATCTATCAGTCGGGTTAAGACCATAAGTCCTGCCAGCAAAACTGCTGATATAATAATACGAATCAGTACCTTTTTCTGTTTCTTTGTCATAACTTTCACCCGCTTATTACTACTCAATCTTATAAAAAGATCTCGCAATCCGGCTCTACCTTCTTGCATGCCTTGGTTACTTCCTTCATGACACTGACCTCGTCTGCACCTTCTGCAAACTCTACCTTCATCTTCTGTGTCATAAAGCTAACAGTTGCATCTGCTACACCTGCAGTTGCCTTTGCTGCATCCTCCATCTTTAATGCACAGTTTGCGCAGTCTACCTCGATCTTATAAGTCTTCTTCATA
This sequence comes from uncultured Clostridium sp., assembly GCA_900539185.1. Lineage (GTDB taxonomy): Bacteria > Bacillota > Clostridia > Lachnospirales > Lachnospiraceae > CAG-632. The sequence goes on from UQBG01000003.1 coordinate 143,337, forward strand.
TCACATTCTCCTCACTTTTTATAAATTTTAATATGTTTGTTTTTATTGTTTTGTTATGGTTCATTCTTCTACATGTTCCATACCCATCTCAATGATATGGTATACATGATCGTCATCCAGAGCATAATAGATGCTCTTGCCTTCCCGACGGAACTTAACCAGTTTTGCATCCTTCAGGATCCGGAGCTGATGGCTCACAGATGACTGACTCATATTCAACAGTTCTGCGATATCGCCTACGCATAGTTCATTCTCAAACAATACATACAATATACGAATTCTGGTAGAATCACCAAACACCTTGAACAGCTCCGCCAGCTCATACAAAATCTCATCCGGTGGCTGTTCATCCAGCAGGCGGTTTACAGTCTCTTCGCCTACTGTTTCCTTTGGTGCCTCCTGTTTTTCCGGCTTACCATCTATTCCCATAAGGTCTACCTCCCTTCTTGAATGTATCCGTGTTATGTCGGTATATTCATATGTTCATTCGTTCATATGAATTATAGTTCACATGTTTGTTTTTTGTCAATACCTTTTCGTATTTTCTCACACATTTTTTATTTGTTTTTTGGAATTATATTAGAACGCTTCTATTGTATTCTCGGAAAATGAATCAGAAGCTCCTGTAGATCGTTTACCTGCAAACTCAGTAACGGAATCAGCTCCGGCTCCGGCAATGTCTGATCCGGTATCATAATGACACGGCAGCCGGCATCATATGCAGACCGTACTCCATTGGGCGAATCCTCCACCGCCCAGGTATGAGCCGGAATTACCCCTAATTCTTTACAGGCATAAAGATAAATATCCGGTGCCGGTTTTCCATGTTCTACCATCGTTGCACAGATCAGCCGATCAAAATACGAGATCAGATGCGTCTGTGTCAGATAGTTCTGCGTGCGCGTCAAATCGGATGCTGTTGCAACTGCCAGTTGATATCCCCGTTTTTTCAGTTCGCGAAGGGCTTCACCCGCATATGGCTTCACCGGAATTCCGTCTTTTTCCAACCGCTGATTCATCATCTCAGAACGCCTGGTGTGAATCTCCTGATACGCCTGTTCATTTCCGCACAGTTCCTGTATTCGCTTCTGTGCATATGGCCGCCCCAGACTTCGCAGACCAAGCACCTGTTCATCGGTCAGTTCATATCCGCAGTCCTGTGCTGCCAGTCTCCAGTACAGCCGATAATATTTTTCCGTATCCAGTATCGTTCCATCCATATCAAATAAGATAGTCTGTCCTTCCTGCATCCTGACAGTTCCTCCCTTTCGCTCATCTATTCCTGTATAATCTGTTCCAGAATTCCGATTAACGCCTCTACCGACATACCGGCATTTTTCCAGCAAAGTTCCCCTAAGCTTTCCATATTCTCTGTGCAATACTCAATTTCCTTTGAATATTGCTTTACTACCTGTATCCGATCCCAGCGTGTATAAGCAGAATTCTCCTGATAAACCTTCAGATCCATTATATAGATAATCAGCACCGACAGCACCAGATACTGAAGCTTCCCTTGAATATCTCCATCAAACAATGCCTCCATAAAGTATCGATACAAAAAATACATCGATAACTGTTCGTACTCCGGTTGTGCTTCCGGATATGCTGCCCGATATGCCTCTCTCTCTGCCAAATATAATTCCAGATTTTCATTCAGATCCTGCATCAATGCCGGCCAGGTATCATCCAGAGACTCCATATCCCGATAAACAATCAGCAGTTCCCGCAAATCAGTAACTGCAGACACCTCCGCTGTCTTCCGTTGTTCTGCCATATGCTTCTGTCCGCCTTGAATCTGGTGAAACTGCCTCCATGCCGACACAACCGCATCCTGATTCCGATACACCTGTACCGCCAGTTTTTCTGCATCAACATCCTCCAGATCCAATGCTTCCTGCAGTTCTTCTCCATACTGTAACAGCAGCATCCAGCGTTCCCACAGGGGAAGTTCCCGATTCTGGACAATCGAATATGCCGTTTCCCGTGCATCTAACATCCGTTCTATGTATTCTTCCTGCTCAATATCTTCCGACTCTGTATGATTATCTGATGCTTCCTGTTCCTCTTCCAATATAAATGTCAGTTTGCCCTTTGTCCGGAACAGCAGGCGGGCAGCCTCCTCACAGCATAGCCCAAGTCCTACCTCCGTGTAATCTCCAAACCATTGGTAATGTCTCGGATGCTCCCGACAGATATCACACAAAATCTCCTCTCCCTGATCCAGAATCAGATCGCAGAGATTTTCTTTATTTAAAAATGGGCAGCGTCTGCCCGCCTGCAGATTAAAATAAATCTCTTCCTCTGTTTCGGTAATCGATGCACGCAGCCGTTCACCAAGTTCCCCGGTCACCCGCTTATATCTCTCGGCACTTTCCTCATCAATCTCGATCTCCCAGCCGGCACAACAGGTATCCCGACAGGCAGATCCAATGCACTGAAAGCTGTCGTAATATTCTGGTTTTCGAATCTTCATCGGTTTTCTTCCTCTTCTGACTCCTGTGTATGTGGCAGTGCCGCATAGCTCTTATCAATGGTTATCACGCAACGATATCCGGGATATTCCTGCGATACAAACTGCTGAATCCTCTGCCGCAGTTCTTGATCGGATATCGAAAACTCCTGCGGGACCAGACAGTCAAAGATCATATTTGTATGCGTATCCCCCGGTATCATCCGCAGATCATGGATGCTTAAACGGTCATCTATGGTCTTTATCTTCTCACTCAGCCATTTCCGCAGATATCCTACCTTTTCATCACCGGTCACAATCGGATCATAATGTATGATCATATTCAGATTATCCTGTTCCAGAAAATCCTTTTCTATATTATCTATAATATCATGGCACTTCAGAACATCCTCCTCTGCCGCCATCTCGACATGTACGCTGGCAAACAACCGCCCCGGTCCATAATCATGAATCATCAGGTCGTGCGTGCCCAAAACGCCTTCGTAGGACAATATTTTCTTCTGAATATAGGCTACCAATACCGGATCCGGTGCTTTCCCCAGTAACGGATCCAGAGTATCCTTTATCAGTCCTACTCCGCTGTACAGGATAAACAGTGCCACCAGAATTCCCATAATTCCGTCCAGATACAGGTCTGTAAAATGAGAAATCAGGCTGGCAGCCAGAACTGCTGTGGTCGTAATGACATCATTTCGACTGTCAATGGCTGTCGCTAACAGTGTCTCGGAATCAATTTTTCTCCCTATTGACCGATTAAAGAACGCCATCCAAAGCTTTACCAGAATGGAGCCGACCAGAATTCCCACCAGAATCCAACTAAACTCTACCGGTTCCGGATGCCGTACCTTCTGAACACTGGTCTTTAACAGTTCAACCGCAATCACCAGAATCAAAACTGCCACCAACAGGCCGGAAAGATATTCATATCTTGCATGCCCATAAGGATGTTCCCGGTCGGCAGGCTTGCTGCCCATCTTAAAACCGAGCAGACTGATGATATTGGATGAGGCATCCGATAGGTTGTTAACCGCATCTGCAGAAATGGATACACTTCCGGATAGTATACCTATTGCAAACTTTCCACCGAATAGCAGCACATTGCAGAAGATACCTACCCAGCCTGCCATCTTGCCATACGATGTTCGTACCTTTGAATCCTTCACATTCTTATAATCTTTTACAAACAACCGAATCAATGTCCCTGTCATATCCGCACTCCCTTGTATATATTCCATGTCTATTCAGAGTATTACAAGTTCCTGCAGTTTGCAATAGCTTTGCTTTCTAATCTTTGTTCGCTGATTATAACTAAAATCAGTTTATATCAACTGCTTGACAGCTACTGGATAAGATTGATGAGCAGGCATACAATATAATTTATCCGAATATCTTCAGTGACTCCACCGCCCCATCGAAGTTCAGATTTTTCAGTTCCTGTATACATTGATTCAGATGATCCTTTGTCTCCTCAGGGAGATCCTCCTGCAACAAATTCTCCAGAATTGCAATCGCCCCGTCGTCCTCATACTCACCAATCAGCGTAATGGCATTTTCCAGCAACATCTGCTGCTGAGGTGCCAGCCCTGCCGTTCCGCTTTCCTCTGTCGCTGCTGCCTCTTCCAGAGTAACCGGCTCTTCCCCTATATAATTCAGGATTCCATCTACTACGCAGATCCACTCCTGGCATAGTTCCTCCCAATGTGTCTGCACATAATTCCAGTTTCCGGACCTTGACTGCTGTTCATGTTCCCAGGCCAACTGATATAACTGTCTGGCTCCGATGCCCTTTGCATTGGATTTCAATGCATGGACTTCAATCGTATACATATCTTCCTGCTGTCCGTTGAAGTATTCTAACAGCTTTTGGTACTTTTCAAAGAAACTCTCCGCAAACAGCGTAATCATCCAGTGAAATTGCCCCATTGAATTTCCCGCAAAATAATAACCGTCCGCCACCTGAATATGTGCCTGCTCCAGCAGATTCTCCAGTTCCCGCATACAGTCAACTACCGTTGCCTTTGGTGTTTCACCGATCAGCTTTCCCGTCTGATCCTGTTCCAATCGACTAAGTACATTTTCTGCGCTCTCCTCGGACGGTATGATATATTCCTTCGGCAACAACTTCAAAAGAACTTCTTCCAGTTTTTCTCCCTCGATTGGCTTTGATAAATATGCATGAAAACCTTCCCGCAGATATAGCTCCTTAGATCCTTTTATCGCATTTGCTGTCAACGCAATTACCATCGTATACTGATTTGGATTTCCCTCTTCCCGTCTCAGTCTGTGAAGCGTTTCTATACCATCCATCTCCGGCATCAGGTGATCCATAAATATCAAATCATACTTATTCTTTCTGGTGAGTTCCAGGCATCCAACCCCACTGTCCGCCAGATCAATCTGGATCTTCGTCTTTTTTAACAGGCCACGGGCAACCGTCAGATTCATATAGTTATCATCTACAAATAATATCCGTGCCTGTGGTGCTGTAAACAGTTCATGATATCCGGCCTGACTACGCAGATCCTTCTTATAATCCGTCTGATAACTTCCCATAGGTGTTGCGTCCCGTATCTCCTGCGGAATCAGCATCCGAAAATCCGAGCCCTTGCCATAAGTACTGTATATCTGAAGCTTTCCTCCCATAATATCCAACAGGTGTGACACGATGCTCATACCCAGTCCTGTCCCTTCTATACTACGATTATGCTGCAAATCAAACCGCTGGAAGGACTCCGCGATCTTCTCTATATTTTCCTGTTTAATTCCGATTCCGGTATCTGCTACCGATACACGGAGCCGCCCCTGCTTACCACCCAGCTGATCAAAATTCACACTTAGAGTTACGCTTCCGGTTTCTGTATACTTTACCGCGTTATTCAGGACATTCGTTAGAATCTGTTTTACCCGGATCTCATCTCCGTATAATACTCTCGGAATATCCTTGCCTATGAATATATCAAAGGACAATCCTTTATCCTGTGCCTTCATGTATGTCATATTTATAACATCCGTCAACATGGCACTCGTCTTATAATCTCCATTTACCAGTTCCGTTTTCCCGGATTCTACCTTAGAAAAATCCAATACGTCATTGATCAGTGACAGCAGATTGCTTCCTGCCTTCTTAATATTCGTTGCATATTCGATGATCTGTTCATCCGTTTCCTCTCGCAAGATCAGCTCATCAAACCCCAGCATTGCATTAATCGGCGTCCGAATCTCATGGGACATATTTGCCAGAAAGTTACTTTTTGTCTCACTGGACTTTACTGCCAGTACCTGCTCCTGCTTCTGCCGCCAGATACTGGTTATCGCAGAGATACCCATGATCAGCATAAACAGGATCAAACCAAAGCTAATATAATCATTTGTAAAAATACCTGTAGCAGAGCGCTCAAATCCCCACATCTGCATAAGCACACATACCATTAGCACCACGATTCCAGTCAGCAGCTTCCACTGATGAATTCCCTTTCTCCAGTCCCGAAAAATGGTATACAGTACCATCGTGCCACCTGCTATGATAATTCCCCATCCGATCGGATATGTATCATAAAAGTCTAATACATTGGTCAGTTCCAGCACCAGCATAAGCACATTTGCGATCAATGCACTAACAACCAGTACCATGTACTCTTTCGTATATCTCCGTTCCTGCAGCCGGCTGATATAAAATATCATCGGAATCGGTGCCAAAAATAATGCTTCCCATAGAATCACTTCTCCCAAAACCAGATTTCCGTAGTAAAACTGTCGCAGCCGGCTCTCCCCCAGCATCCAGACTGCAATACAGATGGCCGATACACCCAGATATACGATATTCATGTTCGGATTATCCATCATTCCGATGCGCATGGCGATTCCCAGAAGCACAATCACAATACCCGTATACAAAAGCAAAATTGCAAAAATAACATCGGTTCCATATGAATTCATCATCCAGAATAACAGTCCGATATCCGTTCCGATCCGAATATCATTCAGCTTTCCGGCTTCCTCCGGTGTCGGTGCCGAATATTGAATCTCAATCTGCTTTCCGGCATCGGAACTCCTCAAGGGGATCCGGATATATGCTGATGGTGTATGCCTTCCAAACGGTCTGGTATCCGAGTTATCCAGCGTTCCTACCAGTTCACCGTTGATCCATACCCGGATATCCTGATGCAGCCCCTTGATCATAATCGATGTCCGATCATCTACCTTCTGTGGAATCACATTTCGAATCCGAACGGTTGCTGTATCCGGCAGTTCATTTCCCGGTATCTCAACCGGCGTTATCCCGTCTTCCACCAGTACCCAGCCCTGATTAAAGCTTCGACAGCTCCGATCATCGAACCGAAAATCTTCCTTATATCGCAGTCCTACGATTATACATATCAACACCCAACTAACCAGCAACGCCCAAAATGCAATCTTTATAATCAAAATCGCCCATTCCTGCAGCGATCGCTTTCTCTGTTTCATCGTCCTTCCTCCCATCACAGATTTTATCTATCCAATCCCGACCAAACATCCTTCTGTGCTCTCTTCCATCAGTATACCCTATGTCCTTTGCATATGGAAAGTAAAAATATCACTGATTGACAAACCACCGACAATCACAGATAATCATTTATATAGAAACCAACCATCAATCAAAACACATAGGGGGATATCATGAAATTACAACTCGATCAACAGGCAGATTTTTCTGCCGATTCTGTGGATCCTTCCGCTGCTTCCGACATGGAAACCGATAATGGCTATTATCATGCGCCGGAACCTATCCACACCTCATCAACTGTAGCACCCACAAAAAGAACTGTTCATATACCACCGTTTATCATTCTTGCCGTTGTGATTATTCTTCTGGCTCTGGCACTTACACTGATTCCGTGGCATAAGAAAAGCAGTCTGGACTCTATCTACCGGAGCAGTGCCCAGGACATCCAGACCAGCCTGGGTGTTACCCTGTCAGAAAATCCGGACTTCGTATCCAAATTAAGTATTCCAAATCAGGATCCCACAGGCTTTAACGTGTACACTACCGGCAATGAAGACTTCGGTGTGATCTACTATAACGGTCAGCAGGCAGGTATCTGCTTCGACAGCTCCAAATACGCTCTGTTCGGCATCTCTGTCGGAGATTCCGAAAGTCATCTGCTGACTCAGGCAGAGGCTACATCGACTCTCTCCGGTGACCACAGCAGTGACGACTCTGCCGGCTATCACTATACGGACTACTTCAGTATGCTGGAGGAAATGCGTACACACGGAAGCACTGCTGATTACTTCGTCGGAGCAGATGGCAGTGTTCTGGTATTAGTCATCAATGACACCTCACATCGTGTTGTAAATATCATCTACTACTATAACGGAGAACATATATTAAAGGATATCTCGCTGATCTGATCAGCGGGATATCCTCCTTTTACAACCATTTGCACTTCTTCTTAAATCTGATTCAATGCCTGATCCAGATCTGCAATAATATCTTCTACATTTTCAATCCCGACGGACAACCGAATCAGATCCGGTGCAACCCCTGCTTCCCGCAGCTGTTCATCCGTCATCTGACGATGCGTATGGCTTGCCGGATGTAACAGACAGGTCTTACTATCCGCCACATGCGTTACAATCGACGCCAGCTTCAGTTTATCCATAAACGCGATGGAGGTCTCCCGTCCACCTTTTAATCCGAATGCCAGAACTCCACAGGAACCATGCGGAAGATACTTCTCTGCCAATGCATGATATTCATCATTTTTCAGATCCGGGTACTTTACCCATGCTACCTTCTCATTCTTCTCCAGATATTCCGCAACCGCCAGTGCGTTACTACAGTGCTGACGCATCCGGAGGGGAAGGGTTTCCAAGCCCATATTCAGATAAAAGGCATTCTGTGGAGACTGGATAGAGCCAAAGTCCCGCATCAACTGCGAGGTAGCCTTTGTAATATACGCCGCCTTTCCAAACCGTTCTGCATAGATAATACCATGATAGGATTCATCCGGTGTCGTCAGACCCGGAAACTTCTCCTTATGTGCCAGCCAGTCAAAGTTGCCACTATCTACGATACAGCCACCTACGCCAACTGCATGTCCATCCATATACTTTGTCGTTGAATGTGTCACGATATCGGCTCCCCACTGAAACGGCTGACAGTTCACCGGTGTTGCAAATGTATTATCGACAATCAATGGCACTCCGTGCTTATGCGCCAGTTTGGCAAACTTCTCAATATCATAGACGGAAACGGTTGGGTTCGTAATCGTCTCACCAAATACCAGCTTTGTGTTCGGTCTGAAGTACTGCTCCAGCTCTTCCTCCGGCAGATTCTGATCAATAAAGGTACACTCAATCCCCATTTTCTTCATCGTTACGCCAAATAAATTATACGTACCTCCATAGATGGAACTGGATGCTATGAAATGATCTCCTGCCTCACAGATATTAAATACTGCATAGAAATTCGCTGCCTGACCAGATGATGTCAGCATCGCTGCCACACCACCCTCCAGCGAACAGATCTTTGCCGCCACCGCATCATTCGTCGGATTCTGCAGTCGTGTATAGAAGTACCCTTCCTCCTCCAGATCAAACAGCTTACCCATTTCATCGCTGGTATCATACTTAAATGTTGTACTTTGAATAATCGGAAGCTGTCTCGGCTGCCCCTTCGTCGGATGGTATCCCTCCTGTATACACTTTGTTTCCATTCTTGTGTCCATATCTTTTTCCTTCTCCTTTGATTCCTTATACTGTTACCTACCTAGTATTGTACTATACTTTTAGGGATTTGTGAATGGTTACCTTTGGATTCATGTGGGAATGTCCAGATATCAAAAGGTTCAACGAAAATTATTTTTCTTCCTCCAGCATAGAAGTGCAGTGCGGGCAACGAGTGGCCTCGATGGAGATTTCACTCTTACAGTACGGGCACTTCTTTGTTGTAGGCTTTTCTTCCTCCTTCTTCTTGAACTTATCCCCGATTCCATTGATCAGTTTAATCATACAAAAGATCACAAACGCCGTAATCAGGAAATTAACCACTGCTGTCAGAAAATTACCATACGTCAGTACCGGTGCCAGATCTCCGGTTCCCAGCTTCACAGTCAGATTTGAAAAGTCAACGCCACCAAAGATCGCAAGAATCGGCGTAATAATATCCACATTCAGAGACGTAACGATCGATGTAAACGCACCACCGATAATTACACCAACTGCCAGATCCAGTGCATTTCCTTTCATAATAAACTTTTTGAATTCTTCGAAAAACTTTTTCATATGCACACCTCACTATTATGGTTTTATTTCCTTTACCATACATGAACGCTTTCCGTTTTTCAACAAAACAACACATTTTTTTCACATATTTTTTATAAACTCACATGCACGCAAAGACGATAATAATTATAAGGAAAAGAATCAGGAAATTTTACTGTTTTTTCACTGTATCTTACAATATATCACCCTGTATCTACAATGTTTTTTGATGAAAATATACTATTATAAGCTGGTGAATAACCACTCACCCTATATATTAAGGAAAGAACCATGCAGAGATATTACAAATACCAATATCGTTTTAATGCCAGTCACAGCTTTGATTACAAAAAGGAACATGCCCATCCCCATACCTTTACGGTAACGATTTACATCAGCCGGCAGGATCAGGATGAGCAGATTCTCTTCTTTGATATTGATAAGATTATGAATCGCTATCTGGCACAGTATGAGCATTGTTATCTGAATGATCTTCCTGCATTTGAGACATTGATACCAAATCTGGAAAATCTGGGAGATACCTTTTTTGATGATATCCATACAGAACTACAGCAGATTGGCATTCAGCTATATCAGTTGGATATTGCTGAGAATCCACTGAGCGTATATCAGGTATGCTCCAGAATTCATCTGCCATCGATCTATCATAAACCAAACGAGGAGTGATGATATATGAGACACAACCGACATTTACAAATAAAAAGCTATTTGGCATACGCCTTGACTTTGGTGTGCATACTAGCTGTAGGTATGGGCCTTACCAATACCTATGCAGCTCCATTGACCGCCACTTCTGACGAAGGTACATTAAGTGCATCTATGGATGGCAGTTATGTCTATCTATCCTATACCGGAGCATGGAACTACAACATTCAGGAAACCATCACCGTTGGCGTAAACGGTTCTCCGGTATCCGGCAAATATGGTTCCATTGTTCTAAGCACGGGAAATCAGGTGGAGCAACAGGAACTGGTCGTTTGCGACTCCTGGTACGGTGAGATTCCGGGAGCCAGTGGAACTGCGGTAAATACCGGTTCCAATCGTGTTCCTTATCAGACCGTTAGCTGGAAGATTCAGGTTCCGTTATCTACCTATGGAGGAGCGATCGACAGTCTGGACCTAAACTGGCGTGGGCAGTCCCTAAGTCTGACTGCAGATACCGCAGAGGATACAACAGAGACTGCTACCGAGGATGCCTCCGCTACTACCGAGACTTCCGGCAGTTCGGAAACCTCTACCGCGAGCCCATCTACGGAAGATACTTCCACCGATTCCCCTTCCGACAACTCTACCGAAGTCGGAGTTACCTCAAAGATCGTGATCGATGGCTACTATGATGACTGGACGGCGTATCCATCCACAGATATCACCTACTTCTCGAACAACTTCAAGAGTGTCCACAAGGGGCAGATCTATACGGATGGAGAAATGGTATATGTTCATTTTGCCATGAATGACCTATACGGAAGTCAGATTCAGGTACACCAGATGTCCATTACGATCAACGGTGAAACGCATTCCATCGGTGTAATGCCGGTTACTCCTGATCATCAGATTGACTGGGATTATAACTCCACTATTAATAATGGGCTTCCAAACGGCACCTATACCAATCTGGGTGTGATCGTTGATTATACTAAGTACTGTGACAGTCAGGCAGCCTTAACCATCTATGATTCTACTCACCAGCCGACTACGAAGGGAGATGAGATCGAGTTTACCTTTCGTCTGGCTGACTTTGCCAGAATCACAGGAATGAATACAGACCATATCGAATCCATCACCATCTCGAATCCAAATATCGGTGGACAGGGTGTCACCTGGGCCGGTACTTCAACCGGACCAATTCTGGGTGTCATCGCAGCCATCGCTATCTGTGGTGCAGGATTCTATACATGGAAGAAAAAGAAAGGCAACGTACAATGATTAACTGGATTTTAGCTCTTGTTATCATTTTATGGATCTATATCCTAACTGTATTAAAACGTGCCAGGCTGGACTTCTGGTTTTTTACACTCGGAAGTGCCGGCCTGTTTACGATTGCCATTATCGTGCTGCAGCCACTGTTACTTATGCCGATGCAGAATGCCATCGCTGCTGTTTCCGGCCTGTTGGGAAATCTGACAAATACCTATACCTCTTACTTTGAAAAGGGACTTTTGTTTATTTCCCATGGAACGACTCAAATGGCCTTATATATTGACTTCGAATGTACCGGCATTATAGAAACCTTTGCATTTCTATCCCTGCTCTGGTTTTTCCCCGCCTATCAGTTCTATGAAAAAATTGCAGTCAGTGTTGTGGGTATCATAAGCATGTTTATGGCAAATGTCCTCCGAATCTTTATCATCAGTCAGATCATATACTGGTTTGGCAGTAACAGTTACTTTGTCGCTCATTCCTTTGTAGGGCGGCTGGTCTTTTATGCAATTACACTGGTACTATATTTCTATGTATTTACCCGTTCACAGGTAGTACGGCAGAAGGTAGGTGCTTTCCGATATGACGATATTAAATGATTTTTTGCATAGCTCCATCCTATTCTGGATGGCCTGGGTGATTATTCCGATCATTATGGAAATCATCCCAACGATCGGTGACTTCTTCATTCTTCTGAAACGTAAGCTGACGAAGAAAAAAGCGTCACCTTTAATGTACTGTCCGGAAATCACTCTGATCATTCCGGTTTATAATTCTGCCGACACCCTATATCAGTGTATTCAGTCGGTCTATGAATCCACCTATGACAATAAACTGATCTATATTATGCTGGTAAACAACCAAAGCCGGGACAACAGTTTCCAGATCTTCTGTCAATGTCAGGAGGATTTCCCGGAGCTTACCATCCACTGGTTAAACTCAGAACAGGGAAAATCAAAAGCACTGAATCTGGCACTCTTTAACAGCTATGGAAAATATATTATCCATATTGACAGTGATGGTGTTCTGCATCCGGATGCCCTCTATAACATCGTACAGCAGTTTGAGTCTCAGTCCGATGTTGACTGCCTGACCGGAACCATCATGACAAATCCGGAGATGATCGATGCCACAAAGTCGTTTCCAAAGCGTCTGTTACGCAAACTGGAATTCTTTGAGTACTGTCAGGCCTTTCTGGCAGGTCGAAATTTCCAGTCCGAGTTTAACAGTATCTTTACACTATCCGGCGCATTTTCGGCATTTCGCAAATCCGCTATACTGAAAACACAACTTTATAATACCGATACCATCTGTGAGGATACCCATGTCACCTTCCAGATCCGGGATATGCTGCAGGAAAAAGTAGCTTTATGCGATAATGCTTACTTCTTTGTAGATCCGATCGAGGATCTTAATCGTCTGTATATCCAGCGCCAGCGCTGGCAGCGTGGAGAGATCGAAGTCATGCATATGTTCCGCCAGAAGAAAATGTCTTTCGGAAAGGGCTTCTTATCAGACTTTGCCATCCGTCTGCTTATGTACGATCATACCTTTGCCTTTCCACGTATGATCTGGTACTTTGCACTGATTTGCCTTGCCTTTATTAATTATCCGATTCGCCTGATCATCGAATCTGTGATACTTATGTATGTTTTATATGTATTTGCAACGATCTTATTGTACTTTTGTATCATCCTCTTTCTGTCCGGAGAGAAGCATCTACAGAAGTATTATGCAAAAAAATGGTATCTGGTTGCCCTTCTTCCACTCTTTAACTTTCTGGTGTTCTGGTTCCGGTTTGCAGGAATCATCAACGCCATAAAGGGGAAACAGACCTGGCGTATGAAGAACCTACGGGAAGAATGGGACGCCGCAAGAAGTGTTGTTCAGCAGGACTTTGCCGGTCTCAATCGGGTTCTTGAAAAATGGAAAGCAGAGGTGAATATCAATGAGTCAGACGAAAACTAAATGGTATACCCGTTCGGGAGGAGCATTCTCCCTTTTACTCTCAGGAATCGTAGTAAGCCTTCTGCTTACGATTGCAATTCTGGTAGTGTTATTACTTGGACAACAACAGGCTTATCTGACGCACTGCACAGAGGAACAACAAAGCCGGTGTGATCTGATCGCCGGTGCACTGACAGAACTGGCTGCTACTTCCTCTGATTCTTTCTCCACTAAAACAGATGCGACTGCCATACAGCAGGAAATGACGGATTACCTGTCCGAACAGGTACCGGCATCCGGCAGTAGCTGGGCATTCCTCTATGACGATACCGGTGTCCTGTTCGCTCAGAATCCGGCAACCACAAGTTCCCTGCAGGCTCAGGATGATCCCGCACAGTTCTTTGAAGCTCTGGCACAGGAGTCCCACGCCGTCCTGACAACTACCTCCTTTTCGGTGCAGGAACATACCTATACGATTGGATTTATCACCGATTCTTCCGTCTACTTAAGCGGCAGCTTCTTTACCTATGAGATTTATTTAATTCTGCTATTTGCAAGTGTTCTGCTCCTGTCTATTGGTGTGATCACAGCTCTTTATGGCTCATGGTCCCGCAGCCAGAAGCGTTATCTGCAGACCAATAAGGAACTGGCACAGCGCAATCGGGACTTTGAAACTCTGGCATCCACCACTGCCAATACCGACAATGGTGACTCTCTCCTGATCCGCCACAGTGGCAAAAGCAACCGTTATAAACAGTATACGTTTAAGTTCTATCTAAATGCCCGTCATGCAATCTATATCGATGGGATTCTGGGTGCCATGCATCCACATACCTGGGAAATCACTCTTCATGTAATTAAGATGCAGAACAACTTTATACAGTTTGCGGAACTGGAGAAGAAAATCAAAGCCTTTATTGACCAATATCAGGACCGGGAACTGAATGCGGTTCCACCATTTGATACCATTAATCCTACATTAGAGAACTGCTGTGACTACTTCAAGGAGGAACTAAGCAAAATCCTTAACCAAGAGGGCTGGCTGTTCCTGATGATCGAGATGAGTGAAACCCCATCCAGATCCTATGTTATCAGCATGATTGATGAAGAATAAACAGGCGCTTAAAATACCGAATATTTGAGTAATCGCATTAGGGAGACTACTATGGCAAATATACAAACCAAATCAAAATTAAATCTGACTCTCATAGGCATCCTGTTATTACTATTGGGTGCTTGTGGGGTGACTGCCTTTTTATGGTTTCGGCACTGGGATCCATCCGGCAATGATGTATGGGGGCACCTATATAAATCCCAATACCTGTTCCATAGTATCCAGGAGGGAAACTGGTATCCCCTATATTCCCCGGACTGGTATAACGGAATTCAGATCTATCGGTACTGGCCGCCAATGGCTTATTACTGCATGGCGTTTTTTCTGTTCTTAACGAATGGATCGATCCTCCATGCCTATTATCTATATGCCGGCTTTGTATTTTTCTTTGGCGGACTTCCATTTCTCCTGCTTGGCCGCAAGTTAAACCGTCCGGTACTCGCCATGGTATTATCCTACCTTTGGTTCTTCCTGCCGGATAACATACGGGTATACCTCTGTGAAGGTAATCTTCCACGTATCCTGACCACAGTGATTCTTCCTTATATCATTTTCTTTCTCTGGACATACATCCGGGAACATAAACGTTCTGCAATGATCGGTCTTATGCTTTTTATGACCTTGCTTACGGTCACTCACCTGATGTTAACTGCCATCATCGGCATCGGAACCTTCTTCTTCCTGTGCTTTGATGCGATCCATAACCGTACCATTCGTCAGGACATAGAAGCTTTAGCCGCTATGCTCATCGGCATCGCAATCGCAGGTATCTGGTTTATCCCTGCCATCTCCGGTGGTATGCTCTCGATGGGTGACTCCAGTTCTACCGTTCAGGAGCTTTACTCTGCACCGCTCAGCATCTCTCTCAATCTGATGAATCGTGCAACCGGTGTAGCAGATACGATCTACTACGGTGTTGCAATCGTTTTCGTTGCAATCCTAGGAATCCTGCTGGCGAATAAGAAACACCGTGCCGGCTTCTTCCTATCCGCAGTCGTTCTGCTGGGACTTACCCCTGCAACCATCAGTGTAACCAAACATCTTCCCTTGGGGAACTTCCTATGGTTCTTCCGCTTCATTGCGCTTTCCTATGGATTCTTTTTCCTGTCCTTTCTGGAATGGACTTCACTCAAAAAGAAGTACTCGATCCTGTTAACGATCCTGTTAGCTGTTGACTGCTTCGCCAGTGTCCTGTACATTCCACGTTATTACCAGCCTACCTCCCCTGCTATCAAAGCAGAGACTGAGGTTTTAAAACGATATACCACACAACGGGCAAACCTCATGGATCTAAGCAACTTTGGATCCTATCCGTCCTGGGGCCTGTCTACCGGAGAGGATGCAATCGACTACTCCTATGGATGGGCATGGCAGGGTGCTTCTACTTCTCAGAATATCATGCTTATGAACGAAGCCTTGGAACATCAACAGTATGTATATGTCTTTGATCGCAGCATAGAACTGGGGGACGATACGGTTCTGGTTACAAAGGCCTCTACGGTCAATCATACAGAAGAGCTCCTGTCTGCTGCGGAGCTATGTGGATATGAACTGGTAACCACTACAGACCTTTCTTATATATTTAAGAAAAACACTCCGGCTTCTTTTGGTGTCCGATCTGAATATCCCGGCCTGGCTATTGGACAGTATGCGAATACGTTATCCATCTATTTCCCAGCCTTTACCGTAGGTACATCCAACTATATCGATGACTACAGCCCGGAGGAACTTAGTAGCTATGAAACGCTGTTTTTAAGTGGATTTGACTATCACAATCAGGAAACTGCAGAAACCCTTCTTCGTGCTGTATCTGAGTGTGGAACCCGTGTGGTGATCGATGGTGCACACATACCGGAGAATGCCTACAAGGAACAGACCTTCCTGAATGTAAACGCATCACAGATTACCTTTACTCAGTCTCTTCCTGCTCTTCATTATGGTGGAGAAACCATTGTCACCGGAACCATCCCATCCGATGATGGTCAATGGAAAACCGGTTATATCAACGACGCCGGCCAAGTCTTGGGTTCGATTGACTCAGACGGTCAAACGCTGCCTTTCTTCAATCAGGATGCTATCAGCGAAAATATCTACTATCTTGGAATGAATCTGGCCTACTATGCGATAGAAACCGGCACTGAGAACACTGCCCTTTGGAATCTGTTAAGCGACTGTCTAAGAATCCACTACGAAACCCTGCCTACTCGTGAACTGGTTCCTATGTCTATATCGGTTGACCCAAATGAAAACACGATCACCATCCAAAGCGAACAGCCACAGGTAAACACCACCTTAGCCTATCAGGATAACTTTGTTTCTGATACTCCGCTATATAACGAGAACCATATGCTGGTAATGGATGGTACATCTGCAATGATCCAGATCGTGTATCCACATCTGTACCTAGGTCTTCTGGTTTCTATCTGTGGAGTCCTGCTGGGAATTGGTATGATGATATATCTATTCCGCAAACAAAAAACCTAATAGCTATAGCGAATACGAAATCCGGTCTCTCCGTCTACCAGACATGGCATATCTGCTATAGATCGATGATCAATCTTTATCCAGTGAGTATCTTTATCTAAGTTCTCTACAAACCGGCGGATACCTTCCGGTTCTCCCTGTACCTCCATCTCTACACCGCCGTTTTGCATATTACGGATCCAGCCTGTAAGATGATACTCGATTGCCAGATTCATGGCATGGTATCGAAACCCTACTCCCTGTACTCTTCCTGTTACTATTATATATTTTCGTTCCATTCCGGACACGCTCCTATTTATGCTAATCTAAATTCGTGCTTCGTACTCATTAAGGAACCACTTATAACTGCCTTCTGACCTGTTCGATATCCTCCGGTTCACACTCTGCAATGGCAAGGATATCCTC